>CAYVQF010000070.1:0-17069 GCA_964454015.1 uncultured Myxococcales bacterium
CGGGCTTTTCAGGTATTTTCTCCCTGCGGGCTAAGGGAAATGCGCTAGTTCGAGGCTTTTGCTACGCGTGCTCTCTTGCGCGGGCCTAGTCAGGCATTTCGATTCTCCGTTCGATAGCTCCCGACAGCGAACGCAAGGATCACGGCGTGGTGCACGAGACGGTCGATGGCGGCGGCGGTGGTGGATCCTGGAACGATTGCTGGCTAAGGGCGTGGGGTGCTCCTCCAGCCTCCAGGCTCAGGTCTACGCTCTCGAGTCTCTGGTGACGTGGAGAGAATGCGCTGAATACAGCCATAGCATATGGAGAGATATTCACCACTTGAGCCAAGGGGTCGGAGATTCAACGGCAGCGCGTCCAAAAAAGTCCGACAAACCTTCATAATTGTATGCTTTTCAATTTTTCGAAGGTTGGTATGATTGGAGCGATCCGCACTCACGCAACGCTGGCCATGGCGCCAGATGGTGTGACAGTCGGCGAAAACGCTGTACCAAAGGCTTCGATGATCTCGCTCAACCCAAAGTATAGCCTGGTCTCAATCAAGGAGCCTTGTATTCAGGCGCTCCAAGGCCAGAAGATCGCGCCCTTTCTCCAGCACTGCCTGCAGGCGCTCCTAGAAGGAGCAAGGCTCCAGGTCTTTCATGACCACTGCGCCGCCCGCGCCCAGGAGGGTGACGAAGCGGCGGCACGCTGGCTCGATCTCTGCGTTCGCCTTGACCTCGACGCGGATGAACAGCACGTGCTGCTACGACTTCTGGCCCTCGAGTGGCCCCTCTCCGAGCCAAGCGTTTTGGGCACTGCGAGCGTCTCTCTTTCTTCTGCCTGGCTGCGCCACACCACCATGAACCGCTGCCAATTGGTCGGAATCCCGTCCCCGCCCGAAGCCTCCGAAGCCACCCTGAGCCTCTTCCCCGAGACCCTCGATTGGTTTTGTGGTCGCGATGACCAGCGCGAATACCAGCGCCATATCGTCCAAGTCGAGGCGCTGTCTCCACTGCCTTCCTCCCAACAAGCGCGCCTGGTTCCCGCAGTCAGGCGCGCCGTGGCGAGCTACAGTCGCACTGCAGAGCCTGCCTTCGCCATCGTGGGCACGCCCGGCAGTGGCCGCGCCCACGTCGCCGCGCATCTGGCCTTGGGCCTTGGACTCCGTGGTCTTTGGCGCGTAGACCTGGCCAAGACTTTCGGGCAGGGGGCGACGGAGTGGGCCCTACGCCAGGCGGTCACCATGGCGGTCTTAGGCGAGCTGGCCATTGCCATCTCGGGCCTGGAGGAGGTCACAGAGGGGCCGCGTTGGGCGCACTTTCTGGACAACATCTTGGGCGAGACGTGGCCCAAGGCCCTGCGCCCTCCGGCGGTGCTGTGGTTGCTCAACAGCCGCCCCAGCCCATGGTTGGCCACGGCTCCACTGCAGCAGATCAGCCTTGCCTTGCCCAACCGCGAGGAGCGCACCCGGCTGTGGCAGGGTAGCGCCCACGGGCAGCTCACCCAGGCGCAATGCCAGGACCTAGGGGCGCGCTTTCTCCTCTCGGAGGGGCAGATCGCCCAGGCCGCCGCTGAGTCCGTGGCGGCGCTCCAAGAAGAGAGCAAGGGGCTGCGCGAGGAGCAGCGTTTCGAGCGCTTCTGTGCCAGCGCCCGCGCCGCCGCCGACCATGGTCTCGGGGCCTTGGCGACACCGGAGAGCGGTCGGGTCTCCCTGGACGCGCTCATCCTCAGTCCCGAGGGGCAGAGCCTCTTGGAGGAGCTGCTCTCCTACATCGAGAACCGGCATGTCTTGGCCAATGCCGTTGGCTTCTCTGAGTCTCTTCCTTATGGCCTGGGGGTCACGGCGCTCTTCACCGGTCCCCCGGGCACGGGGAAGAGCTACGCTGCCAAGGCCATCGCCTGCGCCCTGGACAAGGAGCTCTACCGGGTCGACCTCTCCCAGTTGGTCTCCAAGTACATCGGCGAGACCGAGAAACACCTGGCCTTGCTCTTCGACGCGGCCCAGGGCAACGACATTATCCTCCTTTTTGATGAAGCCGACGCCATCTTTGCCAAGCGGACCGAGGTGCGGACCAGCGTCGACCGCTATGCCAATCTCGAGGTCGGCTATCTCCTGCAGCGTATCGAGCGCTTCGATGGTTTGGTCATCCTGACGACCAACCACGAGAAGAGCATCGACGAGGCCTTCATGCGGCGCATCCGTTTTCGGATCGACTTCGCCGCGCCTGACCCCGCCGACCGCCTGCGTCTGTGGCAGGGGTTGCTGCCAACGGGGCTGCGTCTGGACCCTGCCATCGACCTGAACAAGATCGCCCATGACCACCCCCTGAGCGGTGGGCACATCAAGGAAGTCATCCTGCGCGCTGCCGCCTTGGCGCTGCGCGAGGCCCCCCCTGGCCAGGTCCCCCTGCAGATCGCGTCCCTGCACTTGGAGCGCGCCATCGCGGCGGAGCGCCGCAAGCTCGGGCTCTTGACGCTGAGCAGCGCTGCGCCGCACGCCCCCCGCAACCCTCACCGCACGAGGAGCCAAAATGAAGATCTTTGACCGCGACAAGAAAGGTGCAGACGATCTCCCTGGAGCAGCGAAAAGTTCTGAGTCCGAGCAGGCTTACCGACCTCGGCACCATGGCTTCCGTGACCCGATGTTGGCCCCGCAGCAGGACCCACATCGCCGCATCCAAAGTGCCTTTTACCATCCCGACTCACCCATGGCGGCCTTGCAGCAGCGAGGCCCACACCTCGGCAGCCATGCAGCGCCTCACACCGAGGATGAGGCCGCAGTACCGCAGAGACTTGGCACCATTGCGCAACCCTGGGTCAAGAGCGTCGAGGCGGCTTTTGGTTCCACCTACGCTGACTTGCCCGTGGCCCTCGATGAAGACTTGGCGGCCGCCGGCAAGACAGCCTGCGCGCGTAGCGGCAAGCAGATAGATGTGGCCTCGGCTGAGGTGCTTGACGACCCGGCGGTGATGGTGCACGAGGTGGCCCATATCGCCCAGCAGCGCGGCGGTCTCACCCTCGGGGAAGGAGCCGAGATGGAAAGAGGGCAAGGCGATGGAGTTGAGGCGGCTTTGTCGCCGACGCGCGCCGTGGCCCTTGAGGAGGAGGTCGAGGCAGAGGGTGCGGGTGACGCAGGCGCGCCCATGGCGGCGCGCGCCCAAGGGGAGGTGGATCCCAATGAAAATGCCGCAGAAGAACAAGATGCAGCGGGCGGTCAGCCGGACCTCGAGGCTGAGGCCGACCAGGCGGCGGCAGCGGTGCTTGGTGGAGGGATTGCGGCAGAGGGGCTGGTTTTGAGCCCGGCGCCGCAGGAGCGGCTGTATTCGGACCTCGAACCTGCGGCGGAGGGGCTGCGCTCAGGTGCAGCGATGGGCGCCAGCGGGCTTCCCGAACCGCTGCCAGCTTCGGAGCGCTTTCGTCGGCATTTGGAGGCGGCTCTGCAGAAGGATCTCGAGGACTATCTGAAAAAGATCGATACCCAGGCCAATGAAGCGATGGCGCAGATTAATGCGGCGATTGCCGAGGCCAAGAGTGGGCCGCTTTGGGCGAACCCGTTGACTGCAGCAAAGCGCATGTCCGAGTTGGAAGCGCTCAGAAATGGCGCTCAAAAACGTCAGGCCCAAGCGAGGGCGGATCTTGAAAGGCAGGCCCGTGATGCTCTCAACAAGATGCGCGCCGCTAGCGACAAGCTCGATCAGATCGAAAGCAAGTCAGTGGCGCACAGGGATGCCGAGGACCTAAAGGCGAAGGAAGCGTCCCGGAAAGTTCTCAGCACGGCGCAGGGTAATTTGCATTTAAATTACCAGAAACACAGTCAAGGTTTTGCCAGTATTCTTGCAGAGGCTTTTGCCAAGGGGGACGCAACACCCATCAGCCATGATCCGAGCCGCGCAGCGGAGGTCAGCCGGGCTGCTGCGAGCGCTTGGGAAAGCGTAAGCCGTGATTTTGAGGGGATGGCGAGTGAGGTCGCTCGCTTTCCGATGAGCGTTCAGCAGGCGTGTATGGGTGAGCTCATTGGTGAATACGACCGAATAAGTGGCGATCTGTTGGCGATTCGTGACCGCCACCTGGCAAACGATGATGCCTCGGGGGAGCTTTCTGATGAACTGAAGGGGGCGGCAACACCAGCCAAGGGCTGGCTCGAGCGTTGGAAGAGTGACCACTCGGCGGTATTCAAGGCCAGCCTGAGTGAGGAGACGGAGAAGGCGAGCGAGGAGGTGAAGCAGGGCTTCGCTCAGTTCGAGAAGCAGGAAGATGTGCATGCGGCGCAGAAGGCCTGGCTTGCGCGGCTGGAGGTAGCCTGGGAAGTGGACAGGGATGCGGTGTTGAATTGGGTGACTGGGCAGCAGAGTAAGAGAGCGGAGGATGGTCTGAGTCTGGCCAAGGGCTCCAAGGATGTCACCAAGCTGCCTGAAGCCGCAGATGGCCTGAAATGTGTCGAGAAGCTGCTGATGCTCGGGGCGGCGGAGGCAAAGGCCCGCTTCGAGCAGATGCGTGCCGCAATGACGACAGACAAACTCAAAGAGATCCCGCTCAAGTCGTTTCATCGGCCCCTTAAAGAACAGGTAGGGCCTTGGACACGGAAGTTTGATAAGCGGCGAACGACTGATGCCCCCGACGTCGGATCATCACGAGAAGTGTTCGAAGCGTTTCAGAAAAAGATCCTCTCGCATACGAATCATGGAAGAGCAGTGCCCGGAATGTCACGTCATGCTTTGGGCACTGAGTTCGATATCGGAGAGACCAAGAATTCGGCCTTCGAGAAGGGAGGCGATTACCACAGCCACTTCCAGTGGCTCAACGTAAACGCCTGGAGGTACGGCTTCTTCCGTCCCTACCAGGGCGCAGAGGGGGTGGACGAGAACCTCCGGAACAAATACAAGCGCGAGAAAGGAGAATTCGTGGCCATCGTCGAAGAGCGCTGGCACTGGAGTTACTACCCTGTGGCGCAGGCCTTCTGGGAGTTGGTCAATCGCCATTGGGATAAGTACGAAGCCAGGCTAAAGACCCTTCTCAAAGAAGAGTTTCCAGAGGAGGAAGACAGACACGGCATACCCTGGCAGCGGGTGTCTTGGGTCCACGACAACCTCCGTATGCTGCATGAAGGCATCAACACCAAGCTTTAAGGAGAGTGGCATGTATAGGTTCAATTGCTTGGTATTCGCCGTCATGCTGGTCTCCTGCCGGGCCACCGTACCTGAGCACAGCCTCGACAGTGAGTCGCGACAGGAAAGAAGTCTCAGTGACGAAGCGCTAAGCCCCGACAATCAGAAAGAACAGAATAGGACAACATCTTCAGAGATGGAACGCGAAGACCCGCTGTTCTCCAATCGCGCTGCCCGAGTCGCAGACTACTCTCTGCGTGCCATCCGCAGCACCACCTGTCTCTGGCGACATGCGCATAAGCTGCACTGTATCGGCTCCGCTGCCGAACTTCTTTCGCAACGGGAGGATGTAGTTGATTTGTGGCCTCATGAAGCACTATGCACCTATCATAGTGACGGCTCCTATCAATGTCCAGGAATCGATCTTTCCTGGGCGCAAGGTGTTGCACCACCACGTCTGTCGGTGGACGGCGAGATTTGGTTTTCTCTCGTCAATGAGCAGATTTCGATGTGGTACCAAGAAGATGATCGCATGGAACTTTTAGAGACTCTTTCAGCCCCAAGTGCACAAGAGATTGTTTTTCGGCGGACTAACGGCTGTGCGCGATTCCTGGATGGAGCTTGGGGATGCTGGCACAATCGTGCCTACTGGTCGAGGAAACCCCGCCCAGACCAACTCGATAAATGGACACCGTTGATAAGCCCCAAAGACCAGCGACAAGTCATTCAGCTGACAGCAGGTCATGACTATCATTGCCTGTTGGATGACAGGCATCATGTGGGGTGCTTTCACCCATCAGGCTTTTCGGACCACTCAGGTACCTTGGGTCAAGCAGACGAGTTTCGACGGACTAACATCGATGAGCCTTTGCCCGTGGAGTTGCCCTTTGATGCGGTTCAGTTGGCCAGTTCCCAGTACTACAACTGTGCCCGCAGCGCCCAAGGTCAGCTAGCCTGCTGGGGGCGTGTGCCTTGGCCTTATGATCCGACACACCCTGACGGCTCAAGACAAGACGACCCAATAACCCGAACGCCCCAGCTTCTTCCACTCTCAGAATCAGTCATTGACATGAGTCTGGGGGTTTTCCACATGTGTGTAGTCACTCCCGACGAGCGTGTCTTATGCTGGGGCGCAAACATCTATGGCCAACTCGGCGTGCCCCCTCGCCCGACGAGCAGCGCGACGCCACTGTTCATCCCGGACATTGACGACGCCGTGGATTTGGCGGCGGGATCTGAGCATGCCTGCGTCAAACGCAAGGACGAATCGGTGTGGTGCTGGGGTAGCAACGAAGATGGACTGCTTGGGCGAGAGACAACCTGGAAACGCTGGGCGGTGCCGCTGAAGGTGGAGGTGTTTCATGGAGGTGTCGTCCAACTCGGCCTCTCCGGCAGCGATACCTGTGCACGCTACACCGACGGCCGCATCAAGTGTATCAATTCCCGCCTCTATCCCCTTGACAAAGACCAGAACGGTTCCCCCGTCACCCTCTTGGCCCGCGACTTTTCGCTAACGAGTGGTCGCCTTTGCCTGGTCTACAGCGACAACAAGGTCTACTGCGCAGGCGACGCGTACTATGGTCCAGGAGACTTCATTTCGTACTGGGATTTCTTTCCCGATCGCGGAAAGCAAGCAACCCGCGACGTCATTGGTCGCGTGAAATCGGTTCATTCGGGCGGTGAGATGGATTGTGCCATCCGAAGAAACGACCACGTCGTCTGTTGGGGAAGGGTGCCCGAGCTGCCCGACGCAGAGTGTTCATCTGAAGAATTGGAGGACTTCTGCGTCGTCGCCAAGCCATTCGAAGCTCTTGGGCGTGTCCAGTCTCTGACGGTTGGGGCGGCACATGCTTGTGCTGTGACCAAGTCAGAGGGGCGGGTCTATTGCTGGGGATTCAATAACCGGGCTTCTCTCGGCCAAGGCCACACCGACCCTGTTGACGGACTGATCGAACTCAAAGGGCTTGGCGGCGGATTCAAGTCGGTCAGTGGGGGGGCCAATCACTGCGCGCTACATGGGGACGGATGGGTAAGCTGCTGGGGCAATGATTGGCCTTTTGGTCTTGCTCCCCATCGCATCGAAGGGCTCGAGGACGCGGTGCAGATCGCTGTCGGCGGCCGCTTCGCCTGCGCTCGCCACGCAGATGGTCGCGTCTCGTGCTGGGGCCACGGCGAATATGGCCAGTTGGGCATTCCCAACCGCTACGAGGTGGTGGAGCTGGACTGGCGTGCTTTGCTGGAGGAGCCGGAGGCGAAGACCGGGCCGTGATGGGGCGAGATGAGCACCGCGGCAAAGGGCGATTCGTACCCCAACTCGACTGGCTGGAAGCCAAGGCCTGGCAATACGGCGCTGCCGCCTTGGCGCTGCGCGAGGCCCCATCTGGCCAGATCCCCCTGCAGATCGCGTCCCAGCACTTGGAGCGCGCCATCGCGGCGGAGCGCCGCAAGCTCGGGCTCTTGACGCTGAGCAGCGCTCCGCCGCAGGACCCACGTTTCCTCGGCCAGATCTCTCCATTCGGCGACGATGTGGTAGCGCTGGCAGCACCGCAGAGGCTTGGCGCCATTGCGCAGCCTTGGGTCAAGAGCGTCGAGGCGGCTTTTGGTGCCACCTACGCTGAGTTGCCCGTGGCCATCGATGAAGACTTGGCGGCCGCTGGCAAGACGGCCTACGCCCATGGCGGCGCGCGCATTGGGGTGGCCTCGGCAGAGGTGATCGCTGACCCGGCGGTGATGGTGCACGAGGTGGCCCACATCGCCCAGCAGCGCAGCGGCCTCACCCTCGGGGAAGGAGGCGAGATGGAAGGAGGGCAAGGCCAGGGGGCCGAGCCGGCTTTGTCGCCGACGCGCGCCGTGGCCCCTGAAGAGGAGGTCGAGGCAGAGGGTGCGGGTGACGCCGGCGGGCCCATGGCGGCGCGCGCCCAAGGGGAGGTGGATCCCAAGGAAAATGCCGCAGAAGAACAAGATGCAGCGGGCGGTCAGCCGGACCTCGAGGCTGAGGCCGAGGCGGCAGCGGCAGCACTGCTTGGTGGAGGGATTGCGGCAGAGGGGCTGGTTTTGAGCCCGGCGGCGCAGGAGCGGCTGTATTCGGACCTCCCGCCTGAGGCGGAGGGGCTGCGCTCAGGTGCAGCGATGGGCGCCAGCGGGCTTCCCGAGCCGCTGCCAGCTTCGGAGCGCTTTCGTCGGCATTTGGAGGCAGCTCTGCAGAAGGATCTCGAGGACTATCTGAAAAAGATCGACAACCAGGCCAGTGAGGCGATAGCGCAGATTGATGCGGCGATTAGCGAGGCCAAGAGTGGGCCGCTTTGGGAGAACCCGTTGACTGCAGCAAAGCGCATGTCCGAGTTGGAAGCGCTCAGAAATGGCGCTCAAAAACGCCAGGCCAAAGCAATTGTCGCTGTTCACCTGTCGCGCTTTGTCGTCAGAGAGCTGCGTGGCTTCCTTCGGTGTGGGATTCGAGCGCACGGCTTCGTTCGTGTACGTTGCCCGAAGTGCCGCCACGAGTTTGGAGTGGCGTAGTTGCTCGCATCCTGCTCGCAACCCTCCGGGTTTGCACGACTCTTCGCCATCCATGGCCTCGCGCCCACTGCCGACCTTCCGTGGTGGGGTTGGGGGAGGTGCGCCTCGACCTCAGCGCTGAAGCCATGCTCCCCAGTTTGTGTGCGCCTCGCCTTGCGTTTTCCCCGCCCCTTGGTACCCTCGGCGAGGCGTTTGTTTGTCCTATCCCCCTTTGACCGGTGAAAGCCTCTTGGACACTCTTCATCCGAGCGTGTCGTGGACAACAACATGCGATTGACAGCGATTCTGTTGGTGCTTCTGTTCTCATCCTGTAATCCGACTGGGACTCATGTCTATTCCATGCGGTTCCCCAGTTTGTGTGCGCCTCGCCTTGCGTTTTCCCCGCCCCTTGGTACCCTCGGCGAGGCGTTTGTTTGTCCTATCCCCCTTTGACCGGTGAAAGCCTCTTGGACACTCTTCATCCGAGCGTGTCGTGGACAACAACATGCGATTGACAGCGATTCTGTTGGTGCTTCTGTTCTCATCCTGTAATCCGACTGGGACTCATGTCTATTCCATGCGGTTCCCCAGCGGTGCTGGGACGCTTGTCTATGTAGAGTACTACTCTGTGGATTCGCGGAGTGGTTGCGGATTGGCGCCTCCGCTCGAGACACTGATTGCGGACGAGGTCGCCGTCACCGATGCGGAAGGGCGTGTTCGGGTCCACACGCCAGCGGCCGCCAAATGCGTGCGCTACTACATCTCGAGGCCTGGCTTTCAACTCGTGGAAGGTAAGAGCTGCGATTTCGACGAACACCGGTCATGGCTCTGGGCAGTGCCGGGTTTGGAGATTGATGACGAATATTCAGAGATTGATGACGAATACATCGAGGCGACTGATGTCGCTCGTTTGGCGCCAGGGCAGCCTCCGAAAGAGTCCGCCTTCGTTCCAACGATGAACATCGTGGAGGAATACGAAGCCCAGGCTTTTTTGCCCTGGAAAGGTCACTCTCTCTCGCCGCATCAGGAGAAGCTTCTACTTGCTCATCGCCACGAGCGACTGGCATACCTTCAGCAGCATTATGCATTTGCCTATCAACAGGAGGCCGCGCTGCTCCCGCGACAGGTCGGCGAGCTACTCGTGCGCGTCAGCTCTTGGAACGTGTGGCTGGGCGAGGGGTTGAGCCCCGCGCTTTCGAAGGAGTCTGGCAGCACACGCGTGTCCGATACCCACGATTGGCTGCTTGCGTCCTATCTGCAAGGGCTCTTGGTGCTTTCGGGCGGGCGCCTGTTGCTAGGCGACACCACCGAAGACAAACGACCGGTTCACCGCCTCTGGGTCTTCGACGAGCAGGGGAGAACGCTTGCGAGTCGCGTGACCAGCCACGACGGCACGAAGAGTTGCTTTAAAGTGGCGAGGGGCCCAGATGGAGCCATTGTTTCGACCGACGCGCGCACCCTGATCCGCCATGACGAGAGCCTGGAGGAGATGGAAAAGGTGACCCTTCGACCGGTGCCGAATGAGAGGGATACACTGCTCTCGCTGCAGATTCTGGCTGATGGGCGCGCGCTCATGGGCTTCAGGAGGGAGGGAGCGCCTGGGGTTGCCAGACTCTATGGGCCAGATGGGATACTTTCGAGCGAACGCGTGGTTGGCGAGCTCAGAACGCTCGAGCAGGTTGGCATGCTGACGAATGGCCAGCTCGTGGTGGCTGGAGAAGGAGAGGCTGGGCAGTGTGAGATTGAGCTCAATGGAGAAATCCTGGGTTATGATCGGTGCACATCACGCGTGCTCATCCTCCCCGATTTCTCGGGAACCGGTGATGGCGGAGCGGAGGTCGCAGGCGCCGACGCCTTTGCCATCGATAACGATCAGGTCGTCTACTTGCTCACGGGGCTACTCAGCGAGGCAGGACTCGTTTCGGCACAGCATGCGGCCAACGCGCTTCGCTTCCGTCGTGAGGAGACGCGCTCGGCGCTGGTCACGATAGACCAGCATGGCCAAATCTTGGCGGCGCGAGTCTTCGACACACGCGCACTCGGGGACTTCGTCGCCCGAGCGCTCGATGTACGTGGTCGTCGGGTTGTCATCATCAATCGCAAAATATCAGCCTGCGACGTTGTCGAGTTCTGAGCCCTTGGCTTTGGCGAACCGAGCCCGCAACAGTGGCCGCATGCCAAACGCAATCGCCAAATGTCACGTTGCGCGCCCAAGCACCTCGACGTTGCACCCTTTCTGGAATCAAGCTATTGCTGCTTCACGCCCATGACTTTCTGCAGCGTTGGTGCCCATGGGTCCCCAGACCGGGCATGCACCGCGTCCACTGTCGCCGACTCTTGGCCCCTGCCGCGCGGGGGCGACGGCGACCCTCACTCGCTCACATCGTCGGCGCTGATCTCATACTTCTTCATCAGCTTGCGGAAATACTTGCGGTCGATGTCCGCCTCCCGCGCGGCATGGGAGATATTGCCGCCGTTCTTCTGTAGAAGCTGGATGATGTAGTCGCGCTCAAAGGTCGATAACCAGGCCTCTTTTGCATCCTTGAAGGTTCGATCCACCAGGTGGTTCGCGTTGGGCTGCCCGGGCGCACCCGCCTCACCGCCCCCCATCGCTGCGGGCGGTGCCACCAGCACGGGCACCTCCTCCTCCAGCCCGGCGAAGGCCTCGGGCAGATCGTCCAAACCGATGCAGTCGCCGTCGGCCAAGGAGCAGGCCCGCTCGACCACGTTGATCAACTCGCGGATGTTCCCCGGCCACTCGTAGCGGGTCATGGCGTCGAGGGCCTCGCGGGAGATGGTGCGCAGCTTCAGGTTGCCGTTGCGGTCGCGGTTGAAGGCCGAGGTCTTGAGGAAGTGCTTGACCAAAATGGGCAAGTCTTCGATGCGATCCCGCAGCGGCGGTAGGAAAATGCGTACCACCGACAGGCGATAGAAGAGATCCTCGCGAAAACGGCCGCTGCGCACCTCTTCCTCCAAGGTCCGGTTGGTCGCCGCGATGACCCGCACGTCGATGGGGATGGACTTGGCCGAGCCCACCCTGCGCACCTCGCGCTGCTCCAAGACCCGCAGCAATTTCGGCTGCAGCTCCAGCGACAGCTCACCCAGCTCGTCGAGAAAGATGGTGCTCCCCTGGGCCAACTCGAAGAGCCCCTGGCGCGTCATGATGGCGCCGGTGAAGGAGCCCTTCTCGTGGCCAAAGAGCTCACTCTCGATCAAGCTCTCGGGCACGGCGCCACAGTCCACCACCACCAAGGCCTTCTTCGAACGCGGGCTCATATTGTGGATGGTCCGCGCCACCACCTCCTTGCCCGTGCCCGTCTCACCCTCGATGACCACCGTGGCGTTGGTCGGGGCGATTTTCTCCAAAATGCCAAAAATCTCCCGCATCTTGACGTTGGTGCCGATGATCTCGCCGAAGCGCTCCTCCGTCGACGGCACCACGGCGATCTCTTCGTCCAGCGGCTGAAAGACCAGCTCCGAGTTGCCCAAACGCACCACACAGCCCGGCGTCAGGTAAGCCTCACGCACCCGGATCTGATTGATGAAGGTGCCGTTGGTCGAGCCCAGATCCTTGAGCAGATAGGCGTCCTCTTCCTGCAAAATCTGACAGTGATAGCGACTGACCGTGTCGTCCTCCAGCACGATGTGGTTGTCATCCATGGCGCCGATGTTCACCGTCCCATGGTCGAAAACCCACTCGCGCTGCTCCGGCTGCCCCAAGGTCACGAAGGAACAGCGACGCAGATGAATGGTCGTGGGCTTGCCATCGAGATAGGCGATTTTCGTCGGTGGTACGTAGTCGGGAAAGCGTCTCTGTCTGGCCATTGCTGCCTCGCCTCCTCCGGCGAAGGTCCGCCGAGGCTAACTCGACGTGAGCACTGCTCCAGCCGCCAGCGCCCGCTGGCAGCACACCAAGAGATCACTGATGAAGCACGGCCATGACACCACCTCGATGAGCGAGGCCCATGCCGCAAAAATGCGCTCAGCGACCGGGACCACACTACGTCTTTGTCTCCCCTGCCGTCAAGATGTGGGGTCAGATGGCCACAGAGATCAACCAACGGAAGACATTCCATGTATATCATGCACTTAGACAACCTTGTGCCACTGTGTCGCGGAGCGACGACGCGCCGCCAGCGCGCAAAATCACCCGCGACGCCACAAGCGGGGTCGATTGACCTGTGTGACCCATGGGACACGGCAACGCGCCCGGCGCCGCTGCCGCTACCCCACCCCCGCCTCCCCCTCTTCGCCGCGCCCATTGTCAACGCCACCCCTTTAGTGGCACAAACGCCAGCATCGCCGGTCCAGGCGCATTTTTCCTCGCCTGGCCCCTCACCACACAGGCTCCGCCACATGTCCCTCGCCCCTTACCCCTACCTCCGTCCCACTCTCCTCCTCCTTGGGGCCGCCCTCCTCTGCGCCGCCTGCCAGAGCAGCACTGAGCCCGCCCCCCCAGCACCACCCACGACGACGCCCCCCCGAGAGGCCGCCCCCCCCGCCACGCCCGACGCGCCTGAGCCCGGCACGACGCCAGCCAGCGCCCCCGGTGAAGAGCCAACGGCCACCCATCACGAGGAGGCCGAACTAGAGCCCGCCGCCGACGCCGCGCCCGCCACCCACCCAACGCTCGCCTTCGGTGAAGATTGGGGCCCCATCAGCGACGACCAGCGCCAGCGCTTGGCCGCCGTCCCCTGGGACGATCCCCCCGAGCGCCTCGACGCCATCAAAGAAGACCACGTCGACAAACACTTCCTCTGGAGCGACGAGCGCAACCCCCACCTCTTCGGACCCCACATCCGCGACCTCCACGGCGCCTACGTCGGCATCGGCACGGACCAGTCCTACCTCTTCGTCGGCTGGCAGCGACCGCACCTGGCCTGGTTCATCGACTACGACCCCTGGGTGGTGTGGCTACACCACGCCTACTTCGCCTTCATCGAATCCTCCCCCGACGCCCAGGCCTTCATGGCCCTCTTCGCCGATCGCGAGGCCGGCCTGGCCCTGCTCGAAACTTTCTACCAAAACCACCCCAACCGCGCCGACATCCTCAAGGTTTTTCGAGAAGCACGCAGCGGCGTCCACCGCCGCTTGCGCACCATCCAGCGCGACTTCGCCAAGAGCGATCTCCCCACCTTCCTCACCGACGCCGACACCTACGATTTCATCCGCCAGCTCATCCGCAACGGCCGCGCCCACACCCTCCTGGGCAACCTCCTCAGCGACCGCGCCCTGCTGGGCATCGGCCGCGCCTGCGCCGAGCTCCAAGTCCCCGTGCGCGTCCTCTACCTCTCCAACGCCGAGCAATACTGGTCCTACCCCCAGCAATTCAAAGACAACATGCTCGGCCTCCCCTTCGACGCGCGCAGCGTCGTCCTCCGCACGGCCGCCACCAAACCCCACAACGAAGACTACCGCTACGCCCTCCAGCCAGGCGCGGTCTTCCACACCTGGCTGCGCCTGGATCGGGTCCGCTCCGTCCGCCAGCTCAGCCGGCGCGTCCGCGTCACCGGCCTCGATGATTTCCCCTTCACCATCGACGACCGCCTCCCCACGCCCGAAGACGGGCTGGCAGAGTGAACTTTCCCCGCCCCGCGGCGTCCCTCTGCCCAGCCGCGCTCCCGCCTGCGCCCCCAGCGAGGTCCACCATGTCGCTCCACCCCACCGCCCGCACCGCCGCCGCCACCCTCGCCGCCCTCGTCTGCTGCATGAGCACCGCCTGGGCCGAGGAGGCGCCCCAGCCCACACCCAATCACCCCTCCCCCAGCACCTGCACCTACAAATCGTACCAATGGCACGTGGAAAAGAAGCGCAGCGTC
Source organism: uncultured Myxococcales bacterium (assembly GCA_964454015.1). Lineage (GTDB taxonomy): Bacteria > Myxococcota_A > Bradymonadia > UBA4248 > UBA4248 > CAYVQF01. The sequence goes on from CAYVQF010000070.1 coordinate 14,400, forward strand.
AACCACCAGAGCGTCACGAAGCCCTACGCCGAGGTCGGAGCCGACGAGCGCGATCCCGACGAGCCCCGCTGCTCCGTCTGTGAGGAAGACCAGGTCAGCATCAGCCTCAGTGACCTGGGCGCCCCAGGGCTCGGCACCATCCAGGTCTGCCACGTCTTCGAGGCCCAGGTGCGCGCCGCCCTCCAGACCATCATCGCCGACCCCGACTTCGACATCATCGACATCGTCGGCTATCGCCCCGGCAAGACCCGCGGCAAAATCATCGACGCCATGCGCAGCGAGTGGTCCAACCACAGCTTCGGCACAGCCATCGACATCAACGCCGCCCGCAACGGCCTCTATGGCGCCTGCCGCATCACCAGCCTCAGCCCCCAAGCCCTCGCCAAGTGCAAGCTGCGCATCGGTGGCGCCTGGGACCCGGACAAGCACCCGCGCACCACCATCACCCCCGACAGCGTGGTCTACCGCGCCTTCACCGCCTTCTGGAAATGGGGCGGCGAAATCTCCGGCGACACCCGCGACCTCATGCACTTTTCGATTTCTGGTTACTGATTCCACCCTCCCCGGGCGTGCGCCGCCACCGCGCACCCACGCGTCAACCCTCGTGATGCGTCGCACGATGTCTGCCCATGGGACAAAAAATTTGGGGTAGGTGCGGCGGAAGTCAACCTCTTCGCTCCTTGCAATCGCGAAAAAATGCATCTAGATCGTGGGCCGTTCCGAATGGGGTCGCACACCGACCGCGATCCACACAATCAAGGCAGGATCGCCACCATGTTGAGCAAGTCCGATCAGATGCCCGTCCATGCCAACTGCGCCCACTGCGGCTGCTGTGAGCAGGCCGGCGAATCCCCCCGCGAGACGCCGCCCCTCAAAGGATGGCGCTTCACCGCCGCCGCCGCTGGCGTCTTCCTCGTGCCCGTCGTCGGCGCCCTCTGCGGGGCGCTCATCGCGGGCCAAGGCCACAGCGCGGGCTTTATCGGGGGCAGCGTCGGCTTTCTCTGCGGCATGGCCCTCTCGATTGGCTTGAGCAAAACCGTCCTGCGCAACAAGGAGACCAACCCATGAGCGCTTCCCTGGGTGCCACCGCAACCTTCGCCCGCGGCATTCACCCCCCGGAGGGCAAACACTTCGTCGCCGAGGCCGCCATCGAGGTGCTGCCCACCCCCAAGAGCGTGCGCATTCCCTTGTTGCAACACATCGGTGCCCCATGCGAGGCCACGGTCAAGCCCAGAAAGAGTGTCACCGCTGGCGACGTGGTCGGCGACGCCAAGGCCTTCGTCAGCGCGCCCGTGCACGCCTCCATCAGCGGCACCACGGCCCGCGAGAGCAATACCACCCTGCCCAATGGCCGCCACGTGCCGGTCGTCCCCATCAACGCCGCCGATGAGCAGCCCCTCGAAGGCCAAGCCCTCTATGACGACGTGCTCGGCGGCGAGTGGCCCACCCAGGACCTCGATGTGGCGGCCTTCACCTCGGAGCAGATCGTCCAGATGGCGCGCGAGGCGGGCATCGTCGGCCTCGGCGGCGCCGCCTTCCCCACCCATGTCAAGCTCAGTCACCACCCCGATCACAACGTCGACACCCTCCTCATCAACGGCTGCGAGTGCGAACCCTACCTGACCTCAGACGACCGGGTCATGATCGAGTCACCGCGCTCAGTGGTCTGCGGCGCCCTCCTCGCCCTGCACTCCACCGGGGCGCGCAAGGTGATCATTGGCATTGAAGAGAACAAACCTCAGGCCATTCGCGCCCTGCGCCACGCCGCCGAAGGCACGGCCGTCGAGGTGCAGGTCCTCCAGACCAAGTACCCCCAAGGCGGCGAGAAACAGCTCATCTCGGCCATCCTCCAGCGCGAAGTGCCCACGGGCGGCCTCCCCTTCGACGTGGGCGTCAAGGTCATCAACGTGGGCACCTGCTCGGCCCTCGCCCGTGCCGTCCTGCGCCGCAAGCCCCTCACCCACCGAGTGGTCACCGTCACCGGCGCTGGCATCAAAGTGCCCAAGAACCTCCTCGTCCCCATCGGGGTCTCCTACGCCGAGCTCATCGACTACTGTGGCGGGCTGACCAAGGACGCCGCCAGGGTCGTCGCCGGTGGCCCCATGATGGGCTTCACCCTCGGCAGCCTCGACGTCCCCGTCACCAAAGGCACCAGCGGCATCACCGTCCTCACTCACCAAGAGGTGCGCAAGCAAGAGCAGAGCAACTGCGTGCGCTGTGGCCGCTGCGTCGACACCTGTCCCCTCAACCTCGTCCCCACCAAGCTCGCCCTGGCGGCGCGCTACAACAACACGGAGGTGGCCGAGCGCTACTCCGTCACGGCCTGCATGGAGTGCGGCTCCTGCGCCTATATCTGCCCTGCCAGCCTCCCCCTGGTCCAGCTCATCCGCTGGGCCAAGATCCTCGTCCATGCAGAACGCGCCAAGGAGAAGGCCAAAGCTGAGGCCAAAGCGGCCAAGGCCCTAGCCAGCACAGCGGACGAGCGCCCCAGCGAGGGTGGTTCAGAGAAGAAGGAAGCCAAGCCCGAGAAGGAAGCCAAGCCGGAGAAGGAAGCCAAGCCGGAGAAGGAAGCTAAACCGGAGAAGGAAGCCAAACCGGAGAAGGAAGCCAAGCCCGAGAAGGAAGCCAAGCCCGAGAAGGAAGCCAAGCCCGAGAAGGAAGCCAAGCCCG
>CAYVQF010000070.1:17306-27083 GCA_964454015.1 uncultured Myxococcales bacterium
AGAAGGAAGCCAAGCCCGAGAAGGAAGCCAAGCCGGAGAAGGAAGCCAAGCCGGAAAAATCCAAGGCGAGTAAGTCCGAGAAGTGAGGCGGCGTGGCGGCACGCGCCACGGCGGCACCCCTTTGCATCACTCCTTTGCCCCCCACGGGTTCAAGCCCACGCAGAGAGTCTGAGGTCGCATGGCAGACAACGAAAAACACCCGGAATCGGCGCCGCGCTCCGACGAAGCGCCAACGCCCAAGCCAGCGCCGTCCGCTCCGGAAGACGCCCCTCCCGCCATTGTCGTGGCGCCATCGCCCCACCTCCACGACCCTCACTTCACCACGCGCCGGATGATGTTCGACGTCATCGTGGCCTTGGTGCCGGTGATCCTGGTCTCGGTGGTGGTTTTCGGCTGGGCCGCCCTGGCGCAGCTCAGCATCTGTGTGTTGAGCTGCCTGGTCTTCGAGGCCCTCTTTGGCCGCCTCATGGGCAAGCCCCTCTCCATCGGCGACGGCTCGGCGGCGGTGACGGGGCTCATCCTCGGCCTCTCCTTGCCGTGGACGGCCCCGGTCTACGTCGGGGTCATCGGCTCGGGCGTCGCCATTGGCTTGGGCAAGGTGGTCTTTGGCGGCCTGGGCTTCAACCTCTTCAACCCGGCGATGGTGGGCCGCGCCTTCGTAATGCTGAGCTTCGCCGCCGCCATGGGCGCGGGCGCCTATGTGGCCGTGGATGGCCTCGACCCCATCCTCACGCAGGCCACGCCCTTGGACCTGGCGAAGCAGTCTGCCGATGGCCTGATGGGCTTCCCCGATCTGTGGCTGCTCTTCGTGGGCACCCACAACGGCTCGCTGGGTGAGACCAGCGTCTTGGCCTCGCTCATCGGCGGTCTCTACTTGATCCTGCGCCGCTCGGCCGCCTGGGAGATCCCCCTGGGCGTGGTCGCGGCGACCATCGTCTGCGCCGGCCTCTTCGGCATGGCAGGGCTGACGCCTTTGACGGCCTGGCAGCATCTGGCCGGCGGCGCCGTGGTCTTTGGTGCCTTCTTCATCGCCACGGACCCCGTCACCAGTCCCGTCGCGCCTTGGGGCCGCTTCTGCTTCGGCGCGGGCATCGGCGCCTTGGTGATCATTCTCCGGGTCCTGAGCGGCTACCCCGAGGGGCTGATGTTCGCGGTCCTGTTGATGAACGCGCTGGTACCTTTGCTCAATCGCTGGACCATCCCCCGTCCCGTGGGCGGGCACGCTGCGCAGAGGGCTTGAACCATGGAAGAGAAAGCACCCAAGACCAGCTTCATCGGGCAGGCCTGGCTCGTCATCCTCCTCGCTTTGCTCTACGGCGGCGGCCTCGCGGGGGTGCAGCTCGCCCTGGGGCCGCGCATCGCCGAGAACAAGCGCAACGAGACCTACGCCCTCATCCCCGAGATGGTACCTGGCGCCGCGACGGAGAAGACCGTCGAGCTGGAGATCGTCGGCGCCGATGGTAAAAATGTGCGGGTCTACAAGGCCGTCTCCGCCGACGACCAACACCTGGGCTGGGTCATCCCGGCCAGCGGCGGCGGTTTCGCCGATCGCATCGAGTGCATCATCGGGGTCGACGCCACGCTCTCGGTCATCACCGGGGTCTATGTGCTCGATCAGAAGGAGACCCCTGGCCTGGGCGATCTGATCACCACCGCCGATTTCCTGGACCGCCTCAAAGGCAAGGCGACGGACCTCCCCCTCACGGTGGTCAAGCGCAACCCTCAAGCGGCCAACGACGTCCTCTCCCTGACGGGTGCCACCATCTCCTCCGTGGCGGTGTGCGATATCGTCAACAACGCCATCGCCAACACCCAAGCGCCCCTTCGTCAACTCGCATCGGCCGATGCCGCCACGCCGAAGCAGGACTAAGCCATGGCCCACGAATCACCGACCGCTTTGGAACGCTTCATCAACGGCATCCTCCCGGAGAACCCCATCTACCGCCAGCTCCTGGGCCTGTGTCCCTTTCTGGCGGTGACCAACGCCATGGCGCCCGCCATGACCATGGCCGCCGCCACGGGCTTCGTCCTCATCGCGGCCAACGTCATGGTGTCGGCCATCAGGGGCTTGCTCAAGCCGCACCTGCGCATCTTGGTCTTCACCCTGACCATTGCCACCTTCGTCACCATCGCCGACAAGGTCTTGGCGGCCTACCTCTACGACATGAGCAAGCAGCTCGGCCCCTACATCCCTTTGATCATCTGCAACTGCCTCATCATCTCGCGCTGTGAGATCTGCGCCTCCAAGCAGAGCATCAAGGTGGCCTTCGCCGACGGCGTCGGCATGTCGCTGGGCTTCGCCCTGGCCCTGGCGAGCATCGCCACGGTGCGGGAGATCCTAGGTTCGGGTAGCTGGTTTGGCGTCGAGCTCCTCTCGCCGGAGTTCTGGCCCGCTTGGGGCATCATGGTCCTCCCTCCGGGTGCCTTCTTGGTCATGGGCGTGCTTTTGGGCGCTGCCGAATGGTACGGAAACCGCAAAAAAGCCGCCGCCGCGGCGCAAACTTCTGAGGCCTGATCATGGAAACCGTATCCGCCCTCGTTCTGATCTTCCTCAGCGCTGCCATCATCAACAACTTCGTCCTCTACTACTTCGTCGGGATCTGCCCCTTTTTGGGCGTCTCCCGCAAGATCGGCATGGCCTTCGGCATGGGCCTGGCGGTGACCTTCGTCATCTCCATCGCCGCCTTCTTGAGCTGGGCCTTCACCTTCTACATTCTCCGCGCCGGCGCGCCCATACCGACCCAGGTGTGGGCCCTGCTCGGCGGCGATCCCGAGACCACGGTCGATCTCTCCGTGCTCTCCTACATCATCTACATCTTCGTCATCGCCTCCTCGGTGCAGTTCGTCGAGATGTACGTGCGCAAGTTCTTCCCGGCCCTGTACAAGTCCTTCGGCGTCTTTTTGCCCCTCATCACCACCAACTGCGCCATCCTCTTTGCCTGCCTCGAGATCCTCAAGCACCTCCAGGACCCCATGAACCTCTGGGGCCTGCACGAGGCCCTGGCTCTGGCCATCGGTGGCGGCATTGGTTTCACCATCGCCATCTCCCTCATGGCCGGGCTGCGGGAAGAGCTCGACATGTGCGATGTCCCCAAGGCGCTGCGCGGCACGGGGATCGCCCTCTTGGTGGCCGGCATCCTGGCCATGGCCTTCATGGGATTTACCGGTGTGGACAAGGGCCTAGCCAACGCCCTCGCCATGCTCTCGAACTGAGGTTGCAATGCTGACCACCATCACCCTCATACTCGCCGCGCTGGTCCTCTCCCTCTTGGCCGTTGCCATGGGATGGGTGCTCGGCTGGGCCAACAAAGCCTTCTACGTGGAGGTCGACCCCAAGGTCGCCTCGGTCAACGCCGCCCTCCCTGGCGCCAACTGCGGCGGCTGCGGTTATGTCGGCTGCATGGAGTACGCCGAGGCCGTCGCCGCTGGCGAAGCCGACATCACCCTGTGCGGCCCTGGCGGCGCCTCCTGCGTCGAGCAGATGGGCGCCATCATGGGCAAGGAGGTCGGCGAGACCTTCCCTTATCGCGCGGTCATCCACTGCGCCGCCAACCGCGACGCCCGCCTCCAGCTCATGCCCTATACGGGTGAGCCCACCTGCGCCGCCGCCAACCTGGTCGCCGGCGTCCAGGGCTGCACCTACGGCTGCCTCGGCCTCGGCGACTGTGCCACGGCGTGCACCTACGCCGCCATCGACATCAAAAATGGGCTGGCCGTCATCAACTACGACAAGTGCGTCGGTTGCAAGGCCTGCGCCGTGGTCTGCCCGCGCAACATCATCACCATGGTGCCCTTCCGCCAGGAGCGGATGCTGGTCGTGGCCTGCTGTAACCAAGACGCAGGCAATGACGTCAAGGCCGTGTGCAAGGTGGGCTGCATCGGCTGCAAGGCCTGCACCCGCAACAGCCCTCTCTTCCACATGGAAGGCAACGCCCCGGTCATCGACTACGACCACTACACCCCCGAGGTCTCCTTCGACATGGTCTTGAGCAAGTGCCCCATGGAGAGCCTCATCTTCGTCGGCAAGCCCAGCCCCAAAGACCTGGCCAAGACCGAAGGCGAGCACGTGCCGGAGCGCATCGAAGCCGACTTCAAGACCACCGTCGACGAGACGGAGTGGCGCGGCTGAGGCGCGCTGCGCCGGCGCACCAGGCCGCAACCAGCGCAGGTGGGGCTCACCCGCCCGCCACGTAATTGGGGTAAGTCGGGACATACTGGCAGGCGCGCAGGTAGGCCTCGAGATCGACGGGGCGTGGGATGCCCGCCAGATCTCGGGCAAAGGCCACCTCGGCCACGGCCACGGCGATGGCCAGGGACACCTCGCGGATCTGGGTCAGGGGCGGAAAGATGCATCCCACGGCGTGGTCCTCGTCCCGGGCAAGTGCTGCCAAGGTGCGGGCTGCGACATAGAACATCTCGTCAGTGACACGCCTGGTGTGGGTGGAAACCACCCCCAGACCGATGCCGGGAAAGACATAGGCGTTGTTGGCTTGGCCCGGGACGAAGCGGCGGCCCCCCAGATCGCAGGGGGGAAAGGGTGAGCCGCTGGCGAAGATGGCGCGGCCCTCGCTCCAGCCGTAGGCTTCGGCGGCGCTGCACTCTGACTTGGAGGTGGGGTTGGACATGGCGAAGATGATGGGGTGGCGGTTGTGGGCGCACATCGCCTCGACCACCGCCTGGGTGAAGCTGTTGGGTGTCCCCGAGACGCCGAGCAGCGCCGTGGGCTTGAAGTCGGCGATGGCCGCGAGGAGATCCGCCCGCGGCGGCACATCGTGGGCATAGGGGAGCTTGTGGGGCTGCAGGTCGGTGCGGGCGCTGCAGACCAGGCCCCTGGAGTCGACGAAGCGGCAGCGGCGCCGTGCCTCGTCGCGGCTGAGGCCCTCCAGCTCGAGGGCCGCCACCAGCAGGTCGCCGATGCCGATGCCGGCTTCGCCGGCGCCGAGGAAGAGGAAGCGCTGGTCGCGGAGCGCGCCGCCGTTCATCCGCAGCGCCGAGAGCACGCCAGCCAGGGCGACGCCAGCCGTGCCTTGGATGTCGTCGTTGAAAGCGCAGCAGCGATCGCGGTAGCGTTCGAGGAGGCGGAAGGCGTGGTGGTTGCTGAAGTCTTCGAACTGAATCAGGGCTTGGGGGAAGACCTCCATGACGGCTTGTACGAAGGCCTCGATGAAGTCGTCGTAGGCTTGGCCTTCGAGGCGCCGCTCGCGGGTGCCGATGTAGAGCGGGTCATCGAGGAGGGCCTGGTTATTGGTGCCCACGTCGAGGGTGATGGGCAGGCAGTGCACGGGGTGCACGCCGGCGCAGGCCGTGTAGAGGGTGAGTTTGCCGACGGGGATCCCCATGCCGTTGGCGCCGAGGTCGCCCAGCCCCAGGATGCGTTCGCCGTCGGTGACGACGATGATGCCCACCTCGGTCTCGGGCCAGTTGCGCAGGATCTGGCGCATGTGGTCGCGGTCTTGCCGGCGGATGAAGAGGCCCCGCGGTCGACGCCAGATGTGGCAGTAGCGCTGACAGGCTTCTCCGACGGCCGGGGTATAGATGATGGGCATCATCTCCTCGATGTGTTCCAGGAGGCTGCGATAGAAGAGGGTCTCGTTGCGATCCTGTAAAGCCGTGAGGAAGATGTACTTCTCCAGATCGGCCGTCTTGCGGCAGAAATTCTGATAGATTTTCGCGACCTGCTCCTCGATGGTCAGCACCGAGTGGGGCAGCAAGCCCACCAGCCCCAGGGCTTCGCGCTCGGCTTCGGTGAAGGCGGTCCCCTTGTTGAGGACCGGGTTGTGCAGGATTTCGGCCCCGCGCGGACACAAGCGCACACGCTTCTCCAACATCGTCAGCTCCTTGGCCATGGGTCAAGCCGGCCTATCCCTCCCGCAGGGGCAGGCCTCACACCACCATTTGTCCATACGGAACAAGCAAAGCCGATGCGGGCCCACATTGCAAGAGACGGGATGGCCTTTTTTGCGCTGAAGCTGTATTCTCGATGGGCTTTGCTGTTTCGCGTCGCGCTGCCTGGCAGGTGAACCCCCATGATTCGTTGCGCCCACATCCGGGTCGATTACGACGCCTTCACGGCCGTCTCCGATCTCGACCTCACCATCCCGGCCGGGGAGATCTTCGGCCTCATCGGCCCCAACGGCGCCGGGAAGTCGAGCACCATCCGGGTGCTGGCCACCCTGCAAGTCCCCACCCTGGGCACGGCCAGCATCGCCGGTTACGACCTGGCCGAGCAGCGCCAAGAGGTGCAGCGCGTCTTGGGCTACATGCCCGACGACGCCCCGGTCTACGACGCCTTGCGCATCGACGACTTCCTCCACCTCTTTGCCACGGCCTATCTCCCTGACGCCAATCAGGCCAAGAAGCGGGTCGAGGAGGTGCTGGACTTGGTGCGCTTGCAAGAGCGGCGAGGGCAGAAGGCCGGCACCTTGTCGCGCGGCCTCAAGCAGAGGCTGGTCTTGGCCAAGACGCTGCTCCACGACCCCTTGGTGCTCCTCCTCGACGAGCCCGCCAGCGGCCTCGATCCCAAGGCGCGCATCGAGCTGCGGGAGATCATCCGGGAGGTGGCTGCCCGTCAGCGCACGGTGCTCATCTCCTCCCACATCCTGACGGAGATGGAGGGCTTCTGCACCTCCATCGGCATCATGGCGCGCGGCAAGCTCCTCATCAGCGGTCCCATCGACGAGGTCATCGACGCCATGACCCCAGCGCGCCGCTTCGTCGTGCGCCTGCTCAGCCCGCCTGAGCCTGCGCTCACCCTGTTGGCCGAGATCCCGCAGGTCCTCCAGCCCCAGCTCCAGAGCGACGGGAGCCTCCACTTTTCCTTCACGGGCAGCGACGCCGAGGCCGCCGCCGTGCTCAGCGCTTTGGTTGGCGCTGGCGCTCAGGTCCTGCGTTTCGCCGAGAACCGGATGAACGTCGAGGACGTCTACCTCCAGATCGGCGCCCAGAGCGAGGGGGAGCAAGCATGAGCCCCAATCCACCCCGGCAGAGTCCGCGCTTTGGCTGGCGCCTGCACCACAACCCCCTGCTGCGCAAGTCCATCCACGAGAGGCTCCGAGGCAAGGCAGCCTGGGTCTGGGGTCTGGCCACCTTCGTCATCGCCTTGTGGATTTTTCTGATGGTCTTCATGGGCACCACGGGCCAAGGCCTCCTGGAGCGCCGCGAGGCCGCCCGCAGCGCCCTGGTCCCCCTCCTCGTCCTCCAGGGCATCCTCTTGATGTTTTTTGGCACGGGCGCCGTCGCCCACGGCATCGCCACGGAGAAAGAGCGCGGCCTGCTGGACTACCAGCGCCTCACCCCGATGACGGCGCTCGACAAGGTCCTGGGCTACCTCTTTGGCCTCCCCATCCGGGAGTACTTCGCCTTCGCCATCACTTTCCCCTTCGTGCTCTTGGCGGCGGTCATCGGGGACATCCATTTTTTCCGCCTCGGCCAGCTCTACCTGGTCTTCTTCACCTCGGTGTGGCTCTACCACAGCACGGGTTTGGTGGCGGGCATGGTCTCCTCGCACCCGCGCCGGGCCAACTGGTTCACCCGGATCCTGGTCCTGGGACTCTACCTCTTCTTGCCGCGCATGGCAGCGCTGGGCTTCACCGTCTTTGGCTATCTCACCATCCTCCCGACTTTTCAGCACGTGGTGATCATGGAGTTTGGCCCTGAGGCGGCCTTCCTCTCAACCAAGGAGGGCTGGGACGCCTTCACCTTCTTCGGCGTCGATCTCCACCCCACCCTCTTCACCCTCTTGCTCCAGGGTGGGGCGCTGCTCACCTTTGCGGTGATCCTCTTCCGCAAGTGGCGCCACGATCAGGCCCACAGCCTGAGCAAGGTCTACGCCGTCGCCCTCTACGCGGTCTTGCAGCTCCTCCTGGTCGGTTCGCTGTGGTCGCTCATCACCGACCCAGGACGACTGCCCGTCATTGGCAACGCCACGGTGGACGGCGTGGTCGATCCGCGCTTCGCCATGGGGACCATGATTTTCGTCTTCTGGCTCCTCTCCTTGGGGGCCAGCGCCGCGCTCCTGCACATCATCACGCCGCGCCCCTTCGCGATGCACCACGGCCGGCTGCGGGCGACGCGCCTCGGCCTGGCCCGGGTCCCACGCTGCAGCGACGCCGCCAGCTCGCTGTGGTGCAGCCTCGCCCTGGGGGCCATCACCACCCTGTCCTTCGCCATCTTGATGGCGGCGGCCCACGCCCAGGGGATCTACTGGCCAGGGGGCATACCCCTGGTCACCCTGGGGGCGGCGCCGTTGATCTTCTTCGCGGTCTTGATCGCCTTGCAGGCCGTCCGGCAACGCTACGGCGGACGCGGCCTGGCGCTCTTTTTGGCCCTGAGCTGGGTGCTGCCGCTGATGGCCATGATGCTCCTCGGCGTCTCCGGTGCTGGCGACACTTTCGTGGCTTACGTCGGCCTGCCGGCGCCGGTGTCGGTCTTCTTCTTCCTCACGCTGCATCTCTTCGCCGAGTCGCAGGGCGACCCGGTCTTTCTCGGCTTGGCCGTGCTCCTCCACCTGGGCTTCGCCATCTGGGCTACCCAGCAGTCGCAGTACGACGAGGCCGCTTGGACGGCGGTGCACGCGTCGCCGCCGCCGCCGCTCACTCCACCGTCCGAGCCATCCTGAAGCCGACGTTGTTGCCCCGGGCCGCCGCTGGGTTGATGCCGCGCATGGCCGAGCGCAGGTGCGCGGCGCCGCTCAGCCAGGAGCCGCCGCGGATCACCCGCGTCGCCGCGTCGCCATCGCCGACGGGATCGGTCACCGCGGCGTCTGGGTAGGGGCCGTAGGCATCCCAGCACCACTCCCAGACGTTGCCCAACATGTCGTAGAGACCCCAGCGGTTGGGCAGCTTCTGGCGCACGAGCTGGGTGCGTCCGTCGGCGTTGTCTCGGCTCCAGGCCACCGCGTCCAGGGGCAGGTCGGCGTCATGGCGCGGGCCACGACCACCGGCGCGGGCCGCCAGCTCCCACTCGGCCTCTGTGGGGAGGCGGTAGCCGGCGCAGGCGTAGGGATCACCCGTCTCACCGCGGACGGCCACCTTACAAGCGTGCAAGTCGCCGGCGGCGGCGCTGCCCTGGCACGCGCTCAGTGCGTAGCACGGCGGCAGGCCATCGTGCTCGGACCAGGCGTTGGCAAAGGCCAGGGCGCTGTACCAGGTGATGTTCTCCATGGGGCATTCGCGGCCGCAGACGCTGAAGTGGGCGGGGTTCTCATCGAAGAGCTGCAGCCACAGCTCTTGGGTGACCTCGTGGCTCATGAGGATAAAGGCGTGGCGCAGGGTGACCCGGTGTTCGTCCTCGTCGGCCTGCCGACCGCTCTCGCCGCGCGGGCTGCCGCGGCGGAAGGTGCCAGGGGCGACGTAGACAAAGCCCGGGGGGAGCTCCACGCCGCGGGGGTCGGTCGTCGCTGCGGGGTTCCACGGTGTCACCGCCTCGTCCTCACCGTTTGGGACATGGGCGGAGCCTGCCGCGTCGGTGAGCGAGCCGGGGCGCGCTGTCACAGCGGAGGTGGTTTCCACAGGACAAGCTGCGGGGATCTTTTCATATCGGCACAGGTAGGTGCGGGCCACCGTGGGCAGGGCTCGTCGCGCGGCGTTGGCCAGAGAGTCGCTCTCTTGCTCATCGACGGTGACGTAGATTTGTTCGCCTTGGTCATTGATGACGGTCAGGGTGAACTCGAAGCGGCGGCGGCTGAGGCTGCGCACGCTCACTTCGTAGACCACGTCGACCATTGTACCCTGATCCACGGTCAAGAAAAGAAAAAACCCCGTTGTTCTTGGATTTCCA
>CAYVQF010000071.1:0-25565 GCA_964454015.1 uncultured Myxococcales bacterium
GTGGTTCTCACGAATACTCCCTTTGGGTGGTGGTTAGAGACATCTGGCAGCGAATGCTTCAGGCTAGCTCGCCGCGCACGACAGGTCAACAGGAAAATTGGCTGATCATCGACGGGCATCACAGCGTGCATTGTGGTGATGCGTCAGGAGACTCTGACAGAATTTCTCAGCCGTGCTGGCGGTGGCCAATGGCGGATTGCCTGGCTCTGTGCCAGCGCAGGCAGCCATCTCGGGGTTGGCCGTGGGAGCGTCACCGGGGCCCGCCGTGGGACACTCCTATTCGCCCTGGGGCAAGGCCGCCAAGGTGGCGATGGATTCGATCTGCGTGGGCCAGGTGTGCTTCTCGATCTCGGCGGCAAAGGCCGGCGGCAGGCGGTAGCGCAGGATGAGGTTGCGGTGCTCCCGTTCGGCTTCCCAAGACTCAGGGAAAGAGAAGCTGAAGTAGGTGCGGCGGCCCGCGGCTAGGGCTTGGGCCTCGTGGGCCATGCTCTGGAGCGGGGCGTTGTGGTCGACGTTGGTGACGTAGACGGCCAGGGTCTGGTCGCCTTCGTAGACGATCTCCATGATGCGGGTCTGGGAGGGGAAGTCGACCGTCGCCGGTCCTTGGAGCTCCCAGTAGCCCATGGTCGCTGGCGCGACGGGGGTGAAGGCCTCGGCGCGGCTGCCGTGGCCGTGGCCAGCGAGGTGGAGGATGACGCCGTCGTGCCGGCGCAGGAGGTTGGTGAACTGCTCGCTGCTGATGGTTCCGCTCGAGGTGCGGATCACGGCGCTGCGGTGATGGCTGTTGACGATGACCAGCTCGTGGGCGTGTTCGGCTTCGAGGAGCTGTGACTGGAGCCAGGCGAATTGGTCCGTGTCCAGAGCCCCCTCAGAGAAGGCCGGATCGGTGGCGGTGGTGTCGAGGGCGATGACCCTGATGGGTTTACCCGGCAGGGGGTGGAAGGCGTAATAGCCTGTGCCCGCATCGATCTCTGCTTGGGAGAGGTGGGGGGAGCCGCCGGCGTCGCTGAAGATCTGGAGGGCTTCGCTCTTGGTGGCGATGCGGCGCATGGGATCGGGGGGGAGGGTGCCCTCATCGATGACCGGGGCCAGGGGCGACCAGCTCGCGCGGTAGCCATTGCGCAGGCCCGGTCCGCCCATGCCGAAGAGGAGATCGCCGACGAAGTTCACCACCTCGTCGCCAGTGGTGATCGCTTGGATGCGTTCGTTGGCGATGGCGAAGCCCAGGTAGAGGATGTCGTGGTTGCCGAGGATGGCGTGCCAGGGCACGCCGATGCCGTCGCTGAAGAAGGGGTCGGTGAAATCGTTGCCTGGCCCTGGGATGGGGTCGTCTCGCTCACCCGTGTCGGGGTGGATGGTGCCGCCGCGCATGATGTGGGCAAACCAGGTGAGCTCGTTGAGCTGGCCGCCGTCGGCGTAGTCGCCGCTGGTGAGGGCGAGGTCGAGGGGGCGTCCGCTCAGATCACTGAGGCGGCGAATGGTGCGGACGTGGGCCTCGAAGACCTGGGTGGTGAGGTGGCTGTGGGGGCGGTAGGTGCTGGCGACGGGGAGGAGGTAGAAGCCCTCGAGGCGCGACGGGGACTCTTCGTCGATGAGCTGGGGGTCGGCGAGGTGCCAGAAGTAGAGGAGGCTGCGGTGGTGGGTGGTGTCGCCCTCGCCGTCCCCTTCTTCGTAGCCCGGGGCGAGCTCATGGCGCGCTTGCCAGGGCTCACCTGGTGCGGGCTCAACGCCGAGGCCCATCTCGGCGAAGCGATCGAAATGAATGAGGAGGAGCTGGCCGCTGCCGATGGCGCTCTGGGTGCTTGGCGGCGGCGTGAGAGGGCGCCAGGTGCGCTGGAGGGTGGTGTAGATCTGGTCGCTGAGGGGGTAGCGGACCACCCCGGGCTCCAGGGGGGGGAGCTCTTCGGTGTCGCTGGTGTCGAGATCGGGCGCGACTTCGCCGTCGGGCGCGTCGGCTTCGGGCGCGTCGACGTCGGTGCTCGGGCTATCTGGGCTTATGTCTTGGAGGTCTTGGAGATCCACCTGGTCTTCGACCTCTGGGGGGTCGCCGTCCTCGCTGAGGTCTGGCGGCGGGGGGGGATCCTTGACCGTCTCGGTGCAGGATGCGAGAAGAGCCAAGGCTATGGCGACGTAGGGTAGCAAGGGGGTGATGCGCATGGGACGTTCTTGGTCGTAGGGGGAGGGTGGCGGCCGGAGACAGACGACCGTCTCCAGCAAGGTGCTTTCCTCTGGCAGAGATTGCAAGGGCGAAAGGTCCACGGTCGGTGAGAGGTGCGTGATTCTTGGGCGAGAGGTGATGGGTGGCAAAGAGAGGGCGCGTTGATAGGGCGGACGGGAGAGCGGCGCGCGAAGCTGTGGCGTTGGTGAGTGAGCAGCTCAGCGCCTGGGCGGTGGCGTACTTGACCCAAGACGCAGCGGGGGCTTCGCTCGAGAGCGCGTGGCACGCCGCGGTGCTCGCGGCCTTCCAGCGCTTGGCGGCCCAGACGCAGGCGGCGCCCCAGACGCCCGTGGCGGTCGCCTGGGGCCACCTAGGCAGCGAGGCGCGGGCCGATCTCTACGCGCGCCTGGCGGCTGGGCAGGTGGTGGCGGCCAAGCTCCCGGCGCGGCTGCAGGCGGCGCTGCAGGGGGGGCGCAAACGACTGGGGAGCTTCTACACGCCGCCAGCTTTGGTCGACGCGGTGGTGCGCGCGGCGCTGGACGGGCACTTTGGTGCGGCCGCGCCCCGGGCCGACGCTCTGGCGGGGCTGCGGGTGCTCGATCCGTCCATGGGCTGTGGACACTTTCTCTTGGGCTGCGCGCGGCATCTGGGGGCGGCCCTGCGCGCCGCAGCTTTTGCCGACAGCCAAGAGGCATGTGAGCGGTGGGTGGCGGCGCATTGCCTCTTTGGTATCGACTGCGATCCCTGCGCCGTGGAGATGGCCCATCTGCTCTTTGCCTGGCGCCAGACGCCGATCCCGCGCGGGCATCTGGTGGTGGGTGACACCGTGGCGTCGCCCTTGGCGCGGGATCTGCGGCAGTGGCCCCAGGCCAGCGCGCCCCTCGATGAGGCGTCTTTGGCGTTGCTAGTGCACGGCCTGCGCCGGGCGGGGCGCCACTTGGCGCAAGCGTGGGTGGGAGCCCTGGCGCTGGCGCCAGGGCAAGGGGACGCGGCTTATGGCGCGGCCCTCGCCCATTTTGCGTCCGATGACGCTGGCGCGCCGCCTCCGCCGCTGGTGGCAGAGGCGCTGCAACGAGGTGGCGCGGCCTTCGCCCTCGAGGCGGCCTTTGCCGAGGTCTTTGCCGAGAATCGACCTGGCGGCCCGGGCTTCGACTGGATCGTGGGCAATCCGCCCTGGGACAAGGCCATCGCCCAAGAGCGCGACTTCTATGTGCGTTTCGTTGCGCCTCTGGACGGCGCGCCGACGGGGCGGGAGCGGCAGGCGCGTTTCCGCCGGTTGCGCGGCGAGCCAGGGCTGGCCGAGGCCTGGGAGGCCTACGCCGAGGACTACGCGCGGCTGCGCCGCGTGGTCAGCCGCACTTACCGCTGGCAGTTCGCCGATCCCGCCAGCCGGCGCCCTGCAGGCCACGCCGACGCTTACCGCTACTTCGTCGAGCGCAGCGCCGATCTCTTGGCGCCCCGTGGCACCCTGGCCATGCTTCTGCCCAACGCCCTCTACAACACCCAAGGCGCGACGGGGATCCGCCTGCGCTTACAGGCGCTGGGTTGGCGGCGCTGCCTGGGCTTCGGCAACCAGGGCAAACTCTTCGATGCGGCGCCAGGGCTGCGCTTCTGTTTGGTGGTGGCGGGCGGTCAGGGTGAGGCGGCGGCGCCCCTGGAGCTGCGCTTTGGTCTGGGCGATCCAGCGGCTTTGCAAGGAGAGTTCGCCCCCCTCCGCCTCGATCCGGGGCTGTGGCAGCGCCTCTCGCCGCGGCATCGCTGCGTGCCTGAAGCCCAAGACGCGCGGGATCTGAGCATCATGGCCAAGGCCTATGCCGCGCCGCTGCGCTTGGGGACGTGGTGCGCGACCCGAGGCATGCGCTGGTACCAAGAAATGAACATGAGCACGGACTCGCCTCGTTTCGCGGCGACCGAGGCCTGCCTCAGTGCGCTGGCTCTGGCCGGGGATCCGCGGCGCGAGCCGATGCGCACGCGCTTGGCGGCCCAGGGCTGGTGGGTGGTGCACGAGAAGGGGACTTTCCAACGCTACGATCCTTACCTCAAAGCGCACCCGCGTTACCTGTGCCCCAGCGCGTCCCTGAGCCAGGGGGGCGACCAGCGCCCGCGGCTGGCGGCGTGGGAGGCGGGGCAGCACTACCGCATGGCCCTGCGCGCCACCATCCACGCGGCCGAGCCCCGCAAGGTGGTGGGCGCCGTGCTGCCCCCGTGGTCGGTGGTGGGCAACAGCGCCCTGGTCGAGGGCGCGCCGGGGCGCCGCCAGGTGAGGTCGATGTTGGTGGCCTTGGCCGTGGCCAATTCACACACCCTCAATTTCTTGGCCGCCCTGTGGGTGGGCACCAACCTCAACCTCCATGTCTTGGAGGCCTTGCCCTTTCCGCAGCTCGCGCCGGACCAAGAGGAGAGCCTGGCGCGCATCGCTCTGCGTTTGAGCTGTGTGGACGTCGCCTTTGCGGGGTTGTGGCGTGAGGTTGGCGCCGATGGCGTGCTGCCGGACGATGATCCAGCGCGGCGCCTGGCTCTGATCGCCGAAGCCGACGCCATGGTCGCCCGCGCCTTTGGCCTCGACCTCCCGGACTATGCCTACCTCTTGCAGCGGTTGGCACCGGGGGAACAGCGGGCCTGCGTCCAGGCCTACCGCGGCAGCGACTCTGCCGCCGAGGTCTGACTACTCGGGCAGGGCGTAGAGCTCGATGGGGATCTTGATCACCTGATCGCTGCGGCGCACCGAGACCTGGACCACCTGGCCGGCCTGGCGGTCTTCGAGGGCATTGTAGAGGTCGTCGTAGTTGTTGACGGTCTTGTCCTCGATGCCGACGATGACGTCGCCGAGGGTGACGCCGCCGCGCTCCATGCTGAGGCCGCGCAAGCCCGCTTTGTCCGCCGGCGAGTCAGGGGCCACCCCTTCGACGATGACGCCCTTGATGCCGGCGCGCCGGGCGACGTGATCGTCGACGATGGAGACCCCGAGGCCGACCTGCTCGACCCGGCCGGTGGCGATGATCTGGTTGACCATGCGGCGGATGGTGTGCACGGGCACGGCGAAGCCAATGCCTGCCGAGGCGCCGCTCTGGCTGTAGATCATGGTGTTCATCCCGATGAGCTGGCCCGCCGAGTCGAGGAGGGGGCCGCCAGAGTTGCCCGGGTTGATGGAGGCGTCGGTCTGGATCATGTCGCGGATGGTGACGCCGCCAAAGCCGCGCACCTCGCGCCCCATGGCGCTGACCACGCCCGTGGTGAGGGTGTGATCGAGGCCGAAGGGGTTGCCGATGGCGATGGTCTTCTGGCCCACGTCCAAGGAGGCGCCCTCGGGGGGCAGGCGGATGGGCGTCAGCTCTTCCGCCGGGGCGTCGATCTTCAAGACCGCGATGTCCCGTCGCGGTTCACCGCCGACGAAGGTGGCGGGGTAGGAGTTCTGGTTGAAGAGGGTGACCGTGAAGGCGTGGCCGTCGGCGATGACGTGGAAGTTGGTGACGATGTGGCCGTCTTTGTCCCAGATGAAGCCCGAGCCGGAGCCCGCCGGGACCTCCAGGGCGCGCGCGGCGTAGCGGTGACGAATGATCTGGGTCTGGGTGACGAAGACCGTGGCCGGCGCCGCCGCTTGAAAGACGTTGATGGTGTTGCGCTCGTCCTCGATGCGCGCGCCGCCACTGAGCGGCGGGATGGCCGCGGGCTCGGGGTGGTGCGCCTCGACCGGCGCGAAGCTCGGTCCGTCGGCGGGCTGGGCTTGCAGGTCCGTCGCGGCGGGCTCCGGTGAGGGGAGCTGGCGTTCACAGCCGAGGAGGGCCAGGGTGAAAATCGAGACGAGCGCCAGGAAAGCATGCAGGGGCTTCATAAATCGTGTCCTCATTGCGCAACACGGCGCGGCATGTCCTGGGCGGGCCTGTCGCGTCGCCATGACCAACGCCTGGACAACGCCACCTCAGGGGTGACTATTCCGAGCTGTTTGGGTTGGGATCCACGTCCGGGGTCCAGCGCGGTTCGAGGCGGTGTAGGTCCCAGATCTCGGCGAGGCTCTCGTAGGCCACGACGGCGTAGCGGCCCGTGGGGTCGAGCGAGACGGCGGTGGCCATGCTCTTCTCTGGTGGGAGGATGACCTTGGCCAAGCTGCCGTCGCTGTTGACCAGGGAGAGGCCTGTGGCGCCGGCGACGGCGAAGGCCCGTTGCCCGGGGATGCCCTCGATGCGGAAGGCCGGGCCGCTGTGACGGAAAGTGCCCATGACGCGCTGGTCGTCGACGGAGAGGATGAAGCCGCGCTCGGCGAAGAGGGCCAAGATGCTGCGATCAGCGGAGGTGGCACAGGTGATGGCCTCGCTGATGTCGAGATCGAGGAGGAGGGTGGGCGACTTCAGTGAGGGCAGGGGCAGGCTCTCGATGCCGCGCGGGGTGAGGGCGAGCATGTGGGCGCCGTCGGCGCTGAGATCGAGACCGATGCGCTGGTCGCTGCCGGCGATCTCCCCCAGACGGCGCAGCTTGCGCTGTGGGTCGAGGCGGAGGACGGCGCCGTCGGCTTGGAGGACGCGCACTTCTTTGTCGCGCGCGGTGAAGGCGATGTCGACGACGGCGTTGCCCGTGGTGCGGTAGTCATGGGTGCCGTTGGTGGCGCGGTCGATCATGGAGATGCGGCCGTCCGAGGTGCCCAAGACCAACCAGCGCAGTTGACTGTCGACGGCCACGGCTGAGACCAGGCGCGAGGGGAGCGGGTAGGAGTCGATGAGGGGCGCCGGGTTCTCTTGGAGCTCCGTGAGCAGGCGCTGGGCCTGAGCCAGGTAGGCTGGGGGTTGCTCGCTTTTGAGGTAGCGCTGCAGTTGGTGGGCGGCCTCGCGGTGGCGGCCGAGCTCGCGGTAGAGCACGGCGAGCTGATAGGCGAACTCTCCTTCGGGGACGAAGAAGGTGCCTGCATCGAACATGAAGCGGATGTTTGGATCGAGGAGCAAGCCTTGGAGGAGGTGGTGGCGCGACGCGAGCCGATCGCCGGCGCGTTCGAGGGCGACCCCGAGGCCGAAGTTGCCGTGGACCAGGTTGGTGTCGTCGCTGATGGCCAGGCGGTAGAAGTCGATGGCCGTGGCCAGGTCGCCCTTGGCCATGTGGATCTCGGCGGCGTTGTTGTAGATGACGGCGGACAGGCGGGGCTGGGCGACGAGGCAGCGCTCGTACTCGGCGATGGTCTCCTCCCAGCGGCTGAGCTTGGCGTAGACGATGGCGGCGTTGAAGCAGACGCCCCAGCGGCTGTCGGCCTCTTCATCGAGGGCGCGGGCGCGCAGGTAGTAGTCGATGGCGCTGGCGTAGGCCTTGGCTTCTTGGGCGGCGCTAGCGGCGTGGAGCAGCGCCTCGATGGCGTCGGGTTTGAGGGCGATGGCGCTCTCGAAGGCCAAGAGGGCGGCGCTGTGGTAGCCCGCGTTTTGGGCGCGTTGGCCCTCGGCGATGGCTTCTTCGTAGGCGACCTGGTCGGGGTCGATGAGCCACTCCCAGAACTTGGGGCGTGGGCGGTAGTCGGGGGAGAGCTCGTCGTCAGCTTGGGCGGAGGCCGTTGCGGGCGCCCAGAGGAGGAGGGTAAGGGCGAGCAGGGCCAGTGATCTTGGCTTGGGTGGAACAAAAAAAGGAAGGCAAGGCATGGAAAAACCGAATGAAGTGGTGCGCGTGTCGGGGTTCAGGTCACCAAGGCGCCGGCGATGGTGGCGGTCATGAAGGCGGCGATGGTGCCGGCGATCATGGCGCGCATGCCGAGTTTGGCCAGTTCTTGGCGGCGGGCTGGGGCGATGCCGCCGATGCCGCCGATTTGGATGGCGATGGAGCCGAAGTTGGCGAAGCCGCAGAGGGCGTAGGTGCAGATGATGATGGAGCGGTAGTGGAGATCGCCGACGACGTCGGCGAGGTGGAGGTAGGCGATGAACTCGTTGAGGACCATTTTTTCGCCGAGGAGCTGGCCGACGAGCTGGCAATCGGCGAGGGGGACGCCCATGAGCCAGGCCAAGGGGAAGAAGAGCCAACCCAAGAGGAACTCCAGGGTGAGCATGGGCCAGAGGTCGGGGGGGCGGACGCTTGGGGTCCAGGTTTCGCTTTGGGTCAGGGTCAAGAGGGCGCCGCAGGCGGCGACGCGGCCCTGTTGACAGTCGCCGACGATGGCTGTGCCCTCCAGGGGGCTCTGGGCGGGGATGCGGGCGGCGATGTGGGTGCCGGCGGCTTCGATGCGGAGGATTTTGTCGCTCTCATCGCCGCTGAGGGTGGTGAGGTCGGGTGGGACCTCGATGTGATAGTGGTCGGCGACGGCGAGCCAGGCGGCGTGGGTGCAGCGCAGGATGTCGGCGCCGGTGTCGGCCTTGTCGCACCCGGCGGGGAGGGCTTGGCCCGTGCTGAGGAGGAAGCCGTTGACCTCGTCGAGGGAGGCGTTGTTGTGCCAGCGGCTGGGGAGGCCGATGGCGTAGTTCAGCATGGCGACCAGGGCGATGAAGGCCAGGAGCATGGCGCCGACGTTGAGGGCGAGGCGCATACCGTCGCCGGCGCCGCGGGCGGCGGCGTCGATGACGTTGACGTCGGGGCGGTCGTCGACGAGCTTGACCGAGCCCATGGTGGGGGAGCTCTCCGTTTCGGGGAGCATGATTTTGGCGATGACCAGGGCCGCGGGGGCGCTCATGACGCTGGCGGCGATGAGGTGGCCGGCGATGTCGGGGAAGAAGGGCGAGAGGAGGGCGACGTAGGCGGCCATGACGCCGCCAGCGACGGTGGCGAAGCCGCCGGTCATGACGGCCATGAGCTCCGAGCGGGTCATGGTCTCGACGTAGGGTTTGATGACCAGGGGGGCTTCGGTCTGGCCGACGAAGATGTTGGCCGAGGCCGAGAGGGTCTCCGAGCCCGAGGTGCCCATGAGGCGGACCATGACGACGCTCATCCAGCGGACCATGACCTGCATGACGCCGAGGTGGTAGAGCACGGTCATGAGGGAGCTGAAGAAGATGATGGTGGGCAAGACGTCGACGGCGACGTTGGCGAGGGCGGGCTCGATTTGGCCGGTGACGAAGCTCTGGAGGAGGAAGGCCGTGCCCGCCTTGGTGAAGTTGAGCAGGGCGGTGATGGCCGTGTTCAGGGAGGCGAAAATGCCGCGCCCCAAGGGGGTCCAGAGGATGAAGAGGGCAAAGAGGAGCTGGAGGGTGGTGCCGACGGCGACCAGCTTCCAGCGCACCCGGCGGCGGTGCTTGGAGAGGAGCCAGGCGATGCCGATGAAGGCAAAGATGCCGCCGATGGAGATGAGGCGCCCGAGCCAATCGCCCGAGTCCTCGGCGCGCTTTTGGGCGATGATGGTGGCGTTTTCGAGGGCTGCTGATTCCACGGGCAGATAGTGCGGCGTGGCGGCAGGGACGCTCTGGGCGGCGCCCTCAGTGGTCTCGACGGCTGCCGAGAGGGAGGTGATCTCGACGAGGACCCCGGTGAAGATGAAGAGCACGGTGAGCGCCACCATTGCCCAGAGGAAGAGGCGCACGCGCCGGTGGATAGACATCATGAGGCGTGGTCCATGGGGGAGGTTGGGTTTGCGGGGGCTCAGAAGCGGGCGTGGACGAGGGGGGGCGCCTGGACGGGATCGGGGGCGATGGTGCAGGCCTGGCGGAGGATGGCGGCGGCCTGATCGGCGCGGGCGGCGTCGCGGTAGGTGATGGTGAAGAGGGGGGTCTTTTCGGTGACGGCGGCGCCGATCTTGTGCAAGACCTCGATGCCGACGCCGTGGTCGATGAGGTCGTCCGCGGTGGCGCGCCCGCCGCCGAGGACGCCGCAGGCGCGGCCGACGTCGGCGCAGGAGAAAGCCGAGATGTAGCCCGCGGTGGGGGCGAGGATGTCGCGGCGCTCAGGGGCCCAAGGCATGAGGGAGAGGTCGTCGACGACGCGCCGGTCACCGCCTTGGGCGGCGACCATGCGGCCGAAGTGGTCGAGGGCGGCGCCGCTGTTGACGGCTTTGTCGAGGGCTTGACGGGCCGCTTCTGCCGAGAGCCCTTGGGCCAAGCCGAGCATCTCCACGCCGAGGGCGTAGCACAGCTCGGTGTAGTCCTCGGGGCCTTCGCCGCGGAGGGTGGCGATGGCTTCGGCCACCTCGTTGCTGTGGCCGACAAAGCGCCCCAGGGGTTGATTCATGTCGGTGATGCAGGCGCGGGTGTCGCAGCCCATGCCTTTGCCGATGGCGATCATGGTCTGGGCGAGTTCTTGGGCGGCGTCGAAGGTCTTCATGAAGGCCCCCGTGCCGACCTTGACGTCGAGCACCAAGCCATCGAGGCCGACAGAGAGCTTCTTACTCATGATGGAGGCGGCGATGAGGGCGACCGAGGGGACCGTGCCGGTGACGTCGCGCAGGGCGTAGAGGATCTTGTCGGCCGGGACGAGGTTGGCCGTCTGTCCGGCGATGGCGAGGCCCGCCTCGGCGACGACGTGCTCGAGCTCGGCAGAGGGCAGCTCGACCTTGAAGCCAGGGATGGCCTCGAGCTTGTCGAGGGTGCCGCCGGTGTGGCCCAGGCCGCGGCCGCTGATCATGGGGATGACAGGGCCGCAGGCGGCGACCATGGGGGCCAGGGTGAGGGAGACCTTGTCGCCGACGCCGCCCGTCGAGTGTTTGTCGACCTTGTAACGCTTGGCGAGGGCCGGGAGGGAGAGCACTTCGCCCGAATGGAGCATGGCGCGGGTATAGCCGACGAGCTCGTCCGTGGTCATGCCGCGGAAGTAGACGGCCATGAGGAAGGCCGCGGCCTGGTAGTCGGGGACGGTGCCGGCGACGACGCCCTTGACGAAGTCTTCGATGGCTTGGGGGGGGATGTCGAGGCCGTCACGCTTGGCTTCCAGCAGGTCCACAGTGCGCATGGTGCTACTCCATGGGAGAGGGGCAAGATGGGCAGATGGACCCGCAGCGATAGGGGCGGCACCTGCGAGATTTGGCCGGGCCCAAGGTAGCGTGTTTGTGGTGCTGGGGAAAGGCTGCGGTGTGAGGTCACCTACTATGATGATGCTGCCGCGGCGCTAGGCGTCGTCGCGGCCGCTGTCGTTGCCGGCCCCGCACTTGTCGATGGTGTCGAGGCGGCAGTGCAGCGAGGGCGCCTCGGGGTTGAGGGCCAAGGCCACGTCGAGCATGGCTGGGCTGAGGTTCTCGAAGACGACCTCGCCGTTGGGGCGAATGACGATGCGGCAGGCGTCGAGGAGGGCGGCGAGGTCTTCTTCAGTGGTGTCCTGATCGGGTCGGGTGTCGTTGGCGCCGGGTGTGGGGCTCGTTTCTTTGGTTCTAGCCATGGTGGGTGCTCGCTTGGGGTGTATTCCATTGGGGGTCCAACGGAGCTTCGAGTCCAGTCAGAATGTGGGTTGAGCGAGGCGGGAAAGCAACAGAATTATGTGGTGCCCTCTTGGGTCGTTATCGCGCGGTGTTGTTTTATTGTTATGAAATGATTGATGTTGTTGTGTGTTGCGCCGCGAAAAGTGCAGCGCTTGCCCCCTTGCATCTGGGTGCGACCTGAACTAGAGGGTAGTTCGTGGTTTGTTCTGGTGGGCACCGATCGGGTGGATCGGTCGTCTGCGGCTTGAACTCATTTCGAAACGGACGCGTTGGTTCGAATAGGGGGCAGCGAGGACGCACCACACGCTTTCTCGCGTGTTTCGTAGGGTCTACGTTTGTGGACCTCAGCAGCGCGCTCCGGCCAAGGAGGACGTAATGGAAGAGCTATGTCGATTTCTTATCGGCCACATGTTGCTTGATTTCGATGGTGAGGTGGATCAGGAGGCGGTGGGCCGTTTTTTGGCGGAGGATGACAGCCCGCTGGCGAGCAAGCTGCGGATGCACATCGCCAACAACGAGAAGTTCGAAGACTTTTTGCTGGTGTTGTCCGATTGTCTGCGGGAGTACATCGGGAGCGGCGTGAGCCCGGAGGCGGTGCAGGAACAGATCGAGGTTTATTTGGAGGCTTAGCCGCCACGGGGCGGCCCACGGCGGGTCGCAGCGGCGCAGGCTTGGGGGGCTAGGCCTGTTGTTTTGGAGAAGGGGCGGGGCCAAGCCCGGCGAAGAGTCGCTCGAATTGGCCATCATAGGCGGCGTTGATGGAGGCCGCCAGCTCTTCGAGGGTGGTCTGGGCGAGGTAAGCCTTGGTCCGGCCTCGAATGTCTTCGAAGACGTTGCCGAGGAGGCAGCCGCCGAGGGCGCATGTGGGGCGCCCGAGTAGGCAGAAGTGGGTCACAAAGGGGCCGTCGATGGCTTCGTAGATCTGGAGCAGGGTGATGCTCTGGCCGTTTTCCCCGAGATAGAAGCCGCCTTTGGGGCCACGCCGGGACGAGACCAAGTTATGCCGAGCCAGGCGCTGCATGACCTTGCCGAGGTGCGCCTTGGAGACATTCAAGGTCGTGGCGAGGTGCTCCACCGAGACTTTGTCCGTGGCACAGGCCAGGAGGAACATGGCATGAAGTCCCAAGGTCGCGGCATCAGAGATTCTCAGCATCGGGTACTCCTGCCGGCTGTTGCACGCAGCCTCGAGGCTGCAGAAACCGCCACGGGTGAGGTTATGCGTTCCCGGTGTGAGGAGTCAATGCTTTTGGAATTGTTTAGTCCTACTGTAAGAGGGGCTTGTGGGCCAGGAGAGTGCGTCTCAGGGCCGGCGTTGAAATCAGGATGCATGTGAGCAATGGGCTAGCCAAGGTGAATGAAAAGGTCTAAACTCAAGGCACTGAAGCGAGCGTCCGGACAGGGCCACTGAGTCGGCCATCGCCGCTGACTGGCCGCTTGGGCAGCGTTTGCGAAGCGCAGGCTGTTGCTGGGCGATTCGAATTTCAGCGGAGAAGGTGTTGCGCGTCGGTGTGAAGGTGCGAGGGAGATGCCATCGCGAGGTCCCATGGATGGCCACAGGGCAGAACTAAAGATTGGAGGAGTTCAGGATCATGGCAAAGAAGCTGTTCGTCGGAGGATTGGCCTGGGCCACGACAGACGACGGGTTGCGGGACGCTTTCGCTGAGTTCGGTGAAGTCATCGACGCCAAAGTTGTTCTTGACCGAGAGACTGGCCGCTCACGGGGATTCGGATTTGTGACCTTTGCCCATGATGATGAGGCCTTGCGGGCGTGTGAGGAGATGAATGAGGCGACCCTGGATGGGCGCTCCATTCGGGTGGACCCTGCGGAGGAGTCGCGCCGAGGCGGTGCTCCCAGCGGCGGCGGCGGCGGCGGTGGTGGTGGCGGCCAGGGGCGCCGCCGCAGTGACGAGGGTCCGGGGCGCCAGCCTTTCATCCCCGAGAGCCACGAGCCGCCACCCAAAGACTGGAGCGGCGGCCGGAGCCGGGCGAACCGGGGTGGAAAACGGCGTGACCGCCACGACGATGACTGGTAGGATGGCTGCCGGCGCTGGTCGTCCTTGGACGGTTGGTGCCGGGCGTTCGCTCGACGAGCGCCTCTCCTAGGCTCTGGCAGCGGTGACAACCGCTGGCAGAGGCGTGCTGCCTGGAAGGGTTCTGGGACCCAACCGCGCGGAGGAAGGCGAGAGGCCATGCACATCCGACTGGGAATCCTGAGACCGCTCACCATGGCGGCCTTCGTTGCGATCTCGTTGCTTCACGCCACCGCCGCGACCGAGGCGGAAGCCTATGTGTTGCCCTTACGGCCACTCGCCGTGGTGGCGCCGGTGCTCCCGGACGATGCGGATGCCCAGGCGTGGTTGCGCCAACGCGTTTGGCCCCAAGTGTCGGCGCTGGCGCGGCGGGTGCCTGGGCTGGCGCGGTGGTTGCCCGAGGAGGCGCGCGACTGTGTGGCGTGGACCCTAGAAGAGAGCCGTCGCGTGAGCACGGTGGCGTCGACCTGGGGTTTGCCTTTGAGTCACTTGTTGGCCCTCAACCCGGATTTGCGCCCCGATGCCACGGTCGAGGCGGGGGTGAGGCTGACGGTGCACTGTCGCGATCCCCTGCTGCCGTCGCAGTCTATTGGCCGGCCCACCTCGGGGCGCCTGCTGAACGCCGTGCCCATGCCCGAGGGAGAGGGTTGGATGTTGCGCCCTTATCGGCAGCGCGCTTGGGGCACGGCCCTGACGGTCGATGCCTTGGTTGAGGCGCTGCGTGCCTACCACGCGCGCTATCCGCAGGCGCTGCCGGTGCGGGTGGGAGAGATTTCGTCCCGTCAAGGTGGCCGCCTCAAGCCGCATCGTTCTCATTGCTCGGGGCGAGACGTCGATTTCGGCTATGTGCCCCTCGATGAGCCCAAGCACCCCTTTCGCATGCCCCGGGTCTATCCCGAGACCATGGACGTGGAGAAGACCTGGTTCTTGTTGCAGGCGCTGCTGGCCACCGGGCAGGTACAGAGCATGTACGTCGATCGGAGCTTGCAGATGGTATTGGCGGCCGAGGCGCGTCGGCACTTGCCGCTGGAGGAGGTGCAGGCCATTTTTTCCTACCCGCGCCACGCAGCCTCTCGGTCCGCCATCATTCAGCACTGGCCAGGGCACGCGGACCACGTCCACGCCCGTTTTCGCTGTGAGCCTGACAACGTGCGTTGTCGCCAGCACTAGGAGCCTGTGGCGACCCTTCCACGGGGTGATGCTGGCGTGCTAAGGTGTGACCTGGTCGCTAACCATCTTTGCACCCAAGAGGGATCATGCGATGGCATTCGTTGCTAGCCTTGGCTTCCTACCTAGCCCTGGCCTCCGTCGTGGTATTCGTTGCACCTAAAGGGGCCATGGCCCAAGAGGGTGGCCCGTGCGCCAAGGACGCAGATTGTGTCAAGGGGTGGGTGTGCGAGGCGGCCCCGGGGGGGGAAGGGCGCTGCGTCGAGAGGTGTGCCTCCGGCTTTGGGCGCTGCGGACCCGGACCGCGCTGTGAGACGCGCCTCGACAGCGACGCCCATTGTGGCGCCTGCGGTAACGCTTGCGCCGGTGGCACGAGCTGCCAGAAGGGCGCGTGTAAGTGTCCCAGCGGTTGGCGTGACTGCGATGGGAATTGCCGCGACACGGGGCGCGATGACGCCCACTGCGGCGGCTGTGGGGTGGTGTGCACCGGTGGGAAGACTTGCCAGGGGGGCGCATGTAAGTGCCCAAAAGGTTTGGCAGATTGCGGCGGTCACTGTGTCGATCTGGCTGGCGATGTCGCGCACTGCGGTCGTTGCGCCAACGCCTGCGCGGGCCACGCCCAGGTTGGCAGCGCGAGCTGTGAGGCAGGGCAGTGCCGCTACCAGTGCCAGGCCGGCTGGGGGGATTGTAGCGCTGCGCCGGGGTGTGAGACCGCGCTGGATAGTCCCGAGAGTTGTGGTGCCTGTGGGGTGAAGTGTCGCGCCGATCAGGTCTGCGTGGATGGGCGTTGTGGCTGCCCGCCCGCGCAGAGCGAGTGCGCCGGCGCTTGCCGGGCGCTGCAGAGCGACACCAGCCACTGCGGCGCGTGCGGCGCGAGCTGCCCCCGGGGGCAGATCTGTGACCAGGGTCAGTGCCAGTGCCCCTCGGGATTGCAACTCTGTGGCGAGATCTGCGTCGCCCTGGAGAGCAGCAGCGCCCATTGCGGTCGCTGTGGTTACGACTGCGGCGCGTTGCCCAACACGGTGTCCAAGTCGGTGTCCTGCGCCGAGGCTCAGTGTCGCTACACCTGCGCCAGTGGCTGGGGTGATTGTGACGGGGGCGGTGGCTGCGAAACCAAGCTGGACACGACAGAGAACTGTGGCGCCTGTGGTGTGGTGTGCGCGGGCGGCAAGGTCTGCCAAGGAGGCGGGTGCAAGTGCCCCAGCGGGATGAGCGATTGCGAGGGGCAGTGCCGCAACACCCGGGACGATGACGCGCACTGCGGCGCCTGTGGTGTCAGGTGTGGGGGTGGCAAGACCTGCCAGAGTGGGAGCTGCCGTTGCCCGAGCGGGATGAGTGATTGCGGTGGTGTCTGCGTGGTGTTGGCGCAAGACGCCGAGCACTGTGGCCGCTGTGGCAACGCGTGCATGCGCCACCCGCAGGTGCGACAGGCGAGCTGTGAGGCCGGGCAATGCCAATATCAATGTGAACCTGGCTGGGGTGATTGCGGCAAGGGGCCAGGGTGCGAGACCTCGCTGGAGCAGGCGCAGAACTGCGGCGCCTGTGGCGTGCAGTGCCGCGGTGGGACCATCTGCCAGGGGGGCCAGTGTGCCTGTCCGGCGGGGACCCTGTGGTGCGCCGAGCAGTGTCGCGAAGTGGCGCGCGATCCCGCCCACTGTGGCGCCTGTGGCGTGCAATGCAGTGGCGGCAAAGTCTGCCAGGACGGTGCTTGCGTCTGTCCGGCTGGGCTGAGCGATTGCGCTGGGACCTGCCGCGATCTCCTGCGTGAGCTGGAGCATTGTGGCGCTTGCGGCAACGCGTGTGCGTCCTATCCGAACGTGGTGCCGAGCTCGGCGAAGTGCAGCGCTGGTGCGTGCACCTACACCTGCGCCAAGGGCTGGGGCGACTGCGACGCCGGCCTGGGCTGTGAGAGCCCGCTGACGACCCTCGAGAACTGTGGCGCCTGTGGCCAACGCTGCAGCGGCGGCAAGATCTGCGCAGGCGGGCGATGTGTGTGCCCGAGTGGCACCAACGACTGCGATGGCGTCTGCGTCGACCTGGCGGACGATGCGGCGAACTGCGGTCGCTGTGGCCGGGTGTGCACGGGTGGCATGGTCTGTTCGGCCGGCACCTGTGGGTGCCCGTCCGGGGCGCGGGCCTGCGCCGGGGTGTGCCGCTATCTCGATCACGACGCCGAGCACTGTGGGGCCTGCGGCGTGCGGTGCACCGGGGGCAAGATCTGCCTGTCGGGTGGCTGCGTGTGTCCCACGGGGGAGAGCGATTGCCAGGGCACCTGCCGCAACCTGGCGCAGGATCCCGATCACTGCGGGGCCTGCGGTGTGGTGTGCGCGACCCACCCTCAGGTGCAAGGCCACGGCAACGTCTGTAGCCACGGTCGCTGTGCGTACACGTGCCAGCATGGTTGGGGGGACTGCGCCGAGGCGCCAGGCTGTGAGACCTCGCTGCGCACGGACAGCGACTGTGGCGCTTGCGGCAACCGCTGCACGGGCGGACGTCAGTGCCAAGAGCAACGCTGCGAGTGTCCTCCTGAGCACGCCGTGTGCGGTGACGTGTGCCGTGACCTGCGCAACGACTCGGCCCATTGTGGCGCCTGCGGTCAAGTCTGCGATCTCGGGGACAAGTGCGAGCAGGGGCGGTGCGTCTTTGCCGATTACGTGTATGTCGCGCCTGGGACCTTCACCATGGGTTCACCGCCGCATGAGCTTGGGCGACGCCCTGACGAGACCCCTCATGAGGTGGTGTTGACCCGCGCCTTCTGGCTCAAGAGCACTGAGGTCAGCCGAGGGGAGTGGCGCGTGCTCATGGGCGCGCCGCCGGGTGAAGGGGACGACTTGCAGCCCGTGACCCAGGTGAGTTGGTATGATGCCTTGGCCTATTGCAACGCCCTGTCAGAGAGTGAGTCTTTGCCCGCGTGTTACGATTTGAGCGGTTGCCAGGGACGTCCCGGCGAGGCTGCTTACACTTGCCCGGTCTCGCTGCCCTTTCCCCATGACTGCCTCGGCTATCGTCTGCCGACGGAGGCCGAGTGGGAGTACGCCGCCCGCGCGGGTGGGATGAGCGCCTTGGTCAACGGCGAGCTCACGGCCCAGGGCTGCGAGCGGGACCCTGGGCTCGATGAGGTGGGGTGGTATTGCGGCAACACCTCGCGTCTGCGTGAGGTGGGGGTGAAGTCCATCAGTCCCTGGGGGCTCTACGACATGCACGGCAGCGTCTGGGAGTGGGTGTGGGACCGCTACGCGCCCTATCCCGAGGGCGCCCAAGACCCGGTGACCACCTCAGGCCGAGGGGCACGGGTCTTTCGCGGCGGCGCCTGGGACTTCATGGCCGAAGACGCCCGTTCGGCGCGGCGCGGGTGGGGCGAGCCCGTGTTGCGCACCAAGTCCCTGGGCTTCAGGCCCGCCCGCAGCGTCGGCGATTGACCAGCGGCATGCCACGGCGGACATCTGATTGCGGCCAGTGAGCGCCTTGTGTTAACAAGGCAAACGCTTGGGCCTCCCCCCGGCGGGGTCGCCTGCGGCGCGCGGCCACCCGAGCGAATGACGGCGCCGCACCTCACCACGTTTTTACCCGCCGCTGTGTCCCTGTGGCGCAGCGTCTCGGTCCCCACAGGGAGTCAAAAGGCATGGCAGCTTACGAACCGGCCACCATCGAGCCCAAGTGGCAACACTTCTGGGATCAGCACAAGACCTTCAAGGCCGTGGATTTCAGCACTAAGCCCAAGTACTACATCCTCGACATGTTCCCTTACCCGTCGGGTTCGGGCTTGCACGTGGGGCACCCCGAAGGCTACACCGCCTCGGACATCATCGCGCGTTACAAGCGCCAGAAAGGCTACAACGTCCTCCACCCCATTGGCTGGGACGCCTTCGGCTTGCCTGCTGAGCAGTACGCCATCAAGAGCGGTACCCATCCCCAGGTGACGACGGAAGCCAACATCGCCACCTTCAAGCGCCAGATCAAGTCTCTGGGCTTCAGTTACGATTGGGACCGGGAGATCAACACCACCGACCCCAACTATTACCGCTGGACCCAGTGGATCTTTCTCCAACTCTACAAACGGGGTTTGGCCTACGTGGCCGAAGCGCCGGTGAACTGGTGCCCCGCGCTGGGCACGGTCTTGGCCAACGAAGAGGTCGTCGACGGCAAATCCGAGGTGGGCGGCTTCGACGTGGTGCGCAAGCCCATGCGCCAGTGGATGCTGAAAATCACGGCCTATGCCGAGCGATTGCTGCAGGATCTGGAGCTGGTCGACTGGCCGGAACGGATCAAGGCCATGCAGCGCAACTGGATTGGCAAGTCTCTGGGCGCCGAGGTGGACTTCAAGCTCGCCGCGCACCCCGGCGCGATTCGGGTCTTCACCACCCGGCCCGACACCCTCTTTGGTGCCACCTTCATGGTTTTGGCGCCGGAGCATGCCCTGGTGGCGGTGTTGACCACGGCGGAGCAGAGCGCGGCGGTCAAGGCCTATCAAGAGGAGGCCGCGCGGAAGAGTGACCTCGAGCGCACGGACCTCGCCAAGGGCAAGAGCGGCGTCTTCACCGGTTCCTACGCGATCAATCCCGTCAACGGCGAGCACATCCCCGTGTGGATCGCTGACTACGTCCTCGCCTCTTACGGTACGGGTGCCATCATGTCCGTGCCCGGACATGACCAGCGCGACTGGGATTTCGCCAAGCATTTCGGTCTGGAGATCCGCGAGGTCATCAGCGGTGGCGATGTGAGCCAAGCCGCCTGGGATGGCGACGGCATCTTGGTCAACAGCGGCCAGATCGATGGTCTCGAGGTGGCTGCGGCCAAAGAGAAGATCGTGGGCTGGCTCGAGGCCGAAGGGCTGGGGCGGGGCGCCGTCAACTACAAGCTGCGGGACTGGCTCTTTTCGCGCCAGCGCTACTGGGGCGAGCCTTTCCCCATCGTGTGGAAGAACGATCAGGAGCATCTGCCCCTGCCGGAAGAGCAACTACCCCTGACCCTGCCCGAGGTGAGCTCTTACGAAGCGACGGGCACGGGCGAGAGCCCCCTGGCGGCGATCACCTCGTGGGTCGAGGTGCCAGCACCTGACGGAGGGGAGACGTGGCGGCGCGAGACCAACACCATGCCTCAATGGGCCGGGAGTTGTTGGTACTACCTGCGCTATCTCGACCCGGACAACACCGGGGCGCCGTGGTCGGCAGAGAAAGAGCGCTACTGGATGCCCGTGGATTTCTATATCGGCGGCGCGGAGCACGCCGTGCTGCACCTCCTCTATGCGCGCTTCTGGCACAAAGTGCTCTTCGATGCGGGCTTGGTGTCGACGCCTGAGCCCTTCCAGCGTCTCTTCAACCAGGGCATGATCCTGGGCTACGCCTACAAAGACGCCGCCGGCAATTACGTCCACGCCGACCAGGCGCGCCGGGTCGGTGATGTCGTCTACAAAGGCGACAGCGACGAGGTGCTCGAGGTGCTCGTGGAGAAAATGTCCAAGAGCCGCGGCAACGTCATCAATCCCGACGACGTGGTGCAGAACTACGGCGCCGACGCGCTGCGACTCTACGAGATGTTCATGGGCCCCTTGGATCAGGTGAAGCCTTGGGACAGCGATGGGGTCGCGGGTGTCTATCGTTTCCTCGCCAAGGCCTGGCGTCTGGTGGTGGCACCCGGCGACGGCGAGACGCGCTTGCACGAGCGGGTGCAGGAGGCCGCGCTGGACGCGGCAACAGAGCGCCTGCTCCACCAGACGATCAAGAAGGTGGAGGAGGATATCGAGGGCTTGCGTTTCAACACCGCCCTGTCCCAGCTCATGATTTGCCTCAATCACCTGGCCAAGCTCGAGGTGTTGCCGCATCAGGCGGCGGAGACTTTCGTGCTCCTGCTGTCGCCCTTTGCGCCGCACCTGGGTGAGGAGCTGTGGCATCTTCTGGGGCATGAGGCGTCCTTGGCCTACGAGCCGTGGCCCGTCTATGATGTCGCTAAGTGCGAAGAGGATCAGGTGACTTTGGCGGTGCAGGTGCTGGGCAAGACCCGGGGCACGGTCGAGGTGGCCCGTGGCGCCAGCGAAGAGGAGGTGGTCGCCGCGGCCAAAGCCCTGGCTCCCGTGGCCAGGCAGCTCGAGGGCAAGACGCTGCGCAAGGTCATCGTGGTGCCCAACCGCATCGTCAACTTCATCGTTTGAGGCGAGATGACGCCAGCGCCGAGCCCACAGCCGCAGGAGACGCGCGCGCCCGACATGCCGTCGGGTGAAGAGGGCCCACGCTCTTGGCGCTGGCTGGGCTGGCTCGTCGTCGCGCTCTTCGGCTGGCTTGGCCTCGCCGTCGCCCTGGTCGTGGTGAGCTGGCGCCCGTGGCAGGCCGAGGAGGAGGCCTGGCGCGAGGGCTTGCGCCAAGGTCAAGGTGGCGCGGCGGAGGTGGCGCGCGCTTGTCTCGGCGATGATGAGGACCGCGGGCTCATCCCGCTGCAGTGGGAAAACAGTGAGGAGGAGGCGCGTCACGCCCTGGCGCAGTGGCTCTATCGTTTCGGGTGCTTGGATCTCTTGGCGCCTGCAGACGTCGAAGCCTTCACGGCCCAGAACATCTGGTGGCTGCTGTCGTCCCAGCCATCGATCTCGGCCTCCCAGCTCTTGGGCCACCTGCTCCGGGGCAGCCCCCCGGCGCTGCAGCGTCGGGTCGCGGTGCAGATGACCGCCCTGGGGGCGCAGCTCGCTGCGGCTCTCACGCCGGAGGAGCAAGGGGCGCTCTTGGCCTTCGCGGCGCTTCATCTGGAAGAGAACGTTTATCAGCGCTTGCTCTTCGCCTTGGGCACAGATGACGCGTTGCAGGTCGCGGCGAGGGCCTACCTGGCTGAGGATCATGGCGATGAGGCAGGCGTCGCAGCCCTGAGCCCCCACAGCCGGCGCCACCTCGAAGGCGCCCTCATCGAGGTGTGGCCGCGCCTCGATGCAGAGGTGCAAGCGCGCTTGGTGGCGCAATGGGTCGAAGTGGCGTGGCAATTGCGGCGTTCCGGCTCCATTGGCCAGCCCCAACCGCTCGGCCTGAGCGTGCGCCGCTTCCCCTCCCCCCACCCTGCTTGGCAGGAGGCGCAGTTGGTGGTGCAGGTCCGCGAGGTGCGCCTCGACAACAGCCCCTTGCGTTTGGGCGGTGCGCCGGCGAGCCAGCGTTTCACGACCGTGGCCAGCCGCGCCCCCGGGGCCTGGTCCCAGGTGGTGGATTTGCAGGATGCCCTGACCTCGGCCACGCACTTTCACCTCCACGCCACGGCTGAATTCTTTGTGTTGCCACCCTCCTTGGACGGCGCGACCTCGCCGGTGGATGCGCAAGGCGAGTTGTTGGCGGCGTGGCAGGCGGCAGCTTGGTACCAGGGCAAGGCGGAGATCAACCAACGTCGCTACCGGGTCTATCTGGGTTCAGAGCAAGGGCCACCGTCGACGGAGAAGGACGGGCAAGTCAACACGGCGCTGGCGGCGAAGCTGCGTCTGAGCCTGCACAACCAGCGCGGTGAGTCGGTGCTGTTGTGGGAGGGTGCGCTGCGTGAAGCTGGCAGGCAGCCACTGGGCTATCGCCACGGGGAGGATCTCTTCCTCTTGGCAGAGAGCGCCGTGCCGCTGGAGATGGCCTTGGGCTTGCGGGTGTTGGGCAGCGTCGCCGGTCGT
Source organism: uncultured Myxococcales bacterium (assembly GCA_964454015.1). Taxonomy (GTDB): domain Bacteria; phylum Myxococcota_A; class Bradymonadia; order UBA4248; family UBA4248; genus CAYVQF01. Next base: position 22,275 of record CAYVQF010000071.1, read on the forward strand.
GGCTGGCGCGAGATCGGGGGGCACCGGGTGAGCCAAAGGCTGACCCATCCCGCTCTGCCGCCGCAGCGGATAGAGCTGGGCCTTGGCGAGCTGTGCCTCTTGCCAGGCGCGTGCGAGGTGGAGCTGCGGCTGCGTCCGAGTCTTCGTTTTGCGCGTCCCGATCCGAGCATCTCCGTTTACTGGGGGGGAGGCATCGATCTGGGTCAGGTCACCTTGACGGTGGAGAACAGCGCCGACGGCTGGCATTGGCCCGCGTTGCAGCAATCGATGGTGGGCTTGTTGGCTGATCCTAGTTGACGTTGAAGGTGATCTCTGCAGCTTGGTCCGTGCTCTGGGTGCCCACGACTTTGAAGGTGCCGTGTTGGCGTTCGATGGTGAGTTGGTTGCCGGCAGAGGTGCCGCGTCCAACGATGACTTCGATGCTATTGCTGGCGGCGGTGGGTGAGGTGCCGGCGAGTTTGCGCGCCTTGAGGGCGACGGTGTTGGTGCCGGCATGGAGTCGCCCACTGATGTCCAGGACGAGCTGGGAGTCGCTGTTTTTGAAGGTGCGATGCAGCGCGCCGTTGATGTAGATGTCGATATCGAAGTTGCTGCCGTTGGGTTGGGTGGAGGTGACGACGACGTAGTGGCTGTCGGAGATGGCTGCGGGGGCAGGTGGCGACGCCTGGGCAGCGGCCGTTTGTCCCGCGGTCGCAGCGGTGGCGCTCGGGGTCTGGACTTCGACTTTGTATTGCGGGGCGTGGAGCTGAATATTGCCGTTGGCGTCGATGGTGACGGTACAGTTTTCGAAGCGTTGGTCGCGCACCCCGGTGATGTCGACGCCGTTGAGAGAGAGTCTGGGGGTGTTGGCGCTGGCCACGGTGGGGGGTAGGAAGGTCAAGAGGGTGAGGGTGAGGACGAGGGTAAGTAGTCGCATGAGAGACTCCTGAGCAAGGTAGTGCAGGCGTTGACCCTGTGAAGAGGGTGGGTGCTGGGACGCTGGCGCTCGCGAAAAGATTCGCGCCAGAGAGGTGGGGCGCACCGCTAGGCTCAAGATAGCCATTTTGGCGGAATGGGTCTATATGAGGGGGTCGGGCTCGGCGGGCGTCGCAGGGCGCACGCTGCTTTGGGGTCAGAAGTCCCCATTGCGCAGCGCGAGAGGCGGTGGCGGTCCTTGTTTGGAGGGTCGCTGGCGCGGGAGGCTGGGAGGCGAGTTTTTCTAAGCGATGGTATGGCAAGGGGAAATGTCCTACGCCAATTGTTGAGATGAGGCCGCGAGTGGCGGCATACTGTTTGCTTTGGACGGCTCTGGCCGACGTTGTGAAGAAAGGCGTTCTGGGTGGAGGAGCACATGCCGACTAGACGAAAAAACTTGGACCCGATTGGCAATTACCAGTTTGAAGTGGAAGACATCACTGCAGGAAAGTTTGCCGGGGTCGATGGCCTGAGTTACGAAGTCGAGATGATCGAGTATCGGGTGAGCGATGCCCCGATGACACCTCGCTATCGTCCTGGGCTTCCCAAATATGGGCGCATCACCCTGAAGCGCGGTTATATCGCCAGCGCCGACTTCAACAAGTGGATCACCGACGTCCAGAAAGGGGTCTACGAGCGGAAGAACGGCGCGATTTGGCTGTGTGACAACGCAGGCAACCGGGTGAAAGGCTGGGCGCTCGACCGCTGCCTACCTGCCAAGTGGACCCTGAGTGGTCTCGATGGCAAGGGCAACGAGAATATCTTCGAGAGCCTCGAGCTGGTCGTCGAGGAAGTCCGCTCCATGTAGTGTGGCGCGCGCCACTTTGGCGCGCTGGCCTTTGTTTCTCCGCTTGGCGCCATTGCTGGGGTCAGTCGACATCGTTTTGCCCATGATGCTACGCAGCGCTCGAAGCTTACGGCGATGGGCAAGGGTTGCGCTTTGGTGCCTGGTGGGCATTCTCGCTGGCGTGGCCTGTGAGCCTTACGACGCGCAGCGCGTCGTGCACGTGGCTCAGGTGGCGCTGCCCGACCCTATCGCAGCGCTCGATTTGGAGATCGCGTGGGAGGCAGCTCCGCTTGCAGACGCGGTAGGGCTAGCTACGCCCGCAGGGGATCCCTACCCGGTCAGCGGCCGCGCCGCCGAGGTCATTCACGCCAGTGCATTCACCTACCTGCGCGTCGCTGACGACGGCGCGGTCCTCGCGGGGCAATGGTTGGCTGCGGCCCAGGTGGCGCTGGAGGTGGGGGACGCGTTTCACGCCCAGGTGGTCCTGGAGGTGCCCGATTTCCAGAGCCCGAGCACGGGCCGGCGTTTTGAACGCCTCTACTTCGTCGAGGAGCTCGTCGTGGGGCCTGGACCGGCGGCGGTGGCCGTGGCAGCGCCGGCACAGGCCATTCTCACGGTGCCGGCGCTGCTGGCGCTGCCTCCTAGCCCCAGCGCCGACGCGGTGAGCGTGGTGGGCTATGTGGACCGGGTCAACGCGGCGGTGATGGGTGTGGACTGGTTGCACCTCCGGGCCACGGCGGAGAGCGCTGAGCCCTACCTGTGTACGGTGGGCGTGGTGCTGGATCCCGCCCTCGATGTGGGTCAGGTGGTGGCGGGGGAGCAGGTCGTGGTGCACGGTCACCTCCGCCCTGACGCAGGTGTGGTCGCGGGGCGAAAGGGGGCAGAGGCGCAGGTGGTGGCGCCGCCTTGTCCCCAGCGCTTGATCGATGCGCACAGTTGGCAGAGGTGGTAGACCTTGGCGGGGCAGGGCTATGATAGGCCTTGGAGGCGGCCCAGGGCGAGCCGGTGCGGCGCGTAGAGGCTTGGTGGAGCATGGTCATTTACGATTTCGTCTGTGCAGGGGGGCACCGCTTCGAGGGCTGGTTTGACAGCGCGGCAGAGTGCCAAGCCCAATGCGCCTCTGGGCTGGTCTCCTGCCCGGTGTGTGGGAGCTTGGAGGTGGAGAAGCAGCTATGTGCGCCAGCGGTGCACTTGGAAAAAAGCTCAACCTTGGCCCCGGCTCCCGATGATGACGGTGCCCCGGCGCGGGCGACCAAGCTGCGTCGGCAGGTGGAGGCGGTGGCCACGTATATCCAAGAGCACTGTGAAGACGTCGGGACGGCGTTCGCGCAGGAGGCGCTGGCCATGCACCGCGGCGAGCGGGCGCAACGTTCCATCGTAGGGCAGTCGACCCATGCGGAAGAGAGCGCGCTGGTTGAAGCGGGGGTGGATTTTTACAAATTACGTCTGCCACGCTTCGACGACTGAGGAGGGTGGGGAGCGCTCACCTGAGTCTGGCCCTGATCCACGGTCAAGAAAAGAAAAAACCCCGTTGTTCTTGGAGAACCAAG
>CAYVQF010000072.1:0-23833 GCA_964454015.1 uncultured Myxococcales bacterium
CTAGACCCCACCCTGCCAACCACCCCGCGGCCCCCGGCCGCCATGAGGAGAGAGCCCCATGACACGCCAACAAAAATGGGCCAAAGAGGCCTTGAAGCGGGTTCAAGCTTACCAGGGACCCGACGAGAAGAAGTACCGCACCCTGTGCATGCGCACCCCCGCCTTGATCCAACAGAGCGGCCTGGTCCAAGCCCTGGCCTTTCTCCGCGCTCGCGACGGCGAAGAAGGGAAACGCTTCTGCAGCGATTTGGCTGCAGTCTATGCCCCAGAACAAGCCGCCAAAGGAGACCCAGGCGAGCGACTCCAGACCTTGGCCCAGAGCACGGACGCCCTCCTGGCCTACATGACCCTGACTCGGGATCTCATCGACGTGGCCATCTGGATGCGGCGCTTTGCCCAAGCGGAGCTCAAGTCTGACGAAAACGAGTGAACCCTTTTGCATCGCCTCTCTCGGCGCTGAGGAAGACACCCCCATGCAAGCACGAAGAAATCGCCTGCGCGCAACCCAATGCCAAAAAAGCAGCCACGTCGGCCTCTGGCTCGCCAAGTATCTCCCCTTCCAGACCACCGGCGGGATTGACGCCGACGAGGTCAAGAACGCCAAGTCCCAGCACTTGCAAGCCGTCAAGGAACACGAGATCCCCAAAGGTTACCAAGAAGCCTACGCCCTGCGCCGCGACGCCTTCCTCGACCACCACCAGGTCGAAGTCGCCTGCTTCAAGGTCAACGGGCGCATGGTCATCGGCCTCGGGGCCCACTGTGCCCTCGAGACAGGCCTCACCCTCGACCGCACCTGGGGCGTGCCCGTCATCCCGGGCTCGGCCCTCAAGGGTTTGGCCGCCGCCACGGCCCACCAGCTCCTCGAAGACCAGGACTGGCGTAAACGCATCTTCGACGCCAACAACCCGGCGCCCACCAGCCACGAGCGCCTCTTCGGCACCCCAGGCCAGCGCGGCGCCCTCATCTTCCACGACGCCTGGCTCATCCCCCCGGAACAGACCCTACCCCTTTACCCCGACGTCATGACCGTCCATCACCCGGACTACTACAAAGGCGAGGACGCGCCGCCTTCCGATCTCGACAGCCCCATACCCATCTCCTTCATCTCCGTCGGCGGCACCTTCCTCATCGCCCTCGAAGGTCCGCCCGCGGCGACCCAGGCAGCCCTGGATATACTCACCATCGGCTTGTGTGAGTTGGGCATCGGCGCCAAGACCTCCTCGGGCTACGGCCGCTTGGAACTTGATAACAACGAAAGCGAGCGTCTCCACCGCGCGCGACGAGAGCAGGAGAGCCGCGCCAAAGAAGCCGCCGCCCAGGCCCGCGTCGCTTCCGAAAACGCCGAACTGCCGCGCCTCGCGCCGCTCCAGCGCTGGGAGATCTTGGTAGCCCGGGCCAGCGCCAACGAACAGCACCTCTACGATCTGGCGCGCAAGCTCGATCCGGCTGACCACTGCAAGGGCATTGAGATCGAAGGCCTCTCCCTATCCGGCCACCTCGACGGGCAAGTGGATTGGGAGGAAGAGAAGCGCGCCTTGGCCACCGCCCTGCTCGCCTGCCCCCAGGTGCAAACATGGCGCAGTAGCAAAGGCATCGCCCTCGGCGGCACCAAGATCAGTGAGAGCAAGGTAAAAGAACTCGTCATAGCGCTGCAGACCCTTGTGAAGCCGGATACTGAAACTAAGGACCCACCGGAGTGGAAAGCGAAGCTAGATGCAATGGACAAGGGCCAACTAAGAACCTACGCCGAAGCCCTCATGGCCCAGGGTCTGAGCGCCTCAGCAGAGGAACTCGCCCGCGCCCTGGAGCGGGTCAAGGCGCTCTTTGGCGGCAAAAAGGCCAAGGACAACGATAAAAGGTTCTTCAAAAACTTCGCTGATTTCTGCAAAAAGTGAGTCTGCGCTGCCCACCACCCACTGCAACGCCTCGTCACGGAGTCACCATGCGCACTCGCCTCGTCTCCATCCTCGGCCTCGGCCCCATCAACTCTGAAGCACCACACTACGAAACCACGGTCTATCGCCGCGACGAAGTGCCGTCCCAGCCTACCCCCCTCGTCCAGACGGCCCTGGCCGAGCTCTACGGCGCCGCGTCCACCGTCATCATCGCCAGCGCCAAGGTCCGCGAACGGTGGCTCGACACGGGCCTCTTCGCCCAGCACTTCAGCGGCCCCTGCACGGTCATCGATGTCCCCGACGGAGGCGGCACGGAGGATCGCTGGGAGCTCTTCCGCGCCTTCCAGAGGGCCCTCAGCCTCGACCCCATCGCGGCCGCTGGCGAAGACGCGCCGCCGCAGGAGATCCTCTTCGACGTCACCCATGGCTTTCGCCTCCAACCCATGTTGGGCCTGGCCGCCCTCGACTTCACCCTCGCCGAGTGGCGCCGCGCCGACCTCTCACCCGAACAGTGCCCCAACGTGCGCGTCCTTTACGGCGCCTTCGAAGCCAAGGACGCCCAGGGCCACGCCCCCATCTGGGACCTCAGCGAGGTGATCACCGCGGGCGCTTGGAACCGCGCCATCGACGCCTTGCTGCGCTACGGCCGCGCCGACGACCTCGAATTCTTGGCCACCACCACCTCGGCCGCGGCCATCAAAGAAGCCCAGAGCCGCGGCATCAAAGGCTCGGCACTCAGCTCCTATTCTGCCCTCAAGGGCCTCGGCAAGGCGGCGCGCACCTTCGCTGACGACCTGGCCCTCAACCGCACCCCGGCGATCCTCAACAACAGCGCCAAGGGCTTGCTCGCCCAGCTCCAGAGCGAGAGCATCGCCGCCTGGAAGCAACGCCTCCCGGTCATCACCCAGGCCTTGGACGCCCTCGTCGCGACCGTCGCCCCCCTCCAGGCAGAGAAGATGTTCTCCCCCGAAGGCATGCGGGCGATTCGCGCCTTGGCCGCGCTCCAGTTTCGCACCCAGCGCTTCGCCGCCCTCGCCTCTACCCTGGGTGAAGCCTTGACCACCCTCTACTGCGCCGCCCGCGGCCTCCCCTGGGGACCCGAACCAGAGCACCGCGAATTTCAGAATGAGCGGGGCTTTCGCGACGATATCACCAACACAGACAGTCAACTGGCTCGTACCCCAGATCGCATTGAAGACAATCTCCACCGCGACCTGCTGACCCTCATCTCCAGCCTCAAGCAGACCCGCAACGACGTGGCCCACGCGGGCTATCGCAGCTCCGCCTCCAAGGCCCAGGATCTACGCCGCCTCCTCAACGACTACCTCAATCAATTTTCGGCCATCAGCGACCGGGTCCTCACCGCGCAACAGCCGGCGCCCTTCCTCAACTTCACCAACCACCCCGTGAGCACCTGGAGCGACGCCCAACGCGACGCGGCCCTGGCCCTGGCCCTCGGCAACCCAGCGGATCTCCCGCAGGGCATGCCCCACGTCGATCCCAAGTGTGACGGCAAGGCCATCAACGAGATGGCCCAAGAACTCGCCGACGCCGCCAAGAAGCAAGGCGTGCGCGGCGCCGCCGTCCAAGGCGAGCACAGCCTGAGCTTCGCCTTGACGGCGGCTTTGCATGCCCATGGGGTGCGGGTCTTCGTCGCCACCAGCGAGCGCCTCGTCGAGGAAGAGGAGCGCCACGGCGCCAAGGTCGCCGTCCACCACTTCAACTTCCAACAGTGGCGCGAGCTGCTCCCTTACCACGCCCCCAAGAACAGCGATGCCGACTGAGCCACCCTCTGCCCACCCCTTCCTCCGCGTCCTCGACCTGCGCTGCACCTTGAGCGCCCTGGGCCCGGTGCAACTGCCGGACTTCATGGGCACCACCCTCAGGGGCGGCCTCGGTCAGGCCTTCCGCAGGCTCGCCTGCACCACCCGCAGCCCCAGTTGCGACGGCTGCGCTTTCCGCCGCACTTGCGCCTACGCCCAGGTCTGGGAGCCACTCCCTCCGCCCGACGCGCCCAAGCGCTTTGCCTCCCCGCCCCGGCCCTATGTCGTCGAGGTCCCTGCGCCCGCCACGCCAACCCAGCTCGCCTACGGCGACCCGCTCAGCTTCAACCTCAAGCTCTTCGGCAGCGCCAGCCAACACTGGCCCTTCTTCGTCCTCGCCGTTCGCGATGCCGCTTTCGAGGGCCTGGGGCGGCAGCGCGGGCGCCTGCGCCTCGAGACGGTACACCCCAGCCAACAGCCACTACACCTGCTCTTCACCCCCACTACGGGGCTCAACGGCGGCCCCGACCCCCTCCCCCTGCGCATCGACACCGCCCCCCCCGCCAAAGCCCCCTCTCCCTGCCTCCGCTTGGACTTCTGCACCCCGCTCCACCTCAAGGACAACAGCCGCCATCAGCCCCGCTTCGACCCGGTGACCTTCACCGCCCGCCTCGCCGACCGCCTGGATCTCCTCACCGCCCTCTACGAAGACGACGCGCCGCGCCTGCCCTTCGTCGCCTTGCGCGAGGCGGCCGCCAAGGTCCAAGTCATCAAAGCCCACACTGCGCCGGTCAAGTTCAAGCGCTTCTCCAGCCGCGCCGGCGCCGTCCCCATGGCCGGCATCAGCGGCGCCGTGGACCTCGCCGGTGTCGCGCCGGAGCTCTTCGCCTTGTGGCGCTGCGCGGCTTACATCCACGTGGGTAAGCAAGCGGTCTTTGGCTTTGGCCAGGTGCGCCTCAGCGAGCTGCCCCGCAACGCCGCGAACCGTTCTGCGGCCACGCCGCCTGGCTAAAGCAGGCGCACCGCATTATTCTGGCGCTGCCCCGCGGCGCTGCTGCCGTCCGTGGCGAACCCTGCGCCGCACAAGCTCAACCACATCTGAGGCTGCACGATGATCATCAAAAAGTGCCGCTACTTTGAGCAGCAGATTCAACAACTGCGTCAGCAAGACATCCACACACACTCTATCGTTTCCGCAGCCGACCGCAATCTCAAAGCCATCCAACGCGAAGATTATTGGCACAAGAATCAACATGCCCAGCCGCCTTCCAAAGGACCGCGCCAAGCCAGGCTAATTCCTCTTTCCAACGGGTACTTTATCTTGGGCTTCGTCATCGATGACTGCTTTCTCGCTTTGTTCCTCAGTAAGCCCCGCAGTACCCTTGAAATGTGGCTCGCAGCGCATGAAGGCCTGCACTTGATCTATTATCCCAATAACAATGCACCCGCAATCTATCGGAAACCGTTGAATCCTCCCCAAACATCATCGTTGAATCTGCCAAGCATCGACCAAGTTATCATCCAAGAGCAGCGTACGCACCCACAATCCTCGCCTTCGCTTTTGCCCAGACCGTCCATTGCCAAGAAGCACGACCCGAATCAACGTCATATTCCAGTGTTCAATGAAAAGATTCGCAGCGAACTTTCTGCTCTCTGCGCTCCAAAAATGCCAGGGCAAGTGAGCATAACCCCAAAGCCCATTCCTGAACACTGGAGTGATAAAGAAGCCTCCTCGGCAAAGGGATGCGTGGAGCTTCGGGACACTGCAATACCAAACCTTGAGCTCGCCTCCAAGCAGCTCATCAACGCACCGCAAGAACAAATCATCAACGCACCGCAAGAACAAATCATCAACGCACCGCAAGTAAATCGTTTCGCTACACAGTGTTCAGGAACGTTTTTCCCGAACGATTTTTCCTCGCGGCTTTACAAGCACCTAAAGAAATGGGGACAAGAACAATCCTTCCGCAACCGGACCCTCGACCGCGCCGACGCCGAAACCTGGCCCCACTGGCTGCTGTCGCGCCTCAATAAGTCCTTGGGCGAAGACTCGGATGCGCACTGGTTCACCCTCTTCGCCCTCGGCGAGTGTCAGGGCCTCGGGCGAACCTCCAACGCCCATCACCTGGCTTTCCTCCAGATGCTCGATCGCCATGGCTGGTGGCAGACCTTCGTCGACAGCGCCGACCCGCACCACTGGATGGAGGTCCTCCGCGCCTGGCAGGACAGCGCTGACACCAACTTCCGCCATTGGATGCGCCTCTTCCCCGCCTTCTATCAGCTCCGCCGCTACCTCGGGGAGTATCGCCAGCTCATCAGAGAAATCGAACACAGCGACAGCCCGCACCGCGCCATGCACTTCTTCTCCCCCCGCAGCCACCCCCGGGTCAGAGGCGCTGGCCGCCGCTTCAACATCCCCGATTACCCCTCGGACATCGGCCGCCACTGGGTGCTGCGCGAGCTCTTTCGCCGCGGCATCCTCCACGGCGAACACCTCCACCCCCTCTGCTGGTTTCCCTCGCAGCGCATCTGCAACGTCATCAACCACATCACCATCCACGCCGCCTTCAACGACATTCTCAAAAACCACGTCAAGTCCATGGCCATCCACAGCACGGTCAAGCACTTCATCGCCCAATCCGATCTCGACCTCCCCCTGCACCTCCACTTCGCCTTTGATCTCGCTCTGGATCCACTGGCCAAAAAGACGCCCTCTACCTAGGATTCATGCCTCACTTCCCCCAAAACAGCCGCGTCAAACACCCCCGCTTCGGCCTCGGTCACGTCCGCTACGATGACGGCGACACCGTCCTGGTGCGCTTCGACCACGGCGTCGAAGAGTGCCTCGCCCGCGACCTCGCCCTCCAGGAGAGCGTCCAAGAGCGCGCCGCCCTCGCCAATCTCGACCCGCCCGCGCCAGTCGTCGCCAAAGCGCTGGCCGCCTGCATCACCTCGGTCAACGACACCTGGGGCGTCTTCGCCGCCTCGCGCATCAAGCTCCTCCCCCATCAGCTCTGGGTCTGCAAGCGCGTCCTCGAGACCTGGCCCACGCGCTGGCTCATCGCCGACGACGTCGGCCTCGGCAAAACCATCGAGGCCGGCCTCATCCTCACCCCCCTCCTCGCTTCGGGCCGCGCCACCCGCGTCCTCATCCTCGCCCCCTCCTCCTTGGTCGCCCAGTGGCAAGAGCGTATGCGCGAGATGTTCGACCTCCGCATGACCCTCTACACCGTCGCCGCCGACACCCCTCGCTCCGCCTTCTGGAGCAGCCACGATCAGGTCATCGCCTCGCTGCACACCTTACGCAAAGACCAACGCGGACGCTGGCGCCGCCTCGCCGAAGCCAAGCCCTGGGACCTGGTCCTGGTCGACGAAGCCCACCACCTCAACCGCGAAGAACGCGACGGCGGCACCCTCGCCTTCAAGCTCGTCCAACATCTTCAAGAGCTTGACCGCATCCACTCCCTCCTCTTCTTCACCGGTACCCCCCACCGCGGCAAAGACTACGGCTTCCTCTCCCTCCTCCAATTGCTCCGGCCGCGCGATTTCGATCCCGAAGCCTCCCTCGAATCTCAGCTCTCCCGCCTGCGCAACGTCATGATCCGCAACAACAAGCGCAGCGTCACCGATCTCGACGGCCGCCCCCTCTTCACCCCGGTCACCACCACCCGCGAGACCTACACCTACACCCCGGCAGAGGCCGACTTTTACCTCGAGCTCACCGAATTCATCGTCACCGGCAAAGCCTACGCCGCCAAACTCAGCCTCCGCGAGCGTTCCATGGTCATGCTGGTCCTCATCACCATGCAGAAGCTCGCCTCCAGCTCCGTCGCCGCCGTGCGCCAAGCCCTCCGCAAGCGCCTCGCCCAGTTGCGGGCGGCGGCTCGCGACGTCGCCCACGCAACCCAACAATTCCAGCAACTCAGGGAGGTCCTCGACGAAGACGACCCCAGCAACCTCGACCGCTTGGCCGCCGCCGAAGAGCGCCTCCTCGACGTCATCGACGCCAACATCAAGCTCAACCCCGAGGAAATTCCCGCCCTCGAAGACCTCATCGCCAGCGCCGACGCCATCACCACGGAAACCAAGATCCAGCGCATCATCGAGCTCGTCCACACCACCTATGCCGAGCGCGCCATTCTCTTCTTCACCGAGTACAAGGCCACCCAAGCGCTGCTCCTCAGCGCCCTCTTCGCCCACTTCGGCGACGACTGCGCCACCTTCATCAACGGCGATGGGGCCCTCGACGGCGTCCGCCTGGCCTCGGGCACCACGATCCGCCTGACCCAAGCCCGCCAAAGCGCCGCCACGGCCTTCAACACCGGCAAGACCCGCTTCCTCGTCTCCACCGAGGCCGCCGGCGAGGGCATCGACCTCCAGCACCAGTGCCACACCTTGATCCACGTCGACCTGCCTTGGAACCCCATGCGCCTCCATCAGCGGGTGGGCCGCATCAGCCGTTACGGCCAGAAAATGCCCGTCGACGTCCTCACCGTGCGCAACCCCGACACGGTGGAGAGCCACATCTGGGACTGCCTCGATCGCAAGCTCGAGCGCATCACCCTCGCTTTTCAAGGGGGCATGGACGACCCCGAGGACATGCGCCAGCTCGTGGTGGGCATGGCCTCGCAGCACCTCTTCACGCAACTCTTCGCCGACGCCGACCCCAGCCTGAGCCCGGAGAAGCTCCAGACTTGGTTCGACGCCAACAGCAACACCTTTGGCGGCGAGGAGGCGGTGCAGCTCGTCAAGAGCCTCTTTGGCCACGTGGCCCACTTCGACTTCGGCAAGGTGGCGGCTCACATCCCCAAGGTCGAGCTGGGCGATCTCATGCCCTTCTTCAAGGTCCTCTTCGCCGCCCTCAACCGCCGCCCCACCCTCCTCAGCGACGCGCGCATGGCCTTCAAGACACCCGTCGAGTGGCGCACCAGCATCGCCGTCGGCGACAGCTATCAGCTCCTCTTCGACCGGGAAGCCGCCCCCCAAGATGGCGAAGACGTCGCCGGGGTCGGTCTGCGGGTGGTCGAGGTCGCCCTCAGCCACGCCGCCGCGTCGCCCGCCGCCATCGCCGTCCTCGGTGAGCTGGCGCACCCGATGGTGCTCTTCGCCATCCGTGACCGGGTCACCACGAGCGGCGGCACGGTGCGCAAGGTCGTCGTCGCCATGCAACAACACGGCGAGTCCTGGACCCTGCTCCGCGACTGGGAGGTCATCCGCCTGTTGAACCCCATCGCGGACAAGCCGCGCAGCGCGGCCTTCGATGGCGCTCCCTGCCCGACGACCACAGACATCGCCCAGCGCATCGCCGCGGCACGTGGATCCCTAGAAGAACAGCTCGCCGGCCTCGACCTCCCCTTTCAGCGCCCCACCATCGAAGACCTGGCCTGCCTCCTGCCCGGGTGACGTGAGCCGTGCCACCCCATTGTCCTTTCCAAGGGAGCGCGCTACCTTAGCCCGTCACGTGAAGGGAGCAGCCAATGTACGGATGGAACTTGTATATCGACGAATCGGGCGCCTTCGAGCGGGCTGAGCAAGACGTGGTCATCAGCGGCATCCTGGTCTACCAAGAAGGCCAATGGCTTTTTCCCCAAACGCTGCGTCAGAGACTCCAAGACGCCGCGCCCCACGTCCCCTGGCCCTTCCACACCCGCTACCTCCTCAGCCCGCTCATGCACTGCCTGTGGACGGCACAACTCGCCACCGGTGACGCGCAACAAAAAGCAGAGGCGGACCTGGCCCAATTTGGGGCGACCGATTGTGTCGGCTTGTTGCAAAGAATCCGCGACGGGCTGGCCAACGGCGAGGAGCCCCGCTTGGAGGCTTTCAAGCGCTTGGAGAACGTCTTCAGCGCTTCACGCTGCCTGCAAGACTGGTCGCAGCGCCGCGATGAGGCCACCCATGCCCTTCGGCTCCTCTTTGAAGATCTCACCGCCCCCCTCGTCCCCAACGCCCCCTTCTACACCCTCCTCGCCTCCGAGGCCGTCCGCGGTGACTGTTTCGGGCATCGCCAAGATCGCTACCTCACCCTCCTCGGCGCCCTCCTGGAGCGCAGCGTCGACCTCCTGCTCGAGCGCGGCGATGGTCCGCACCAGATCTTCGTCTGCCCTCTGCAACGCAATACCTTCGATTCCCTCATCAATAAGCATCGCCCATTGTCATCGCGGGACATCGACCACTGTATCCGCACCAGCGCCACCCCGCGCCCCTATGAGAACCGGCACACCACGGTCTCGCTCGTCGCCGGCCAGCCTCAACCTTTTGACGCCGACACCTGCTTCTTCCACGTCGTCGCCGACTACCTCGCCACCCGCGGCCGCACACACTTCTTTGAGCGGCCCGATCACGCCCACCTCATCGACGCCATCCGCACCGAGAGTGGCCTCCCCGAGCCCTACCCCCTGGAGCCCACCCCCAGCGGCGTCCCCCAGCGCACCATCAACGCTTCCCGCAAGCGCGGCAGCCCCGAGCCCCTTCCCGTGAACGACCTCAAAGACGCAGCGCCCTGGGCGCGCGATTCTGCCCACATTTGGTCACACCGGGTCGCCCTCCATTGAAACACTTCGCCAAGAGTTGCCATGTCCATGTCCATTGCTGATGCCTTCCGCGCCCTGGGACCTCTCGGCCCCAACGCCGACCCCAACCAGCGTCGCTGCGCCGATGCGGCGGCACTCTTGGTCTTCGAGGAATTGCAGCGCCTCTCCCGCAGACTTCGCGCCGTGCGCGAAGACCAACGCGAGGATCTGGCCGCGAAGGTCTTCGTCAAGCTCTATGAGAAGGGCAGCGACGCGGCCTTCCGCGCCAAGTACGGCGCCATGAGCGACGACGGCACGCGCGGCTTTTTGTGGACCGTCCTCAAGAACGCAGCAAAAGACTTCCACAAAGCCAAGGCCAACCAAGACCAAGAGATCTCGCCCGACGTTCTGGAGAACGACAAAGCCCTCCCCGTGCACTGCCACACCATCGACGCCGACCCAGGGCTGGCCATGGACTGGCAGCGCCTCGTCGACCTGGTCCAAGAGGCCCCGAGGATCACCGCCGCCCGCAAGCGCGCCTTCGCCGACCAGCTCCAGCGCCTGCACGGCGGCTACACCTGGGAAGACTTTGCCCTGCGCCTCTGCCCCGCGTGCACCGACGGCCGCCTTCACTTCCGCTGCCCCCCGTGCGGCGACGCAGCCACCCCAACCGTGGAATGCCCGCGCTGCCCCACCTGCGGCGCCGAGCTGGTCGGCGACTGCGACCGCTGCCCCACCCAAGACAGCCCACTGCCAACCGAAAGCGACCAGATTCGCCTTCTCAGCAATAGCCTCAAGCAATCGGCCTCCCGCGCCCGCGCCGACGCCGAAAGCCTCATCACCACCCGCGCCGCCTGCGGCGGCATGAACGACCTCGACGCAGAGAGCTTCCTACAAATGCTCCGCATGCTCAAATAGCTGTCACCCTCCGAGGCGCTCCCTCGTTTCTTGTGCAGGGCGACATGGCGGCTGCGTTTGGCCCACGCCCTTAACTCCAATCTCCTTCGAGACCATCGACGCTACGACTATGAAAAAGCTCCTCGACATCCTCGGTGAACGCGGCATCCCCTCCCACCACAGCCTCACCGACACCGTGGCCCTCCCCCCTGCTGCAACCCCCACCGGCTTCAGCGCCGCTGCCACCAGCATCGCGCAGGTCGCCCCTTATCTCACCCCCCATCCCTGGCCGGCTGCCGCCACCCAGCACCTCCACCTGAAAAGCCGCAACGCCGACCTCTTCCTCCTGGAGAGCACCCAGGCCTTTGCCATCGTGGACCACGCGCCAGAGCTGAGCCTCTGTGAGCAGCAGGAGAGCGCCGTCCTCTTCCGCCTCCCTGCCCAAGCCTGGCTCTGCGTCGAGGTCGCCGGCGACCTCTTTCAAATCGAGAGAGAAGACGCCAGCATCCGCCGCACCAGCCACCTCAGCCTGCCCCCCACGCTAGAGCCGTGGCTCACGGAACTCCTCACCCCTGACTTCTACAACCCCTCCCTCTTCAGGCAAGCCCGGGCTTGGGGCAACTTCCTCAACCTCAACCTCCTCCCCGGCCCCGAGGCCCGCGCCTTCGTCGCCGCCGTCCTCGCCGGTCACAACCCACCCCTCCCCGGCGCGGCCGCCGAACGGTGGATCGCCGCCGTGAGCGACGCCGATCGCCGCGAAATCCTGGCCCACGCCCTCATCAACGTCGACGCCCTCTCGCGGGAAATCAACAACATCGACGCCGATGACGCCGAGCTCCCGGGCTGGCACCAGCGCGTCCGCAACGCCTTCCACGCCCGGGACGACCTCGCTGGCCTGGCTGCCCTCTTGGGCCACGTCGGCGCCGAAGAGCGCCTCCTCAGCGCCCTCGCCCTCATCGACCACGACGCCACCCACTGGATCGACCGCCTGCCCAGCATCGACGGCCTGCACCATGACCTGCGCCTCTCCCGCGCCCGCATCGTCAACCCCGACGCCTGGTGGACCGCCAACCTCGAGTGAGCCCATGTCTGAATGTGGAAGCGCAAAAAGCATCGCCGCCGCGCTGAACCCTCACGTGCTCGCCTCGGACCGCGCCATCGCCAAGCGCGCCCTCCACTGGCCCTGGTGCTGGCCCACGGACCCAACCCAAACAAATAACTTGCAACGCACCCTGAGCCTCGACCAAACCCCACCTCGGCCCGGCGTCGCCCCCCTCTTGGCCTACCTCGACCAAGAACATGGCGAAGTCTTTGCCATCGATTTGTCTGGGATCCACGGGCAATTGGACGCCCGCCCCGTCGATGACGCCTTTAACCGCGCATGGGTGCGTGCACTCCACGCCGTGCCGCGCACCCTCCCCGTCTTGTGGGACCCCCTGACTGAGCTCATCACGCCTCCCGCGGCGTTCCTGGTGGCTTACCTGCAGCCACCCTCAGAAGCGCCTCTGAGCGGGGAATCCTTTGGCCTCGCCTTTGCCCTCGCCATTGCCTCCAAAGTCCTCGGGGCGCCGCTCCCCCAAGACGTCGCCATGACCGGCACGGTCGACGCCTATGGCGAGGTCGGCCCTGTAGAGGGCATCGCCACCAAGATCCGCACCGCCGCCCGCTGCTGCCCGCAGCTTCGCCGCGTCCTCGTCCCCATGGACAACCTGGAGGAGGCTCGCTGCCACGCCCACGGGCTCGCGATCCACGGTGTCGCCACCCTGAGCGAGGCCTACGCCCTGGCTTTTGGCGATGAGCTCGAGGCCTCCTTCAAGGCCCAGGACCTCGCGGCGGCCCAAGCGCGGGCCCACCGTCTCTTCCTCTTCGCCCTGGACTCGGCGCCCCAGAGCACCATCGATTGGCGCCCCGTGGCCGCCGCGGCGCAAAGCATCCTCAGGGATTGGGGCCAGGAGCTGGACGCGGTCCACCGGGCCTATCTCGAGCAAGCTGGGCAGATCGCCCGGCGCCACAAAGGCGAGTCTTACGACTATGTTGCGCCACCACGGGAGCTCATCGAGTCGCTCTATGCGCCGCAGCGCGTCAACCTCATCGCCCATTGGGTGCAGAGCGCGGCCGATCGAGGCCGGCCGAGCTTTGCCAACGCCGAGGCTCTAGCGCTGGAGCATTTGCAGCGGGGTCGGGAGGCCTTCGCGCCGCACCTCAGGCTCCTGGGTGCCCTGGGCCGCCTCTATGGCCTGATCCGCGAACGCGCCGCCGAGGGCCTCGCTTGCCAACTCGAAGCCGCCGGCGCGTGGATCGCCTTGGGTTGCGGCGCCGAGGCGACCTATCCCTTGAGCGCGGCCTTTAGATTGGCCGGCGCTCTGGAGGACCTCGCGGCCTTCGACCAAGCCGAAAATCTTTACGCCCAAGCCCGGTCCACGACCTTCATGGACGCAGGGGAAGTCTTTGTGAGGGCGGCGCGGGCTGGCGCGCTGCGCTTTCTGCCGGAGACCGCCGCCTTGTCCCGCGCCGAGGCGGCGAAATGTCTCGAGAGCCTGGCCGCGCGCAGCGACCAGCGGCCGCACCTGCGCCTCATG
The DNA here is from genome assembly GCA_964454015.1 of uncultured Myxococcales bacterium. Taxonomy (GTDB): domain Bacteria; phylum Myxococcota_A; class Bradymonadia; order UBA4248; family UBA4248; genus CAYVQF01. The sequence goes on from CAYVQF010000072.1 coordinate 13,647, forward strand.
GCCTTGCGCTGCGCCTTCGGTCTGGTGGGCGATGACGACCACAGGGCGCGCGTCGAGAAGCTGGAAGCGTCGCTGCGCGCCACCCTTGACGCCAAAGAGTTGTGGTTGCGCTACGACGCCCTGCGCGCCCTGGAGAGAGCCGTCGCCAGTGGATCCCAGGAAGAACAAGCGCGCGCCCTCACCACCCTCGAAGCGCTCCGAGCGCAGCCCACGGGCTGGATGGCAGCGCATGCCGAGGCGCACGGTCTGCCAGTGGCTGCCGAGGTGTTGCGGTTTTGGCCTTATTGAGGGGACTCGTACGGGGAATTTTCGCTATGATTCACTCAGCCCGCAACCAGCCAAGTACCCTTGATGTTTTATTGGCTTACGATGACCCGCGGGCCGGGATCAGTCCTGGACGAATCGCGGATGACCTGCGCAAGGCAGGGTTCTGGCCGCTCACCGCAGACACGCCCTGCGCGGTGAGAGCGGATCTCCTGGCGTGGAACATGAGCTTCAGCAACAGGGACCCAGTTGGCTTCGACTGGTTGATCAGTAGCAGCCAAGCGCCCCCCCCCAAAGAAACAGACTTCTCGGACGATGTCATCGCTGTGTGGAAAACACGCGTGGAGGAATTAGACAAACATTCACTCCTCCGTGCCCGGTACGGTGATCTACTTCAGGCTTTTGGCGCTCAACGTTTGTCTAAAAAAGAGCGCGCCGAAGCAACACGAACAGCGGTAAGGTCGGTTCTTTGTTTCCTCAGGGACTTGCCAAATGAGAATGAAGCTGGCTTGACCGTTTTACTTAGGCGAACAATGAACCTCGCCTCTTCAATCCGCGATGACGGCCTCGTCACTGAAGTGGCGGACGCCATCATATCCTGGTGTCAGTTGCACGCATCGGCAGAGAAGATCGGAACGTGGAGAATTCTGCAACATCAAGTGTTGGATAAAAAGCGCGTCGCTCTTTCTGCATCACAGCGGTCGTCTATCGGCGCAATTATGATACAGATGCATAACGATGCCATCGCCTTGATTTCTTCTGGAAAGATTCATCCTGATGTTCTCTTGAGCTCGGCAACTTCGTTGGCGAAATACAATCATAAGCTCGACCTTCAAATCGACATAGAGGAACTGATAGAAAAAACGTGTGAATTGGCAATGTCGAGCATCCAAGTCGCGGGTCTTGACCCTTCGGACCAACGTTTGGAATTGGAGAAAGTTAGAGATTTGGCTCGCAATCACGGATGCAACGCGATGGCCAAGCGCATCCATACCGCAATTGACAAGACCGCACGAGAAGTTCCAAGCCTCATGAAGGAAACCACATTTAGTTTTGAGATTTCCTCCCTGGAAATTGAAATATGTGTGACATGCTGCATTCAGGATACACTTGATCGAACATTGACCATCCTGTCTCATTTCATTTCTGAAATAATGAAAAACTCTCACGTTCTTCCGTGCAAGAACAAGCACCGATGATGCATTTTACTGCCAAGGATGTTTTGCTGAACGATGACGGTAGAGTTCGCGAAATTCTTGACACCAACGAAAAGAAACAACTGCGAAATTTGGCGGATCTAATGCTCAGCGTCTACTTTCCCATGGAACGGATAGCCAATGAGGTCATTCAACGGTGCGGATTTACCATTCATAACATCGTGAATTGGCTTATGGGCTCTGTGCCCTTCTCCGATCCTTGTCGTCAACGTCAGCTCCACGAAGGCATTCGAGCCTTCTTAGACGGCAACAGCATTGTGGCAACGCACGTCCTGGCGCCACAAATTGAAGCTGGCGTTCGGCGACTTGCTGATAGCCTTGGCCAGCCGCGGCTGCAATCACGCAATCCATCTGGTGGCCCAGACGAAGTGCGACTTCTGGGCAGCTTGCTTGATGACGAAAGGGTCGCGGCGGCGTTGGGTACGGCAGAACATATGCGATTACGTACACTTCTCGTTGAACCCGCCGGCATGAACCTACGCAACAACATCGCACATGGACTTAGTTCAGACGCTCGACTTGGTATGGCTCAAGCCTTTTGGCTGTTCCATGCGGTATTGGCGCTGGGTTGCATCCGTCCAGATCGTGACGAGTCGGAGCCAAAAGGCGAGAGTTGACGTTTCTGCTCGGTTGATTGCAAACCGCCTCCCACCGCAATCCAGAACCCTTGACCTCCAAACATTCCCACAAACCTCTCCTCCTCATGCCTTTCGCCTCGTGACTGGCACATCGCCCCCCCAAACCCCTTCCTTGACCAGCGTCGACCGCCTATCTACTCTCGACGCTGGACAAGCGACGGGTGAATAACCCTCGGGAGATGACCGCATGAACGGGGAGCAAGTGCTTGCAACAATGCAAAGTATGTGGACCGAGCTGAGCCAACCTTTGGGCAGCCCTTCGGACGGGATACTTCTGTGCCCTCGCGCGCTGCCGCAAAATGGTGACCGCAGCGATGCTGCGTGCGGAGAAAGCGAACCAGAGCTTGTCACGGCGACTAGGGGTCTGAGAACATGATCACCTCGGTGGAAATACGGGGTTATCGCGCCCTTCGGGCGGTCAAGGTGCCGTTGTCGGAGTTCCAAGTACTCGTGGGTCCCAACGCGTCCGGAAAAAGTACCTTTTTCGATGCGCTCGCCTTCGTGCGCGATGTGATGCAGGTGGGCCTGGAGTCGGCGGTCTTCGGCAACATCCGCGCCAACGTTCCCATGCGGGCCGCCGACCCTCTGGAGCTCACCTGGTGTCGAGAGGGTGCACCCATCGAGATCGCCCTCGTGGCCCGCATCCCCGACACCCATGCGCCGAGCAACAGAAGCCACCAGCGCTTGCGCTATGAGCTGTCCGTAGAGACCCGCGGAGCGCTGCGTTTTGCGAACGAAACCCTATGGCTCTGTCCCCACGACAACGGTGCTGAGCCCCAACAACGAACACTTTTCCCCACCGATGCCGCGCTCTCGTCGGCCATTACCCACACAACCACGCCCCGAGGCTGGCGCAAGGTCGTCTCCAAAACCCAGACCGGCAACGACTATTTCAAGGCGGAAACATCCGATTGGAACAACATGTTTCGCCTCGGGCCAGCGAAATCGGCGCTGGCCAACCTGCCTGAAGACGAGCAACGGTTCCCGCTGGCGATCTGGTTCAAGCGTCTGCTGATGGAGGAAACCTACGTCCTTTCGCTGAACGCAGAGGCCATGCGCCTGCCATCGCCAGCCGGATCTTCACCCACGCTGCTGCCCGACGGCTCCAATCTGCCCTGGGCAGTGCATGCCCTCGAATCGACACATCCAAAGCGCCTAGAAAGCTGGATCGGCCACCTCCGCACCAGCTTGCGAGATCTGCGTTGCATTCGCACGCGAGAGAAGCCAGAGGACCGATCGCGTTATGTCGAGGTCGAGTACGCCAATGGGCTCAAAGCGCCCTCTTGGCTCCTCTCTGACGGCACCCTGCGGATGCTCGCCCTGACCATCCTGGCCTACGCACCCAACTCGCCCAGCACCATCCTGATCGAGGAGCCGGAGAACGGGATCCACCCCCAGGCCATCGAAACGGTCCTCCAGTCGCTACAGTCCGTTTACGACGCCCAGGTCTTTCTGGCCACCCATTCCCCAGTGGTGCTGAGCCTACTTCGCAGTGATCACTTGCTGTGTTTTGCCAAGACTGCCAGCGGCGCTGTCGACATCGTCGCTGGCAACGAACACCCCCGTCTCAAGGAGTGGAAGGCTGCCGTTCACCTGGGTGACCTGCTCGCCACGGGGGTTTTGGGATGAGAGCGCTGGGCTTCATGGTCGCCGACAAAAACATGGAGGCCTGTCTGCACGGTTTGCTGGGGCGAGACCGTTGGCACTTGTCCATCGGCTGCGCGCCGGTGAACATCGACGAGGAGGATGTGATCGTCGCAGCGGGCCACAATGACCCCGGCCTTTTCGCTCGCGGTGCCGAGCTTCTCCGTCCGTTTGCTGGCATCTACCAGCGAATGGTCGTCATGATCGATGCTGACTGGGACGGTAGTCCCGGAACGCAAACCATCCAGCAATGCATCTCCCGACACCTGACCAATGCCGGCTGGTCCAATGATTCTGGCCTGGCGGTGGTGCTCGATCCCGAAGTAGACGCTTGGCTTTGGACACGCACAGACCACACGGCCAAGTGCCTAGGCTGGGCCACGTGGCCCGCCCTCGAAGGCCCCCTGGCCGCGGCCGGACTGTGGACGGCGAACCAGCCCAAACCGCCCAGACCAAAGGAAGCTGCCGCTTGGGCGCTGCGTCTGCAGCGCGAACCTCGCTCATCCCTGGTCTACCGGAGACTCACCGAGACCGTCGGATTGGGACGGTGCACCGACCCGGCATTCGTCTCGCTGCGAGATGCGCTGCGTCGCTGGTTTCCACCAGAAGGCCCATGAGGCGCCACAACACCCCTCGCCTATCATCACGCCACCTTACGACCATGGGCCCCTGGGCGAATCGTGAGAGCCGGACGTCGAGGACGAAGCCGCCTTTGCCCAAGCCTGCCCCCAGGAGGCTGACAATGGGCCTTAGCCCCGAGACCGCGACTTTGACTGAGCAAACACTGCTGATGAGAAATCTCGCCGCTGAGTGCATGCCACGGCGCTACCTACAGGCGACGCAGCGCCACAACCTGTGGCCGAGCCTTGGCAGCCCGCACGCGTTGTATGCTAAAAAGTCTTCGCAGGCTCTGCCGAGTGCGGCGTCTTCTTTAGCCCGACGGCCCAAGACCTCAGTGCTGGAGACTCTCGAGATTGCGGGCGGCCTCTCCGCACTTAGTGAAGCTGCCCAGAACTCCAGAGTTAAGGCAATAAAATTGTGCGGATCCTGATCTTTGCTCGTGTGGTCCGAATCAGGGCTTTGGAAGAAGAACATGAGCTGGATACCGAGAAATACGTCTGAGTGGGCGCGCGGCATCAAGATAGAAAATCCTGGGGCTTTCTCCCCTCTGCTCGTTCGGATTGCCAATCGTGTACTTTGGCCGCTGGTGCGTATGCTCTTTAGACCGCAATTGAAAGGTGTCGAAAACCTGCCACGAGATCGCCCCTATCTACTTGTCGCTAACCACTCGGCCGGTGCCGGAATTGCCGAGATCATGTGCATCATCGCGCTGTACCTCCGTCACGTTGGGCCGACGAAGCCGCTAGCCGGCTTTGCTTTACCGCAAATGTTCCGTGTCTATCCGCTGTCGCGACTAATGAAATCAGTTGGCGCAATTCCGTCCACCTATGATGCCGCCCAAAGGGCTTTGAAAGAGAATGTACCCATCCTTGTCTTCCCGGGAGGGAATCACGAGACACTTCGTCCGGTATGGAAGGCCAATCAGGTGGATTTCTGCGGGCGGACTGGCTTTCTCAAAATTGCGCGAGAGGCCGGCGTTCCGATCATTCCGCTGGGAATTCGGGGGGCCCACTATACTTGTCCGATCTTCGTGCGATCAAAGTTGCTGTCCTGGCTTCTTCTGGTGCCACGCGTGTTGAGCCTTAAGCGATGGGCCATCTCGTTGACGGGAGTCTTTGGCGCAACTGCGATTCTTGCGCTGACTCCGCTAAACCTTGAGTGGCGCATTTTGTTGACGTGGCTATGGCTGGGGTCTCCAATCGTTTTTATCCCCATTATCCCGTGGAACATTCGTCTGCGTATTGGCCAGCCACTAGAGCCACACGATCTTTTCGAAGATCAATCCGAGCATGCGTTGCACCGTGCATTGCAACACGTGCAGAGCGAAGTTGAAGCATTGATCGCGGTCGGCAACGCGTCTGGCAAATGAGGCATCACAAGGATATCAAGCTGACAGGCCTCGGCTGCACGGCGGCCTCCGGGTTGCGCCCAGGCGTTATCCTTGGTCACATGTCGTAACCATAGCTAATGGAGAATACAGATTGAATAATGTCCCAACCGGTTACGAACCACTTTACCGTTTAAAAGTCGTTGCACCCAATCTTTGGATTGTAGATGGCGGTTGGATTAAGTTTTATGGATTTCCGTTTCCAACCAGAATGACGATTGTTCGTTTATCCAGTGGTGATGTTTGGGTGCACTCCCCAATTCGCATCAACCATGAACTCGCCATGTCAATATCATCTCTTGGCCCAGTTCGTTATCTGATTGCGCCGAACTGGATACATTATGCGTGGGTTCCTGAATGGCAGATCTTTTTTCCCGATGCACTGACTTTCGTTAGCCCTGGTGTTGTGGAAAGGGCAGCAAGCAGAAAAGTTGCGCTGCGTTTCGATGCGCAGTTGACGAATGAGCCAGCACTACAGTGGGACAACGAAATTGATCAGAAAATCGCCGACTCAGGCTATCACCGAGAGGTGGGTTTTTTTCACAAACCATCGCACACACTAATCATTAGTGATCTTATTGAAAACTTTGAGAAACACAAAATGCCATGGTGGACACGTCCTCTTCTCAAGATTGGCGGTGTTTGTGCGCCAAACGGTGGCATGCCGCGCGATATGGCTGCAACTTTTAGACGGCGACGCAAACATTTATCAAGTCTGGTAAGAGAAATGATCGCATGGGAGCCAGAAAGAATCATACTTGCGCATGGGAAGTGGATTGAATGTGATGGTGTGAATGAACTCAAACGCGCTTTTCACAAATTTTTGACTTAGTCTAATCTCTCCATGCTACAATTAAGGTCGGAAAGCCGGAAAAGAGAACAATGCACCCGACAAGCGGGTGATTGCCCATTACACCTCAGAAAACGATGTTCGCTATCGAAGCCACCAACTCCAAGAATTGGCGCTGGATCGCCGGCGTCTTCCAGCATCGCGCCGCCGCTGAAGCGTTTCTTCAGTCGGTGCCTGAAGCAACCCAATCTCAGCACCGCATCGTGGCCTTGCCGCTACAGCGCTATCCCGTGTTCATCATCGAGGAAGACGGCTTTGAGTACGGCGACGTCCATCTTGTCAGAGCCAAGCTCAAGCGTCTGGTGCCACAAGGTGACGAAGATCACCTGCACCTGAATGTCTACGCCGTGCGCGAGGACTTTGCCCCTGAAGAGCCAGGAATCGACGCCATGGGCAGCCTAATCCATTGGCACATCACGGACTGGACCCTCCGGCCCCCTAGATCGCTGGTCTTCGATGAAGAGATCTCGAAGATCGCCGGTGACACCTAGACACCCATCGCGCGAGCGTCTTCCCGCAAGCTTCCCCGTTTTCTGGCCGCAGGACCTATCAACAAGGCAAATCTCATGAAACGGTGGTATTTCTGAATGCATGCACCGACCCCGCATACCCGCAAGTCGTTGCTCGGGTTGCTATTCCTGTCGGCCCCCCTGCCCGCTTTGGTTGTCGGTGTTCTGGTCATGCAGCAAAGCCGGGTAAGCTCGGGTGTTTGGGTTCAGCAACTCGCTGCAGGTCTCACCTTGGCGGCGATCTGTGGCGCGCTCAGTTTTTCGCCACGCTTAGGTCGACCGCTGGGCTTCCCAACGAGACCGGTCCTGGCGGTCGGGGCCCTGCTCCTACTCGCGGTCACCCTTGCCCAGCCAGGCCTCGAAGGGGTACGCCGCTGGGTCTCTCTCGGACCGCTGCACCTGCACGCGGCCTTCCTAGCCCTACCGATTCTTATCATGGTAATCGGCAGCTTCCTGAGCGCAGGCCCCAGCCGCGCTTGGGCCTGGGCTTTCCCCCTCGCCACCACTGTGGTCGCGCTCGTCCTCATGCTTCAGCCGGACCCGTCGCAAGCCAGCGCGTTTGGCGTCGCTCTCGTCGTGCTGCTCTTCGTTCGCGCTTCGCGAACGCGCCGCCTCTGGCTCAGCGCGGGCATCATCCTGCTGGCTGCCACCGTCGCCTGGACAAGACCCGATCCGCTCGCGCCCGTTCCCCACGTGGAGGACATTGTCGGCCTGGCCGGGGACTTGGGCGTGGGCTGGGTGGCTGGGGCTCTTGTCGCGTTGCTATTGCTACCCATCCCATTCATTGCCGCTGCTCTCAGCGACCCGCATCGCGACCGCACCGGCCTCGCCGTCGCCATCTACTTCGCCATCGTCTCCATCATGCCGGCCCTCGGGCCCTATCCCGTTCCAATACTCGGCTTTGGCCTGGCACCGATGCTGGGTTACTTCGCTGCGCTCGGCTGGGTCATCGTGAAAAGCAGGGCACCCAACCCGCCCTGCGCGCCGCCTGGACTGCCCCCATCCAGCTCGCCCCGAGCTTTGAAGAAAGCCAAACGGGCCACGAGGGCTGGTAGTCACTAGCGGCCCGCAACGCTGCGCTTCTCTTTTTTCAGTTCTGTCGTACCTTCTGTCTCGCCTGACAAGCGCCTCGGATGCGTACACGGGTCGTTGGCCAACACATGTGTACCGGGCTTTTCCGGCCGTTGCTCCCGGTGGGCCAGGGAAGTGAACGCGCTCGAGAATTGTATGGCCCCTGTTGAACCACTGGCTCCGCCGTCGTCGACGACGGACAGCCTCGCCATCTAAGGAAGCCACCATGCTGACGCTGACCTTCATCGACTTTGACCATGAGAACGAACGCCATGCACAGATCTCACTCCTCCATGGCTTCAAGATCGGGGTCGCGCGCGCAATCGCCACCAATCCAGACTACCTGCGACCGGGCGCAGACGTCCCCGATGACTGGGAGGATGCTCGCGAATTGACATTTACAGGCGCCGAGGCTGCGCGCCGCTTCGTGTTCAATTTGGCCGACAAGCTCCTCGACAATTGCTTCGCCTACTTTCACGATGACGAAGAAGTCGACGACTCCGATGACGCGCGAGAGATCATTACCGGTCTGCTCGAATCTTACGGCGACGATGTGGAGGCAGGCGCTGGTGCCGGAAGCGACGATCACATCGACCGCCTGGTGGCTGAGCTGACCCAGTATCCGCGCTAGGAGGCAGGCTGAGCGCCCATCACCATGAAACGTTGACTCAGAAGCGCGCGTGCATGGCGCCCACCAACGGCGAGCTCGAGCGGCGCGTCGAAGCGCCGTCACTGGCGCAATGATGATTGCCGATCGTGTTGCCTTAATTTTTTGACACGACACGCGCAGGTCAATGCGACAACCCCTCTGAGCCCTGGGTGCGCGCAGAAATATTCTGCCTGCAGCCTTGTTGCGAAAGGGGACTCGTGTTTTACTCAAACAACTCCGAGTCCTTGGCCAGACCTCAGCTTTGACGGAACAGGGGCATAGCTGATGAATACACTCACCGCTGAGACCATGCCTAGGCTTGCCGTAGAATTTCCCAAAATCGCCGCATTCCGGGACGACATTCAATTGGATGAAGGGGTGAGGATGCCCAACCATTTCCGCGGAGTACGGATGAATGACGACGCTAGGAGCACGGCGCGCCGTACCCGAAACAATGGCGTTACACCATCCGGCACTGCTATCAATGCCGCACTGACAGCACACCGCGCCGTGTCCAAACCCAACACCAAGCCCCGACGCAACCGCCGTTCCATCCGCTTGCAGGGATACGATTACTCCAAGGCCGGCGCGTATTTTGTGACGATCTGCACCCTCGGCAGAAAATGCCTGTTCGGGAACATTGTGAATGGGAGAATGCACTTAAATGCGGCCGGCCGGATCGTTGCCGAAGAATATTTGAAAACTGCCGCAATCCGTGACAATATTGAGTTGGATGAATGGGTGGTGATGCCCAACCATTTCCACGGAATATTGGTGATTACCGATGGTGGGGGCACGGCGCGCCGTGCCCCCACCATGGAACAATTCGGTCGACCGGTATCAGGTTCGATTCCAACAATTGTTCGGTCATTCAAATCCGCCGTCACCAAACGAATCAACGAATTACACCAAACCCCAGGCGCAAAATTGTGGCAACGCAATTACTGGGAAAACATCGTCCGCAATGATGCGGCACTGAACCGCATCCGGAAATACATTATAAACAACCCAATACGATGGGAATTGGATAAATTGTATCCATAATCCTACACTACCCGAGTGCCGAGCGAACAGAGCACCTGGCCCGAATGCCGAGCGCACAGAGCACCTGGCCCGAGTACCGAGCGCACAGAGCACCTGGCCCGAGTGCCGAGCGCACAGAGCACCTGGCCCGAGTACCGAGCGCACAGAGCACCTGGCCCGAGTGCCGAGCGCACAGAGCGCCAGGCCCGAGTGGCTAAGGGCACAGAGCACCCTGAGGAGTAAGGGCACGGCGTGCCGTGCCCGAGTGCCGAGCGCACAGAGCGCCAGGCCCGAGTGGCTAAGGGCACAGAGCA
>CAYVQF010000072.1:23933-25419 GCA_964454015.1 uncultured Myxococcales bacterium
CCCTGAGGAGTAAGGGCACGGCGTGACGTGCCCAGGCGTGCCGTGCCCAGGCGTGCCGTGCCCAGGCGTGCCGTGCCCTGGCGTGCCGTGCCCTGGCGTGCCGTGCCCTGGCGTGCCGTGCCCAAGCACCCCGCACCCTCGGCACTCACGGCGTCGCAAAGACCACCATCAGCGGTGGCCTGTCATAAGTCCCCGTCCGACCGGCGTTGGCCAACGCCACGTAGAGGCGCTTGGAGGCAGGGTCGAAGGTCGCGCCAATGATCGGGTGCCGGCCCTCGGCGTCGAAGGGCACCGACCACGGGCCATAGGCGTAGGGCCGAACCTCGTGCGGCGCCTCGGCGGCGAGTATCGCCTCCAGGTCGAAGAGCCAATAGTAATTGTAGACGTCGGTCGCGCTGTAGGCGCAGTAGCCCCCGCACAGATTGCCGTTGTCCTGGGTGATCTTGTAGCCAATGCCGCTCTCGACCCCACCCGACGAGCCCAGCACCATGAAGGTCCGTGTCCCCGGCACGATGAAGCCATAGACCGCGCGGGAGAGGAAATTCCACAGGGCTGAGGCGCTCCCCTCTTGGCTTTGCAGGGCATCCACCCCCATGAGGGTCCCCTCTCCATGGGGAAAGACCATGAAGGCTTGGGTCGCAATCGCCTCGACATCGCCGGCGCAAGCGGCGAGCGCTGGCCCGGGATCGAAGGCATAGAACGAGGGCCCCACGCTGTAACGGCCGATGATCGAGTAGTTCGAGGCCCAGCCCGTGAGATAGGGCGCGCCAAAAGCCTCCTGCCACTCCGGCGGGATGGTCGCCATGTAGCCCGCGGCCCGCGCCGCACCCTCCATGAAGAAGAAGCCATCCACGCCGGCACTCGCCATAGCGTCGGCGTCGCGCACCACCAAGGTGGTGTCCGTGTTGGCCCCTGGCGCGTCATACCAGCGCTCGGCGTTGATGATGAGCTGGCCATCGACGTAGAGCATCCCCGTGATCTTGTCCAAGCCCTGCGGGTTGCCGTGGGGCGCGGCCGCGAGGGGCGCCCAAAAGTCCTGCAGCGGCGCCTCCACCAGGGTCAGATCGCTCACCTCGGTGCCAGACGCTAGTTCGTCGGGGATCGCAAAGAGGGCGATGGCGTTGTGGTGGGCGTGACCGGCCACAAAGAGCGCATGCCGCTCCGGGTGGTAGGCCAGGGTGCCCACGGCGTAGTTGCTGTTGGAGACCCCAAAGTCCGCCGAGCTGATCCTGCAAGGCGCCCACATAGGCCAGGTCGGTGATCGCCAGGAGCTCGGGCGCCTGGGGCGTCGTCTCGTCGGCGACATCGCTGGACGCGTCGACCTCGCTCTCCTTTGGCCCCTGGCTGGCCGGATCATCACAGGACCAGAGGGCAAAGCAAAGGGCGACCATGAACAGGGTGGACTTGGCAATAGGGTGCACGCGCGCCTCCTTCCCTGATCCACGGTCAAGAAAAGAAAAAACCCCGTTGTTCTTGGATTTCCAAG
>CAYVQF010000073.1:0-24768 GCA_964454015.1 uncultured Myxococcales bacterium
TCTTGGAAATCCAAGAACAACGGGGTTTTTTCTTTTCTTGACCGTGGATCAGGGCCAGCTTGCGCATGGAAGACGCTGGCGCATATTCACCCATTTTCACGCGTGGGGCCAAGGGCAAGTGGCCCCTTGCGGGTCACACAGCGTGGAGGTGTAGCACGGTCCCGTGAAGCGGCCGCCGCTCAAGGTCGATCGCATGCAGCGAGGGCGGCGGCGAAGCGCTGGATGGCGCATTCGATGTCGTCCTCGTTGACGATGAGGGGTGGGGCGAAGCGGATGGTGTTGGGGCCGGCCATGTTGACCAAGAGCCCGCGTTCTCTGGCGGCGCCGACCACAGGAAGTGCCAGGCCGGCCTTCAATTCGGCCCCAACGAGGAGACCGGCCCCGCGCACATCGACGATGGCGGGTTGGCTCTCTTGTAGGCGCCGCAGTCCTTGGCGGAGTGCTTCGCCTTGTATCTGCACGTTGTTGAGGAAGCCGGGCTGCTGGAGGGTTTGGAGGACCACGAGTGCGGCTCGACAAGCCAGCGGGTTGCCGCCAAAGGTCGTGGCGTGAGAGGCTTTCTGGAAGCCATGGGCGTGTTTCTCGCGCACAGCCATGATGCCCATGGGGACGCCGCCAGCGATGCCCTTGGCCCAGGTGGCGATATCGGGTTCGATGCCGAGCTGTTCGTAGGCCCAGAGAGTGCCCAAGCGTCCGACGCCGCATTGGACTTCGTCGAGGATCAAGATGGCGCCGGTGCGGTCACAGATCTCGCGGACGGCTTGGAAGTATCCCGGCGCGGCTGGACGCACGCCGCTCTCTCCTTGGAGGGGCTCGAGGAGCACGGCGCAGGTGTCGTCATCGACGACGGAAGCGAGGGCATCGACGTCATTGAAGGGGACGTGTTGGAAGGCCGGTGGCAGGGGCTCAAAGCCCTCCCAGTATTTGGGCTGACCCGTGGCGGCGATGGCGCCCATGGTTCTGCCGTGGAAGGATTGGTGGGCGGCGACAATGTTGACCTTGGTGCTTCGACCGGCCACGGATTTTTGGTAACGCCGGGCGAGCTTGATGGCGGCTTCGTTGGCTTCAGCGCCAGAGTTGGCGAAAAAGAAGCGATCTGCGAAGCAGCACTTCGAGAGCATCTCTTGCAGGAGGATCTGGTTTTCGTTGAAGTAGAGATTCGAGGTGTGCAGGAGCTTGGCCACCTGGTCTTGCAAGGCCTGGGTGAGTTCAGGATGGGCGTGGCCGAGGGCCGAGACGGCGATGCCGGCGATGCAATCGAGGTAGGCTTTGCCGTCGTGATCCCAGAGGGTGGTCCCTTTGCCGTGGGTGAAGATGACGGGCTGGGGGGCGTAGTTTGGAGTGATGGTCTCATTGCCAATGGCGAGTAGTTCGTCTGTGTTGCGCAGGGTGTCGAGATTTTTTATTGAAAAGTCAGGGGTCATGCTCTCTATCCTCCAAGGGCACGTCAGGCGTGCGAGACACGTCGCGTCAGGAGCATAGCGCGCTCAGGCAGTGGGGCATAGCGCATCGGCGCGAGGGGTTTCGGGCGGCTCAGGGCCAGTGAATTTCGCAGCGCACGTTCTGGTGGAGCAGCAGCAAGTGCCCCGTGGGGAGGGCCCGGCGCCGGCTCGTGGGTGGCGGGTTTTCCGGGGTCAGGGCCAGCTCCTCGTCCAGGGGGAGGGGGAGGCCGTCACAGAAGATGGCGTCGGGATAGGCGGCGAAGAGCTCGAGGAAAAGGGTTTGCACCTGGGTGCCGTTTTGGATCTCCAAGATGGTGACCTGGTTGGCTTCGGGGTGGGCGGTGAAGGAGAGGGTGGTGCCGTCGGGGAGGGAGAGGCTGCCCAAGGCCTGCTCGATGGTGCGGACGTAGGCGAGGTGGGCAAGGGCTTGGGGGGCGATGAGGTTGGGGTCGGCAGGGTTGGCCAAGGTGGCGAGGTCGGGGAAAGCGAGGGGGAAGATGGCTCCGCTGCGGGCAAAGGTTGGCACGCGATCTGGCTGGTAGGGGAGGGTGAGGCGCAGTGGCCCGGGACTACGGGCGGCGCTGTGCCAGTTGACCCAGTTGCCGATGGGGAGGGCGACCTGTCGCGTGCTGCCCTCTCCTCTGACGGCAGGGTAGACGATGAGGTCAGGGCCGAGGAAGAAGGCGTCATCAGACAAAGAGGCGGTGAGGCTCTGGCTACGGACATGGAGGGGCTGGATGAAGGGCTCACGCCGTTGCTGGAGGTCGGCTAGGTAGGGAGAGAGCTGCATGCGAGCGCGGGTCAAGTTGCGGAGGATGCGCCGCCCCGGGGCGGTGTCAAGGAGGGTGAGGGCCTGCTGGGGGATCCACATGATGGGCATGAGGCTCTGGAGGGCGACGATCCTGGCCAGCAGGTCTGGGTCGGCGTCGACCCGGCTGAAATCGATGGCGAAGCAATCCTGTCCGCTGAGGCTGAGGTTGATGGCGGCGCTCATGGCCTGGGTGAGGGCCTCGTGTTGATGGCTGGGCGGCTGGATCCAGGCGCAGCCGGCCAGGTGCGGTGCGACTCTTTGGCTGAGGATGAGGACGGGCTCAGAGAAACGCTCGCGCCACGCGCGATGGGCGAGGTGGCCGAGATGGCGTGGGAGAAGGGAGCTGGGAGTGCCGTCAGCGGCGGTGATGGGTCCCAGGCTGTCGATGGATCGCAGGTGGACGTCGGCGCCGAAGGCGAGGAGCACACCTCCCAGGGCGTCCGTGGGCTCTGGAAAAGTGGCGGTCCACCAATCTCTGGCCAAGCTCTGGGTCAGGTCGGTGATGGCAGCCGTGCGTTGGGGTTGCCATTCGACGATGAAATCCTGTTGCCCGCGTTGCATGAGGAGGCCGAGTTCCTGGGCCTCGGTGAAGCGTGAGGTGTCGTTGCTCCAGCCTGGGAAGCGTTGGGACTCATCTTCATTGGCCAGGTAGGGGTGGGCGAGCAAGATGAGGGCGACGCCGCGTTGGTGGAGCGCTGGGGTGAAGGCAGGGGCATCGGGCAGAAGGTGCGGGTTGAAGTCGAAGTGGTTGTTGGCGCGCTGCCACCATTCCCCGAGGGCGAGGCCGCCGATGGGGATGCGGTGCTGGGACCAGAGGTTGGCGGCGGCGAGCAGGTCGGTCTGGGCCGTGGGCTGGTCGAAGTAGACGAGTGGGGCCAGGGCCCAGGGCGGGGGTGGCGCTGGGAGGGAGAGGTCGTTGCGGTAGGCGTTCAGGGCGCGGAGGATGTCGTGGTTGAACCAGATGCTGAGCTCGAGTTGGTCCGTGGCGAAGCGTGCTTGGAGGTGATTTGGGTGGGTGGCGGCGAGGTCGAAGACGCCCGGCGCCTGGGTGGCGAAGGCGATGGCGTAGCCAGACGGGTTGAGGACGAAGGCGCGATAGTGGGCGCCGACGTTTTTGGCGTCAGGGTTGAGGCGAGGATCATCTGTGAAGAGGGGGATGCGTTTTCCTCTGGCGTTGGGGCCGGCAAAGAGATCGCCCCCGGCGAAGAGTTGGGTGCCGTTGTCGGTCCAGGTGAGGGCGAGGCGTCGGAGGGTGGGCTGGGGTCGATCTGGGTTGATGCGGAGGTGGATGCCGCTGGGGAGGGGGGTAAATTCCAGGGTCGCCGCCAGGTCGCTGTCAGCGCGCAGGTTGATGGTGAAGGGTGAGCCCGGCGCGACTTGGTGGTAGCTGCGTACGGTCCATCGCGGTGCGGGTCCCGACATGGGGGGCATGGGATCGATGAAGTGCGGGGCGGGCTGTGGCTTGGTCTCGATGCGGAGGAAGTCGGCCACGGGGGCCCGGAAATTGACGTTGTGGGAGGGGACTTGGGGGACGATCCAGAAGGCGGGATCGTCGAGATCAAAATGGAGGGTGCCGCTGTCGAAGCGCAGGTTGATGGTGTTGGCAGGTGTCTGGGTGTCGGGCAGATCGTGGCTCTGATCGGCGACGAGGTCGGGGGGGAGATCGGGGATGTGGATGTCGTCCGTGGGGAGGGTCCACTCATCGTCGTCGAGGTCGTTCAGATCTGGGGGGGCGATCTGATCGGGCGTGGGGAGGAGGCCTTTGGGGATGAGATCTTCGGGGTTGCATGCGAGGAGGGCCGCAGCGATACAAAGGATGAGGCCGCAGATGGGGAGATTTTGGGGGGTGGTCATGGCGGTGGCCAGAGAGGGGGAGTTTTGGCGCGGGTCCTTTTCGGGTCCGCTGGTCAAGACTAGCGAAAAGGTCGCCGCGATGACAGAGGGGGGGCGGGGTTGTTGCGCTGGCGAGAATTTTGGCGAGGTTGGCGGACGCCTGGACGAGGGTGGATCCCGCAGAGAGGCTAGGGGCCGGTGACCCGTTGGCAGGTGGCGTGGGCTGTGGGTGTGCCGAGGCGTTGCCGCCACTCGGGGTGTGGGCTGGGGGCGTTGAGTTGGGTTTTGGTATGGGCGATGCGGCGTGCGGCGCAGAGGAGGCGGTCGCGGAGGTCGGTGTCGGCTTCGGCGGCGCGGATGACGTGTTCGTAGGCGTCGTGCCAGAGGTTTTGGTCGCGGCAGATGAGGAAGAGATCGATGCCGGCGCGCAGGCCGAGGACGATGGCTTCGTTGGTGCCGAAGTGATGGGCGATGGCGGCCATTTCGAGGTCATCGGAGACGATGAGTCCTTGGAAGGCGAGTTCTTGGCGGAGGATTCCGATGATGTGGGGTGAGAGGGTGGCTGGGAGGACGGGGTCGATGGCGGGGAAGAGGATGTGGGCGGTCATGATGAGGGGGCAGTGGGCGGCGATGGCGGCGGCGAAGGGTTGGAGCTCGACTTGGCGTAGGCGTTCGATGTCGTGGTCGATTCTGGGGAGTTGCAGGTGGGAGTCGAGGTGGGTGTCGCCGTGTCCAGGGAAGTGTTTGCCGCAAGGGAAGATGTCGTGGTCTTTGTGCGCGGCGATGACGGCGAGGGCGTGGGGGATGACCTGTTGTGGGGTTTGGCCGTAGGCGCGTTGGCCGATGATGGGGTTGAGGGGGTTGGTGTCGACGTCGAGGACGGGGGCGAAGTTGAGGTTGAAGCCGAGGGCGGCGAGCTCCGTGGCGGCGATGGCGGCGATGTCGTAGGTGAGGCGGGGGTTGTTTTTGGCGGCGCATTGGGCGGCGCTGGGGAGTTTGGTGGCGCCGAGGTTGGCGCTGATGCGTTGGACCGGGCCGCCTTCGTGGTCGATGGCCAGCCAGAGGGGGTGTGAGTTTGGTGCGAGCTGGGCCAGCTCGTGGCAGAGGCGTTGGACTTGTTCGAGGCTGTGGCAGTTGCGGGCGAAGAGGATGACGCCGCCGAGTCGGCCGTGGCGGACGGCGTCGAGGAGGCTCTGGGGTGGTTGGTGGCCTTCAAAGCCGCCGATGAGGATTTGGCCGGCTGCGCAAGAGAGGTCGTGTGCGTTGGTGTGGTGCATGGTGGTTCGTTTCAGGTTGGCTTGTGGGGTTCAGAGAGGACGAGGTCATCGCGATGGATGAGCGCGTCTGAGGCGTGATAGCCGAGGATGCTTTCGATGTTGGAGGATTGCACGCCAGCGATGCGGCGCATGTCGCTTGCGGGGTAGGCGGCGAGGCCGTGGGCGAAGACCTGGCCGTCGGCGGTGCAGAGTTCGAGGGCTTCGCCTTCGTCGAATTTTCCCTGTACATCGGTGACGCCGCTGGGGAGTAGGCTTCTGCCTTGATCGCGGACGGCGCCGACGGCGCCGGGATCGCAGATGAGGCGTCCTTGTGCTTTGAGGGCGGCGATCCAGGCTTTTCTGCTGCTGTGGGGGCTATTGCTTGGGAGCAGGAGGGTGCCATCGCGTGAGCCCTTGAGGGCGCGCAGCAGTGCGTTGGGGTCTTTGCCGCTGGTGATGAGGGTGGGTATGCCGCGTTTGGCGGCGATGCGGGCGGCTTCGATTTTGGTGAGCATGCCGCCGGTGCCGACGGAGGTCGCCGTGTCGCTGGCGACGTGATCGAGGTGTGGGGCGTGGGCGTCGATGGTGTCGATGGGGCGTGCGTCGGGGTTGAGCTTGGGGTTTTGCTCGAAGATGGCGTCGACGTCGCTGTAGATGGCGAGGAGATCGACCTGGAGGAGGGTGGCGACGCGAGCGGCGAGGTTGTCGTTGTCGCCGAGTCGGATTTCGTCGGTGGTGATGGTGTCGTTTTCGTTGATGATGGGAACGGCGCCGAGGTCCCAGAGGGTGCGCAGGGTGCGGCGGGCGTTGAGGTAGCGGGTGCGGTTGTCCGTGTCCTGACGGGTCAGGAGGATTTGGCCGCAGCAGAGATTGTAGTGGGCGAGCTCGTTCTCGTAGTGCTGCATCAGGATGGATTGGCCGATGGCAGCCAGCGCCTGGAGTTTGGGGAGAGAGCGTTGACGGTCGGGTTTTTCTTGGCCCATGCGGCCCCGTCCGAGGGCGACGGCGCCACTGGAGACGATGGCGACCTGGCGCCCGGATTCGACGAGGCCGGCGACGATTTCGACGATTCTGCAGAAGGTGCCGCGGTCAAAGCGGGTGCCGTCGCGGACGAGGACACCGCTGCCAATTTTGATGACGATGGATTGGACGTGATGGAGTGCAGGTCTGTTGGCCATGAGGCTCCTATGCGCCGGCCCAGAGGGTGGAGATGGGGATGACTAGTGGAGTTTGGGCGCCACCCCGTAGCCGCGTTGTTGCCTGGTGCTTGCGGCGAGGGCGTTGACTTGGGCGGCCTCTTCGCGTTGACCCTGGCGGTCGAGGGCCTCGGCGAGGAACTCGGCGCTGCGGATGAGATCGGCCGGTATGGCGCTTTGGGTGGCATCTTCGTAGGCCGTTCGCAGGGCGGCCATGGGTGCCTCCTCGCCGCGGTAGGCCGCGCCGAGGAAGTTCTGAGCGATTTCGAGACGTCGTTGTTGGTGGGTGGCGCCGAGGTCCGTGGCGAGGTGGAGCGCCTGGCGGAGGAGGCGGCGCGCGGTAGAGGCCTGTCCGGTCATGACGAGGGTGTCGATGAAGACGATGGCAGCTTGGAAGTAGTTGGTGAAGTGGCTGCTCTCGAGGGCGATTTCGTAGGCCAACTCGAGGGATTCACAGGCGAGTTCCGTTTTGCCCTGGGTGCGGAGGATTTCTCCTTCGGCGAGGGAGATGTGGGTCCTGAGGACGTGGCAGGGTTGCTCTGAGAGCCGCGTCTTGGCGAGTCGCAGGGCGGCGATGGCTTGGCGGGGCAGTCCTTGCCTCGCCGCGATGACAGCCCGGATGGCGTGGAGTCGTCCCTGTGCTTCGGTGGGGGCGCGTGGGGTGGCCTGCTCGACGATGGACTCAGCGACGGTGAGGTCGCCGTAGGCGAGACACCACAGGGCTCGGACCTCAGCGAGGCCGACGAGATCTTGTTCGAAGCAGTGTCCTTGGGCGGCGATTTGGAGCGCCTCTTCGATGTGGTTGAGGGCGCGATCGAAGTTGTCGCAAGTGATTTCCAGCACGGCGAAGGTGGTAAGGGCGTCGATGCCGATGAGGACCTCGGCGCGGAGATCGATGGCGCGGAAGACTCTCTCGATGTTGTCTCGGGCCAGGTCCCATTGGAGGACGGCGATGGCGCTGTGGGCGGCCGCGATTTGCAGGCGCGCGCGTCGCTGCGGCAGATCGCCGCCGCTGATTCTGAGGTCGTGGAGGGCGCGTTGGAGGTGGACGAGGGAGGCCTCGGTGAAGCCCCCGCTGTAGAGTCGTCGGGCGAAGTCGAGGGCGTGTTGGGTGACCGCGTCGGGTTGTTCGCAGTGGGCCCACTGGTGCTGCGCCATGGGTTGTACGGGTGCCATTCCGTGGAGGCGTGGATTGGCGTCGAGTCGTTTGGCGATCTGGCAATGGATGGGTTTGCGGAGGCTTTCACCGAGGCCTTGGCGAAAGGCCAGGGCGAGATCTGGGGAGGCGATGTTGAGGGTTTTGGGCGCGGGGACGTCGATGAGGCCCGCGGCGAGGAGGTTGGAGACATGCGGCCAGGTCTGTTGCGCAGCACTGTTGATGGCTTCGAGGAGGAAGGCGATGGGCATGGGCTGGCCGTAGGCGGTGAGCCAGGCGAGGATTTGACTTTCCTGTGGCAGGAAGTAGGTGAGGGCTGTTTGGAAGCGGCGCATGGGGTCGAGTGACAAGAGCATGCGCAGGATATCTTCGAGGGGTGTGCCATTG
The DNA here is from genome assembly GCA_964454015.1 of uncultured Myxococcales bacterium. Taxonomy (GTDB): domain Bacteria; phylum Myxococcota_A; class Bradymonadia; order UBA4248; family UBA4248; genus CAYVQF01. Next base: position 8,082 of record CAYVQF010000073.1, read on the forward strand.
CGGGCGGTGATTTGCGCGAGGCCGATGAGGTCTTTGATGCGGCCAAGGGGCTCGGGGGCAGCGGCGAGGAGGTAGCGTAGGCTCTCGCTGATGGGGAGGTTGGCGAGATAGGTCTCGAGAAAGTGCCGGCGCATGGGGGCAGTGGCCTCTTCGAGCTGGACGATCTCGAGGGAGGGTATTGGGAGGTAGTGTCGGTAGTTGTCGTCGGAGGTCGAGAGGATGAAGGCCAGCGGGGGATTGCGGTTGCTTTGGAGGAGCTCGATGAGGAGGTTGTAGGAGCTACGGTCGATGAAATGGAGGTTGTCGATGGCGAGGAGCAGTGGGGCTTCCTGCTGTCGGGCCCATGCGGCCTTTTCGAGGATGCTTTTGGCGCTTTCTTGGAGGAGGCCTGGCCCGAGAATGGGGCGTTGGGGAAAGCCAAGGAGGCGGAAGAGGCATTCGACTTCCATGCGGGAGAGTTCGAGGTGTTCGGCGAGGTGCTGTCCGCGTCGTTGTGCGCTTTCGTGATCGTCGAAGAGGTCGAGCCCGAGAATGCTGACGAGCCACTTTCCGGCGAGGCAGAGTGGGGTGCTTTGATGCTGGGGGGTGAGAAAGGCGAGGTGACAGGGGCGGTTGTCTCGCCGGAGGGTGGCGAGGACGTGCTGGAGGAGGTGAGTCTTGCCGGAGGCGCTAGGTCCCAGGAGCAAGGCCGCGTTGGGTGAGGCGGCGCCACACTGGGCGGCCATCTCGACGAGGGTGTTGGCGTGTGTTTCGGCTCCGGCTGGTGCGAGCTGGGCGGTGAAGGGGTTGTGGTTGAGTTCGAGGAGGGGGATGGGCAAGAGGGGTTCTGCTCTTGGGAAGTCTTGGGAGGAGAGCAGGGCGATGCTGCTGGGGTCGGTCGATGGCTCAGGGGAATGGGGCAGGGGTTCGGGGATGTGGAGGATGTCCGTTGGGGGGAGTTGGTTGAAGCCGTGATGGTGGTGAGGCTGGTGGGCTTCGAGATCGGCCAGGCGTTTCAGGTCGAGCCTGCTCAACCAATCGGCCAACTGTCGTGGGTTGGCGGAAGGGAATTCGTTGCTTTTGACGCGGACGAGGTTTTCGTGGATGAGCGCTGCCGAGCTTTCCCGGGATGGGGCCTGGCTGTGGAGCATTTCCTCGATGGTGGTGATGAGGCGCGCGTTGACCGCAGAGGGTGGCAGTGGTTCGAGTCGGCGCTGCAGGCGACGTTGGTGGTCATAGGTGAGGTGGGGTGTTTTCCGGGCGATGGCCTCGTAGAGGATGAGTCCGAGGGCATAGATGTCGGCAGCCGGGCTCATTGGCGCTCCGGCGAGCACCGAAGGTGCGCTATAGCGATGGCGGATGGTGGGGTCGGGTTGCAGCGGCGGGGGCAAGGCATCGAGGGCAGCACATAGGCCGAAGTCGCCGATTTTGATTTCGCCATCCCATGAGATGAGGATGTGTTGGGGTGCCAGGTTATGGTGGCAGCACTGGTGACGGTGGGCGTAATCGAGGGCTTTGAGGCACTCGAGAGCGACGAGGAGTAGCACTTCTTGGGGGATGTCGAGCTGGTCGAGACGGGCGAGGGCGATGATGGCGCCGAAATCGACGCCAGCGACGAACTCCGTCGCGAAATAGTAGTGCTGGTCGACGTGGCCAAGGTCGAGGAGCTGAACGATATTGGCGTGGTGGAGTTTGACCACGCGTGACGCGGCGTCGACCAGGGCGGTGACGAAGTCGACGTTGTTGGAATAGCGGAAGGAGAGCTGCTTGATTCGCAGCGGCTTAACGAAGCCCTCAACGCCGTGTTGGGTGGCGCGATAGGCGTCCCCGAGTTTGCCCTGGTGGACAACCTTATGGGTGAGTTCGTAGGGGCCGAGTCTGATGGGGTTGGGCAAGGGAACGAGGCGTGACATGCCGCTATCCTTTCACGCCTGAGGCGGAGGCGGCCACTATAACGTCAGGTGGTAACGATGGCAACTTGGAATGCGCCCTCAGAGTCGCCAGTGCGCGGCGTCGTTTGGGGGGGTGAGTTTCAGGTAGCGATGGGGTGGTGCCATCCTGAAAGCATGGCATAATGTCAGTTGCGGCATGGCTTCTCTCATGCACGAAGTCGCTTGGTTGTTCTGGCGCACTAGGCCCCACTTCCCATGGATAGCGCAGTCGATGACGCTAAGTAATCGAGATCTAATACCGCATTATGAGCGCTTCCTACAGCGCAAGGGCGTTTCAGAGCGCCATTTCGAGTTTTACCAGCATGTGTATCACGAGCTGGGGGTTTTTCTGGGGGAGCTCATCGTAGAGAGCGACGTCGGGGCCTTTGATGAGTTTTTGGCTGCCAAGATCGATGCGGGTCTGTCCTTGGGGAAGCAGAAGGCCTATCGCCAGGTATTAGAGGACATACTGGAGTTTCAAGACGCGTATCAGCGTTCTCGGCGGCGCCGCTCGGGCACGCCGACACCCTCGGTGGTCGTGGGTTCGGCGGCGGAGATGGCGCAGGAAGCCCAGATGGGGCTCTATACTTCTGCTGAGTTGGATGAGGACTGCAGTCAGGATCTCCCAGGTGCATCGACGGCGGCGATCAACGCAGCACCTTTGTTGGCGATGGCATCGGCGAGCTCTGCCGCGCGGTCGCAGCGGGCGGCGAAGTCCTTTGTGAGTGTGCATACCAAGCGCACGGCTGATCCAACGAGCCAGCCTCCCGTTGGGATGGGAGCGGTGCGCGGTGACGAGAGTGGCGTGCCGCGTGCCGCGCGGGACGGCCGTGGTGCCGACTTCCAGCACGCCATGACGTTGCCCGTGGGCTCGGGTGAAGACCGGAGTGGGGTGGGCTCTGGTGGTGGTCTAGGTCATCTGCTGGACCATCATGCCTATGAGGAAGAGGAAGGCGGCGGTGAACCGGGCCTGCTTCTTTCGCGCGATGGGCATAGAGAGGAGGCGCCGGCCAAGAAGAGCCCCATGCGGGCCTCGACCTTGAACCCTGCAGACCTCTTCGAGGATGCTCTTGCTGCTGTCGATAGGCATGCGGGTGATGGTGGGGTGCGCCAGACGATGATGGGTCGTCCCGTTGGGGCGCGGGAGCTGAGCGATGTGGGCATTGCTGCAGCCGTGGCGGCACCTGGGTCCGCGGCCGCTGCAGAGCGAACGCCTCCGGGGGGAGCGTCAGCCGAGCCCCATTCCGCGGGGATGCCTGGATTGCGGCCTGCTGGTGGGATGCCTGGATTGCCGCCTCCTGGTGGGATGCCTGGATTGCCGCCTCCTGGTGGGATGCCTGGATTGCCGTCTGTTTCTGGGGCCCTTGGGGGGCATCCCGATGACGATGTGGATTTGGGTGCACCGGAGCCTGCGGCGCGCGGCGGTGCACTCGATGGGATACCGCGTTTGGGCAGCGGCGCCGGTGGCGTTGGCTCTGGTCCGGTTTCGCCGATTCCTGGCCTTCCGCTTCCTCCCTCTCAGAGTAGCGCTGCCGCGGCTCCTCCGCTGGCGTTGGGTTTGCCCCCTTCCTTGACGGGAGGGGCCCCGCGGATGATGCCGAGCCCCGAAGCGTCGATGGGGGGAGGTGGTGAGGAGGGAGGTGCTTTACCCGAGGCGGGTGAGGTGGCATTTTCGAAGCTGGGGATGTTGAGTGGATCGCCGTCGGGTGGGGCGATCTCCGTGGCCGACGATGACGATAGCGAAAGGGGTCAAGGTCGGCAGAAGAAGCGCCCGTTGTTGCGTCATGTCGATGGCCTAGGGGCGAAGGTTGGCGGCACTCAGCGGCGGGTGCGAGCGGATGGGGATCGTTCAGAAGAGGAGCTCCGCAAGATCCAGAAGCGTATCGAGCGCCGCATCGAGATGGCCGAGTCTGATGCGCCGAGTCGACGCGATGGTTTTCGGACTTATTTGTTCGAAGATCGTTTTTCAATCGATCAGGCGCCGCCCCAGCCGGAGGCGTTTTCGGTGTTGGTCAATCGGCACAGTCCGCCGTGGTTTTTGGCGTTACGCGCCTCGACTTGGTTGTGGTTACCTGGGCTGCTTTTTCTGTTGTTGGCGGCCGTGGGGATGACTTCTGCCATGGGGATGCTGGTGGGGGTAGAGATGCCCGTGCCGTTGGCTTATGCGCTGGCGGGTGTGGGTGGCTTGTTGGCGGCCCTGCTGTTGGGACCAGCGATCCGCATTGTGGTTCGTTCGAACGAGACATTGGCGCGGCACACGCCTCAAGCGGCGCTGGTGGCTTATTACACGTGTGTGTGGCAGGGCAACTACCCTGGTGCCTATGGGATGTTGGCCAAGCCTGAGCAAGCGCCGCGGCGGGCGCCGACTTTCGACCCCCAGACAGAGCAAGTCATCGGTGGTGATTTCAACCATCTGCCCTTCAAGTACTTCGTGCAGTATTGGTCGGCGCATGATCCAGGGAGGCATCTCAAAGGATTCAAGCGTTGGCGCAGCCGGTTGATGTCACCTGAGATTGGGGAGAGCCGCTTGGTGACGGGCGGGGTCGAGAACGGCGGCGTGTTGATGTTGGTCGAGGATGCCGCCCAGGGAACCTATCGCTTGATACCATTGGTGCGTTTGGGCGACTGGTGGTATGTGGCAGATGGTCAGTTTTTCCCCAGAACGTGTACGGGTCAACGAGAAGTGATTGCCGAGTGAGTCGGCGTTTTGCCTGGCGGTGAGGGCGCCGCGCGGGGGTTGCTTTGGGTGATGTCGAACTTGGAAAAGCTTTTCGCGTTTTTTTGCAGGCCAAGGGCCTGAGCGGCGCTCGCCTGGAACAGAGTCTGGAGATCTGGTCAGAGGCGGTCAAGTTTCTGGCGCCGCAGTCTCCGGGTTTGTGGGAAGAGACGGATCTGCAGCGCTTTTTGAGTGCTCACAGTGCAGGTTTGTCGACGTGGGAGATCGATTTTTACCGCAAGTCGGTGGCCGATATTCGGGTCTTTTTGCAGGCCCAGGGGTTGCAATTGGCGGAAGGAATGGCCGCGCAGCCCGAAGTGGTAAGTGGGCGTCGGCGTGCCACGCGGCCCACCTGTGATGAGGAGAGAGTCCTCGGGGCCAACCCGGGTCCCCTGTTGGTGACGGGGTCGGAGCGGGGTGCCGATGGAGGGGGTGGTGTTGCGGAGAAGGCCACGGTGCTCGGGAGTGAGCGCGTCGAGAGAGCCGGTCTGACGGGGAAGGACGGCTCTTCACCTGGCCAGGCTGCGAACACGGCAAGCCTGACGGGGGGGGACGGCTCTTCACCTGGTCTGAGTCCGAAAGTTGCGGGTTTGACGGCTACGGCCGTTGCAGATGACGATGTGTTTGGGGGAGGGCGTCGGAACAGACGAGGGCGCGCGGCCGAGTCAAAGGTCCCGGGTCTGGCCGGGAGCACTTGGTCGGATGATGTGGATGACGACTTGGTGTCATTGGAAGACCTGGGTATCGCTGAGTCGCCCCAGGTTGCAACAGCAGCGATGACGCCTACGCCTGCACCGACGTTTTCGCCTACACCTACACCTGCGCCTACACCTGCGCCTCGGGCTTCGTCACACCCCAGCCGGGTTAGCCAAGCGCCGCAGGTCCATGGTGGGATAGGGGAGCGCTCTCCAGGGGCGGCATCCAGCGAGGCCGGAGCGCGTTCCATTCAGCCACCTTCGCCGAGGCGTGCGCCTCAGGAGCTGGTGCATCAAGGGGGTGTGGGTGAGAGCGGGTCTGGGGCGCCGGCTGCTGCAGCAAAAGGTCGGGAGGCGGTTCAGCATACGGGCGACGATTCTGTGGTAGCCTTGGCCTTTCCCGAAGAGCGAGAGGTGACGCCAGGCTGGCGGGGGCGGTACAAGGTCAAGGTGCAGCCAGATGGCACCTTTTTGGTCGATGAGCGCTATGTGGTGGCGGTAAAAGAGGTGCAGGCGACGACCTATGAAGGTCGTGCGGAGATGCAGGTTCCCAAGGGTTGGGAAGAATTCCTCCAGGCCAACCGGCCGCTGTTGCTGGCTTTGGCTGGGGCGTGGTTTTTGACGTTGCTGACTTTGGTGGCCCATTGGCCGACGGGTTTGGTCTTGCTCCTGATCACTTTAGGGGCGTCGGCGGGTGTGGGTGGGGCGGTGCTGCGGGCGCAGAAGGTGAGTGAAGGCCCGGATCGCTATGGTGGTGCTGAAGAGGTGGTGCGTGCCTATTTCGCGGCGCTGCGTCTGGGGCTGTATCACCGGGCGAAGCGATTTTTGGCGGTTCCGCGCGAGGTGGCCTCGGTCTCGATGGATGAGGTGATGGATACTCAGCGGGGTCCTCTTGGGCCGCGTTTCAATACCCTGGTGCCGGCGGCTTTGCGGATGATCTGGCGGCAGCAGATCAAGGGTTTCGATCATCATGACCACCCACTGTGGCAGCGATTGGTGGCGCGCGTGTTTCAGGCGGAGGAGGTGGATACGGAGGTGGTGCTGCGATCGCGTGACGGTCGGGTGGTTTTCGTGATTGTGCGGGGTGGTGGGGCTGACACCTATGCCGTGGTGCCCGTGGTGTCGCTCAAGGACGCCTGTTTTGTGGCGGATGGTGAGGCGCTTCTGCACGCGACAAGGTTGGAGTTGGTGGCGCGTCTTGACGCCGAGTTGTTGAGCGGCCAGTTGACGGCAGAGGGTTATCTGGCGGCGGTGCGACGCAACAACATCACGCAGATGGATTTGGAGTTGGGGTTGCAGCAGGGATTGCTCTCGGAGCGGGCGCAGGCGATCCTCAGGGAGGGCGGTCATGTACTCTCCGCAGGGGCGGCGACGCGCTCGGCGGGGCCATGAGCTGGCTGGGGTCATGGCTGGACATTTTTGGCGCCCGTTGGTCGTACTATGCTTCATTCGTGCTGCTGTCTTTGGCGGTTCCGCTGCTGTTGTGGGTCTTTGTGCGCTTGGTGCTTCCGGCCCTCGGTCAGCCGCTGGTGCAGTGGGTAGAGCGTCGGCGTCGGCGTAGCCAGCCAGATGATGCGCGTCGCTTATTGGAGGTGCGCAAGGTCCTGGGGACCTTGGCGCACGATGTGCTGAAGCACCGCTTGTTGGGTTTGGTGTCGCTGATGCAGTCTCTGGATGCGGTGGGCGTGGGGGATCGCGACGAGGGCGGCGGGGACCCATCCGGGCGCAAGAGCAGTGGTGAGGGGCCGCCAGAGGCCCATTGGGAGGTGATGCGGGGGGAGTTGTTGCGGCTATGTGGGGCGCGTGCGGCGCCGCACGATCGACTCTGGGCGCGGTGGAGCGAGGCTTTTGCCGAGGTGCGTCGCTTGTCGGGCGCCTTGTTGGCGCCGCCATGGGCTGACGGATGTTTGCGGCAGACCCATCGGGTGTTGATGGCGCTCAGGCGTCAGGTGCGGGCCTTCGTGGCGGGCGAGCGGGAGAAGGCGTTGAGCCCGGAGGTTTTACGGCGCTTGGATTTGCCAGCCATCGAGTCGATTCACCGGACGGTGTTGGCGATAGCTGAGGGCTGCCGACCCGTGGTCGAGCCTCAGCAGGTGGTCAACGATGCGCTGTCTGCCTTGGGCGTTCTTTCCGGGAGGCGCGAGGCGGCTCGTCGGGTGGAGGTGTTGGTACGTTGCGAGGAGGCGGCGTACTTGGCCAATGCGCCGGGTCGATTGGTGTCGTTGTCGTTGGAGCGCTTACTGGACAACGCGCTGCGTTTGAGTCCACCCCAGGCTCCAGTGACGGTGGTGGTCGAGACGGCGCACGATGAGATCATCGGCGATGAGGTGCTGGTGTTCAGCGTGCTGGATACTTTGGCGACGATACCCGCGCCGGAGACCTATGGGACAGGGCTGCGGGGTGTCCGCGATGAGCTGGCGGCCTATGAGTGTGGGGTTGCGTTTGCGCGCCTTGCCGGTGGCGGCAAGCCCCCGTTCATCAAAGAGGCCAGGATCACCGTTCCCATCATGCGTTGTGCGCCTCTGCCCGCGCCGCGTCGGGCGGCGCTGCCCCTGGCGGCCTCGCTGGCTTCACTGGCGGGTGTCATGTGGTTGGTGCTGCTGGCGACCAGCCGCCTCCTTGGGGGGGCACCGATTCAGTTTGCGGGGGGGGGCGATCCGGTGGTGGAGTTTCGGGTTGAAGTTGGGGAGACGCTGACGATTCCGCTGTGTGAAGGCGGGCGTCATCCTCAGGCTTGGGTGAGTCTGAGACATGATAGCTGTCGGCCGGATCGCTGCTCATTGGCGCCGGCGATCAGCGCGTTGGCGCCCTGTGCCGAGCGTCTGGCCAGTGCCGCATGTCCGGGAGAGTTGGTGTGGACACCGGATTTCGTGGACGGCAGTCGTCAGGGGACGAGCTATGAGCTGACCATGCGGTGTGTGTCTCTTGGCCCTCCGGTGAGTGAGGACAGCAAGCGGGTACGGGTGGTGGTTTTTCGGCCGAACAGCTCCCCGCGCTTCGTGTTGATGCAGATCCGGCAAGGGGAGCAGATTCACGTTCTGTCGCCGGAGAGGCAGGAGGTTGTCGAGATCCGGGCGGGAGGAGCGCTGAGCTTGCAGGCCTTTGCCAAGGATGATGACGACGATCCGCTGTTGTTTCAGTTGCTGTTGCCAGATGGCCGCCGCATGGAATCCTATGATGGGCGCTTCATTCTGCCCGATGTGGATTGGGATGACACGGGGGGGTGGGAGGCGACGCTGAGCGTGAGTGATCAGGTGTCGGAGGCCGTGAGCCAAGTGATTCGCCTGCAGGCAGGGAAGCTGCGGCCCATGCGTTTGGAGGAGCTGGTTTTGGAAGGTGAGCAAGGCGATCACTTGCCTTGCGTGGGTCCGAGCGATGCGCGTTTGTGCGAGATCGTCGACGGGCAGACCTACACGGCGACCTTGTCCGTTTGGTTCGATCCTTTGCTCGGTCGGGTGGATGAGCGCTTGAATTTCAGCACGACGGAAGAGAGCGCCGTCGTCGTGGTTGGGCGGCGGGAGCATGGTCTGCGAGGTGAGTCGCCGACGTTGGGTGACGCGTGGGATGTGCGGGCGCGCTTCTCCGAGCGCACCTTGGCGAGCATCACTTTGATCGACTTACCTGCCGACAACGCCGCAGGCGAGCGGCTGTTCCGTTTTCAGATCGACGTTGCCAAGTTGGCCTTGAACGATCCCCAGCACTGGACGTTGAAGCTTTCGGTCGCGGAGACCTCAGAGCGCTCGGATGCCTTGAATGTTCTTTTGGTGTTGGCGCGCTCTGAGTTGGGGAAGCAACCCACCATCGAGTTTAGTACCCGGCAGGTGCGGTTGACGGAGTATGTCGGCGAAAGCGAGCGCGCTGCAGGGCGGGCCTCAGTGCAGGTCTTTCTCTTTGGAGAGGCAGCGTCCAAGGCGTTGGCCGAGCCGGTGTTGGTGTGCGAGAACCGCGCGTTGGCTGAGGCTTTTGAGAGGCCGCGTCTGCGTCAGGGTGGCGATGGGGAGTGGTCTCTGTTGGTGGCGCTGAAGCCGGGTTGCATCGAAGGTTTGGGAGGGGCGGGCAGCGCGTTGGGATCGTTGACGTCGCGCAGTTGTAGGGTCGACATCGCCACCCAAGATGGTCAAGAGCGCGGGGTGGTGCGTGTCGTCGTCGAGGACCGGGTGTGTGCCCCTGAGATTCGCAACCTGGCGCCAGCCTTCGATGGGGTCATGCGTGAGGGTGAGACGCTGGTGTGGACCTTCGAGATCGTCGATGCCGACGGTGATCTCGATGAGTCCGGCATCGCCATACGCGGCAGTGGTGAGATGGACTTGGTCATGCGACGCGATGCCGATTCCCTTGGCGCGCGCTTCATCGGGACCTTGAGTGCGCGCTTGTGGTGCCCGGACCTGCGGCGGCCCATCGCAATTGAGGCGCGGGACCGTCGGGGCTATGTCACGCGGGAGCAACTCGATGTGCGCATGCGGTGCCTCCCCTTGGTGAAGACGGCGGCGGGGTCGACCTCTTTTGAAGTGGATGAGGGAGAGCTGTTGGAAGTGGAGTTGGTGGCAGACGAGGGTGTTCGCATCGTCAAGCGCGAGGGCGTGGGCTCGGTGGTGGGGTCTCGTTTGGTGTGGCGCGCGACCTGTGAGCGGGGGCGCGGTCCGCATCGGGTTGAGATTCGGGGGGAGCACGAAGAGAGCTATGGGGAGCCACTGGCCTTGGAGGTGCGCCTGCGCCGTTGTCAGCCGCGTCTGGCGTTGGAAGAGCGAGGGAAGGCCCTGGATCTCCAACGCCCCCTGTTGATGGAGGCATATACGGTGCGACGGCTGCGGGTCGTGCCTTCGCGCGCTCGCCCTCAGGACCTGGAGTTTTCCTTGAGCCTGGAACCGGAGTCGATGAACTTGACCGTGAGCCCGCTGACGGGGCAGCCTGACTTCTGGGACTTGCGATGTCGGCAGCCCGGGGAGCGCAAGGTGCTGACCTTGAGCGCGGTTCCAGTGGAAGAGATGCAGCAGGACTACTTGTCGCCCCAGCCGCTGCGCCTGGATGTGGTGTGTGTGGGCCGCGGCGAAGTGCCGCGCGAGAATGGGGCGGAGTGGGAGACGCCGTGAGCTGGAGGTGGTGGATGAGCGCGGCCGATGTTGAGGCTTGCGCTCCCGTTCTGGATATGCGACCTAGTGTGGGAGTGGGCGATGCGTGCCCGCGCCGGAGTGGCATGCGATGTTGACCTACCTTGTGGATGATCGCGGTAGCCGTGGAGAGTATGCACATTTTCTGCAGGCTCATGGCGAGCGTTTGCCGCCACTGAGCCTCGAGGTCTTCTGCACCTGGACCGATGTGGCGCAGCGTCTGCAAGCTCAGCGCCCCGATCTGGTGTTGTTGGACATGCACTTCGACGAGACGGCGCCGGAAGCGCTGTGTGGTGATCTCGATGCCCTGGCGAGCTCGGCGCGTTTTGGGGGGGATCGCGTGCGGGCCGAGGCGCAGCTTCGACGCTTGCAGGGCGTGTTCATTTTGCAGGCTTTGCGCCGGCTGCCATGGCATGGACCGGCGGTCCTCTTTGGCTCGCTGCCACCGCAACAAGCAGAGCGTTTGTTGGATCAGCATGGGCCCTTGCGCATTGTCGAGGGGCTCATTTTTGACGCTGTCCGCGAAGCCTTGCTGTGGGCTGCCGCGCACGACTAGGGACCAGGGTCGTCAGTGTCAGCGTGCTGTAGCGCCGTTGTGCCCATGCAAGGCCAAGGGCTTTGATTTTATGGGCACACTGCGTATAGTGGCACACAGGTAGTTAAATGGAAGCGACTCCGTGCGGAGGCAAGTGATTGCCCTGCGGGCGTGGTTGGGTTGTGCGGAGGTGCTTGGTTTGCGATGGAGTGAGAGATGTCGAGACGAGAGTGGATGAGGCTGGTGCTTGTTTCCGTGTTTGCGATGACGTGGACCGTTGCTTGTGACGACTCTGCCGGCGTCACCAAGACCTTGGATGTGGCCGATGTGCACGAGGCCGGCGAGGAGCTAACGGGCGATGTCGAGCAAGAGATCGATGTGGAGATCGATGTCGCGGAGGATGTGACGGCTGACACGGAGATCGCAGCCGAGGTGGACGAAGACGGCTTGGTCGATGTCAGCGACACGCCCTCGGAGGTGGCGGATTTGATGGATCAAGTCGAGACGGATGTCCATCAAGAGCTGCCCTGTGGGCGAAACTCCGATTGTCCCGTGGGCACTTCCTGCGTGTGGTCCTGGAGTGGGGGAGAGCTGACGCTGGCGTGTCGGGTGCCCGTGGGGACTTCGCCCGGTGGTGCGGCGTGCACCGACGACTCGGACTGTGTGTCAGGGGCATGCATCGATGGGCTGTGCGGTCGTCCTTGTGTGAGCGCCGCTGACTGCCCGGTCGGTCACGCCTGTGAAGACGTCGAGGTGGGCGGCTATGCAGCGCGCAGTTGTGTGCCTCTGCCCGTGACTTGTCAGGCCAACGCCGATTGCGCTGCCCCCCAAGTCTGTGTGGTCAATCGCGGGCATGGGGAGCTGAGCTTGGTCTGTGGCGCGCCGGTGGGCCCCGGTGCATTGGGTGCGAGTTGTACTCAAGATGCCCACTGTGCATCCAATTTATGTTTGAGTGGGACTTGCGTGTTGCCCTGCGTTCGCAACGCAGATTGCTCCAGCGACGGTGAGTGGGTGTGCAGCAACACGGCGGTGCCGACCAGTGGCGGGCCGGTGACGTTGGATCTGTGTCAGCCGCGCCCGCCAGCGGCGTGTACCTACGATGGGATGTGCGCCTCCCCGCTGCGTTGTGTGGCTACGAAGACAGATCTCCAGGTGAGCTTCACCTGTGGTGTTCCCAACGCCGGCGGCGGCGAGAGTGGCGCGACGTGTTCACACGACGATCACTGTGCCCAGCGCTTGTGCCTCGAGGGCCAGTGCGCTGGGCCATGTCAGACGGCGGTGCACTGTCCCGGCGATTTTGAGTGTCGGGTGGCGCCAGTGCCGCTGCCGGGGGGCGCGAGTGGCCAAGCGTCGCTGTGCAGACCGCCGCGTTGGTGTGAAGCCAATGGGCAGTGTCTGAGCGCTGAAGTGTGCTACGCGCGGCGCGAGCCTGTGGATGTGACGTTTTTCTGCCGCGGCCCGAATGCGACGACGGGTCTCTTGGGGGCGGTGTGCCAGGCGGATCACGACTGCCGGGGCAATCTCTGTGTTCCCGGGCGCTTCAACGCCTATTGCTCCCAGCCGTGCCAGAGCGGCAGTGACTGCGCTACGGGATTTTCCTGTAGCCTGAGCACAGTGTCCACGGCGAGTGGTGGCACAGTGCAGAAGCGGATCTGTACGGAGGTGGCGCCACTGCCCTGCACCTCTCAGGCCAGTTGTGCTGCGGGAACGGTGTGCGCCGTGGTTCCCAATGTCACCATGGGCGGCTTGGAGACGGTGTGTATGCCCAACCAGGGTGGTTTTGCCGCGGGGGTGCCGTGTTCGACCCACAGCCAATGTGCGGCGCGCTCCTGTGTCAACGGCGTTTGTGGTCCGCCGTGTGTCAACATGGGGCAATGCGCTAGCGGCCAGATCTGTGACGGGCAGTTGTTGCAGCAGAATGGCTTGAGCGGCACTTTCGATGTCTGTACCCGGCTCCTGGATCAGGTTTGCACGTCGACGGCGGACTGCACCGATGGAGTGCGTGTTTGTTCAGAGCTGCGGGTGGTGAACAACGCCTTGGTCAGCTATTGCGCCTTCCCCAACGCGAGTGGCAACCCTCTGGGTCAGCAGTGTGGGAGTGATGGGCAGTGTTTTCACGACTATTGCCTCAATTTCACGGGAGAATGCACGGTCATTTGCGACCTCGACCAGCAGTGCGCCAACGGGCAGGTTTGTTCGGCGTATGGGTTCACGCCTGGACCGACTGACATCGGGATGTGTGTGCGTTCCTGTTTGGACAACGACGATTGCAATGTGCCTGGTGCCAACCCAGGCAATGTCTGCACGCTGAATTGGAATTACCGCGACGACACAGTGGACAGGGTTTGCGAGCTGCCCACTGGGGGTGGCGATGTTGGTGCGCCTTGCCCAGGCCAAGATGGGACGCTATGTGCCACGGGCCTTTGTCTGCGTACCAAGCTCTTCGACGGGGTCACGTGTACTTCGAACGCCAACTGTGATGCCGGGAAGAGCTGCGAGTACTTGAGCGGGATGAGTGGCGCCAGGCAGTGTGCAACGATTCAGGACGCGTGTACGGCGTTGTGCGATGAAGCGAGTGATTGTACGAGCAGCACCTTCAGTGGCAATGCACTGACGATCTGCTCGAGTGATGTCAGCGTGACCCTGCCCAGCGGTACGGGGACGATGCAGATTGCGACCTGTTCGCGGCCCTAGCTGCGCTTGTCAGCCCGCTTTCCTTGCACCCGACCGGACACTTTCGCTTCGAAGAGAGCGTGGTAGGTGTTTGAGAGGGCCTCTGATAGGTGACTGACCACCGGGCCTGGTCGGCCACCTTCCAGCCCTGTTCAACGTGTTCCCTCTTGCTTGGCGCCTTCGATGGACTGAGCGGTGTGCTCAGCAGGTCCAAGTAAGGAGCACTGAGGTGCTGCAAGGTGAGTGCTGGGGTCGTTCGTACGACAGGAGCACCTGGGTTGGCTGGGGCTGGTGTTTTGCGGGGCTGAGTCGCCGCCCTGGGCAATGTCGGGCGTGTCGGCGTGTGGTGGCGCGCGCCACCTCAGCGCAGCGCCTGTTCTTGCGCTTTGGGGAGGTGGAGGTGCAGCTCGAGGCTGGCGTCTCCAAGGGTGAGGCTGAGAGTGGCGGGCGGTGTGGTCCGGTCCTGGACGCCGTCATAGGCAAAGAGGAGGAGCTTTTTGCCGGGCACATCGGCCATGGCCTGGGGGAGCTGGGGGGGCTCTGGCAGGGTTGCGGCGATTTGGGTCACCAGGCGCGACGCCTCAGCGGACGTGGCTGCAGTGACGACGGTCAGATCATCGCCATAGATGGCTTCGATGGCGACGGCAGGTTTTGGCTTGGTGAAGGCGAGGGCATCGAAGGCATCGGGTGCGTTGCGCTTGGCGAAGGGGCGCAGGCTTGGGTCCGTGGCGAGTCCTTTCTCGAGGGCTTCTTGGCGCCGGGCAGCGGTGGCTGCGGCGAAGGCATCACGCTGGGCGATGGTGGCATGGGCGATGGTGGCGCTCTGTTCGCCGCGCTCGACGTAGGCCCGGATGACCGGTCCGGTGAGGGCTTGGGCCCGGTCGAGCTCGTGGGCGAGGAGTGTCTTGTCGGCCTTTTCTGTGCGGTGAAGGAGTTCCGAGATGAGGGCGATAGTGAGCCCATCGAGGCGCAGTGGCGGCTGGCGCAGGTCATGCCAGAGCCACCATTTGGGTGAGAGTGAGGTCACGCGACTGTAGAGTTGGAGAGGGTCGGCCGGGCGGGCATGGCTGAGCAAAGCCTTGAGCGGCCCCCGTTCTCCGGGGTGGGTGCGGACGAGGAGGTGGGTCGCTTGGTCGTCTTCCGTGATAGTGAGGTCGATGCTGGTGATGGTGTCGCAGAAGTCGTCCAGGGTGTCGCGTGAGGCGTTCCAACCCGCGGCGAGGGCCGGAGTTGGGGGGGGGAGACGGTTGATTTCCTCCCCGAGGGAGATATTGCGCAGTTTGAAGTGGCCCTGGACGAGTGCGTCCCGGGGCGACTCGAGGATGGCGTCGATATGAGGCTGGAGAAGTGGGAAGTGGCGCCAGTCACTGCTGATGATGGCCGAGGCGTGGGAGAAGTTGATGTAGACCGTTTTGGCAACGGAGAGTGGGAGGCTGATTTCATTGCCCTGGCGTCGGTAGATGCGATTCTCGGGTAAGGGGGTGATGAACTCGTCTTTGCTTTTGATGGTGAGCACGACGACAGGTGTCAGGCTTTCGGCGAGCCAGAAGAGGTGGGCTTGTTGGTCCCAGACCACGGCGTTCAGCGCATCGAGGCCCACCTGGTCTGCAAAGAATCTCTCGAGATCGTCCGTGTCGAGTAGGCCCGTGAGTGCCAGCAAGGCGAAGAGGCGTGATGGGTTGGCGATGGAGAGGTGCGCCCAGATGGAGGAAGCGTCGGCTTCGGGTACGGGCTCGGTTTCGTCAGTGGCGGAGCGAACGGGTGGCAGCATGCCAGGGGCGGTGGCGGCATCGGTGGCGGCGGTCGTGTTGCCAGTTCCTTGGGACTTGGGCGGCGGTTGCTGCTGCGGCATGACGACTTTGTCTTCACAGCCGAAGGTGAAGAGTGGCAACAACAGCAGGAGGAGGGCCGCCATGCGGTGGTGCTGGCGTGACGAGGTCGTGGGGGTGTTTGGGTGAGCTCTCATAGACTTGGGATTGCCTTGGGTACAGTGCTATCAGACGACGAGTCCGCGTTGGGCCATGAGGGCGATGGCCATGAGGGCGTTGAAAGTGGCGCTCGGTCGCATTTGGTCGCCGTACTCGGTGTTGACACCGCCGTCTGGATCTTGATGGGCGGCGAGGATATCGGCGAGCTGGCACATAAGATCTGGTGCTTGCGGCGGGTCGACCATGTCGAGGATTTCGATGAGCCAAGAACAGTCTGCTGGGTCGATGCGTTCGCGGCGGATGAAGCGTCCAAGGGCGTCGATGCAGTCGGCGGCGATGCTGCGATCGACGTCGGCGTGGGAGCGTCCGAGTAAGAGCAGCGCGGCCCAATAGGGGTGTGGGACCTCAGCCGGGGGCATTTGGGCCCAGGCGTTGCGCACGTAGCGCACGGCTGAGGTCCAGAGTTCGGTGTAGCCAAGCTCCAAGCAGTAGCCGGCGATGCAGGCACTTTCCCAGATGCGGAAGCGCGCTGGGGCGTACCATTCGGGCGCGGCAGGGTGCGAGGCGACCTCCTGAACTTCTTGCCAGGAGCCGTCTTGTTGCATGGTTTGTCTGAGGAAGTGAACGGTTCTGCCCACTTGGGGGTGTTCGATTTGCTGGTGGGCGACGAGGATGCGCAGGGCTTCGATGGTGGAATGGATCGAGGATTCAGATCCTTGATAGTCGGGCTCGATGCCGTTGGCCCAGCCGCCGTCAGGGTTCTGAAAGCGGCTGATGACGCGCCAGAAGGCGTTGTCGTCAGCGTCGCCGCGCCAATGGGCCAGGCGAATGTTCTCAATGGGCGTTGCCTTGAGGTAGAGGAAGTCGTAGGCAGCTTCGGTGTCAAAGGCTGGCCCACGGTCGCCGGTTCCATCCCCTCGGTCTTGTGCGTGTTCCGGGCTCATCGATACTCCAGATGAAGCTTGGTATGGATGGGGGTGCGGCAGGGCCTCTGCCCGGGCGCGCCACATCGCCGCCCGAGTTTAGCGCAGGCGCGCGCAGCGGGCTAGGGTGAGGCCGGGGTGTGTCAGGGGGATCGAATTCTAATTTTACTAGACAAATCCTTTGAGTTCTGATCCAACC
>CAYVQF010000074.1:0-15612 GCA_964454015.1 uncultured Myxococcales bacterium
CGGGCTTTTCAGGTATTTTCTCCCTGCGGGCTAAGGGAAATGCGCTAGTTCGAGGACTCTCTGACGCGTGCTCGAACCAGGAGAAGGCGCATGCCATCTCCCGCTTCCTTGAGAAGGCGCTCAGAACCGATAATCCAAATCTTCATCGCTCCTTCGATATTCCACTGAAGTGCATCGCTTCCTGCCCGGACCTTCGGCGCCAGTTTGGATTGGAAGACTAGATGGCGTGCTTCGAGAATGACGCAGCCCACCAACACGGTTGTTACTGTTGCGGCCGAGTGCGTACGGGCGACGGGCGAGCGTCCGTGTCCGTTTCGAGTACCACGTTGTACTGCCTCAGTGTTATCGGGCCAAAGTAGGTTGAGTCGAATGCCCATTCGCGGAGCCCGCAAGTTCAAGGCCAAGGAGCGAAAATGATTCGGCCATGGTGGCGGCGGGCTTGGCGGATAGGTTGTGAGGGGCGTGGGGTGAGGGTGGAGAGGAGAGAATGGGGTCGGCCTTGTGCCGGCCCGGGTGTGGGGGGCGTGGATGATCGGGGTGGGCACCAGACGGGGCTACACGTAGGTCGACCCGTACAACGCGGCAGAGTGGGATTGGACGGGGTGAAGGGGATCGCCCGTTGATGCTTCGGCTGGCTCCTCCGGTTGACAGCCTCCGGTCTCCAGTTGAGTCCTCTTCGGGACTGGCCAGTCTTTGTCTAGAACGCCTTTGCACAGTTTCCGCATCTTGACCCAGCCATTGGTTTGGGGTAGTGAGAAACTGTTGTATCGATTGTCGTTTGTGTCGTTATTTCCGCCAATCCATGTAGATATGTTCTCGTTTCACCAGTGTGAGTGGAGGTAATCAGATGACTCTGCACCGCCTTCGCGTGGTCTTTGTTTTTTGTCTGAGTTGTTGTGCTTTTCTTTTTGGCTGTGACGACGCGTCTCCTGGGGATGTTGGCAAAGATGTTTTCAGAGACACGCCAAGTGACGCCGAGTTGGCACCTGGCGAGTTGGGTGGTCCATGCTATCCGAATGACATCTGCAACAGCCGATTGACCTGCTTGGATGGGGTTTGTGTTGTGGCCCTCTGCGCTTCAGCTTGCGAAAATGGTGGTGTTTGCACGGGGACTGATCTCTGCACTTGTGCCGATGGTTGGGAGGGCGCGACGTGCACGACGCCGGTATGCGATCCCGCATGCCAGCACGGTGGGTCTTGTACAGCGCCTGACAACTGTACGTGTATTGCGGGTTGGGGTGGCACGAACTGCTCGGCTCAGATAGACCGAGTGCGTATCCCCGCTACCGGCGCGACGACGACCTTCACCATGGGCCGGCCTGCGAGCGACGTTTGGGGATACACTGACGAGCAACCGGCGCACCAGGTGACCCTGAGCGCCTATTATATGGACCGCTATCTGGTAACGGCAGGGGCTTACCAGGCTTGCGTGGATGCAGGTGTTTGCACGGTTCCAGACCATGGTGGCAATTCTACCTACGGTGTGGTTGGCCTCGAAAATCATCCAGTGAACTATGTGGATTGGGAGCAGGCGACGGCTTATTGCGCTTGGACGGGTGGCCGTTTGCCCACGGAGGCGGAGTGGGAGCGTGCGGCCAAGGGCGAGACTCATCGTCGTTATCCCTGGGGAGACGATTGTCCGTCGTCGTGGCATGAGAGCTGTTCAGGTGCGGCTTGGTCGCCTACTTCTGCCAAGGCCAATTGTCGTGAGAGCGCTTGCAATGATGGTTATGCCGCCACCTCGCCGGTGGATGCCTTCCCCGCGGGTGTTTCGCCCGATGGTATCTACGATATGGCGGGGAACGTGGAGGAGTGGGTGAACGATTGGTCGAGGCGTACCTATACCTCGGATCCCGTGACAAACCCCACGGGGCCCAGCAGCGGATCGTTCCGCGTCATCCGGGGTGGCAGTTGGTACCTCGTCGGCTTCTCTCTACGCGCCGCCAATTGCAACGGCCTCGCCCCGTCCTACCGCCACGACGACTACGGCTTTCGCTGTGCAAGTGATGCGCCGCAAAACGGCGAAGAGTAGGCGGTTGATCGAGTGTCCGGCCACTGCGCCGAAGGTGGCTGTGTAGGGTGAGCGTTGGTTTTGACCTCACCCCCCTGGCCCCCCTCTCCATGAAGAGGGTGTTGAAAAACCCCCGCGAACGGCATCTGGCGATTCGGCAGACCCTCATGAATACTGGGCCTCAGAGTTTCGGCCTGGGCAATTTCGACCCTTCGTCAACAGCCCCTGAATGGAGAGGGGGGTATCTACAAGATTTAACTGGCTTAAGTCGCGAAGTGGTGGGGTTGGGGGGGCTGGGGGGGCCCTACTGAAGCCGAAGTCGGCTTCGGTCCAGATTTGGACCACGCGGTCGCCCCACCAGAACTCGTCGCGGTCCTGGACGTCGCGGGGTAGGACGCTCGCCCAGAGGAGCTCATCGTTGGGCTCGGACACTTCGGCGCCGAAGCTGCGCTCCATTTCGCAAAGCCATCGTTGCGACGCGCAGTAGACGCCGCAGTTCACCGTCGCCCAGTACCCTGGGATGCGCACGAACTTCGGGGTGCCTCCGCGACGGCAGTCCTCCCAGAAGGCATCGTTCAGTGGACGCAGGAGCACCGTGTCCCAGTCGACCCAGAGGAACTCCCCGAACTCACGGAGCGCCCAGAGGCACATCCAGTGCTTCATCTTGTGCGCCGTGTCCCGCTGGATCGTTGCCGGCGCGTCGTCGAACCCGCGGTGCACTCGGAGTCCGAACGACTCGAGCTGCTCGGCTGAGGCTCGGTCGCCTGCGAGCACGAGCAGGTCGTCGCGGTAGCTCGGGTTGACCTGGAGGCTGAACGGGATCTCCTGCAGCGTTATCCTGGGCGGGTGCGTGACGCCACCGCGCGTGTAGGGGTAGAGGCCGGCGATCATGGGAATCGACATGCGACCTCCTCCATGATGCCGAAGCCACCTGCCCCGGTCCTTCGGTAGCGCTCGATCAGTCCCGAACGCAGCTCAGGGCCCTGGGCCTCGAACACGCGCCACACTTCGGCCTCCTCCTCTGCGGGAACCGAGAAGGACAGCTCTTGCGCGAAGCGGCGCATTCGCTCCAGCGTCGTCAGCGCGTACTTCCAGTTGACCAGCGGCTTGAGTAGCCGGACCTCGCGCCGACGCACCGACTCGAGCGCGAGCGGATGAACCATCGCGGACCACTCGCCGTCGGGTCGATGCTCGACGCCCACGGCCGAGAGTCCGATGTCGAAGCGCGCCAACCTATTGGAAAGCGTATCTGGCTCGGTCTTGTGGGGGACCTCGACCACGCGCTCGGCGATCTCGAAGGCATCCGCGAAGGGTCGCGGACCGGCAGGTCGCGCGCCCTGAACTCGCAGCGCAGCGAGGAGCAGATCGCGGTCGCGGTCGGATGGCGCCCACAGGTCGAGGTCTCTCGGAGGGCGACCGGTGAGCAGCGACTTGAAGGCGCCGCCCGCCAAGAAAAAACGCGCACCAGAGTCGAGCCCGACTGTCGCCGCGATCTCGCGCCGTGCGCACTCGATGACGTCGTCCTCGACCAGGTGGCAGAGCGGACCTGGGTGGAACGTCATGTCGTCCCGGTAGGCGGCGTGAACGCCGTCGTTGGAGGGCCAGAAGAAGGCCCCTTCCAGGTACCAGGGCCAGTCGTCGAGGCCGAGTGGCCTGCCGAGCAGGCGCGCGGCGGTTGCGGTCACGAGCGAGTCGTGGGTCACGAACACGTGCACCCCTGGGCGGCTCGCCGCTTCGCCGAGCATTGACTGGACGAGGAAGCGCGCGGCCTCGTCGGGGCGCGCCATTCCCGAGAGCGCAGCGGTCTCGTTGACGAGGTGTCGCATCACGCCCTCGTGGCCGAGCCGCTCCCAGTTTGCCCAAGCGCGTCGTCCGTCGACGACGAACACGCCGGGGTCGCCGAGGAGCCTATTGGGATTGACGGCGAGGGAAACACCGGATCCTTCGGCCAGAGCCTCCGCGGTCTGGACGCAGCGCAAGAGTGGGCTCGCGTGGAGCGTGCGCAGCCGGCCACGCAGGTGCCCTCCCAGCTCGAGCGCGAGGCGGCGACCGACGTCGGTGATCGGGAGGACGTAGCCCGCGTCACCTGGCGGCAAGTGGTCACGGACGCTGTGTCGAAGCAGCACGACCACGGCACGCTCAGTCGGCGCTCGTTCGAGAAGGCGCAGCACCGAGGGTGGGATCTGCCACTGCACCTCCGTCATGATGCCACCCCTACGATGACCGACGGGAGCGCGGGTAGCTTCCGCACCTCGGTGAGCTCGAAGCCTGCCGCAGAGAACAGTCGCCCAAAGTGCGCTGCCGTGCGTTCGCGACCGCCGGTCGCCATGAGCAGGTGCAGATCGCACAGCCCGCCGGCCACGCTCTCTTCGGGGACCAACATCTCCACAACGTAGAGGCATCCGCCGTGGGAGAGCGTGGCCCGTGCGTGGCAGAGAATCTGCAGCGCCTCGGCGTCATCCCAGTCGTGGAGCACGCGCGACAACACCACGGCATCCGCCTCGACCTCCCATGGTTCTAACAGGCTGCCACTGCGCCAGCGCACCATTGACTCCGGCGGTGCCATTGCCACCACCTCTGGACGCTCGAGGACGGTCACCGCAGCGGAAGGGTAGGCGTCGATGATCCACTGCGCCAAGACGCCGAGCCCGCCTCCCGCATCGATCACGTGCTCATCGCCGCGCAGATCGAAGGCGCGACAGACCTCGGCGTAGTCGTGCCGCGCATAGCTTCGAAGCATGCGGTGGTGGCCAACCCGGCGATCAGCGTCGTGCGCGACCTCCCTGAACACATCGGGTGCGGTCCAGGACGTGTTCCTTCGGAGGGCGTCCGGCAGGCGGGCCCACATCGCCGTGAACGGGCCAGCGTACTCGAGGGCGGCGTCGGCCAATGTGAGTGCGTGGTCGGTCCGAAGCAGCTCACCTCGCTCCGTGAGGGTCCACTGGTCGCCCTGCCGAGCTACGATCCTCAATTCACCGAGCCCGCGCAGGAGCCGTCGGGCGCCATCGTCGTGGAGCCCACACCTCTCGGCGACCTCCTCGTCCGTCGCTGGCAGCGCCTCTATGACACCGAGACCGACGGCAGCGCCAATGGTCTGGGTTCGCCAGAAACCCACCAGGTCTGTGGACAGGCTCGCAAAATCGGAACGCCGCGCGGAGCGCAGTTCAACGAGGCGCACGCCGTTTTCGTCGATGACCTCGAGCCCACCGTCGAAGCGCTCGACCCGCGCCTGGCCGTTGTAGAACGGCTCGACGGCGTGAAAACGCCGTGAGTAGGTCGGGCGTCCCCTAAGATCAATGTGCATCCAGCCGTCTTCGTCGCGGGCGCGTGCGTAGCCCTTGTGGAACACGTCGAGGTCAACAAACCATTTCCCGTGCAACAACGTTCCGTCAAGTCGGATGTGGGTGGAGTGTCCGTCATTCGCCTGTACGACGGCGACTCCGTCACGATAGTCGCCCGCGTAGCGCCATCGGGCAGGGTACGCATCCTCGCCCAGCGGCGTAACGTGGAAGTACGCGCCGCCATGGTCACGAACGGCGCAGCGCCCGTGCTGGAAGTTGCCGCACCAGTCGTGACGGCGCGCGTAAGCGTCGCACCCGTCGGTGGTGACATGATGCCAACCGTCTACCGCCACGACGGCGGCCGACCCCTCGTAGTAGCCGAAGGTGCGGGTGAAGCGGCGGTCGTACGCCGCGGAGCCGTCGCTCCGCACGTGCCACGCTCGACCGCTGCGCAGCACAGGGGCCAACCCCGGGGCGTGGAAGTTCAGAACCTCGTCGAAGCGCTCGCCGTAGGCAGGCTGGCCGTGTTCGTCGAGGTGGTGGGTACCGCAAGCGGCGACGTGGAGATTGCGCCAGCTCATGCCTCACCCCCGATCGGTTTGCGCATGTTGCAGCTAAGGCAGAGCGCGCGGTTGCGGTACGTCGCCACGAGCTCGCGGTAGGCCTCGCCGTTCCAAATCTCCATGAAGCTCTTCGCGGTGAGCTCGCCGAACTCCCCAAGGCTCCTACGCTGAGCATCGGGAGCGCAGCACGGGTCAAAGCGTCCGGCCGCGCTCACCCACGCCTCCTGCCCGAGGAAGGGGCACGGTCCACCGGGTGCTAGGTCCTCCGTCGCCGAGGAGTCCAGCAAGAAGACGTTCTCGAGGAGCACATGCTTCCCGTTCGGTAGGGTTCGCTCGGCGGCCGCCGCCCGAGCCCTGATGACCGCCTGGTTCCATCGCTCGATTGCCTCGGGACTGCGCCTCATCGACTGCTCGCGGATCTCGGCGAAGTGTGTCCAGAGATGGTGTCCCTTCACACGGTCCACGCCGAGGTCAATCGCCAGACGCACCATGTCGGCCAACTCAGCCAGGTTCGCTTCGAGGAAGGTGAGTTGAAAAGTGACCCGGCAGCGACTCCCTCCAGCTTTGGCGTGGGCATCACGCACCGCGATGAAGGCGCGGACGTTATCCACCACATTCTCCCAGCGGCTCCCGAGCATGATGGTCTCGTGCGTCGCTTTGGTCGCGCCGTTCCACGAAATTTTCACGTCCGACGCGACCGGGACAATCCGCTCCGCCCATGTCGTGGCACCAAGTCGGGGGAAGGTGCCGTTCGTCGTCAGATTCAGCTTGACGTCGTAGCGGTCGCAGAGCTCGAGGATGCCTTCGAAGTGCTCGTAC
Organism: uncultured Myxococcales bacterium; assembly: GCA_964454015.1. Taxonomy (GTDB): domain Bacteria; phylum Myxococcota_A; class Bradymonadia; order UBA4248; family UBA4248; genus CAYVQF01. The sequence continues at coordinate 6,675 of CAYVQF010000074.1, forward strand.
AGGAGCGGCTCGCCCATTGTCGAAGGGATCACCTCGCGTAGCCCGTGAGCTGCCGTCTCTGCGATGACCCGCTCGATCATCTCGAAGGGCATGATGCGGCGCGGCATTCCGTCCTGCTTCCTGCGGGTCTGAAGCGGGCTGTGCGGCGAGTGCTCTTCGCACATCACGCATCGCAGATTGCAGATGTCCGGGTTCGTGTCGAACGTCACGCGCCAAGGCCCAGCGTGTTGCACCACGTGCGCCGAGGCGTGCCGCTCGATGGTGCGCTTGTACAGCGCCTCGACATCGCGAGCGTGCTCATCGATCGCCGGGATGTCTCCCGCATCGCTGAGCAGGTATCCGCGAGCACCGAGCCGCGCGGCTAGTCCTGGGTCGTCGACGAGGCGCTGCATCTGTTCGGCGAGCGCCTCGAGCGACCGGTGCTCGAAGAGCAAGCCGTTGACCTCGTGGTGGACGTACTCCGCCATCCCACCGACGTTGGCGGTGACGACAGGCATGCGGGCCTGCTGTGTTTCGTGGATCACGAGCGGCGAATTCTCGACCCACACCGAAGGCACGACGATCGCATCGCAACGATCGAAAACGTCGCGAAGGATCTCCTGGTTCTTGTACTCGGGGAACCACTCGACCTGGCCTGCCGTATCCGAAGGGAGCGAAGCCGCGATCCGCTGAAGCGCGTCGGTGTCCTGGCCTCGGGGCCGGCCCCAGATGCGAAGCCGCACCTTTCCACGGAGCAAGCCGAAGGCGCGGATGAGATCATGGATGCCCTTTGCCGGAATGTGCGTGCCGATGTAACCGAACGTGAAGGGTTCGCCCGCGACGCGACGACGCCCAGCCATTCGCGCCCGCGCGAACCCGTAGTCAAGGTAGACGAGCTTGCGCTCGGGCAGCCCGAACTCGTCGCGGAAGCGATCGTGGAGGTAGCGCGCGGGCGCGATGAAGACATCCACGAGCTCTGCCATCTCGCGCACGTGCCGCATGCGCCGCGCGACCCAGTCTGTCCAATAGGCGACGTCGCTGTCGAGCTCATCTGGCGCGCCGCTGAAGTAGCGGGCGTAGCAGCGCTCGGCGCACTTGCGGTCTTCCTGACCGTCGCACGCCGCCCAGAGGTTGCTCGGATCCTCGGGGAACATCTGCATGAACTGTCCGCGTGGGCACATCAGCCAGTAGTCGTGGAGCGTGAAGACAATCGGGATCTCGCGCCGCGCGGCCTCGCGCAGGAGCGACGTGGAGAGGTGGTTCAGGTGACCGATGTGAACGACGTCGGGGCTGACGCGCTCGAGGACCTCGGCGAAGCGCTGGTCGATCCCCGTCGCGCGGTAGCGATCTTTGAAGCGGGGGTTGTTGACCACGTGCACGGTGACCCGAGGCTCGTCGGTGTCCCGCTCCACGCGCAGCCGAAAGTCAGGGGCGAAGGCGTCCTCCTCCCGCGTGAACACGTGGACTTCGTGGCGCTCGGCGAGGGCGTGACACAGGGTCTGGCTGTAGACCTCGGACCCGGCGTTGTAGCGCATCGGATAGCCGTGAATGACCTTTAGGAGCTTCATCGCACGACCTCCCGCGCGTCGCTAGCCTGGTGAATACAACGGAAGGCCTGAATGAGACGGGCAAGACCATCTTCGAGCAGAACCTGTGGTTGCCATCCGAGCAATTCCCTCGCCCGCGAAGGATCTCCAAAGAAGCGCGCAACGTCGAAACTACGAGGAGGCGCGGGCACAATGGTTGATCCCGACTGACCGAGCCGAGTAGCTAGGCCTGCGAGCTCCCCGAGTGTCGTCGGTTGACCGCTGACAAAATGAATAGGAGGTGGAGGAGGAGCGCCTGCGACAAGCAACTTGACCAAGGCGACGATGCCTCGAGTGACGTCGTCGATATGGGTGAAGTCAAAGGTGTGTTCGAGACCTTCAACCCGCAGATCTGCTCCAAGCGCGGCAGCCAGGGCGAACGCTGGGACCACCCGGTCTGCGTGGTCATCGGTAGAGCCGAACACGTTCGACAGGCGAATGGTGCAGGCACGGAGGCCGATCCGTTGTGCGTTGGCGACAAGGCGTTCGCCTTCAACCTTTGAGTGCCCATAGACGTTCATCGGGCGCAGTGGGGCATTCTCCGTCGCAGGGAGGGATTCCGGCTGTCCGTATACTTCGCGGCTGCTAGCGAAGATAAACCAAGGCATGCGTGCGGATTGCGCTGCAGCATCAAGCGCGTTGCGTAGCCCGCCGACGTTCGTAGCCCAGCAGAGGTCGGGGTCCTGTTCGCCCCAGATGACTCGTGAGACTGCTGCTAGGTGGACGATGCCGTCAACGGTCTCCACAACCTCGCGTAGTCGCGACACATCACGAACGTCTCCGTGTGCGGCACCGAACGCGCGGCAATCGAAGCAAATGACATCGGATCCCTCCGTCTGGAGTGCCAACCTGAGGCCGGTTCCCACAAGGCCAGACGAGCCGGTGATCAAGATGCGGCGGTTCATTCATTGTCTCCTTTTCTAGCTTGGACCATTCATGCGAGCGCGTTCAATGCGAGGACGGGTTGAGGTGCGCGTTCGGCCGTCAGAAAACGAACGAGCGGGCGCAACACGGCGTGACAGGTAGACGAAAACACTCGTGAGGATTGCCCGAGCAGATTTGTTATGGACTGATAGTGTTGGCGCTCCCTGGTGAGAAACTTTCAGAAGAATGGTTCCGGAACGCATAGAGAAACATTTCGATAGGTTTGATGTCACAAAGCATCCCGCAAGTCAACACGGAGCAAACTCAACAGCGGACTATCAGGGTCGAGGAGCATAAAGCGGCGTACGGCATCCACTTGTACGCGTGTCGGTTGTTCTTCGTACTTGTCAAATCCGTGGGCTATGCGATTCCTTAATGTTTGGGAATTAACCTTGTCATTATCGACCGCTGTGACGACGTTGTTGACATTGATTACATTTTCCCAGTGTGCACGATCTGGAGCGCACAGTTCTCGGAGAGAAAGTAGAAAAGAACAATCACCTGCATAGGTAAGGGCTAATTTTAAAAGATCAGTTTGTTCCTGAAGATAAAGCTTCTTTCCTTTGTATAGTTTATTTAAAATGGTGCTTGTCTCACCTGAAAATTGTTTGCAATCAGTGTTATTATTGCGTTCCTTTGCAAACAGTTTCTTGACCGGACCAAGGAAACGCTTTCGCAGTTCCCTCTCAAAGACCACGACCAGCAAGTGTGCCGCTCGCCCCAAATCGTCGACTGCACCGTGATAAACAACCTCGGACACAACGATGTCAAAACGGCTGAGTTCGTCCAGTGAGTTCCAAGCATCGTTACCAAGGTAGCTCTTCCAATGAACTTCAGCCAATTCACGACGTTTGCTTGAGAACGTCGGCTCGGGCCAGGTCGTGGGCGAAGTTCCGGGTAGGGATCGCAGTAAGTCCTCGACCTTTTTACGCTCATCTTCGCTTCGGGGCACGCATTGGGCGGTCTCGATAATGGAGTTGGCAAGTTCACGCAGTTGCTTGAAACGCGGCTCAAACAAAATCTCGGCGCACTTTCTATCTTTGAATCCTTTCAAGGCCTCGTGACGAAGTTCCAGAGAACGCACGATGTAGAACAGTGCTTCGCCGGACAACCACAAGCGTAAGGTGAGCTCCGCCAAATCTTGATAGAGCAGGGCCCTTTCCTCAGTTGGCGCGGATGCTTCCCACTCTTTCAGAACCGAGCGAAGTCGTTCGAGTGCTTTCAATGGCTGCTCTAGACTCGTGAATATCTTCGCCACATCGCGTTCGATACTGACCCGATTGTGTGTCTCCAGTGGGCTGTTGGCGAGCAATTTCTCCGCCTTCGTAAGCGCTTGCTGCAAGTGTTCTTCTTTTTGTTTCCCAGACTCGGCCTGCGCTTGCGCAATCAGAAGCGATACGCGGTGCCGACCCGCAGCTTGACGGCGGGTCGCATCGTCGATCTCATCGGCGAGTCTCTCCTCCTCATCGACGCGCCACGCTGCCTCTTCGGGGCGATTGCGAAGAAGTTCCGCTCGACTCATGAGTCCGCGGGCGTTGGCCAGACGCCGCTTGTCGTCCAAGAACTGCCAGATTTCTTCATAGCGAGCGTAGGCATCATCTGCCAGTGCGCGCTGGCCTGCCTCGTCATAGAGCGCACCGAGGCTGCCAAGAAGTCGGGCGCGGGGCTCGAGATGGCGCTTCTCCGTTGCCTGCCTCAGGGCTTGCAAAAACAGCGTAAGCGCTTCGTCGGGACGCCCCATGCGCCGCAAAGTCGCTCCCAGATGGTTGGCTATCAACAACGAGAGAGCCTCTTCGCCTGCTTTTTCCGCAAATTCTCGGGCGCTGCGAAGTGCTTTTTCGGAGTGGGCATAGCGGCCTAAGCGATAGTTGCAAACCCCAACGAAACGAAGGGCAAAAATGTGGTGCCGACTTCCTGGCGGGGCGTGGCGCTCCACCTCTAGATTCAGATCGAGTGCCTGCGTGTACTTACGATTCTGCGCGTATTTCTTGGCTTCTGCCAGAAGATCGTCGAGCTCCGCTTCAAGCATGGGGTTAGCCTCCTTAAGAAATCCCAGGAAAAGAGGGCAAGGGAGAAGTAGCAAATGGATGGTTGACGATCCAGTCACCCGGTCCAAGCGGGACGGCACTTGGCTAGTCGGCGGGAAGATGGCCGCACCATCGCCGGGACGCTGACCCCAGCCCAAGCGCAGGCCTACGCCGAGTTGATGCAGGCCGGACGACCGCTGCGGGCAGAGGAGCTGCGTTCGGTCCGCGGCATGAACCACCCGGAGAAGCTCCTCGAAGGGGCGCGGCGAGTCTTGGACGTCCGCACGAGTCGCTACGCCTGGCGCGCCACCCACCTGTTGCGCGGCGACACCCCCGAGGCAAAGCGCTACTGGTTCCGGCCACCACCTTCGCTGCGTTGGGCGCTCTTGCAGCCGGTGACCTCAAGTGGGTGATGGTTCTGTCGCTATGATTCGGACGGCCGCGAGCGCGTCGACTCTGGCGCCAGGCCCGCGCTTAGGCGTGACTTTTGAGTTCCGTCGTGGCATATTTGGGGACGACAAGCGATGGCTGAGTCCGCCCCGGAGAAGCGCACAGGGCGTAGATCTTCGCATCGAGGATGCTTGACGTGAACAAGCATACGCTGACATTGCTGAGCGGCCACTCAGACGAACTGCGGGTCTCTGCGACGGTCTTGCATGAGGCCTTTGGAGCGCTGATCGAGGGGGCTCGTCTGGCGACACGCTTTGCCGTCGAGGGCAAGAGCGTGCGCAAGGGTCCCCGCCCTGCATGGCTCGACTTAGCCTGTCACTTCGAGGTTACGGGCCTGAAGCCTGATTCGGCGATTATCCAGTTGGAAGCCCGCACGCTGAGGGAGGTGGACCCGTCACGCTTTGGCGATGGTGCGCAGCAGTCACTGTTCGGCGAGCCGGACGACCGCTTCGGTGAGCAGACGGCGATCGACATCTTTGGCCGGCTTATCGCCACCATTTTGGAGGGCGATCGCGACGATGTCGTCGCCGATCGATCGCTGCTCGATGTCTGCGCGAGGTTCGCTCGGGTCTCGGGTGGCGGCTACGACGGAATCTCCCTCGAAGGCCTCCGCGGGCGCACGTCGCGGCTCATCGTCAAGTCGAGCGATGCGCCTGATATCGAGCTCCTGCGCGACGAGACGCCGCGCCCCCAGGCAGCTCGTGTGGTGGGCACACTTGACACTGTGTCCGCTTCTCGCTCGGACGTGGTCTTGGTGCTGAAGGATGGCATGCATGTGCCGGCGCGTATGGAAGAGCACAACCCTGAAGCGCTCCGAACGCTCTTCGGCAAAGAGGTCGTTGTCTCAGGGATGGCTTATTTCCGGCCGTCTGGGCGGCTCCTCCTGTTGGATGTTGCGGCTCTCGATGAGGCGCGTGCCGAGGATCGGGTCTTTCAAAAGGCACCAGTGGCTCGGAAGCAGAAGGTCGTCCTCGAAGCCACCGGTGCGAGCGATACGTCCGGCGTCGCCGCGTTCTTCGGCACGTGGCCCGGCGAGGAAACCGACGCCGAGCTCCTCGCGGCGCTCCGGGCGCTCGGATGAGCGGTCTATTCCTTCTCGACGCTGGACCCAGCGCGGCACGAGATCATCGAGGTCGCGGCGTTGCGGGTGGAGCCGGTGTCGTTGGCGATGGTGGACCACCTGAGCCTGAAGGTGCGCCCAGAGCGTTTGGACTTGGCCGACCCCGCTGCGCTGGCGGTGAACGGCTACGATGCGGCGCTGTGGGGCGATGCGGTGAGCCTGGAGCTGGCCCTGGCCAAGCTCTCGGAGCTGCTGCGTGGCGCGGTCCTGGCTGGTCACAACGTCGGCTTCGACTGGTCATTTCTGTGCCGAGCCTTTAACCGTGTGGATCTCCCGCTCCCTGAGCTCGACTACCACCGGCTGGACACGGCGAGCTTGGCGTGGCTGCTGGTGGCCTGTGGGGAGTCGCGCTCGGTGTCGCTCGATGCGGTGACACAGGCCTTGGGGCTGGCGCGCCCGCGTCCGCACCGTGCTCTGGACGACGCGCTGGCTGCGCTGGCCGTGGCGCGCAAGCTTCGGGATCGGATTGCCCTTGGGCATAGCTGGACGGAGGTGCAGGCATGAGGGGTTCGCGCTATTACATCAAGGGTGGTTTCTCGCATACCGCCAACGGCGAGCGTCATCGCAGTGACGAAGGCCAAGAACAACGGAGCCTTGCGCGGCCTTCGGGGCGGCCGTTGAAGGGTGATGCGCCCTTTTTTCCGGCCGAGGAGATCGACCGCTTATTGGTCTTTGGCGAGACCGTGACTTGCGCCGATGGACACCCCCCAGGACGTCCGCTTCCCGAGCTACCGAGAGATGGCCGAGCGTTTCGCTGTCTCGACGACGCTCATCGCGCAGTACTCGAAGACCCACAACTGCCTCCGCAGGCGCGCGCAGGCTCAGGCGCGCATCCGGATTCAGTCGGACCAGAAGCTCGTCGAGCTGCGGGCCACGGCGGTGGCGCTCTCAAAGGACGACGAGCTCCGCATCATCGACACCTACCTCGGGCGCTTCGAGCAGGCGCTGGCCGAGGGGCGGGTGCGCTTCGACAACCCGAGTGACTTCAACACCATGCTGCGCCTCAAGAACTTCGCCATGGGCGGCGCTGACTCTCGGCAGGAGGTCCACGTCTCGCTCTCACTGGAAGAGATCCAGGAGCGGCACCAGCGCATGATGCGCATCAACCGGACCGCCAGCGCTGCCTTGCGTGGAGAGATGCCCGGCCCCAACGACGTGGCCGTTGGCGCCTCTGAGGGGGCCGAATCCCCCGGATCCAGCTCTCCGGAGGGGCCGGCTAATTGAACATCCGAAAAAAACAGTGTTCATTTTTGGAGGGTAACGCAGGCGCATTTCTCTCAGTCCCCATCGAGCTTTCTGCGGAGGGTCCGGTAAATTGAACAGCCGAAAACAGTGTTCATTTATCTCAGTATTCAGCGACCACCATCGGCGAGCTTCCGCGGGGCGAAGGATCCCAATGTCCGCTTCCATTAGAAAGTGGCCATCCCGCCGGCTGCAGTCATGTAAATACGCGGACTTAGGCGCCACATTGGGGCCCGGAAACGGCGACGCTCATGGCCGCTTTCCCTCTGATCGCGTTTGGGCGGGATGCGATGGAATCCCTATGATAAACAACCACCTAAGAGGATTCGCCCATGATCTCGTCCGGAAGGGGAGAGGGGCGAAAAAAGAACGAAATCCGGCGCGATCAGGCAAGAATAGCCTGAAGCACACCACAGGGGGGGGGAGGTCGAAATTTCGCGTTAAATACAGTTATCTAAGGGGTTCCTGGTGGGCATTTCGACGGCGGCCCGATTGGAAAAGTGAACACCTGGAACAGTGTTCAATTAATTGGCTCCAAAATGGGCCGAAAAACGGGGGTGTTCATTTTTTCGGTGCAAGTAACTTTTGGGCCCAAATGAGGTGTTGGATTTCTGCTGCGGGTCACTTTGGGGTGCCCTCAGCAGGTCAGATAGGCGAGGGAGCGGAGGAGGTCTTCGTCGGTCGGGTGGGTGTAGATCGCGGTCGAGGTGATGGTCTTGTGCCGGGCGAAGCGCTGGGTGAGGCGGATGTCGCGGGAGGCGCGGTAGAGGTTGGTGCAGGCGGTGTGCCGCAGGGCGTGGAAGCTGAAGAGGTGCTCGAAGCCGGCGCGCTGTTGCCAGCGCTTGAAGGTGTGGCGCAGTTGCCGGGTCGAGAGCCTGTTGCCTTTGCGGGAGACGAAGAGCGGCGCGTCCTCAGCCAGGTCTTCGCCGGCTTGGCGCTTCCACCCGTGGAGCTTGTCGAGCTTGGCCCGAACCGTGTCTGGCAGGAGGACCTCCTGCAGGCTCAGGTCATCGTGGCTGCGCTTGAAGACCCGCAAGTGGACTCGCCGGCGCGCCCGACCGCCATCGAAAACGTCGCCCATGTCGAGAGCCAACAACTCGTGCTCGCGCAGGGCAGTGCCCAGGGCGAGGCTGAAGATGACGTGGTCGCGAAAGCCGTCCTTGTGCTGGCCCGTCACGGCGAGGAGCGCGCGCTGCTCGTGCTCGGAGAGGGTTCGGGGGGCGCGGGCGATGCGTTGGGCGTAAGCGGTCATGGCTTTCCTTTGGTTAGAGGCTTTAGTCCGCAGGCTGGAGGCGGGAGGTCCAACTCCAACTCGGCGCGAATCGCCGGCATGAACCCGGCGACAGCGACCTCGCGCCCATACAGGCTTCGTTTGCGGCAGACATCAAGTCCAGGGCGAACCAAGCCGGCCACTTCTTTGTCTCGGAATCGCCAATCTTGTCGGGAGCTTCGCTCCAGTCTCCAGTCTCCTACCTCCAGCCTAATCAAGTCAGGCTTTAGTCCGCAGGCTGGAGACGGGAGGTCCAACGCAGCGCGAATCGCCTGCTCGGATCCTGCGACAGCGACCTCGCGCCCATACAGGCTTCGTTTGCGGCAGACATCAAGTCCAG
>CAYVQF010000074.1:15712-24405 GCA_964454015.1 uncultured Myxococcales bacterium
CGCCAATCTTGTCGGGAGCTTCGCTCCAGTCTCCAGTCTCCTACCTCCAGCCTAAACAAGCCATGCTCTCAGTCGTGAAAAAGACCCCGCATGAGCTCGGGGATTGGTTGGCGACCGAAGCCGGCTTCATCGCGGGGCTGTGCTCCTTCGACAGCGAGCCCATCGAGCTTGAGCCCTACCAAGTGGCCTTCCTCGAAAACCGGGCGCGCTTCCGCTGGGTGGCCAAAGGTCGCCAGGTTGGCTACTCCTTCATCGTGGCCCTCGAGGCGCTGGCGCGCTGCCACCTGCGGGACGGCTACACGGCGGTCTTCGTGAGCTACAACCTGGACGACGCCAAGGAGAAGATCCTGCTCGCGCGCCAGGTCTACGAGGAGATGCCCCTGGCCTTCCAGAAGAAGCTGGTGGTGGACTCCAAAACCGAGCTGGCCTTCGAGGCCATCGGCCGGGGCGGCCGCCTCTCGCGCATCCTCTCGGTGCCGTCGAAGCCGCCGCGCGGCAAGAAAGGCGACGTCGTGCTGGACGAGCTGGCCCACTACGTGAACGACCGCGAGGTTTACACAGGCTCGACGGCCCTGATTCTGCGCTCCAATGGTCAGCTCACTGGGTGCTCCACGCCCCTGGGCCGGCGCGGCATCTTCTGGGAGATCGCCACTGAGGAGCTGCGCAAGTACCCACACCACCGTCGTCAGGAGGTGCCCTGGTGGTTGTGCCGCTTCTTCAGCAGCGACATCGAGCAGGCCGCCATGGAGGCGCCGCTGCTGCCGACGGAGGAGCGGGTCGCCCGCTTTGGCCGCCCGACGATCGTCGAGCAGTTCGACTCCTTGCCCCTCGATGACTTCCAGCAGGAGCTGGAGTGCCGCTTCGTCGACGAGTCCTACAGCTTCTACGGCTACGACCTCATCTTGCCGAACACGCGAGAGGGTCTCTTGCTCGCCGATGACTTCACGGACTTGCCCTTCCCCGAAGGGCGACTCGTGGCGGGCTTCGACGTGGGTCGCCGCCAGGACCGCTCAGAGCTCGCCGTTTTCGAGGAGCTGAGTGGGCGCTGGCTCTGCCGGATGCTGCGCAGCTACGACCAGGTGCCCTTCTCCGAGCAGGAGGCCGACCTGGTGCGGATGATGAACACGCTGCCCATCGCGCGGCTCTCCATCGACAAGAGCGGCATCGGGATGAATCTGGCCGAGAACCTCGGCTGCGCCTACCCGCAGGTGGTCGACGAAGTGTTTACGAACGCGAGCAAGGAGCGCTGGTGCACGGACTTCAAGATCCTGCTCCAGCGCCGCGACGTGGACTTGCCGCGGGATCGGGAGCTCGTCGCCCAGATCCACAGCATCAAGCGGCGGGTGCTGCCTTCGGGGAACGTGACCTTTGAGGCCGAGCGCACGAGGCGCGGCCACGCGGACCGCTTCTGGGCGATGGTGCTGGCTTGCCAGCGGGAGCGTCCGTCGCAGCGTTCCGATTCAGAGGTGAGCTTCAGGGTGATTGGCTGAGGCCGCAGGATTTTGAAGACACGGCAGAGACTTCCCAGCGGGGTGGGGGAGGGCGCTCTGCGCAACCAGGAGGAAGGCGATGGGTGCAAGGTACGGTTGTGTGCTTGCGGTGGCGATGGTCTGGGCGCTGCTCTGGGGATGTGGCAACAAGAACGCCTCGCGGCCCTTGGAGCTGCCCGAAGAGGAGGACATCGAGGAGGTCGCAGAGGTCGAGGAGCAGGACGAGAAGGATGACTTGGAGGGCGTCGACGCAGACGAGGACCAGGCAGATCAGGAGGATGTGACGGAGGTTGTGACGGACCCGGACGACGGGATCGAAGCGTCGATGGAGGTGAGCATCGCGTGTTCGCCGGCTTGCGGCACTTTGGAGCATTGCTTCGAGGGGCGCTGTGTGTGCCAGCAGCATTGGGAGGGGCCGGGATGTGAGCAGAGCCGGCAGGAGATCAGGATCCCCGCGGAGGGGTCGCAGGTGGATTTCCTGATGGGCAATGATGGGCGTTGGGGTTGGCCGCCCGCTGACGAGGTGCCGGCGCACTGGGTGAGCTTGCGGGCATACTTCATCGACCGCGAGGAGGTTTCGGCCGTGAGCTACCTGCTCTGCGTGCTGAGTGGGGCGTGTTCGGAGCCGATGCTATCAGCCGAGTACGGGACCTACGGGGCGGTGGAGTTGCTGCTGCACCCGGTCAACGGGGTCACTTGGGTGGACGCCTGGCGCTACTGTCGCTGGGCGGGCAAGCGCCTGCCGACGGAGGCCGAGTGGGAGCGGGCGGCCAAGGGCGAGCTGGGCGCGCTTTTCCCTTGGGGAGAGGCGTGTCCGGCGTCGTGGTTGGGGTTGCCGTGCTGGGATCCCGAGTGGTCCCTTGGTACGAGCTTGGCGAACTGCCACGACATCTATTGCCGCGACCCGTACCCCGAGACGGCGCCGACCATGGCCTTTGCGGCTGGCGCCTCTCCCGAGGGGATGCTGAACCTGGCCGGCAATGTGCGCGAGTGGGTCAACGACTGGTATGCGCCGACGGCCTATGCATCAGGACCGGTGACGAACCCGCAGGGGCCAGGAGAGGGGACCCGAAAGGTGCTCAGAGGCGGCGGCTTTCTGAGTCCGCCGCGGCACCTGCGCACCACGGCGCGCTCTCATCTGGACCCCGCAGCGCCGCGGCCCGACGTGGGATTTCGCTGCGCCCGGGATGGGTTTTAGGGGGGGCGTCAATCATCCATTCCGGCAACTGTGGCCACATTGGGGTGACGTGGCAACAATTTCCTCGCGCATAGTTCCCAAGCACATCTCTGGGCGGGGGGAGATCTTTGTGGATCCACGCGCCCTTGGGCGTGCGCCCAGGGAGCCAGGCGAGCCGCCGTTTGGGGTGACGTCAATGCGCGCGGCATGGGTGCCTTCTCCCAACGCGTCGTTTTTCAACGCTTCCTCCCTTCTCCCTCCCTTCTCCCTCCCTGCTCCCTCCCGTTGTGGAGACTGGCCTCTGTTGCCAGCGCACAGCGTGCTGGCCCCAAAAGCCTGGAGGGAGAGATGAAAGCGATGATGGCAGATGAGTCTTGGCGTTGTCACACCTGCGGGGGCCTGCTCGGGGTCCACCGGGATGCAGCGTTGCACATCAAGTACAAGCGCGCCCAGCTCGTGGTTCGGGGGCGAGTCCTGGTCCAGTGCCCACGTTGCGTCGACCTGAACGAGACCGAGACCCGTCCACCTGCTCCCGAAGCGCTCGAGATTTCGTAGCCCACCCCAAACCAAAACATCCGCGACTGGAGAGGCCCCAGAGGTCCGCCCGCGCCAGCGAAAGCTCCCCCAAACGGAGCGGCGCGAGCAAGTCCGGCACTGAAGCTGGAGACCTCTCATGAGACTGGAAACGATCCGCCGTTGGCTTGAATGCCATCTCAACCACCCCACTGCCGTGGCTCACTTCCACAGCGGCCGGGAACGACACCCTGTGCTTGCGCCCTTTGCCAACCCCCAGGAGGTCATCGCCTACCTCCACACGCGGGACATCAGACAGCGCAGAGAGCGGAGCGCCCTGTGCGCCGCCATGCTCGCCGAGGCCCAGCGCGGCGAGTGTGAGAGCTGGGCGAGCCTCCTGCTGACGGGCCTCTTCCCAGGGCTGCTGGGGATTCGCGCCACGATGCGGCCTGTGGCCACACTGGACGCAGAGGAGCTTGACGCCATGCTGTTGTCGGCCTTCCTGGAGACGGTCTGGACCTTCCCGCTAGCGAGCCAAGGGAAGCTGGCCCTGGTGAACCTTCTTCTAGGAACCCGCAAGGCCGTCTGGCGACAACTCGCGCTCGAGAGCCGCAGAGCGGCGACAGAGTGTCTCCTCCCAGAGGCCTATGTCGAGCAGAGCCCTGGGCACTTCCCCTCACCGGAATCCTTTCTCTTGGCCAAGGAAGCGGCGGCTCTCTTGCCGGCTGGGGGAGCGCTGAGCTGGGTCGAGGAGAAGCTCCAGGTGGAGACCGAGGACGACCTCCTCCTGGTGCTCGGCACCCACGCCTCGGGGAAGGCCCTCATCGACTGGGTCCGCGGACAGCGCCCCCAGCTCGGCGCTGAGGCTCTGCTCAAGGAGTACAGCCGCCTGCGCCGGCGCCGGTCTCGGGTGCTCGCACGGCTAAGGCAGCGAACCACCATGGCCACGCGCCACGCTCTTCTCTATCCAGCGCCGTGCCTGGATGACAGCGCGTCGTGCTGGTCGGCGCTTTAGGAAAAGTCCCTGTCCCACTGCTGCGCTCAGGCGGCTCTAAACCTTTGTGAGGAAAAAGCCTCACAGGCTCAACCCAGAGGAGTGCCCACGATGAACTGTTCCCCGTCCTTGGATACGGCAAGCCCAATCCCCTCAGCACCCGCGACACCGCCACCACCGGCGCCAACGCCGCCTGCGCACGCTGCCCTGCGGGAGGCCTTCCACGAGCTGGTCATGGCCCTGTTGGGCCTCTTTGAGGTCTACCAGGCCGCACCAGACTTGGTGGAGCACACCGCCAGAGAGGTCGAGGCCATCCTCCGGCGCCACCTACCCATGTCGCCGAGGTTCGCCCGGAGCCAAGGAAAGCTGGCCCTGGAGCGCCTCCTGGACGAGCTGGAGGCCGCCGCGCCCAAGCCCGAGAACTAACCTTTTTCAGTGTCCAACCATTGCCGCAACTAAAACGAAAGAAACAAAAGAAAACGAAAGAAAGGAGACCGAACAATGATTAACCATGACGCATGGGAAAACGCCTCGCAGCTCGCCGAGAAACACGCCAACCAGAACGGGGTCTTCGTCCGCTTGGCCAGCCACGGCGATAAGGTCGTGGGTGCCTTCTGCGGCGACCCCTTTGCCCGCGAGGTGGTCTGGAGCGGCGAACGGTATGAGACCTTTGACCCGAGCCTCCACAAGGACAAGCGCCCAAGCCTCCGGGTGATGCTGAACTTCTACGTCCCAGCCGAGTCGGCGATGAAGGTCATCGAGGGGGGCACGGTGTGGTTCAAGGACGTGCTCAAGGTGCGCGACAAGTATGGCTTGGACAAGTGGCTCTTCGAGATCGAGCGTCACGGCGAGTCCGGAGACCCAAAGACCACCTACAGCGTCTTGCCTGAGATGCGGATCGATTCGGTGCTCCAGGCGCTGCTCAGTCAGATTGCGCTGAACGACCTCGCGGCCTTGGCCTCGGGTGAATCGCCAGAGCTGAGCGACGACGCAGCCCTGGCGCCCTTGGGCGGCGCCAATGGCCCCATCGCAGCGCCGGTCGTGGCCCAGCTCATCGAGCGCCTCAAGGCGCTGCCACGCTCCGAGGTCGAGGCCTTCCTCAAGCACTTTGGTATCGGTCGCGTGCGCGAAATGACGGCGCGCAACCTGGCGGAAGCCATGCGGGTTCTGGCGCAACTCGAGCGCACCCACACCGCCCCGGTCGATCCCTTTGCCTAAGCCAGTACGCCACCAGGGAAGCAACACGTCATGGAAGCGCTCCGCGATATCATCGACCAGGTCAGAACGCGCACGGACCTCGTGGCCCTCATCGGGCGCGACACCGCGCTTCGCCAAGCCGGCTCCGTCTACAAAGGCTTGTCGCCATTTCGCCAGGAACGCGATCCCTCCCTGGTGGTGTGGCCCCAAAGCCAGACCTGGCGCGATTTCTCAGGCGGCCTGGCCCACGGCGGCGACTGCCTGGACTACCTCATGGCCCGTGACGGCCTGGGATTCTGGGAGGCGCTGAGCGGACTCGCTTCTAAGGCAGGCATCGCGCTCCCTGGCCAAGACAGCACCGACCTCGCCCAAGTAGCCGAACGGCGCCGCATCGAGGGCCTGCTCACCGAGGCCGCCCGCTACTACCACCAGCGCCTGCCGCCATCGCTCCGCGATACCTGGTTGCGGCAGCGCTACGGCTTCACCGATGCCACCATCGACCAGTTCCTGCTCGGCTTCGCCACCGGCGACCTCTACCAACACCTGGTTGATGGCATGGCCGTGTCCCAAGACGAAGCCCTGGCCACGGGCCTCTTCGTGCGCCTGGGCGACGGCCGGGTCGTGGACTTCTTCCAGCAACGCCTGGTCTTCCCGTACTGGCGGCAAGGCCGCGTGGTCTACTTCATCGCTCGCCGTACCGAGCGCACGCCCCAGAACCCCTGGGAAGAGGCCAAATACAAAAAGCTTCTCCTGCGCTCCGACAAGCACCCCTACATCTCGCCGGTGCTCCAAAACGACACCTTCTACAACGAGGACGCCCTGCTGGGCTGGAGCGCCAAACGCAAGCTCCCGCGACTCCTCATCACCGAAGGCGTCACGGACTGCATCTCCGCCATCCAAGCCAGCATCCCCTGCATTTCGCCAGTCACCGTCCGCTTTCGCAAACGCGACCTGCCCAAGCTCGTTGCCATGACGGCAGCGGTCGAGGAACTCATCCTCTGCAACGACAACGAGGCGAGCGGCATCGGCGAGGCTGCGGCCCTGGAGACCGCGCAGTGCCTCCATGCGGCGGGGCGCGTGGTTCGGCTGGCGACCATTCCGCGTCCCAAAGAGGCGTCCAAGATCGACCTCAACGCTCTGGTATCCACGGGCGGTGCTACAGCGCTGCATCATGTCCTGGATGCGGCGCCAGACTGGATCGAGCACCAGATCCTGGCCATCCCAGCCGACAGCAACCCCCACGCCCTGAGCGCCCAGTTGCAAGCACTGGCGCCAGCTATCCAACAGGCCGCCCCCGTGCTGCGCGACGCCTACGCCAAGCACATCAAGCGCCGCTTCAAGCTTCGGGCCGCCACCCTGCGGCAGCTCTTGCCAATAGAGCGCGCCGCAGTGGCTCGGCAAGACTTGCCTGGCGCCAAGGGCCAGGTCTTCGACCTCGGGAGCAGCTACGGGGCGATGGACCGCAAGGGCAAGTCCGAGGTCATCTCCAGCTTTGTCATCCGGCCACGGCGGCGCATCGAGATGGCGGACACCTTCATCATCGAGGGCGATGTCGTCACCACCGCCGGCACCTGTCACCCTGGGGTACGCTTCCCCCGCGAAGCGTGGCACGGGCGCAGGCACTTTCTCAAGGCCTTGCCTGCGGCCGACATGGTCTGGACCGGGAACGACGAGCAGGTCCAGGGCTTGCTCAAGCTGCTCAATGCGCAGGAGATCCCCCGGGCGCGGGGTCAGCACCACCTGGGTTACACCGAGCTGGGGGCGGAATCGCTGTGGGTGCTTCCGGAGATGATCATTGACGCCGATGGGATTGTTCGAGGGCGAGGGCGAGAGGTGCACTTCATTGACGATGGCGCGGTACTGCACCGGAAGATGCGCCACTTTACGGAGGTGGATCCCGAAGAGACGCGACGGCTGGCCAAGTGCGTGCTGCCCAGGCTCTTGGCGTTGAACGCGCCGGAGGTCATCCTGCCGGTGATTGGGTGGTTTTTTGCGGCGCCGCTCAAGCCGCGGATTCAGCGGGTGCTGGGGCATTTCCCCTTTCTTTGCGTTTGGGGGAGTCCGGGGTCGGGGAAGTCGACGCTGCTGGCGGAGGTCTTTTGGCCGCTCATGGGGGTGGCGCGGACGGAGCCCTTTAGCGCGACGGAGACGGAGTTTGCGCTGTTGCGCTTGCTGTCGGCGACGAACTCGATTCCCGTCTTCATTGACGAGTACAAGCCCGGCGATATGGCGCGCAGTCGGCGACAGACCCTGCATCGCTACCTGCGGCGGCTGTATACGGGTGAGGATGAGAGTCGGGGGCGCGCGGACCAGAGCGTGGTGACGTACCATTTGCAGGCGCCGCTGTGTTTGGCTGGGGAGAGCCGGCCCATTGAGTCGGCCTTGGCTGAGCGGATGCTGGTGGCCAACCCCAGCCCCAATGTGCTGGCGCAGTCGCCGGACTGCGTGGCGGCGATGAGGGCGCTCAAGGCAGAGGACCTGGGGCTGTTGGCGCCGGCGCTGATTGCGCACCTCTTAGGGCGCGATACCGGTGCAGATCTGGCGCGCGCCCAGGCCCTGTTGGCGGCGCTGTCAGGGGAGAAGCGGCTGCCGCTGCGGGTGCGGGATAGTCTGAGCGTGGCCATCTGCGGGCTGTTGCACTTTGTGGGCTTTGGACAAGCGATGGGAGTGGACCTTGCGGACTTGGACTTCGGGGCGCTGCTGCGGGGGCAGCAGGAGGACTTGCTTGAACGAGGCGGCGCCGGGGTCAAGAGCGGCCTGGATTACTTCCTGGAGACGCTCTCGGCGCTGGCGGTGAGCGGGGCGATTCAGCACAACCGCCAGTACAGCTACGCTGGGGGGCACTTGGCTTTGCACCTTGGCTCCTGCCACGCGGCCTATGCCGAGCATGCACGGCGAGTGGGCTTTGAGGGGGAGGTCTTGGATAAGAAGGCGCTGCTGCGGCAGATGCAGGAGAATCACCAGCGTGGAGGCTACGTGTTGGAGCTGAGCCGGGTGGTGAGTTTTGGTTCGCGCTATGACAAGCGGCGGGCGGCGCTCATCGACCTCGAGGCGGTCAAGGGGCAGCTCGACGTGGACGCCTTCCCGACGGAGCCTGGCGCGTAAAGCCAATGCGTCTCAAGGTGTTGATTCAATTGAAAGAAAGCTTGATATGGCCGCCGGAAGAAGCGTGTATGCCGCGTCGAGACTGGAGGCCGGAGACTTGAGACTGGAGGCCGGAGACTTGAGGCTGGAGGGGCCAAGGCTTTTATGGCTGGAGGCCGGAGACTTGAGGCTGGAGGGGCCCATGCCAACGCGGAACCTAACGTCGAAGCGACCGAAT
>CAYVQF010000075.1:0-23015 GCA_964454015.1 uncultured Myxococcales bacterium
CCGTCGTCACCCGCACGGGCTACACCTTCGCCGGCTGGAACACCCAAGCCGACGGTAGCGGCGCCACCATCGAGGACACCACCCCCGTCGCCATCGCCGCGGCCCACACCCTCTTCGCCCAGTGGACGGCCAACACCTACGCCCTCTCCTTCAGCGCCCAAGGCGGCACGCCTGACCCGGCCGTTATCACCGTCACCTTCAACGCCGCCTACGGCACCCTCCCCACGGTCACCCGCACGGGTTACACCTTCACCGGCTGGTTCACCGCGTCTAGTGGCGGGACTTTGGTCACTGAGAGCACCGTCGTCACCACCGCCGCCAACCACACCCTCCACGCCCAGTGGACGGCCAACACCTACGACCTCTCCTTCAACGCCCAAGGCGGCACACCTGACCCGGCCGTTATCACCGTCACCTTCAACGCCGCCTACGGCACCCTCCCCACGGTCACCCGCACGGGTTACACCTTCGCCGGCTGGTTCACCGCGGCTACCGGCGGAACGCAGGTGACGGCGAGCACCGTGGTCACCACCGCCGCCAACCACACCCTCCACGCCCAGTGGACGGCCAACATCTACGTTGTCAGCTTCAACTCCCAAGGTGGATCGACCACGCCGGCGAATCAAAACGTCACCTTCGGCGCCGCCTACGGCACCCTCCCCACGGTCACCCGCACGGGCTACACCTTCGCCGGCTGGTTCACCGCGGCGAGCGGCGGAACGCAGGTGACGACGAGCACCGTCGTCACCACCGCCGCCAACCACACTCTCTACGCCCAGTGGACGGCCAACATCTACGTTGTCAGCTTCAACTCCCAAGGCGGATCGACCACGCCGGCGAATCAAAACGTCACCTTCGGCGCCGCCTACGGCACCCTCCCCACGGTCACCCGCACGGGCTACACCTTCGCCGGCTGGTTCACCGCGGCGAGCGGCGGAACGCAGGTGACGACGAGCACCGTGGTCACCACGGCCGCCAACCACACCCTCCACGCCCAGTGGACGGCCAACACCTACGTCGTCTCCTTCAACTCCCAAGGCGGATCGACCACGCCGGCGAACCAGAACGTCACCTTCGACGCCGCCTACGGCACCCTGCCAACGGTCACCCGCACGGGCTACGCCTTCGCCGGCTGGTTCACCGCGGCGAGCGGCGGAACGCAGGTGACGGCGAGCACCGTGGTCACCACGGCCGCCAATCACACTCTCCAC
Organism: uncultured Myxococcales bacterium; assembly: GCA_964454015.1. Classification (GTDB taxonomy): domain Bacteria; phylum Myxococcota_A; class Bradymonadia; order UBA4248; family UBA4248; genus CAYVQF01. The sequence continues at coordinate 1,212 of CAYVQF010000075.1, forward strand.
GCCCAGTGGCTCGCAGAGCTCTACGCCTTCACCTCCCACACCTTCACCAACTGTGGCCAAAGCGGTCGCACCGGCCCCACCCTGACCCTGTGCCGCACCGCCTACAGCGCAACCTCTTGGGCCAACACCTACCTCAACATGAGCACCCAAGGCATTCAGCGTTGGACCGTCCCGCGCACCGCCACCTACCGCATCGAGGTGTGGGGGGCCGAGGGCGGCGGCATCGGCACGGCCCGCGGCGGCAAGGGCGCGCGGATGCGCGGCGAATTTGCCCTGAATCAGGGTGACGTCCTCGACATCCTCGTCGGTCAAGCGGGTCTCACCAATGTCTCTGCCGAAGCCGGCGGCGGCGGTGGCTCCTTCGTCGTCCGCAGCGGCACCCCGCTCATCGTCGCTGGCGGCGGCGGCTCTCAGGGTGGCTGTGGTGACAACACGGGCACCTACGCCCTCGGCCGCGACGGTGTCACCACCACCTCCGGGACCGCCGGCTGGGGTGACAACAGCCCCACCGGTGGCGGCGCCGCTGGCAGTGGCGGCTATGGCGGCGGTGCCGTCACCAATTCTTACCCCGGGGGCGCTGGCGGTGGTCTCTACGGCGACGGCGCTTATGGCGTCCGCAGCTCAGGTACCGGCTGTGGCACTGGCGCAAGCGGCTACTCTGGACTCGATGGCGATGCTGGCCGCACCGCAGGCGGTCGCGGCGTCAACAACGGCGCCCTCGGCGGACGCGGCTGCTACTACACAACCGGTATCGGCGGCTTTGGCGGCGGCGGCGGCGGCGGCGGCTGCGGCGGCGCGGGTGGCGGCGGCTACTCCGGCGGCGGCGGCGGCGGCAATGACCGCGGCGGCGGCGGCGGCGGCGGCTCCTACAACAACGGCGCCAACCCCTCCAACGCGGAAGGCGTGCGCAGCGGCCACGGCGCCGTGACCATCACCCAGCTCTAGTCAGATCGCGTCCGTACGCAAAAGCTCGGGGCCACCTCACCATGAGGTGGCCCCGAGCTCATCTCTCCCTGCAACAGCGACACGGCCGAGCGCAGAACCTAACGCGCCGCCACAATCAGCGCCGCCAACGCATCACAGGCGCCGGCGAAATCCATCGCCGAGGTGTCCAAGACCACCGCGCCCGGCGCCACCACCAGCGGCGCCGCCGCCCGCTGGGTCTCCGTCGCGTCCCGCTCGGCGATGTGCGCCATCATCGCCTCCAAGGCGTGCGCCTCGCCGCGACCCGCCAGCTCCACCTGGCGCCGCCGCGCCCGCGCCTCGACACTGGCCGTAAAAAAGACCTTGAGCGCCGCGTCGGGGAAGACCACCGTCCCAATGTCGCGCCCCTCGACGATGCAGTCCACCTCCTGACCCAAACGCCGTTGCAGATCCAAGAGCGCGGCCCGCACCTCAGGCAGGGCCGACACCTTGTTCACCGCCTGGGTCACCGCCAAGGTCCGGATCGCCGCGCTCACGTCCTCCCCGTCCAAAAACACCCGCTGGACATCGTCACCTGGCGCAAAGGCGATCTCGAGCCCCGCAGCGGCCTGCGCCAGGCGCGGCCCATCCTCCAGGGGCAGCGCACGGCGCATGGCGTGCAAAGCCACGCAGCGGTAAATGGCGCCCGTGTCCAAGAGGCGCAGGCCCAAGCGCTGCGCCACGGCTCTGCACACCGAACTCTTGCCCGCGCCGCTCGGGCCATCTACGGCTACGATCATCCTTCACCTCCAACAGCCGCAGGCACGGCCGCGCCGCCTGCGACTCAAAACGCCGCCATGACCCGAGCCAGGGCCGCCAAGAAGGTCGCGTTCTCGTCTCTGAGACCCACGCTCACCCTGATGTAATCGGGCAGCCCGTAACCGCCCATGGGCCGCACGATCACCCCCTCGCGCAGCAGCGCCTGAAAGACCTCCTGACCCGAACGCGGCAAGCGCATCAAAATGAAATTCCCCACGCTGTCCATGGCCTCCAGCCCCAGGGCCCGCACCCCCGTGGCCATGGCCTCTCGCTCCGCTTGGGTGTGCGTGATCACCTTGCGCAAAAATTCCACGTCGTCGAGCGCCGCCACCGCCGCCTTCTGGGCCACCAAGTTGACGTTGAAGGGATCCCGCAGGCGGTTGACATAGCCCGCCAACTCCGGCGACATGATGCTGTAGCCCATGCGCAGGCCCGCCAAGCCATAACACTTGGAGAAGGTGCGCAAGACCATGAGGTTCGGGTACCTATCGATATAGGTAGTCCCATCGGGATAGTCGTCCCGACCGACGAACTCGAAATAGGCCTCGTCCAGGACCACGAAGACTTCCGCCGGCACCTTCTCCATGAAGGCCTCGAAGGCCGTCCGCGAGAAGTAGGTCCCCGTCGGATTGTTGGGGTTGATCAAAAACACGAAGCGCGTCTCCGGGCGAATGGCCGCCGCCATCCCCGCCAGATCGAAGCACAAGCCCGGCGAAGGTACCTCGGTGTAGTCCATCCCCGCGGCAATACACACCAACTTGTACATGACAAAGGCGTGCGCCCCCACCACGGCGTGACAGCCAGGCTCATAGAAGGTCCGTACAATGAGATGAATCGCTTCGTTGGAGCCATTGGAGAGGAGCAGACGATCCCCAGGCACATTCAAATGGCGCGACAGCCGCGCTTTCAGCAAAAATGCGTCGCCATCGGGATAGAAGTGCACCTCCGCCGCCGCCTGGCGAATCGCGTCCACCGCCATCGGGCTCGGCCCAAAAGGGTTCTCGTTGCTCGCCAACTTGACGATGTGGCTCAAGCCCATCTCCCGCTGGAGCTCTTCAACGGGCTTGCCCGGTTGATAGGGAACCAGACTGGCGATATTCGATCCGACCTTGACTTTCATGACCCCTCCTGCGTGACCTGACAGCGGCCTATGCCATCTCTACCCTTGGAAGGCCCGAAGAATCAAGCGAACGTCCAGCGAAAAAGCCCCCCATCTTTCGCACAAGCGTGGACAAATGCGCCTCACTCAACGGCATCTGTAGCCAAATCACCCCGCTTTCCCGTCTAAACCACGTCATCTGCCTCTTGGCAAAACGACGAGTCTCACGCTGCGCCAGGGCCAGCGCCTCCGCGGCGCTCAGCGCGCCCTGCAGGTAGGCCGCCGCCTGCCGGTAACCCAAGGCCTTCAGCGGCAAGGCATCCACCGTCAGCCCCAAGGCCAGCATCTGCGCCGTCTCTTCCACCAAGCCCCCAGACCACATCTCCTCCAAGCGCTGATCGATGCGAGCATAGAGCTCACTCCGCGGGCGCCAACACCCCAGCACCACCCGCCTATAGCGGGTCTCACCAAAGCCATGCGCATCCTGACCCTCAGAGAGACACGCCCCCGTCAAGGCGTGCACCTCCAGGGCCCGCTCGATGCGCACCCAGTCCGTCGGCGCGATCCGGGCCGCAGCCACCGGGTCCTTGCCGGCCAGCTCGGCATAGAGCACCGCCTGCCCCTCGGCCGCGCGCCGCGCCCGCAACTGCGCCCGCAGCGCGTCATCCCGGCTCGGCGCCGCCAGCAACCCGTGCACCAGCGCCCGGTGGTAGAGCCCCGTCCCGCCCGCCGCCACCACGGGCCGCCCGCGCCCCTGCACCTCGGCGATCCAGCCCTGCGCCAGCTCGGCAAAACGCGCCGCGTCCAGCGGCGGCCCCAGGGGGATCAAATCGATGCCGTGAAAAGGCACGCGTTGCTGCTCAGCCGCACTCGGCTTGTCCGTCCCCACGGCGAGGTCGCGATAGACCTGCATGGAGTCGACATTGATCACTTCTGCACCGAGCTGCTCGGCCAGCGCCACGGCAAAGGCCGTCTTACCCGAGGCCGTTGGACCTATCACCTGCACCAACGGCGGGCGCGCGTCTGTCGTCATCTCCTCCTCCCAAGGCGCCCTGTTGAACCAACGGGCTCACCGCCGGCCAAAGCGCCGCTCGATCTCTTCCAGGCTCAGGCGAAAATACACGGGACGCCCATGCGGGCAGTGGCCGCGAAAATCCACCGCGTCCATGTCGCGCAACAGGGCCTGCACCTCTTCCAGCGCCAGATGCTGGCCTGCCCGCACCGATCCGTGGCAAGCCATCCGGCTGAACAGGGCGTGCTTGGCATCGGCCACGCCCCCACTCCAGCCATGGCTCGACAGCTCATCGAGCACGCTGCGCAGCATGCCCTCGTAGTCGCCACCCACCAAAATGGCCGGGACGGCTTGAATCACCCAGGTGTTGCCACCAAAGGCCGATAACTCGAAACCCATCTCCCCCAAGACGCCCTGATGCTCCTCCAGGGTCGCCGCCCGCAGCCCGTCCAGCTCGACCATCACCGGAAAGAGCAAGCGCTGAATCTCCAAGGCCCTCGCCGCATCGGCCGCCACCAAACGCTCGTAAGTCATCCGCTCGTGGGCCGCGTGCTGATCGATGATCACCAGGCCCTGCCCATCTTCGGTCAGCAAATAAGTCTGGGCGATCTGTCCCACGTAGCGCAGGCTGCCAAAGAACGCACCTTCACCACCGCGCTCTGACGGCGGGACGGCCTCCGCCGCGCTCGGCCCGGCGCGCCACGCACCGTCCTCACCCACATCGCTCCCGCCGCGCACGCCCTCGGCCCGTGGCCACAAAGGCAGAGCCTGCGGCACCACGGCTTTACCCTGCCATGGCGTCGCATCCCACAGCCCCGGCCGCATCGGGGCCCTGGGCAGCTCCACCCTGGACCCGTTAGCTTCTGCGATGGCTGAGGTCGGCGCCACCAGCGGCGTCGGCGTCACCCAAGGGGTCTGGGCCAGGCCCTCGCGCAGCGCCCGGTACACCGTGCGGAAGACCGCGTCGGTGTTGGCGAAACGCACCTCGATTTTGGTCGGGTGGACGTTCACGTCGACTTTGTGCGCCTCCACCTCCAGCATCAGCAGCACCGCCGGGCTGCGGCCACGGCTCAAGTCGCGGTAGGCCGCCTGCACCGCCGCCCCCACCGTCCGATCCTGCACGGGCCGGCCGTTGACGAAGAGGTGCAAGCCCGCGCCGCCTTTGACCTCGAAGGAGGGCTCGCCGAAGTAGCCGCGCACCGCCACCCCGTCGAGGGGCGGCAGCTCGGGCAGCGGGTAGAGCGCGTCGTGGAGGGGGCGCCCCAGCAGCCCCAGGACCCGCTCCATTTGGTTCTGGTGGGCCACCACTTCGAAGCGCAGCCGCCCCTGGCTCACGAAGCGAAAGTGGACGTCGTACCAGGCTAGGGCGATCTTCTCCAAGATAGCGTAAATGCGTCGCATTTCCGCCGCGTCGCCCTTCAGGAACTTCAACCGCGCCGGCGTATTGAAGAAGAGATCCCGCACCTCGATCACCGTCCCCGGCGCCGCAGCGACTTCGCGGACCTCGGTGATCTTCCCCCCCTCGACCTCCAGGCGCGTCCCGGCGGCCCCATCCCGCGGCTGGGTGTGCACACTCACCCGCGCCACCGAAGCGATGGACGCCAGCGCCTCGCCCCGGAAGCCCATGGTCGCAATGCGACTCAGGTCGGCCACCGTCTCGATCTTGCTCGTCGCGTGGCGCAGCAGGGCGTTCTCTGCGTCCTGGCGCTGCATGCCCCAGCCGTCGTCGCTGACCCGAATCAGCGACTTGCCACCGTCGAGTACCTCGACCTCGATGCGACGCGCGTCGGCATCGAGGGCGTTCTCTACCAGCTCTTTGACGGCGCTGGCCGGGCGCTCCAGAACCTCACCGGCAGCGATCTGATTGCAGAGCTCCGGCGGCAGCAGCGCCACCGGTCTATAGCTGCGCGGCGCCCGCCATTTCACCCCGTCCCCCCACCAGCTCAGCGGCGCTGCATCGCGCCAGCACGCAAGAAGTCCTTGTTGATCTTGAACTTGCCGCTCTGCTCAGCTTGCTCGTAGAGCGCCTGGAGCCAAGGCCCAAAGGCCTGCTCCCGCGGATCGGGGTGCTGGAGGTTCAGCACGGCACGCCAATTGCCAAGCAGCATCAGCGATTTCATCATCTGCAGGCCCAGCACCAAGTCGTTGCGCTGCTCGGCGAACTCCTCGTCCGTGCCTTGAACCCGCTCTTTGAGCTGTACGATGACCCGCGCGTCGTCCACCACGTGCACCTCATCCGTAAGCTGTCCTGCGTTCTCCAAGGTCAACGCGGCGCGCGCCACCGAGGGCGCGTTACCCAAGCGCGGCACAAAGGCCCATGAACCAGAGAAGGCGTTTCTGGCACTGAAAGGACCGCTCTCCTCGACCTGGAGGCGCGCCTCCAAGGGGATCACCGGCTGGGTCGGCACCACCACCGGCACCACCACATCGCCCTCGCCCTCGCCCTCGCCCTCGCCCTCATCCACCGTGGGCACCGCAGCAGCGGGTGCTTCGGCCAGGACATTGGCATAGAGCACTTCCTGGATGGCCTGCTCCAGCGTCAGCCCACCTTTGGTCTTGTCGTAAATGGCCTTGGCAGCCTGATCCATGGCGTCGTTGACCCGCGACGCTTTGAGCAGCGTCTCGGCGATGCCCAACTGCGCCTGATCGAGAGAAGTCTCCGAGCCCGCCATCTCCTCCACCAAGCGCACCACGTTGTAGGTCAGCTCCGTCTCGAAGGCGACCACGTCGCCCGCGACCTTGCCGGCCAACGCGTCGCGATGGGCCTTCGACAGATTATCCAGGTCGGCCCAGCCGCGATCACCGCCGTTCTCCCGGTGCACCAGAGCTTCATTGTAGAGCCCAGCGGCCTCGGCGAAATCCAGGCCTTCGTCGATCACCCGGCGCTGGACCAGGGCGAAGCGATCCGCCGCTGCCATCTCGCGGTCCGTCGCCGAGCCCACCTCGCGCAGCATGTCGTCGCGCTTCTGCACGATGATCTCCTGCAGGTGCACCCGCGTCGGCACTTTGAACTCCCGGCTGTTCGCCTCGTAGTAGTCACGCACGGCGCTCATCTCGTTCGCCAAAAAGGCCGTCACTTCGGCGGGCGTCGGCGCGGCGATGAGGTGACTCACGTGTCCCGGTGCCAGACGAACCAAGTTGAGGTTCACCTGCTCGGCCCGGCTGCTGTAGGCGTCACGCAGCTCGGACTCGCTGACCACCAAGGTGTACTCGAGCATGCTCAAGTAGTTGCGCGCCAGCAATTCATGCCGCTTGTAGCGCTCATAGAGCTCGGGCGTGAGCCCGTAGTAATCCAAGAAGGTCTTATAGCTCTTGCGGTCGAAGACCCCTTCATTGGTGTAACGCATGGTGTCGGGATTGCCGCGATCGACATCCATGATGTACTGGCGCAGCTCATCGTCAGAGACCCGCATCCCCGCCTCATGCGCCTTCTCGGCCACCAACAGCACCGCCAAGAGGTTGGCCAAGACGCGCTGCTGCGTCGCAAAGAACTCCTCGTCACCTCCCCGGAAGGTGTCGCCAAAAGCTCTCAACGTCGATGATCGCAAAAAGTCGGAGTCGATCTCGAAGCCACCCGCCGAGGCCACCACCATGCGGGTCTGCGGGTTACACGAGTCCGTGCTCGGGAGGCCGAACATGAACACGAAGACGATGATCAGAATCCCGAACAACAAATAAATCACAAAAGATTGTGAGTGCCGGCGCATGCTCCGAAGCATCGTCCGCGCCTCCCCTTTCACGTGTGGTTGTGGGCCCTAAAGCCAATCGCCTAAACCCTCTGCCCCTGCACGCGTCCGCAGGCGGCGTCAGGCGCGACAGAATAGGGATCTCCCCTTCACTTTTCAAGCTTCTTGCACCAGATGGTTATCGACGACAAAATCGACGACCACCTGCCGGCGTCTCCCACGCCCGCTCCACCACGGCGCCACCCCACCCCATCGCCTTTACGCCGCACCTCCCTTTCCCTTAGCGTGCCCCCAGCACGGACCTCGCGACGACCGCCGTCGCATCTGCTTCGCCCACCCGGTACGCCGGCCCTTTCTTTTGGAGCGCCTCCCATGAACGCTTTCGCCCGCACCTTGGGCCTCACTTGCCTGCTCTGCGCTTGCAGCGGCACCTCGGTCACCCCCGATGCCCCCACGACCCCAGCCCTGCGCCCTCAGGAAGCCGTCCAGGCTTTCCTCGCCGAGTACGACCGCCAACTCGCCGAGTACGGCACAGCGGCCTCCCTCGCCGCCTGGGATGCCTACACCTCGGGCGATCCTGCCCACTTCGCCACCTACGCCGCGCACACCGAGCGCCTCATGCACTTCCACAGCGACGCCGCCCGCCTCGCCCAGATCGACGCCTTCCTCGACCACAGTGAGGCCCTCGATCCCCTCCAGGTGCGCGCCCTCCACGTCGCCCGCCTCGCCCACCTCGAACACCAACTCCCCGCCCAGACCCTCGCCGAGCTCGTCGCCGCCTCCACCGCCATCGAGCAGGTCTTCAACACCTTCCGCGGCACCTATCAAGGCCAACCTCAACCCAACAACACCCTGCTGGGCATCCTGGCCAACGCCACGGACGAAGAAGAACGCCACCAAGCCTGGTTGGCCCTCAAAGAGGTCGGCCACGCCGTCGCGCCCCAGCTCATCGCCCTCGCCAAGCTGCGCAATGCCGGCGCCACCCAGCTCGGCTTCGCCAACTACTGGGACATGCAGCTCCGCATGCAGGACTTCGACCCGGCAGAACTCGTCGCGCTCTTCGAGGAAATCGATCGCGTCACCCGCGAACCTTTCGCCCGCGTCAAGGCCGAAATCGACGCTGAGGTCGCCCAGCGACTCGGCCTCACCCCTCGAGAACTCATGCCCTGGCACTATGACAACCCCTTCTTCCAATCACCACCACCGGCGGCCGCCCTCAACCTCGACACCTTCTTCGAGCACCGCCCCAAAGAAGAGATCGTCGAGATCGCCCGCGCCTTCTTCGCCCACATCGGCACCCCCATCGACGCCGTCATCGCCAACAGCGACCTCTGGGAGCGCGAGGGCAAAGACCAGCACGCCTACGCCTTCAGCATCGACCGCGCCGACGACGTCCGCACCCTCCTCAACATCCGCCCCACCGCCGACTGGATGGACACCATGCTCCACGAACAAGGGCATGCCATCTACGACCTCGGCGTCGACCGCAGCCTCCCCTACCTGCTCCGTGCCCCAGCCCACGCCTTCACCACCGAGGGCATCGCCATGGCCTTCGGCGCCTTGGCCCGCGACCCTGCCTGGCTGGCCACCTTCGCCAAGGTCCCCATCGACGCCATCGAAGCCGTGGCCCCTGCCATCTTCGAACAACAGCGCCGCGAGCAGCTCCTCTTTGCCCGCTGGACCCTGGTGATGTTCAACTTCGAGCGCGCCCTCTACGAGGATCCCGACCAAGATCTCAACCGCCTGTGGTGGGACATGGTCGAGCGCTTCCAAGGCCTGCGCCGCCCACTCGACCGCGACGCCGCCGACTGGGCCTCCAAACCGCACTTCACCATCGCCCCCGTCTACTACCACAATTATATGTTGGGCGAAGTCTTCGCCGCCCAGCTCCGGGCCACCCTCGGTGACCCCAGCGACGCCGCCCTCCCCTGGTTTGAAAGACCCAACCTCGCCCGCCACCTCGCTGAGCGCGTCTTCGCCCCCGGGATGCGTCTGCCCTGGTCCGACTTCGTCACCGCCGCCACGGGGCAACCCTTGAGCCCCGTCTTCTTCGTCGCCGAGCTCACGCCACCCGCCGCCCAGTGAGCCCCCTGCGGCCTTCATGGCAAGGCCATTCGCTTCGCACTCCCAGGCTGTGCTAATGTGTCACACTGCTGCACGGCGCAGCCCACTGGGAGCCGCAACGCTATGATCGATTGGCACGAAATCGCGCGCCACGAACCCATCCGCCGCCTCGGCGAGGTCCTGCGCCGCCAACTCAATGTCTGGGTGGGATTTCTGGGGCCCATGGGCCTCCTCGCCCGCATCGGCGACCAGCAAGCCGTCGACAAACCGCTCTGCGATGCCTTCATGAGTCGGCGCGATCACCACTCCTGCCAACAGAGCGTGCGCCACTGGTTCGAGGAAATCAGCGCCAGCGCCCCTGAAGCCACGGTCCTCCTCGACTGCCACGCCTCCCTCAAGGCCCTGGTCACCCCCATCACGGTCAAGCGAAAAATCGTCGCCGCCTGCTTCGTCTCGGGCTTCATCCTGGCCAAAGACGATCAAGAAAGCGAACAGGCCATCTTCAAGCGCGGCAAAGAGCTCAACCTCAACCGCGCCGCCATCAGCCATGGCAGCCGCGAGCTGGTCCGCCTCAGCTCCCGCGAAGTCCGCTTCGTCTCCGATCTCCTCCAGGCCATCGCCGACAGCGCCACCGCCCTCCTCGGCCAACACCAAAGCCAGCCCGACAACCCCAACAAACGCGAACACGACTACAGCCAAATCGTCGGCGCCAGCCCACCCATCATCGATCTCTTCCGCCTCCTCGACAAAGTCGTCGAGAGCGACTCCACCGTCCTCATCCAGGGCGACGCCGGGGTCGGCAAAGAGCTCGTCGCCCGCGCCATCCACTTCAACAGCCATCGCGCCGACGGCCCCTTCGTCGTCCAAAACTGCTCCGCCCTCAACGACAGCCTCCTCGACAGCGAGCTCTTCGGCCACAAAAAAGGCTCCTTCACCGGCGCCATCTGCGACAAACAAGGCCTCTTCGAAATCGCCGACCACGGCACCTTCTTCCTCGACGAAATCGGCGACATGAGCCCCATGCTCCAGGTCAAGCTCCTCAGGGTCATCCAAGAGGGCACCTTCCTCCCCGTCGGCGACACGGTCATGCGCAAGGTCGACGTCCGCATCATCGCCGCCACCAACCGCGATCTCCGCCAACTCGTCCAGGACAACCAATTCCGCAACGACCTCTACTACCGCATCAACGTCATCAACATCCACGTCCCCGCCCTGCGGGAGCGCAAAGAAGATCTCCCGCTCCTCATCAACCGCTTCCTCGACATCAAATGCGCTGAGAACAATCACCCGCGCAAGCACCTCTCCAAGGACTGCCTCCAGGGCCTCATCAACTACGACTGGCCCGGCAACGTCCGCGAATTGGAAAACGAAATCGAACGCCTCGTGGTCCTCTCCGAACGCAGCGGCCAGATCCCCCACACCCTGCTCTCCCCGCGCATCCGCGGCACCCAACGCGCCTCCCTGCCCACCAGCCACGGCAGCCGCGCCCTCCCACCCCCAACCACCCTCGATGACGCCAACCTCCCCGACGCCCTCGAACAGCTCGAACGAGAGATGATCCTCGACTGCCTCCGCCGCACGAGCTGGAACAAAACCAAAACCGCCAAAGAGCTCGGCATCAGCCGCCGCAACCTCATCCGCAAGGTCGACCGCTACCAACTCGACGCGCTCCGCAACCGCCCTGAGTGATGCCCGCGCGCGCGCTTTTGGATCCACTTCCCAAGCCTACACCCATGCCTCTGCCCGGCCCCTCCCAACGCATCCCCCCACCCTGTGACTTGACTGACAACGATCTGGTTCGCGCCTGGCAAAGGTCCCTCATCCAGCCTGAACAGCGGCGCGACCTGACCTGCGCCAACCCCACCGCCCTCGGCCTCCTCCCGCCTGAGCTGCCCCGATTCCCAGCACCCACGGCCTACCAACCCGACCCTCAGGGCACCCTCAGCGCTCGCCAGGCCATCGCCGACACATACCGCCGCCACCACGGCCTCAGCATCGACCCCGAGCAGCTCCTCCTCTGCGCCTCCACCAGCGAGGCCTACAGCCTGCTCTTCAAGACCTTCTGCGATCCCGGCGACAATATCCTCGTCCCCTGCCCCTCCTACCCGCTGCTCCCCAGCCTCACCCGCCTCGACGGGCTCCAAGTGCGCGAATACCCCCTCCACTTCGACGGTGAATGGTCCATCGACCTCCACGCCCTGGAAGCGTGCTGCGACGCCCGCACCCGGGCGATCCTCGTCATCAGCCCCAATAACCCCACGGCCCACCTCCTGCGCCGAGACGAAGCCCAGGCCCTGGCGCGCATCTGCGCCTCCCGCGGCGTCATCCTCATCTCCGATGAGGTCTTCTCCGACTTCGTCCTCCGCCCCAGCCCCGACGACGCGCCTCTCCCCCTGGCCCACCACTACCCGGACATCGTCGCCTTCTCCCTCAACGGCCTCTCCAAGTCCTGCGGCCTCCCCCAACACAAGCTGGCTTGGATCCTGAGCAGCCCCGCAGCCCGCGCCGATCCGGCCATTCACGGCGCCCTGACCTACGTCGCCGACGCCTACCTCTCGGTCTCCGCCTGGGTCCAAGCCGCCCTGCCCCACATCTTTGCCGGCGCGCCCTCCTTCCAACACCAAGTCCGCCAACGCCTCCACGACAACCTCAACCTCGTCGAGACCCACTGCAGCGACCGCCCCTACCATCCCCTGCCCTATCAAGGTGGCTGGTCGCTGGTCCTGCGCCTCCCGCATTTTGCGGACGACGAGCGCATCGCCGTCGCCCTGGCCGCCGAGGGCCTGCTGACCCACCCCGGCGCCTTCTTCTCCTTCGCCGGCAGCGCTGCCTTCCTGGTCATCTCCCTCCTGACCCCGACGCCATGGCTCCGCCAGGCCTGTGAGCACCTGGATCGCTTCATCCATCACCACCTCCGTCATCCGGGATCGCTATGAGACGCACCGCGCCACACCTCTCGGTCCCAAGGCTCGCCTTGCCCTGCTGCTTGCTCCTCGGCGTGCTGCTCGGCGCCTGTGGTGCCCATCACCCGGGGCCACCGCCTATCCTCAGCCCCGCCGACCAAGAGCGCCTCACCGAGGTCCGCGACTCCCTCTTGACCATGCTCCTCATCGAGATGATGCGCCCTGCCGAGGCGCTGCGCGAGAGAGAGGACTTTCTCAACGCGACCCACTCCCTGCGTATCGCGCTGCGCGCGACGCGCGACCTCGCCGACCCCCTGCATCACTTTGACGGAGCGCGCAATCTCGGGCTGATTTACACCGGGGGCACGGCCCTGGGTTGGCCCGGCGCCGGCCAGACGGCCCACTACTTCCTCCAGCGCGCCCAAGCGCTCAACCCCAACGCACCCGACATTCCCTTGGGCCTCGGTATCCTCCACCTCCTCCACGGCGACGCCACCGGCGCCATGGACTACCTGGGCCAAGTCCACGCCCTCGGCGGCTCGGAACTCTTCCCGGCCCTACCCGTGCTCATGGCCCAAGCCCTCCTCATGGCCGGCCGACGCGTCGAAGCCCGCGCAGCGCTCCACCAGATCCCCCCCGAAACCGAAGACCCCATGCTCCTGGCGCTGCAAGAACTCATGCACCTCGCCATCGCCCAAGAAACCTGGATCTTCCACTTCCCCGCCACCTTCACCCGCGAACCGCACCGCCCACCAGCAACCCGGACCGCCCTGCGCTTCCCGCACATCCTCTACCGCAATGACAGCCACGGCTTCATCGCCACCTACCCCTACGACTGGACCCTCTTCGACGAGCGCACCGATCTCAGCCTCGCCCCGTGCATCTACATGGCCGAACTCACCCTCGACCTCCCCATACCCCAAGGCGAAAACCCTGCGCTCAGCCCCAGCCGCATCCGCCTCTTCGCCCTCCCCATCCGCGCTCAGCTCGCGCTCCCCGACTTTGAGGCCTTTCGCCTCCCAGACTATCCCTACCCACAAGAAGTGCTGCCCATGATCTCCCCCCTCCCGGAAGCCCATCACTACCGCTTCCACGAAGCCGCCACGAAGCCCAACAAACCAGACCTCAGCGGCGAGCTGGTCTTCCATATCGTCGGCCAAATGGGCTACTTCTTCCATTTCGTCAGCGCCACGAGCAACTATCCCGTCGATCAAGCCGCTTTCCACGCCTTCCTGGAGGCCTTCTCCTTCCATCCGCCAGCGCCACGCCTCCCACCGGGCTGCCAACGCCCCCAAGCCATCTGATAGACAGCCGCGGGACCCTCATCCTCCCTACCGCCCCCTCAGCGCAGGGGCCGAGTCAATGACCAGATCCCCGCCCATACCCGTTGCCTGCCTCACGCCCGCGTGCTAGTCTCCCGTCGGTTTTGTCATCGCGTCGCCATAAAGGGCGCGTCAGGAGACCCACATGTCGAAAAACCTGGAATTCGAAAACCTCGTCGATGTCATCGCCGCCCGCGTTCGCGAACGCCTCGGCTCTAGCATCAGCCACGACAGCCATGGTGATGAGGGCTGTGAAGGCTGTGGCTCCTGCGGCATCACGCCCCGCTATCAGCCGGACCCGGCAGTCGTCGGGCCGCAGCGCACCGATCTCAGCCCCAAAGAACTGGCCGGGATCATCGATCACACCTACCTCAAACCCGACGCCACCCGCGAAGAGATCGAGACCCTCTGTAAAGAAGCCCGGCAGTACGGCTTCTTCTCGGTCTGCGTCAACAGCACCATGGTCCACTTGGCCAAGTCCATGCTCCAGGGCAGCTCGGTCAAAGTCTGCGCCGTGGTGGGCTTCCCCTTGGGCGCCCAGACCTCGGGCTCCAAAGCCTACGAGGCCCGTGAAGCCGTGCGTTGTGGCGCCGACGAAATCGACATGGTCATCAACGTTGGCGCCCTCAAGAGTCTCGATTACGCCCTCGTCGAGGCCGACATCAACCGCGTGGTCAAAGCCGTGCAGCCGCGCATCGTCAAGGTCATCCTCGAGACGGGCTCCCTCTGCAACACCGAAAAAATCATCGCCTGCGCCCTCTCCAAGGCCGCTGGTGCCCACTTCGTCAAGACCAGCACCGGCTTTGGACCCGGTGGCGCCACCGTCGATGACATCAAACTCATGCGCCGCGTCGTCGGTCCCGAAATCGGCGTCAAAGCCTCGGGCGGCGTCCGCGACGCCAAGACCGCCCTCGCCATGGTCCAGGCCGGCGCCAGCCGCCTTGGCCTCTCCAGCTCCATCGCGGTGGTCACCGGGAAGAAGGGCTCTGGTTACTACTGAGCCCGCCCAAGCCCGACGACATGGGGCTAGAGCCCAGCGGGCAGCCCAAGCCGGGCTGCCGACACGGCGCCTGTCTCGCGCCGCGCGCACCACACCATGCGCAGCGCGCTCCTTGGACGTAGGTGGAAACAGGAGACGCAGCCAGCGAACTGCCGCGCCTCTTGGGTGCTGCTAACGCTCGCGGTAGGTGATGCGGCCGCGGGTCAGGTCGTAAGGCGAGAGCTCCACGGTGACCTTGTCGCCCGGGAGAATGCGGATGAAGAACTTGCGCATTTTGCCCGAGACATGGGCCAACACCACGTGCTTGTTCTCCAACTCAACGCGAAACATAGCATTGCGCAACGCCTCGACGACCGTTCCTTCTACTGTGATTCCTTCTTCCTTAGCCACGAGACATCCTTAACTGGGGGTAACGAGCCTCTCACGAGGGCGTCTGGCCACAAAACGCACCACGACCCGAAATGACGCCTGGCACCTATATGTCAATTGCCTGTGCCGCGCAAGCGTTAATCCAGCGTGACAGCGCGCTTCCACGACCCGCCTCGGCCCAAAGCGGCCCTGGCCACCCTTTTAGTCGGCTCCGCCCTATGCTATGCATGCCGCCGCGCCCAACGATGTGCGCGACCACCCCCAACGGGAAGGAAAGAACATGGCCCAGAAGGCAGCCCAACCCAAAGGCACGCGGGACTTCTTGCCCCACACCATGCGCCAGCGCAGCTACGTCATCGAGACCATCGCCGCCATCTATCGCAAGCACGGTTTCGAGCCCATTGAGACCCCAGCCCTGGAGAACCTCGACACCCTCCTGGGCAAGTACGGCGAAGAGGGCGATCAGCTCCTCTTCCGCATCCTGAAGCGCGGCGCCAAAGCTGGCACGGGCGAGTGCGACCTGGGCCTGCGTTACGACCTCACGGTCCCCTTGGCGCGTTTCATCGCCATGCACCAGAACGACCTGCCCCGCATCTTCAAGCGCTACCAGATCCAGCCCGTGTGGCGCGCTGACCGCCCGGGGCACGGACGCTTCCGCGAGTTTTACCAATGCGACATCGACGTGGTCGGCGCGCAAGCCCCCCTGGCCGACGTCGACCTCCTCCTGGCCGTGGTCGAGGTCTTCGATGCCTTGGCCTTCAACCGTCTCACCTTGCGCCTCAATGACCGCCGCATTCTGCGCGGCCTCATCGAGGTCGCTGGCATCGACATCGGCCAAGAAACGACGGCCATCGTCGCCCTGGACAAGCTCGACAAAATCGGCGCGCCGGGGGTCGAAACGGAGCTGCAGCAACGGGGCATCCCCGCCGCCGCAGCCGCCTCCCTGCTCGCCACGCTGCAGGACCTGCAAGAGGCGCCTGAGATCTTGCCACGCCTAGAGGCCCTCTTCGCCGACCACCCCGCGGCCCTGGCCGGCGTCCACACCCTGGCGCAGATCCAAGCCGCCATGGCGCACCAGGTCAGCACCAGCACCACCCTGCGGGTGGATCCTACCCTCGCCCGCGGCCTGAATTACTACACCGGCCCCATCTTCGAGATCCAGTCCCAGGACCTCGGCTCCAGCTTGGCTGGGGGCGGACGCTACGACGGCCTCATCGGCACCTTCTTGGGCCGGGACATCCCCGCCTGCGGCGTCAGCCTCGGCCTGGAGCGCATCCTCGTCGTCATGGAAGAACGGGACGCTTTCCCCGGCCTGCGCATGAGCTCCGATCTCATGGTCGCCCTCTTCGACGAGAGCACCACCCACCACGCCCTCACCGCCGCCACGGCGCTGCGGGCCCACGGCCTGGAAGTCGACCTCTACCCCCAACACGACAAAATGGCCAAGCAGTTCAAGTACGCCAACGAACGCAAAATCCCTTGGGTGTTGGTCATCGGACCGGATGAGGCCAAGAACGACCGGGTCCGGCTCAAGCGCATGCACGACGGCACCCACTTCGACCTGAGCCTGGCCGAGGTCCCGGCCCACATCGCCAGCGAGCGCTGACCATCGCTCTGCGCGGCCGCAGCGCTTGCGCCGACCGCCTTCCCCCCCCCAGTGAGGCAGCCATGACCTGGTGGCAGGACTTCTTCGACGCGAGCTACCTCGAACTCTGGGGCCCGGTCCTTGGACCCGAGCGCACCGAGTGGGAGCTCCGAGGCCTCGAAACCCTCTGCGGTGGCGCTGAAGGCCTGCGCATCATCGACGTCTGCGGCGGACACGGCCGCATCGCCCGGCCCCTCGCCGCTCGCGGTCATCGGGTCGTGGTCCTGGACTACGCCTTGGACATGCTCCGCCACGGTCGCGCCGCTGAACACGGGGAAAACGTGCTCTTCGTCCGCGCCGACGCCCGCGCCCTGCCCATGCTCGCCTGCGCCGATCTCGCCCTCAACCTCTTCACCTCCATCGGCTACTTCCCCACCCTCGCCGAGCACCACGCCATGCTTGGCGGCATCGCCCGCGCCCTGCGACCTGGCGCCGCACTCATCATGGATCTGGTGCACCGCGATTTCCTCGCCTGCGGCATGGCGCCACAGACCTGGTACACCTTGGCCGACGCCACCCCAGTGCTGCGCACCTTCTCCTTTGATCCCATCAGCGCCATGGCCACCGAGTCCGTGCGCGCCCTTTACCCCAACGGTGACGTCCACCGCCAGTGGCGCCTGCGCATCTTCAGCGCGACCGAAATCAACGACGCCCTCCATGACGCCGGCTTCTCCTCCACCCTCTTCTTCGATGGCTATGACCTCGGAGACTTTGCCGCCGACAGCCCGCGCCTCCTGGTCTTGGCCGAACGCAGCGGCCTCCCCCCAGACGAGGGGCCAACCTGGCCCTCACCCTTGACCTGGCGCAACGCCGCAACGCTCTTCGTCTGTCCCCGCAACCTCGAAGCCCTTCACTGCGCCAGTGATGCCGAGCTCAGCCAGATCAACGACGCCATCGCCCACGGCACCCTCGGCGGCCAAGAAGCGCTGCTCCCCCTGGAATGCGTCCAAGGCGCGTGGTTGCGAGAGGACCGACGCCTCTTCTATCCTGTCAGGGAGGAGATCCCTGACCTGCTCCCTGAGAGCGCCATCGCCCTCCCCAAGGATTTCTTCGGCGAACGCCCCGAATCACCCGCCAATAACAGGTAGGCGCATGCACTACGACCCGTCGATCCCCGTCTTCATCTACGACGCCGACGCCAAGCCTGTGGCCCGCTTGGTCATGGAGCAGCAACGCGAGGTGTGGCCACCCGGCGTCAATGGGTGGACCGACTGCCTCGACTGCACCGTCGCCCCCTATAAAGACCGGCCTCTGCGCGAGAACCTCCTTTTGGCCGCCAGAGTCAACAAAGCCTTCGTGGTCATGGCCGAGAACGACGGCGGCTGAGCGTCGGCGCCCCAGGCAAGGTGACACCCCCCACTTGGACCCGAGGCCGGCGGGCAAGTCCCCCCGACCCCAACCGCTCTGGGCCTCAGGGGCGCATCCACTTCGCTGGCGTGACCGTCGCCAAGGCGCCGGAAACGGAGAGCACCACATGGCCAACCCCATCGGCGCTCCACGCGATGGCGTTGGGGCCCTCCAAGAACTCGCCGTGGGCGCCCAGGGCGATCCGCGGGCTCACCACCTGCATGCAACTGGGATCCAGCACGAAGAGGCCATCGTGATTGAAATCCAGCACATAGACCAATCCATGGGGGCCAGCGGAGGGCACCAAGAGCGCATTGCCTTCGTGCGCATAGAGCATCAGGGGGTTGGCCGAGTCATGCACCCACGCCTGAGTCCTCACATCGATGACAAAGAGGCCCGCGAAGGTGCCACTTCCCAAAAAGAGGTAATCTCCCACCCAAGCAGGCGCTCCTGGGTTGCCAACGTTGCCCACGGCTGCCAAAGGCAGTGAGATCTCCGGGCCAGTCGCCGTCGCCACCGTCGCCAAGGGGAAGAGATCCACGCTCGCCTCCCCCGCTGGCGTCACGGCGCCACTGTCGAAGTCATAGTCGACGCGGCCCGAGTTCACCACGTAGAGATCTTCCCCCACCAGGGCCAAAAACTGCGGGTTCGACGCGCTGGTCTCGATGCGGTTCACCAGCGTCGGCGCATCGCTGCGCTCCAACACCACCAGAGAACCGAAACGCGTCTCTGGCGCAGGGAAGGTGAACTCCGTGTTGGCGATGAACAGGTAGCTCTCGGTGGCCACGATGTCTTGGGGTGACACCAACTCGGGCAGCACCACCGTGTTCAGCACCTCACCCGCCAGATTGGCCACCGAAATGGACCCCTCCATGAGGTTGGTGATGTAGATCCGGTCTTCATAAATGGCCAGGTCATAGGGGTTCTTGTCGGAGCCGAGATCCACGAAGGCCTTGTCGTCTTGGGCCCCAAGGGGTGAGGTGCGAAAGCGTTGGATGGCGTTGTCCCCAGAGTTCACCACGTAAGCATGCTCCCCGTGGATGACGACAGCGTTGGGGTAGACGCCGAGGCCAACGACCTCGCTCTGCACCCCCTCTGCCCACGGCGCAGACGCCAACAAGGGCGCCGTACAGCTCACCCCATCGGGCAAATCCGCGACCGCATCGTGGGCGTCTTGCTCGCCCCCGCCCCCGCCATCGCCGTCGTCACAGGCAATGGCGGCCCAAGTCAAAGCCAAAGCACAACCAAGAACCAACCACTTCTTCAAATGCTCTTTTCGCATCACCCATCCATCGCAAGTTCCAGCGCCACGGCGCCAGACGTTTACAGCCACTGCTCATACCACCGCAGCGACAGGAAAAAAGAAAAGCCCGGCAGTGGCTGCTGGAGCGCATCCACGGCCTGCCGTTCATCGAGAAGATTGTTGCACTTCAACGCCACCGACCAGCGCGGCGCCCAGCGCAGCTCCGCCCCGGCGTCGAGAGAGAGGTAGGCCTCGGCCACCTTCAGGCCGTAGGTATCGAGGTGACGCGCCCCAGTGTAGCGGCCGCTCAACTCCACACGCAGCCAATCCAGGCTGTAGCGCACCAGGGCCCCCACGACCTGCGTGGGCCGACCCGGCAGCGGCGACTGCGGCGCTGCGCTAAAACGCGCCTCTGACCAGGTGTGGCTCAGATCCACCACCAAGCCAAATGGCCAGGCCAGAACGAGCTGGCTCTCCACGCCATGGGCATCGGCGCCGCGCAGGTTCTGGGCTTGATAGTAATGGGCCGTCACCGGCACGAACAATATGGCGTCGGTGTAGGCGGCCTTGAAAACACTCGAACGCAGGGTCAACCACGCCCAGGGCTGCGCCGCCAGCCCCGCGTCGACCTGAAAGGTTTGCTCATTGCGCAGCCCCTTCTGCCCGCGCACGAACTCCGTGCGCAAATAGAGCTCATCAAAGCTCGGGTGACGAAAAGACCACCCCACGTTGCCAAAAAAGACGAGCCCCGACAGCGGCTCCAGCCGCAACCCCACCCGCGGAAGCACCTCGGGCGCAGCCCTGCCCGCCCCCTCCAGACGCACGGCGCTACTCAACAATAGCAGGTCCATCTCCCACGGCGACCACTCCAGCGCCGCTGCCCCGTGCCACGTCCACCGGTCGAAGCGCTCGGCGCCCCGCGTCAGATGTCCATAGCTGAAACCACCCAACAACGTCCCGTTCCACCCTCCCCAGCTCGCGCTCCACACCGTCTCGGGGACGAGGTGCTGCTCCTGGTTCTCCGATGCAAAGGCCGCCCCCCCGAGCAACGCCGTCGGATTCTCATAAGAAAACGACGCCATACGGTGGCCAAAGCGCAACGCCCCCAGCACCTCCACCGCCCCCCAACGCCACAGCGGCGTCAGCGCCTCCACGCCGTTCAACCACTGCCACTCCTCGCTCCGCGCCGCTGCAAAACGCGCCGGAAACTCGCTCGGCCCCGGCACCCCACGCGCCACCCGGCTGAAGAAGCTCGTCCCCTCCACTTGCCACTCCCACGGCGTCCGCCAACGACCGGCCGCAAAGGCGCTCACCTGACCCGCATCGTTGTTGGCGCGCCGCTCTTCACTGCCTTGGGGATCCACGTACGTGAAATCACCGCGGCTCTCGGCAGCGCTCAGCCCCACCCGCAACTGCCCCGCCTCCCCAGCCCAGCCCAGGCCGAGGTGGCCCCGGTAGCTGCCAAAACGCCCGCCACCGGCTTGCACCACCGAGTGCAAGCCCGGCGCCGGCGAGGCCTCGAGAAGACCTAAGCGCACCACACCGCCTTGGGCACCGCTCCCTTGGCCGATGGCGCCAGCCCCGCTGAGCACCTCGGCCGCCGCGACCGCCTCCAACGGCACCAGCGAGAGATCGAAACGGCCATGGGCCAAGCCGTTGAGCCGGACGCCAGCCAAGCTCACCACCACCTGCTCCGGGCCCGCGCCGCGCAAATAAAGGGTCTGTGGTTGCAACAGCCCCCCCGCCGAACGCACCACCAGCCCCGGAATCGCCGCCAGAACCCCGCCCAGGTCCGAGCCAAAGCGACCAGGACTATCGAGGGCCACCACCCGCATCTGCGCCGTCGGCTCATGGGCGTCCTGCCCTTGGGGCGCCTTGACCTCCACCGGGTCCAGCACCAAGGGCGCCTCGGCAGGGACATCTTGGTCCCCCTCCTCAGCGAGCGCCGGCGCTGCCACCAGGGCTGCCACCAGGGCGCTGAGCAAGAGCCCAGGCCAATACACAGCAAAAATATGGGGAAATCCCACCGGCACACCACCCTCTCTCTGCCGAAGAGGCAAGGCATTCTCACACGCAGGTAGGTCTCCTGGCTCAGAACTCATGTCGACCGCGTCGACAGCGATTCTTGGCGCCTTCCCCGTCGCAACGAGTGGCGTCGTGCCAAAAATCTTCGTTCCTTACAGTGGCGGGACCGCGCCGGACTTCCACCGGCTTCCCTTCGCCCTCTAGCAGAGAGGACGAGCTGCATGGGCCCATGCAGCGCTCCTGCGTGCGCTTCCATTCGCTTCCGCTGCCTACCTATGAGATAGGCCCGGGCCTGTCAAGCCCAAAGCGCCAGACCACAATCCACGACCAAAGCCGGCATGGGGCTTGCTCGTTGTGAATTATTGTG
>CAYVQF010000076.1:0-22778 GCA_964454015.1 uncultured Myxococcales bacterium
CTTGGAAATCCAAGAACAACGGGGTTTTTTCTTTTCTTGACCGTGGATCAGGGAACGGACTCAGTTCGGCAGACACAACTGCAGGTTGGTCCGATCCGTGTTGTTGTCGCTGTTGCACTCGATGGTCGTCTGCCCCCCTGCCCCATCATCATTGACCACCATCACCACCTCGCCGCTGACCGAGAAGCCCACGTCACAAGAAACCTCCATGCAGCCGCCTACCGGCACCGGGCCGCTGGTATAGGACACACAGAGGATGTTGCCCAGCTCGGGCTCACCCAGATAGAAAGTCGCCGGCATGGCCGCGCCCACCGCCTTGGCGCCGCGGTTGCACACCTGGGCCACCAGGAAGATCCCCTCGGACGTGAACTCACACACCCGCCCCTCATTGAAGCGACCCGTGATGTCCGGCGCCTGATCCCGCCCCGTGGGCCCCTGTACGTTCTGGCGGAAGTTGTTCAAGCCCGGCTCGCGGAAGTTGGCCTTCCACGCCGAGGTCCGCGGCACCGTCCCGTTGTCATTGATGTTCGTCACCGTGTAGACGTGCTGGTTCCACAGCGGCCGCGACGACACCCAACGGTCCAAGCGATCCCGCATCACCCGCAGCCCCGTCTGCGCCGCCCCTGGCGGCCTATAGGCGCGACACACCTGGCCACTGCCTGGCGTCCCAGCCAAGGGCGCGACACACTGATAACCACTGCCACACTGGTCGTGGTCGCTACAGCGACAGTAGCCAGCGTCACACTGCCCCGACGGACACGCGCCGTCGTTCTCGCAGCGCAGGCCGCGGTGGATGGGGTCGATGAGAGGACAGGAGATGCTACAGTTGGTGTTGGAACCCACCAGGATCTCCGCGTTGTCGTCCCGATCCGGGTCGGCGATGATGGCGTTCTCGTACCAAGTACACGAGGTCCGATACGCCGAGAAATGCACCTCCCCCGTCATGCCGTCATAGATCCGGGTGAAGCACTCGTCGGCATAGACCACCTCCGCCTGCCCATCGCCCTCGAAATCGAAAATCGACAGACCCGTGGTCGCCGATGACGAATCCTGCGACGACTGGCGCCAGCGAATATTGGGACCGTAACAGTCAGGGCCCGCCGCCGTGCAGTCCGGATCGAAGACATAGAGGAAGATGCCGTCGGCGACAGCGATCTCCGGGAAGCCATCGTTGTCGAAGTCACCAATGGTCGGCGGCCCGCCCGTCGACAAGCCGCTCACATAGAAGACCTGCTGCCCACCCAGGGTGTAGATCCCCACCCGGTTGTCGCCGCTCACCACCACCTCGGCGATGCCGTCCAAGGTCGTGAAATCAAAGTCGCCCGGCGTCGCGCCGGGGGTGCCAAAATCGGCGTAACCATAGTGACGCGCCGTGGGGCTACCGGGGTAGGCCAGCTCCCACAGCTTGGAGCCGCGATTCCACCGCCACACCCCTTGCCCGAGCAACTCGGCGTGCCCATCGCCATCGACGTCGGCCACCACCGAGAGGCGCCCCGAAGCGGAATTGCTCGCCGCACCCGGCACAATCTGCCCCGGGTTCAGACGCGCCCCCGTGCGGCCATCAAAAACCTCAGAACCCGAAATGACCTCAGGGAAACCGTCGTCATCGAGGTCGTGAATGGCCGGCCCATCCCAGCGGTTGACCCCGCTGTAGCCCGTCTCCGTCGCCACCCAGTAGCGCTTGAAGCGCTGCTCGTTCACGTCCCACTTGAAGGCCACCAGGCCACTGCCGGCGCGCTGGGCCACGATCTCCATCATCCCATCGGCGTCCAGGTCGGCGATGGCCGGCGGTGAGGCCGCGATGATGCGGTGCTCGGGATCGTCGATGGTCTCCAACTGCTCGCAGGTCTCACCGTTGAGGATGCGAATCACCCCAAAATAACGCGCGTCCGTGCCGGCCGCCGCCTGCGCCCCACCATCGGTGAAGTTGTAGGTCACGATGATAATCTCCGCCGCGTGCCCCGAATGGTTCGGCAAATTGGCCACCAACGGCGTGGTCAACACCTGGACGTGGTCCGGGAAAGGGTCGCCCGGCGGCGGCGCCGTCCACTCGCACTGAATACGCGCCTCGAAGAGCCCCGGCACCACCTCGATGGTGCACGTGTCATCCACATTGCCCCGCGGCCCCGTCCCGTAGGGAATACACTGCCCCTGGGGCTCGCAGCCGCTGAGGCAGCAGTAGCTGTCCCCCTGACACTGCGCATCCTCCGCGCAGCTCGCGCCCCCGCGCACGCAGATCCCCGCCGCACACACCAGCCCCTCGGCACACAAAGTCGCCGCCGTGCACGCCTCCCCGAGCTGGGGCGGTCGCGGCCCCGTGTCCTGATCCACGGGTACATCCTGCGGCATGTCCGGCGCCACATCGGGCATCACCTCAATCTCCTCCGTTTCTGGGAGCACATCGCCAGGATCGATCTCTGGATCCACCTCCGCTGGGACGTCCGCCTCCGGGAGGTCTGGACTCACATCGGTCTCGTCCACCTCCTCGGGCGGCGCCGTGTCATGCGTGTCCTTGGGCTTCACATTGACCGCCGCGTCGTCACACGCGACCCACACGCCAACACTCAAGAGCGCCACCAACCACCATCCCAGCCGCTGTCTTTGCATCATCTCTCTCCCCATCGCGGGACAAGCGCCTTCCCAGGCCCCTCGCCTCCATTGCCCCAACCATCATGAACACCATCGCCGCCGCTTGCAAGCACCCGTAGCGCCCGCGGACCCTCGCTCAGACCGCCCCAGCCACGCGCGTCCGATTCGGCGCCACGCCATAAACCCGCTCGGTCACTGCCGGAAAGCCCGGCGCCGGCACATCGTCGATGGCCACCACCAACCAGCCCTGGCGCGCGGCGTAGTCCGCCATGCTCTCCGCTTGCCCCTCTGCGACATGCAGGTCAGGGTTGACGATCATGTGCAGGCCGCGGCTGTAGGCGATCATCTCTTTGTCGCCACGGCTGTTGCCCGCCACCAACAGCGGCCGCGCTTGCACGAAGGACTCGATGGCCTCCAGCTTGCCGTGGTCCTGCGGCACCGGGTGAATGATCTCGTCCGTGATGATGCCGTTGCGGATGATCGACTTCACCCCCAGCACCCGGGTCAAGGGGATGGAAAAGGCCCGCGCCATGAAGGTCTGATACATCGCCTCGGGCGAGGCCGTGACGATCCACACCTCGAAGCCATGCGCCTGGAGCTGATCCGTGAGGGCCTGCATGGGCGCGAAGACCTTGTCGGGATAAGACGCCCAAAAACACGCGTCGCCCAGGGCCCGCACCTCGTCCAAGCTCAGGCCCGCCAAAAAGCGCACCCGATCCTGAACGTAGTCCATGGAGACATTGGACTGGGTCACCATCTTGGCGATGAGCTCAGGGCGCCGCGCAGGATGCCGCTGGGCATAGGCATAGAGGCACTCGTCAGCCAGATAGTGCGGCACCTGGCCGAAGACCGTGCCGTCGCCATCGAAAACGGCCACCTTGCGTCCCGACTCCTGCGCCGTCTCGGCAAAAAAAGCGCTCAAGCGGCGGTTCACCTCGGGGCTGAAGCCGCGAATCGGCACGAAGGTTACCGCTCCCAACAACAGCAGCCCTTCGCCACTGGCCTGACACCACAGGAGGCCCATCAACATCACCACGAGAGACCAAAAAATGCCGCGTAACATCATTCACCTATCGCAAATAACCTAGAATCTACCCTCACACACTGGCCACGGCCGCCGCCGCAGAGGCTGATCCCCCTGTCAGAGCGACCTACCCGATCACCGCCACCGACGCCACCTGGCGCCGCCCGCGCGGCAGCCAGCTTCCATATCAGATTTTGTCTTTTACCACCGCATTCTTGTGGCAAATTTTCCCATTCGATGGCTATATGCCCGGTAGCTGAACCGACCCGCAACGGCCCCTTCCACCCACGTGGCACAGGCCTTGCTCTAGCGCTCGCCTCGCTCGACAACGGCCGTGCACACCTGATCTGGTGCTTCACAACCTGCGACCCTGCCTCCACACGGTGACCCGCATGAACAAGCCGCTCTTAGTGCTTCTCCTCCTCGTACCCATTCACTGGGCGTGCTCCGACCTCGAGATGGGCGAGACCTTTGAGCCCGAGCCCAATTACCCCTGGGACCAGTGGTCGGACACCCACCAAGGCGCCGACACGACGCTCCCCGAGCCTGAGGTCGAGCTCATCCTCAAAGCCCCCCAGGCCGGCAAAGACTACGTCTTCATCGCCTCGACCAACCTGGACGCCATCGCCAAAATCGACGCGCGCAGCCTCCACATCGAGTCCATCGCCGTGGGGCGCAAACCCATCGTGGTCCGCACCCAACCCCACCTCAACACGGCCGTGGTACTCAACCTGGGCTCGGCGGACATTCACATCGTCCACGCCGAAGCCGCCGGCAATGTCGTGCGCCGGGTCAAGACCGAGCCCGGGATGAACCGCCTCGACATCAACCCCACGGGTGACTACGTCATCGCCTCTTTCGATCCCGACGCCATGGAATCGGGCGACCCCATGGGCAACCTCCAGACCATCCACCTCGTTCGCACCACCAAAGGCCAGGAGACGGGACTGAGCCTCGCCGTGAGCCTCCACGTCCGGGACGTGCTCTTCACCCCGAGCGCGCCCGACCTGGCGTACGTGGTCACCGACGACTACCTCCACGTGATCGATATGCCCGCGGTCCTCGCCAATCCCACCGCTTACGACCCTGGTGCCCGGGTGCCCTTGGTCGATGATCACATCGCCTCGCCCGATAACCGCGAGGTGCACCTCACGGCCGATGGCCACTACTGCCTCATCAGCAGCGCCGCGACCTCGGCCATCGTGATGATTGAGAACGCCACGGGCGACAAGGCGCTGTTGCCCCTGGACGCCCCGCCGACGGACCTGGACCTGCTGCCTCGAGGCCAAGGCGGCGTGGTCGTGGTGCGCGACACGGCACAGGTGGTGCTCTTCCACCTCCCAGAGGCCTTTAGCGACCCGAGCACGGCGCACACCATCGCCGTCCCCGACGGCATCCCCTTTGGTCAAGCCCTGCTGACCCCCGATGGGCGGCGCGCCATCGTCTTCACCACCGCCCTGGCCACGGCCACCCTCGGCGAAGTGGACATCGCCGCCGGGACGCTCAAACCCTATCGCTTGGGCAGCGGCAAAGTGGTCAAGGGCGCCGCCTTGAGCCCAGGCGGCCGCTATGTCTACGTTCTCCATGCCGCAGACGCCACCACGGGCCGCCCCATCGATCTCCTGGACGGTTTCTCCCTGGTCGACCTGGACTCCCCCACCCTCTTCGACAAGTTCTTCCAGACCGACGCCGCACCCAGCGCCGTCGCTTTCATGCCCGACGACGCCCACATGGTGGCCTTGGTCAACCACGCGGCCAGGGATTTGCGCCAGGCCCTGCGCCTCGACCTCAGCACCATGGTCCTGAAAACGGAGAACCTCGGCTCTCCTCCCCTCCAGGTGGGCACCCTGCCCGGCGCCGGTCGGGTCTACGTCGCCCAGCGACACCCCGTCGGGCGCATCTCCTTCATCGAGGTCGCCACGGGGGTCATCCAGACCGTCACCGGCTTCGAACTCAACACCTTGATCCGTTGAATTTCATGCGACCAATGCCCTTTCGCCACAAAGGATCTGCCATGCACGTCAGGAATCACCGCGTCGCTGGGGTGCTCACGCTCCTCTTGCTGCCTAGCCTCTGGCTGGCGGCCTGTACGGAGTACGAGCGCTCCGATATCTACACCTCGACTTGGAATGTGGAGGAACCCGTCCAGCTCCAGCGCCACATCGCTTTCCTCAACCGCACCTTGGAAGAGGTGATGCTCGTCGAGGCCGACGGCGCCAAGCTGTGCTTCTCCCACCTCCCCGTTGGGCGCCAGCCCTCGGGGCTGGTCGTCAGCCCCGACCAACGCCACCTGGCGGTGGTCAGCCGCAAGGATCAAGCCCTGACGGTGATCACCTTGGGCGAGGAGCTGCAGACCCGGGTCTATCCCCTGGGCAGCCCCTTTGCCGGCGTAGAGTTCAGCCCCGATTCCCGTTATGTCGTGGCCTTCTACGTGCCCGGCACCGAGCCCGCCTCGGGCATCCTCTACAATCCCAACGCCTACGCCGTGGTCGACCTCGAGCGCGCCCCCAGCGATGCCGACGCCGTGCTGGAGCGGGCCCTGCGTGGCCTCGGCTCCACCCCCTCGCGGGTGCACTTCGTGCCGCCCTTCAGGCTGACCGACGATGGCCCGGAAGAGCGTTACGCCATGTTCGTCTTCGACGCTTATGTCACCTTCGCCGACCTGCAAGATCCTTCCTTCGAGGTCACGGTCTTTCTCACCCTGGGAAGCGCCACGGCCAACATCAAACCGTCGAAAATCCTCTTTACCACCTCGGCGATGCAGCCCTCACTGCAGAACACCTTCGTCTACATGTTGGCCTCCAACAGCGACGATGTCTTCGCCATCAACCTCCTGCCCGGCCGGGTCGAAGACGGCAAGGTGCGTCTGCGCCCTGACATCAACCAGCTCCCCAGCGGCCGCACCCCCGTGGACATGGCCCTCTTCATCGGCCCCGACGGGCGCGAGAAGATGCTGACGGTGAACCAGAGCTCCTCGGACATCGCCCTCATCGACGCCTCGACGGCGTCGGTGGTGCGCGTCCCCCTGACGGCCAAAGCCAACCGCATCCACCTCTACGACGCCGTCAACCCCTCGTCTGGCGCCGTCGAAAGCCACGCCCTGCTCTACGGCGAGGGGATGGGACAACAGGTGGTCTCCTTCGTGCGCCTCATGGAGTTGGAGGACCGCCGCTCCCAGGCCGTGGACAGCCTCTCGGTGAACGCCGCCGTCGCCCAGGTCTTCCCCAGCCCCATTGATGGCCAGGTGGTGGTGCGCCACCAAGGCTCGGGCGGCCTCTCCCTGCTCAACCTCGGCAACAAGACCTACAACCCCCTGCAGGCGCGCGCGGCGCTCTCCGATTTGAGCGTCGACGCCGCGGGGCTGCGGATTTTCGCCGCCGTGGAAAACAGCCACTTCCTCAACATCATCGACCTGGTCCAGGGGACGGCCATGAATGTGCCCCTGGATTTCAACATCAAGCGCGTCTTCTGGTTGCCCAGCGCAGGCTCCCTCCTCATCTCCCACATGGGTAACGCCGGCTTGATGACGGCCTTCGCCGTGCCCCAGAACGAGGGCGCCGGCGCCTTCCCGATCTCCCGCGAAAACGCTAGCATTTACACAGGCTTCCTGCTTCACGAAGCGGCGGAGGTGACCCAATGAAGAGACAACCAACACGACGCATCTCCGTCTTCGCCCTCTCGGCCCTGCTTCTGACGCTGCTGCCCCTGACGCTCTGGGCGCAGGGTGCCCCAGTGAGCGAAGCCAGCGTCGCCAATGTCAGCACCCCTTATGCCCCGCCCCAAGCCAAGACCTTGCTCACCGGCCTCCCCCAGTTCGGCATCGGCGTACGCTTGGGCTGGATGATCAACACCGACCCTGGCCGCGACCTCATCGTCGAAGAGGGCGCTCTCGGCGAGTACGGTCTGCACATCGATGCCCTGCTCCTGGCGGACACCCTCCTGGCCGATAGGCTGCGCGTCGGCCTCGAGTGGCGCATGAGCGACAACGGATCCGTGCCCTTCTTCGGCACCTTCCGGGCCGACTTCCAGGCGCACCACCTCATGCTCACTGCTGACTACAGCGTCCAGGTGCTGCCCATGCTCGCCCCTTACGTCCGCATCGGCGCCGGCGCCGCCTTCTACGACCTCAGCATTGGCGGCGACGTCAGCCTGGAGTCCAGCGACAACTGGCTCTTCACCAGCTACGGCGCCCTCGGCTTGGAGCTCTCCTTCGGCACCGATTGGCAGACCGGCTTGCGATTGGAGGTCGGCCACAGCCTGCGCGCCTCACCCAGCTTCGTCATGAATGGCAAGAAATCCACGCCTGAAGACGCCGACGAGATGGCCGTGGTGGGCACGCGCTTGGGGTCCATTCCCATGAGCGACTGGCTGAGCACCTTGGAGGTCTTCCTCCGCTACTGATCGCCTTCTCTTTGCCACGGAGCCACAACCATGCGCGCCCGACCCTTGCTCGCCCCCAACCTAATCCTCCGTGCCCTGGCCCTCGCCGGCTGCGCTCTCCTCCTCGCGAGCTGCGGTGAATTGGAGAGCGACGCATCCAAATACCCGCAAGACCCCTGGGACAGTAGCCAACCGCCCGGGCCGGGCGACGACGCCTACTATCCACCAGAGGAGCCCACGCCAGAGTTCCGCTTCCTCACCCCCAAAGCCGGCAGGGACTACGTCTTCGTTCCCAACGAAACCCTCGACACGGTCTCCAAAATCGACGCCGACGCCCTCACGGTGACCTCCATCCCGGTGGGCGAGCGCCCCACGCGCTTGGAAGCGGTCGACGGCCTCAACATGGCCCTGGTCCTCAACCAGGACGCCAACAACGTCGCCATCATCCGCGCCGACCTCCCCGACGCCCAAGGCAACCTGGACGACCAAGTCACCTTCCTCCCCGTCGAGCCGGCCTTCAACCTACTCGCCATGGCCCCCGACGGCCGCCACGCCTTCGCCTTCTTCTCCTTCGCCGCCCACGAAGCGGGTGAACCCGTGGGCAACCTCCAGACGGTCTCACTCATCCGCCTCGAAGACGGCGCCGAGGCGAGCTTCAGCCTCAGCGTCGGCTTCCAAGTGCGCAAAATCATCTTCCGGCAAGACCCCGAAGCCGGCAGCCTGCCCCGCATCTCCCACGCCTACATCGTCACCGACACCGGCATCAGCGAGGTGCGCCTGGACGCCATCATGGCGGATCAAATCCTCCCCGTATTGCCTGTGAGTCCACATCCCCTGGACGCACCCCTCGATCGGGAGGTGCAGTTGACACCAAGCGGTCACTTCGCCCTCGTCCGCGATCTCGGCCGCGCCGAGCTCACCATCGTCCGCCTCAGCGACGGCACGATGCAGACCATCCCCATCGCCATGCCCGCAACGGACCTGGACGTCTTTCCCGCCAAAGATGGCGCCCTGCCCGAGGACGACCGCGCGCTGGTGGTCATCAGGGGTACCAACGAGGTCATCCTCCTCCATGTGGCGCAGGCCTTCGCCGACCCGGAAGCCCTGGACTACCTCGACACGGGGAGCGCTCTCAAAGGACTGGCGGTCATCTCCCCCGACGGCCGCTACGCCCTCTTCTACACCACCCTCAGCGGCGGCGATCGTCTGAGCATCCTCGACTTCCAAGACCTCGCCGCGGGCCCACGGGTCCTGCCACTGAGCAAGGGCATCACGGCGGTGCTCATCGCGCCTGACAGCCGCTATGCCCTAGCGCTGCATCCCCGCGAAGCCATCCAGAGCGGCGACAACAGCACGGTGCGCTTCATCCGCCAACACCCGGCCTACTCCCTGGTGGACATCGCCACGGGCTTCACTTCCCTGGTGCTGACCCAGGAGCCCGTCTACGACCTCACCTTCTGGAGCGGCGAGCTGGGCTCCTTTGCCTATGTCGCCTTCAATGAGGATCAGAGCCGCACCTACGCCGTGGACGTGGTCGACTTGAGCACCTTCCTGACCTCCACCCTCGAGATGGGTAGCCCACCCACGCACTTGGGGCGCATTTTCGGTCGCTCCCGCATCTGGATCAACCAAGAGCACCCCGTGGGCCGCATGACCTTCATCGACGTGCTCACCAGCACCCCCCGGACCCTGACGGGCTTCGAGCTCAACCGCATGATCAAGTGAGCGCGACGCCGGCACGGCCAGACGCTGTGGCCCTCCCCTGCCAGGGCCAAATCCTACATCCCTAGCGACTGACCCACCGAGACCCGTGACCTTGACCCCTTTTGCGGGAAGGCCTACATAAGCGCCGCTGTTCCCGGCGACCATCGTGTTGAGCATCGTTGCGGTCGTCGGTCCTTTGTCACAGGAGGCGCTCATGGTGCGTTGCTGGCGGTATCTCTCGGTTTTATCCCTCGTTTTAATCATCGGCTGCGGCGGCGGCCGCCGCGACAAGAGCGACGGCTACGACGAGGACGTGCCCCCTGGCCCCATCGACACGATGACCCTGCCGCCCTTCGCGCCGCCAGAGAGCAATGTGATCCTCGGCCGGGTGGTCGATCCCCATGGGCAAGGCCTGGAAGGGGTACGGGTCAGCATCGACGGCAGCACCCTCGAGGGTCACACCAATTACGACGGCTTCTATTATATCGCTGACGTACCGGCGGCAGAGTGGAACGTGTTGCGTTTCTCCCATGTGGGCCACGTCGCGTTGACCCGCCCCGTCAAGACCCACCAGGACGGGCGCACGACGATGAACATGGTCCTGCGCCGCGAGGCCGTGGCCGTGGAGATCGCCGGAGAGCAGGTCCATTTCCCCATGGGGGCCCTGCAC
This sequence comes from uncultured Myxococcales bacterium, assembly GCA_964454015.1. Lineage (GTDB taxonomy): Bacteria > Myxococcota_A > Bradymonadia > UBA4248 > UBA4248 > CAYVQF01. The sequence continues at coordinate 10,368 of CAYVQF010000076.1, forward strand.
ATCGATCCCGCCGAGATCGCCACCGCTGACGGCAGCGCCCCCGTCGGCAAAATACGCGCGCGCATGACGCCGCTGCCCGTGCGCGGCGACGGCATCCACTCGACGCCTGGCGACTTCTCGGCCGTCCTCACCGACGGCAGCATCGCCCAACTCGAGACCTTCGCCATGGCCGACTACGAGCTCCTCGACGAGGCGGGTGAACGCCTGCAGATCCGCGACGGCGCCACGGCGACCATCGAGCTGCTCCTGCCGGAAGACACCACCTTGACCGCTGGCGAGGTGCTCCCTGCTTGGTACTACGACAACGACAGCGGCCGCTGGATCGAGGAAGGCACGGGGACAGTGCAGCCCTACTCGCAGGATCCCGAGCGCCTGGCCTTCGTCGCCGAGGTAGCCCACTTCTCGGTGTGGAACTGTGACCGCGAGATGGAGACCACCTGCGTGCGCGGCGTGGTTCGCCTCTGCGATGGCACCCCGGTCCACGCCGACGTCATGGCCCAGGGCCTGGACTACGACGGCAGCGCCCTGGACAGCGCCAACGCCGCCGGCGAGTTCTGCGTGCTCGTCAAGACGGACGCCACCGTGTCCATCACGGCCGGTTATGGCTTCGGCGCGGAGCGCCTGATCGGCAGCACCACCGTGCAGACCGGGAGCAGCCCCTCCAACTGTGACGGGACCTGCACCGTGGCGGAGATCACCCTGCCCTGCACCCCTGAGGAATCGACCGTGGACTGTCACCAGACCTACTTCGCCGGGTGCAAGTCCTGCGTCCGCGGGCGTGTGCTCGACACCGACGGTCGGCCCGCCGCCGCCCTACTCCACGTCGTGAGCGGCGCCACCTCGTACACCGTCACCACCGACGCCCAGGGCAACTACTGCGCCCCCGCGGGCCTGGGTGCGCTGACCAAGATCAGCGCCACGGGTGCCCAAGGTGAGACGGGCGAGGTGGTGTTCAGCACCAGCCAAGCGGGGCGCTGCCCGAGCTGCGAGGCCGCCCCAGACCTCACCTTGGACGGGGCTGGCAACAGCGTCGATTTCGGGGTCTGTGTCCAAGACTTGGGTGGCGTCACGGTCGACGCGGTGCTGAGCAATGGCGCCGCGCCCATCGTGCGCACTTTGGACACCGGTTGGGTCATGGCCACCCAGCGCACGGAAGAGCAAGGCGTCTACCATGGCTTCGCCTTGGATCTGGTCTCGGGGGAACGCACCTCCGTGGTGGGTGCGCCCGTGGCGAGCCTGCATCTGGATCTGGAGACGGCGCCCACGGCCGGGCAGCGCGTGCCCCTTCCCGCGGGGAGCGCCATCCTCTACACCGCCATCGGCGGGATCCTGGGTCTGGGCAGTGAGAGCTACCACTTGGACCCCAACGACCCGGGCTTCGTCCTCTTCGACGACAGCGCCGCCAACCTCGGCAACAGCGTTCGCGGCAGCTTCGAGATGCGTTTTCGCGGTGACTGCGCCGCCGCTGGCGCCACGGTGGTCATCCGCGGCCGCTTCGAAACCAGCTTGCGCGATGGCCAGAGCTCCTTCCTCGACAGCGCCTTTCTCTGTGCCTTGTTCCGCCTCTACATCTGGGCCTTGGAGCTGAGCAGCGCCAGCGGCGCGGTGCAGGTCACGGTGGACGGCAGCCTGCTCCCGGGCGACAGCCCGCTCAATGGCGCCAAGTACAGCCGCGAGGAGGACCGGCTCTCGGTCTCCTTCTTCGGCGAGACGGGTTACTTCACATTAACCGTGCAGGCGCCGCGTCAGGGGCCCAACCCGGTGGGACAAGCGACCCTGACCTTGGATGGCAACGACTGCATGTACGAGCTCGAGGGCGGCGAAGTGATGCTCGATCAGCTCGACGCGAGCACGAGCTGGCTCGCCGGCTCCTTTACGGTGAACCTGCGCAAGTCCATGTGGTCCGAGGGCGAATGCCCGCCGCGCACGGTCACGGGCCTCTTCGCCGGCCCCTCGTGCCGGTGACCGTCGCCTGAGGTGCGCCCTGGGAGCTCACGCCTCAGGCGGGGGCGGCGGCGGGTCGAAGGCAGCCCGCGCTCGCTCCTTGGCTGCGGCGAGCTCGTCGGCGCTGAGCAGGCGCGCCACCCAAGCGTCGAAGCGCGGGTTGATGTGCCGGTTGAGCCAGCGAAAGGTCGGCGAGCGCTCTTTGAGGGCCGTCTTAATGAAGCGCACGCAGGCTTGGCATTGGGGCTCGTGCACGGGCTGTCGCCGAGGGTCGATCCCATGCCACCAGGCCATGGCGCGCATGCCCAGGACCATGCCGCGGCGCACGGGACCGAAGAGGCGGCTGCGCGCCCGAGCGCGTTCGACCAGGTAGATGGTGCAGTTGGAACAGGCCATGGGCTCCCTCGTGGCGGACACCCCCGAGAGGTGTCTTGTGCGACCAAGGTAAGACAGCGAGCGCGGGCGTCAATGACGAGACGTCCGTGGCGTTGGGTCGGATAGTGGGGCTGTGGCGCGTCCCAACAGACGGGCGTGGCGTCGCCGCACGCCTGGGGGACGTGGATGGCAGAAGAGCGCTAAGCATGAGCCCATGAAGGGGAAAAGCTCGGCGGCGTCCATTGGCACACAAGCTGCACTAATGGGGCGACGTTCGACGGACCATGTCGCGTCAAGGCTTCGTCAACATAGAACTTTTGGCCTGAAGTCATTGAAGGCCCTTACCCGAGGAGGAAGAAAGATGGCAAGGAAGATTGACACCTATCGAATGATTGGCATGCCGCTGCTGCTTGCTTTGGCCAGCGTCGTAGTGCTCTCGGCGACGCTGCTGGCGTGCGATGAGACGGAAGAGCCCTTCACGCCCGTGGCGTGCAGCGAGCCCAACCCTCAGGGATGTAAGGAGAATGGCTGCCAAGACGGCTACAGTTGTGTCGTCACGGCGGGACAGTGCAGGGCTTCTTCATGCGTTTGTGACGACACCACAGGGTCTTGGGAGTGCACGGCGGACTGCGCTGGCGGTGTGTGCGTGGCTGACAATGTAAGTTGTCAGGGACCCAATCCACAGGGTTGCACCGCCACGAGCTGTGGCGCAGATGAGGTCTGTGACTTCAGTCAAACCAAGCCCACGTTGTGCATGTGTAACGACCAGGGCGAGTGGTATTGTACAGCAGACCCCGGCGGCACCTGCGTGCCGGCCAAAACCTGCGAGGGCCCCAACCCGGCGGGATGCCTGCCTGGGACCTGTGGCGAGAATGAGCAATGCGTCGTTGACATCGCGGCTTGTCGCTCGTCTTCTTGTTTCTGTGACCCCGTGCTGGGGGCGTGGACCTGCACGCCCGACTGCAGCGGTGGCACCTGTATGCCTCTCGAGCCCTGTGCTGGTCCGAACCCTGCGGGCTGTACCGTGACGGGTTGTGAGTACCCCCAAGTGTGCGCCACCCACTACGGCTGCACTTCATCGGTGTGTTTCTGCAGCGAAGCGGGCTGGGTGTGCAGCACCGATTGCGGCGGCGGCACCTGTGTCGATCCCGGCGAGGCCTGCAGCGCCGACAGCGACTGCGACTTTGGCGCTGGGTGGTGTCAAGACGGGGTGTGCGTACCGTGTGAGAACACCTATGGCTGTGACAGCAGTTGTTTGAACCCGAGCGAAGCGGAGATGCGCAACGGCTGTTACACCTGTCGCTGCGTCGAGCCCAACGCTTGTGTCGCCGATGCCGAGTGTGACGAGGGTGAGATCTGCCAGCCTGGCGACCTGTGTCTGGATTGGTGCCTGGCAGGTGATCCGGCCTGTTGTTACGGCAACCAGTGTGTCCCCGGTGGCGGGGATCTGTGCACGAGCGACGCCGACTGCACGGCTGGCGCCGAGTGGTGTGAGGCGGGCCGCTGTGTCCAGTGCGACAACTCGGGTTTGGCTTGCTTTCTGGCCTGCGTGGAGGGGGAGGAGCTGGCCGAGCGCAACGGCTGTTTCCCCTGTGAGTGCGTACCTATCACCGAGTGTAAGTCCGACGCTGACTGCGCTGACGACGCGGTGTGCCTCGCCGGTGATTTGTGCCTCTTCTACTGCCCCGCTGGCGATCCGACTTGCTGCTACGGCAACACCTGCGTCGGGGGAAGCGGCGCGGCCTGCTCCAGCGACGCTGACTGCGCTGCTGGTTTCGAATGGTGTGAGGCGGGTCGCTGTGTCGCCTGCGACAATTCCGGTCAATACTGTGACTTGGCCTGTGGTGAGGGCTTTGAGTTTGCGCCGGAGCGCAACGGCTGTCAGCCCTGCGGCTGTGTGCCGATCTCGGAGTGCCAGAGCAGCGCCGATTGCAACGCGGGTGAGGTGTGCATCCCTGGTGACGCGTGTTGGATGTACTGCGGCTATGGCGACCCGAGTTGCTGCTATGGCAACACCTGCCAGGCCGGGTCGGGCGTGCCCTGTGGGGCTAACGGCCACTGCTCCGAAGGCGAGCGTTGCCTGAGCGGCTGGTGTGTCGCGTCATGAGGTCGGGGCCGGGCTGCGGCTCGGTCCTGTGAGCTGTGGGGACCGCTTCGGTGGCGTTCGTCACGATGGCCCGTTGTTCAGGAAAGGGTGCTTGGTGCAAAAAGAATGATTGACCAATCACCCAACCGTGCTAATGCTTTCGTCGCCTGCGCTGGCCAGCGCTCGTGAGCTCCTCTCGCTGAGGATCTTCCGAGCGTTCTCGAGCGCAGACAGCGAGAGCCAGGCCAGGCGCCAAAACGTCACCGGCACCGCGGGTGACGCAAGAGAGACCGGGGTGGACGCCTTAGGCGTGCCCTGGCGCGGCATCGCCCTCGGTTGACAGAATTTGGTACGACCACGCGAGGCGTCGGGGCCCCCCCGTGCATCGACCCTCGCTCGTGGCTCACCCATGCGACAGACGAGATGGTTGCTCAGATTTTGGAAGGTTACCACAGAAGCTTTCGCTTAGGTCCCACGCTCAGAGGCCTGACGGGGGGGAAATCGGCGCACGCCCCCCTGGCGTGGCTGCAGAGGCGTGCTGACCCATGTGGCGGGATGGGTTGAGGCGGCGAGGCATCGAAGCCTGCGCGGCCGTGAGCGACGGGCGTTCTGGTAGCACAGCCGCATTTTTCATAAAGGAAAGGACGTTGACCACACACATCATCGACGAAGAGAGAATTAGCCGGGCCTTGACCCACGCCGACAAGAGCGCGGGTCGGGTACGCGAGGTCTTGGCCAAAGCCGCTGAGCTCAAGGGGCTGAACGCAGACGACGTCGCCACGCTGGCGACGGTGAGCGATCCCGAGCTCATTGCCGAGCTCTTCGACTGCGCGCGGCAGGTGAAGGAGACGATCTACGGGCGGCGCCTGGTGGTGTTCGCGCCCCTCTACATCTCGAATCTGTGTCGCAATGAGTGCCTGTACTGCGCCTTCAGGGCGCGCAACCAGGAGGTCAAGCGGCGCGCCCTCACGATGGAAGAGATCGCCCAGGAGACCCGCGTCTTGGTCACTCAAGGGCACAAGCGCGTCCTTCTGGTCGCCGGCGAGTCCTATCCCCAAGAGGGTTTTGATTATGTGTTGAAGGCGATCGAGGCGGTCTATGCCGTGCGCGAGGGCAACGGCAGCGTGCGCCGCATCAACGTCAACGTCGCGCCGCTCACCGTGCCCGAGTTTAGGCGCCTGGCAGAGGCGCGCCTGGGGACCTATCAGATTTTCCAGGAGACCTATCACCGCGAGACCTACGCCAAGGTCCACGTGGCCGGCAAGAAGGCGAACTACGACTGGCGCCTGCTGGCGCTGGACCGCGCCATGGAGGCTGGCATCGAAGACGTGGGCATCGGGGTGCTCTTTGGCTTGGCCGATTGGCGGATCGAGTTGCTGGCGCTCATGCAGCACGCCGCCCACCTGGAGGCGGCCTACGGCGTGGGGCCCCACACCATCTCCGTGCCGCGACTGGAGCCGGCCACGGGCTCGGATTTGGCGGCCCACCCGCCCAAGCCGGTGTCGGATCTGGTTTTCCGGAAGATCGTGGCCATCTTGCGCCTGGCTGTTCCCTACACGGGGATCATCATGTCGACCCGAGAGAGCCCCAACCTGCGCCGCGAGTCTTTCGCGCTCGGCGTTTCTCAGATCTCTGCGGGCTCGCGCACCAACCCAGGGGGCTACGCCACGGATGAGCGCCTCGACGAGGCGCAGTTCTGTCTGGGCGACCATCGCAGCCTGGACGAAGTGATCCGCGATGTGACCTCTCTGGGCTACATCCCCTCGTTCTGTACGGGCTGTTATCGCATGGGGCGCACCGGGGCCGACTTCATGGATCTCGCCAAGCCGGGCTTGATCCGCGCCCACTGTGATCCCAACGGCCTGTCCACCTTCATCGAGTACCTCGAGGATTACGCCAGCGACGAGACGCGCCAGGTGGCGAGTCCGATCATTGAACAGTGGCTCGCCCGCATGGAGCCACCCGTTGCCGAGAGAGCCCGCGCCATGATGGAGCGGGTGCGCGGAGGAGAGCGCGATGTATACTGTTGATCCACCGAGCCTAGACCAGCGCCGCGAGGAAGAAGATCTCCTGGGCAAGCGCTTTCTGCCCAGCGAGGCCCTGTGGGGCATCCACACCCTGCGCGCGCAGGAGAACTTTCCCATCGCCCTGCGCCCCATCCACCCCGAGCTGATCCACGCCTTTGGCTGGGTCAAGTTGGCCTGTACCGTGACCAACATCGAGCTTGGGGTGTGGCGCGACGATGTTGCCAAAGGGGCGGCCATCGAGGCGGCCTGCCGCGAGCTCGCCGCGGGAGATCTGGACGCTCACATCGTGGTCGACGCCATGCAGGGCGGCGCTGGCACCAGCACCAACATGAACGTCAACGAAGTCATCGCCAACCGGGCGCTCCAGCACCTGGGGCTGCCACTGGGCTCCTATCAGCGCATCTCCCCTCTGGACGACATCAACCGCCACCAGTCTACCAACGACACCTACCCGACGGCCTTGCGACTCGCCATCGTTCGCAGCCTGCGCACCTTGGAGACGGAGGTGGTTGCCCTGCAGGAGGCTTTTCAGGCCGCGGAGAGGCGCTTCGCCGACGTGGTCAAGGTCGGGCGCACCCAGCTTCAAGACGCGGTGCTCATGACCTTGGGTCAGGAGATGAGCGCCTATGCCGAGGCCATCAACCGCGACCGTTGGCGCCTCTACAAGTGTGAAGAGCGGCTGCGGGTGGTCAACCTCGGCGGCACGGCCATTGGCACGGGCATCGGCGCCCCGCGGGACTTCATCTTCCGCGTGGTCGACAAGCTGCGTGAGCTCTGCGGGGTGGGCTTCGCCCGCGCCGAGAATCTGGTCGAAGCGACCCAGAACGCCGACGTCTTCGTCGAAGTCAGCGGCATGCTCAAAGCCTACGCGGCGTCCCTCATGAAAATGGCTAACGACCTCAGGCTGTTGGGATCGGGCCCGCAAGCTGGCATCGGGGAGTTGATTCTTCCGCCCCGCCAGGCGGGCTCATCGATCATGCCGGGCAAAGTCAACCCCGTCATGCCTGAGGCCGTGGTCCAGGTGGCCATGCGGGTCATGGGCTATGACGTGAGCATTGCTTTCGCCGCGGCGAGTGGCAACCTGGAGCTCAACGCCTTCCTCCCCCTCATCGCCGACTGCTTGCTGAGCAGCATCGACCTGTTGCGCAATGTCAGCGCGGCCCTGCGGGAGAACTGCATCGCCGGCATCACGGCCAACCTCGAGCGCTGCCGGGCCGGCGTCGATGCCTCGACGGCTCTGGCCACGGCGCTGGTTCCCCACCTTGGCTACGAGAGAGCCTCAGCCGTGGCCAAGGAAGCGCACCGCCTCGGGCGCTCCGTGCGCCAGCACATCTTGGACCTGGGCTTGCTCAGCGCCGAGGAGATCGCCCAGACCACGGCCCCCGAGGCGGTGATCGCCCTGGGACACCGCTGACGCTGAGCTCAATCGACGGCGGGCTCAGGTCGTAGCGGCCGCGAGCGTACGGGCGCCGCTTTGGCCGTCAGGGCCCCCGTGGGGCACACGGCCACCACCGGCTCCCACCCTTCCAGCGGCAGGGTGTCCAGCAGGCGCCGCTGCAGGGGTGCCCTGACCCGCGTCGCGAAGCCGCGCCCTTCCAAACCCAGGGCCGGCACTTGCAGGACCTCGTCGCAGATCCTGACGCAGCTCGCACAGGTGATGCACTTGTGGGCTTCATAGCGCACGTGGGGGTGGCTGTCGTCGACCTCATAGGCGCGGCTCGCGCCCCGGAAGCGGCTGGGATCGATGTTGTAGCGATTGGCGTAGGCCCGGATCGCACAGTCATCCACGGCGCGGCAGCCACAGGAGAGACAGCGCGCCGCCTCTTCTTGGGCCTTCGCCAAGCTGTAGCCCTTCTCCACCTCGGCGAAGCTCGTCACCGCCAATTGGGGCGCCAGCTCCTCTTGGTGCACCCGGGCTCTCTCGTCGTAACCCGCCAAGACCTCCGCCGCCACCTCGGGCATGGCGGCCAAGCTGTGGGCGTAAGCCCGGGCCAGGTGGGAGATGGGCTCGCTGCGCAGCGCCGCGTCCATGGCCAGCGCCGCCAGGTGCCCTCCGGCAGCGGCGCGCACGGCGATGTCCGCCCCGCTGACACAGTCGCCCGCGGCAAAGACCCCGGGCAGCGCCGTCTGCATGGTCTCCGGGTCCACCACCACGGTCCCCCACCGGGTGAAGGTCAGGCCGGTCTCAGCCAAGCCCGTGTCGTCGATGCGTTGGCCGATGGCCGCGATGACCTCGTCGACCTCGATGACCGTCTCGGAGCCCGCCAAGGGCACGGGCCGCCGCCGCCCCGAGGCGTCGGGCTCGCCCAGGGTCATCTGAATACACTGCACTGCCAGAGCGCCCTCCCCCAGGGGTGTGATCGCCACGGGCGCGGCGAGGAGGGAGAGCTTCACCCCTTCCCGCTCGGCCGCATCGATCTCTGGCAAATAGGCAGGCATCTCGGCGCGGGTGCGTCGGTAGAGGATGGTCACCTCCTCGGCGCCACAGCGCAGCGCAGTGCGGGCCGCATCGATGGCCGTGTTGCCACCGCCGACCACCATGACCCGGCGCCCCACGCGGAGGTTCTGGTTCTCCGACACCTCGGCCAAGAAGGCGACGCCTGAGCGCACCCCGGGCGCCTCTTCGCCGGGGATCTGCATCGCCGTGGCCCCCTGCGCGCCGACGCCGACGAAGACGGCGTCGTAGCGCTGGCGCAACTCAGATAAGTGCAGATCCGCGCCGAGGACCCGGCCAAAATGAAAACGCACCCCGAGGGCGGTCAGCACGGCCAGCTCGCGCTCGATGACGTCCCGGGGCAAGCGAAAGGCCGGGATGCCATAACGCAACATACCGCCGCCGTGGGCGTGGCGATCGAAGACCTCGACGGCGTGGCCGTGCTGCGCCAAGAAGTAGGCCACGGCCACACCTGCAGGTCCGGCGCCGATGACGGCCACCCGCTTGCCACTCGCTGGCGCTTGGGCGGGCACGGTGTCGACGCCGCCGTCCTGGGCTTGGTCAGCGGCATGACGCTTCAAGGTACAGATGGCCAGGGGAGCGTCGATGAGCGCCCGGCGACACGCTGATTCACACGGTCGTGGACACACCCGCCCCAAGGACGCGGGCTGAGCGAGCTGGGCCTTGATGATGCCGATGGCCGTCGCCACCTCCCCTTCCTGGAGCGCCTTGATGAAGCCAGGGATATCGATGCGACAGGGGCAGGCGCTCAGACAGGGGCCATAGCAGTCACCCACGTGGTCTGAGAAGAGCAGCTCCAGGCACATCCGCCGCGCGCCAGCGATATCGGCGTTCTCCGTGCAGACCTCCATCCCGTCGGCCACGGGGGTGGCACAAGCCGGCTGCAGGTTCGCGCGGCCGGCCACCTGCACGACGCAGAGAAAACAGGAGCCATAGGGCCGCAGCTCGGGGTGATGGCACAAGGTGGGGATTTCCACCCCGAGTCGCTGGGCCGCCGTGAGGATGGTCTCACCCGTCTCTGCCTGCACTCGCTGGCCATTGATGCTCAGTTCCACACGCATGGAGGTCACGCTCCTCGCCTAAACGACGCGCACCGCGTCAAAACGACATACGTCTCTGCAGACGCCGCAAGAGATACACTTGTCGGCCGCCACCTGGTGCACTTGGCGGCGTTCGCCGCTGATGGCCCCTGTGGGGCACTTGCTCACGCAAGCCGCGCAGCCCGTGCAGGCCTCGGTGATGGTGTATTTACACAGGGCGCGACAGCGCCCTGCGGGGCATTTGTGGTCGACGATATGCGCCAGATACTCGGCGCGGAAGTGACGCAGGGTGGTCAGCACCGGGTTGGGTGCGGTCTGGCCGAGACCACAGAGTGAGGTCCGCTTGACCCGATCAGCCAGCTCTTCGAGGAGGTCCAGATCGCGCAGCACCGCCACACCGCTGCAGATGCGTTCCAGGATCTCCAACATGCGCTTGGTGCCGACGCGACAAAAAGTGCACTTTCCGCAAGACTCCTTCTGGGTGAAGTCCAAAAAGTAGCGGGCGATGTCCACCATGCAAGCGGTCTCATCCAAGACCACCATGCCACCTGAGCCCATGATCGCCCCGGTGGCGTTGACCTCGTCGTAATCGACGCGGGTGTCGAAGAGCGAGGCGGGAATGCAGCCCCCCGAGGGCCCCCCGAGCTGTACGGCTTTGATGGTGCGGCCACTGTCGGCGCCGCCGCCGATGTCGAGGACCACCTCGCCTAGGCGCATGCCCATGGGCACCTCGACCAGGCCGCCCCGCTGAACCCGGCCGGCGAGGGCAAAGACCTTGGTGCCAGGGCTGCCAGCGGTGCCGACGGCGCGAAAGGCTTCCGGGCCGTTCTGGATGATCCAGGGGACGTTCACCAGAGTCTCCACGTTGTTGATGTTCGTCGGCATGCCCCACAGGCCGCGCTGGGCCGGGAAGGGGGGCCGAAAACGCGGCATCCCCCGCTCGCCCTCGATGGAGGCCATCAAGGCCGTCTCCTCACCGCACACGAAAGCCCCGGCGCCCTCTTTGACCTTGATATCGAAGGAGAAGCCGCGCCCCAAGACGTCATCACCCAAGTAGCCGCGCGCTTTGGCTGTTTGAATGGCTGTCTGGAGCCGCTTGACCGCCAGAGGGTATTCGGCGCGACAGTAAACGTAGGCCTGGGTCGCTCCAATGGCGAAGCCACCAATCGCCAGGCCTTCCAGCACCGCGTGGGGGTCACCCTCGATGGTGGAGCGGTCCATGAACGCGCCGGGATCCCCCTCATCGGCGTTGCAGATGATGTACTTCTGCGGCGCCTCGCTGTCGCGAGCCAAGCGCCACTTGCGGCCGGTAGAAAAGCCCGCGCCACCGCGGCCCCGAAGGCCGGCGTGGGTGATCGCGTCGATCACCGCCTCGGGGCCCATGTCCAGCGCCTTGGCGAGGGCCTGGTAGCCACCGACGGCGAGATAGTCCTCGATGGACTCCGGGTCGATGCGCCCACAGTTGCGCAAGACGATGGGGAACTGCTTGGCAAAAAAGGCGCCCCCGTCATCGCTGGGATCTTCGGGATCGAAGCGAAAGCGCTCCACCACCTGCCCGCCGACGAGGTGCTGATCGATGATGAGCTTGGCCTTCTGGACGTTGACCCGTTGGTAGTAGATGCGGCGCCCGTCGCGTTGGTGCACCTCGACCACGGGTTCGGCGAAGCAGTTCCCGAGACAGCCCGTGGTCGCGACGCGCCATGGCAGTTGGTGTTGTTGTACGGCCGTAGTAAAAGCGTCGCGGACCTTCTGGGCGCCAGCGGCGAGACCGCAAGTGCCGTAGCCCACGACGATGCGCGGCAGCGCTGTGCTCTCATGCGTCGGCATCTAGGCCTCCTCTTCAGTCTGAAGCGCTGCATCTGCCTGGACCAGAGCCACCGCCTTGGTGCGGGTCATTTTGCCGTAGGTGTCGTCGTCGAAGACGATCACCGGCGCCAGGGAACAGCAGCCGACACAGGCCACTGACGACAAGGTGTAGCGCCCATCGGCGCTGGTCTCACCGTCGCGCACGGCGAGGGCCTCGCTCAAGGCCTCGGTCAAGCCCTCGGCGCCGCTGACATGACACGCCGTCCCTTGACACACCTTGATCAGGTGCTCGCCAACGGGGGTGAGGCGAAACTGGCTGAAGAAGGTCGCCACGCCATAGACCTGGGATGGTGTCATGACGGTCTTCTCACAGACGTAGGCCAAGGCCTCCAACGGCAGATAGCGATAGGCAGCTTGGATACCTTGGAGCAGAGGGATCGCCGCCTCTCGCCCACGGCCATGACGCTCGATGAGCCCATCGACAAGCTGTGGATCAAATGCCATGGTCGACTCCCGCAAAGCACTGGTGGTCAAACAAGGCCGATGTGAGCACACACCGGCGCCCCAGAAAACATCGGGCGCGCCATGATAAGCGGCCCCTGGCGCCGACGCAAGGCAGCGACGGCGGCCACAATCCACGACCAAAGCCGGCATGGGGCTTGCTCGTTGTGAATTATT
>CAYVQF010000077.1:0-22441 GCA_964454015.1 uncultured Myxococcales bacterium
TCTTGGAAATCCAAGAACAACGGGGTTTTTTCTTTTCTTGACCGTGGATCAGGGAGACCATCTCTACCCTAGTGCTTGCTTCGCCTGGCCCCAAGCCACGCCTTGAAGGGACACCAGAACAGCCCGTTGACACCACCACAGACAAAGTTACACCGCGCGGTGCGCAGTTGAATCAACCTGCAACCTCTGTTAATTCTTGCTTGGAATGACGATGTTCGGTTTGGGGTTAGCCCGCCCGCAACGCGCTTCACAGAAGATGCTCGGGCTGAACCATCGAGCCCGACCAACACCGGTGTCATCACGTTTTGCAAAGCGGCACTTCATTCGCCGCATAGTGGTGCTGCGATGCACATACCAAAAATCGGTGATGTTGTTGCAGGACGATATGAACTCAGCGCTGAGCTGGGACGAGGTGGCTTTGGCATCGTCTTCAAAGCCACCCAACTCGGCATGAACCGGCCCGTAGCGCTCAAAGTACTCCTGCCTCAAGCTGCGACGATCGAAACCGTCGCTGAGCGCTTCACCAGAGAAGCTCAGCTCGCAAAAAACCTCGTCCACCCCAACACCATCCAACTCTTTGACTTCGGAAAAACAGAAGGAGAATGCCTCTTTATCGCCATGGAATACCTCGATGGCGAAACCCTCGACAAGCTCCTCAAGCGCGAAGGGCGCTTGCCACTCGACCGCACCATTCACATCGCCTCACAGATGCTCAAGAGCTTGGCAGAGGCCCATGAGCACGGCATCGTCCATCGTGACCTCAAGCCGGCCAACATCTTCCTCAGGCAACTCGTCGGTGAAAAGGACTTCGTCAAGGTCCTGGACTTCGGTATCGCCAAAGCCCTCAACCTCGATGGCGTAGAAGAAGAGAAGCTCACCCAAACGGGCTCCTCCTTTGGCACCCCGAGCTACATGGCACCAGAGCAGATCCGAGGTCTCAACCTCGGGCCACACACCGATCTCTACGCCGTGGCCCTCATCATGCTCAAAATGCTGACGGGAAAAACGGCCATCGAAGGCGGCACTCCCATCGAAACGGCTGCCCTACAGCTCTCACCTGATGACGTCGTCATACCCGACGAGCTCATGGCCACGCCAGTCGGACCCATTCTCCGACGCGCCCTCTATAAACGTATCGAGATGCGTTACCCCAACGCGCTCGAAATGCTCGAAGACCTCCAGCGCGCCGCCATCGCCCGAACCGAACAGTGGGGAGCGGTGACCGGCCGCCACCACCACACTGGCCTCACCCCTCCTTCGGGCCAGATGGTTCATAGCGGTCTCCTCAATTCGCTCCACCTCTCAGGCCCTATCTCCCTCGCTCAGCCACAACAACCCAAAAAAAATACCGCCACCCTGGTCCTCCTCGTCCTCATTGCCCTGGTCATGGCTGGCGGCATCGTCTTCGCCATCATCTTCTTCACGCTACGTACGCCACTTGAGACTGGCCAGCAGCAACCCCCAAGCGCCACAGCATCGCCAACCCAAACGAACCACGGCGATGCGACCACCGACGAACCTTTGAAAAGCCCCGATGACACCATCGCCCAAGAGCCCTCTCCGCCAGAACCCGACCCACCCCCTGAGGACCCCATCGTCGACATCCGCCTGGAGAGCACCCCAGCGGGGGCGCTGGTCACAGATGGTGACATCCTCCTCGGGACGACCCCCTTCGTCGTTCAACTGGCCCCCGAAGCTGGCATCCGACGCCTCACCATCACCGCACCCGATGGCTTCAAAGACACCACCATCGAAATCGATCCCAGCCAATCGACACCCCAACACATCACCCTCGAACCCGTCGAGGTGATCGCCGTCAGCCCACCACCAGACACCAAGCCCAGGGACACCAAGCCCAGGGACACCAAGCCCAGGGACACCAAGCCCAAAGAAACCAAGCCCGCTGAGACCAAGCCCTCGGGTTCTCGTATCCCTATGCCAGACGAAAAACCCAGCTCGGCGCCCACCAGGTCTATACCCATCCCAGAATGAGCGAGCTACACTCAGAGTCACCGCCAACGATTGGCGCGCCTACCCACTGCCGTGTCGATAGGAGCCTTTATGTATAGGAAGTCTTGCATTTTCGCCCTTGTGCTACTCTTGGGCAGCCTGACATTGACGGCCACAGCGACAGCCAATCAAGACGAGCGCTTCGATAGCGTCATCGCCGAAGCTCTGCGTGCCTACAACGAAGGCAACTATGACCGCGCGGTGACCCTCTACTTTGAAGCCAAGGTCATCCACGACCTGGCAGAAATCGACTACTCCATCGCCCGCTCCTACCACAACCTGGGGAACTGCGAGGCCGCCGGACGCTTCTACCAGCGCGCGCTCGACCGTGGCGATGATCTGCCAGAGACCTACCGCGGCCGAACCCGGGACTACCTAGCCAACCTCGACCAGACCTGCGTACCCAAAGAGGTGGAGGTCGTGACCCCGACGCCTCCCACAACCCCAACAGAACCACCTCCCCCGCAGCAACTCCCCCCACCCGTTGAGAGCGGAGGCGTCGACTGGCTCTCCATCGGCGTCATGGCTGGCGGCGGGGCACTCTTGCTCACCGGGCTCGGGATCGACCTCGCCAGTGGCAGCCTCGTCGACGAACACAAAGACCTGCACACCAACACAGCCCTCGGCACCGACGAAGAGAGGCGTGCCAAAATCAAGAGCATCGAAGACGACATCGCCACCCGCAGAGCCATCGTCTTTGCCCTCTATGGGGTCGGTGGCGCAGCCCTCATTACAGGCGTCGTCCTCGCCATATTGCGCATGGATAGCGAAGACGATGGGAGCGCCTGGACGGTGCAACCCGCTTTGCAGGCAGACGGCGCTGGGCTCTTTCTCCACACACGGTGGTAATGCAAACGTCTGGCTTGCTGCTTGCCGCCACCCTCCAAGGTCAAGCGGCGCTGGTATAGGAACACGCCCTGTGCTACCGTCGCTTGGCTACTCTCAGCACAGGCGCACGCGCGAGAAGCCTGTGCGCCAGCTCTCGTTGCGGAGGCAACTCTATGCGTCTTCTCGTCTCCTGCTGCTTCCTCGCCCTGCTCACCTTCCCCCTGTCGCTCTCTGCCCTCGAGTTGGTAGATGGCCTCCACGTCGCCCCCCCCGCTGGATGGGCACTGATCGAAGTTCACCGCGATGACGGCGCGGCGCTCTTCGCCCTCGCCGCGCCAGACGCTCTGGTCGAGATCTATGTCCTGCGAGCGCATGGCGCACACGCCAGCTCACCAGAATCCCGCAAGCGTTGGTCTGAAGCTGCCCTGCGTGAATTCCTCAATGTCGAAAGACTCACAGACTATGAAATCAAAGGCCGAGCTCCCCTGAAGCTGCGGGGCTGCAACGGAGATGGCACCACCTACCGCGACGGAGACTGGGAGCTGCGCCTCGTCACCTGCCTCGACCCGCACAGCGGATCCCTCTTCGCGTGGCGACTCGTCGCTGACGCTACGACAGACAAAGTCGACCTTCTCAATGACTTCTTTGCCTTTGTCGCCACGAACTTTTACGTTCTCGACGCACAAGCCAACCCGGAAAGCACCGTGGAGACCACCCCTTAGCCTACCTCGCTCTCGAAACCAGGGCCTGTGAGACGATGGCCAGCTCAGCCCAGCGAAACGTCCCACGCATCGCCGTCATGCTTGACTGGGAGAACTTCCCTGGCCTGCGGCCAAGTGTTGCCCGTCTCCCCCTCGAGTCCATCCTCGCGTTTCTGCGCCAGCATTTCCACATTGAGGCCCAACTGGCCTATGCCCACCGCGCCTCCCTGAGCCGTCACAGCCAAGAAGCGCTCCAACGACAAGGCTTTGAACTCAAGTTCATCGACGGCCTCCTCGACACCAATGCCAAAAAAAACTCACTCGACCTGTGCCTCGCCATGGAAGCCGTCGATCTGGGGCATCGCGCGGCACCCGACACCTATGTACTACTCGTTGGTGGCGACCGCGACTTCGCTGTGGTCAGCGCCTTTATCAGGAAACGCCTTGGCAAGCAGGTCATTGCCTTTGGCTCCCTGCACTGTCCCAACCCCTCGCTGGCCGAACAGGTCGACCTCTTTCTGCTCATCGACGACGAGAGCCTCTGGACTTCACAACTGCAACGCCTCCATGCCTGGCAGAGCCCCTCCCTGCCACTGACGCAACAAACCAGCAGCAGAATCGCCGCAGCCGTCGCTGAGCTCGGAGCTCCCCTTCCTTGTCCAATGAGCGATATCGCGCGCGTGTTGCAGAAGCTGGGTCACTCGCCCCGCGGCAAGACGCCACTCCATGCCGCCCTGCAAAATCTCGGTTGTCGCATCTCCTCCGACCAAAAATGGGTGCTCGAGTGGGGCTCGCTCGGGCCTTTGTCCCGCCCCAAAGAAGACGTCCCCTGCATGCGCCATCCCGAGCGCCTGAAGCAGATAGCCTTCGCCCTGCAACGTGCACTGCGCCTGCTCGGCCTGAATGGCCACTTCCCGGTGCCCTTGGGCGCCCTGAAGAAGGCCATGCAAGAGATCCACCCGACCATCGACCAACAGCTCAGCAAGAGATGGCGTCTCTGGCACGCCTTGAGCGACCTCGGCTTCACTCTGAGCGACGATCACAGTCTCGTCACGGGCTGTCGCACGCCCCTCGCCCTGCGCCTCATCGAGATCGCCCATTGCGGCAGCCAGCCTTCGCTCTTTGGCGCAGGCGACCCAGATCTCTTCGCCAACCCCTCGTGTGCCAACGCCATGGGAACAGCAGAGCAAGCGCTCGCAGCCCGAGTGCAGAGCAAGGGGCAGGCGAAGCACTCGCAGCAGGCCACCCCGACGCAAAGCGTCCTGCCGCTGCACTGAGACCTTAGAGACCGCTCTCAACGGCCGCCGCAACGCCCGCCAAACGCACGGCTCGCACCAAGACCTCGAAATCCGCAATGACCTCGTGGACCTTGGCCTCAGGTGCGCTGTATCCCAACCACAGGGCATAGTGAATGCCGCCAAAATCCAGCCGCCCCACATAGAAGCCAAAGCGTTCGGACCACCCCTCCAGACGCTGGCGCCGCCCCTCGACCAGCAACGCAGGCAAAGCGGAGATCCGTTCCATCCGAAATTCTAGAGCCTCCACGGGGCTCTCCCCTGGCCCTCCCGGCGCTTGCGTCACGGCATCCTCCACGGGGCGACCACGTCCCATCGCCTGTAGCACTGGCTCGGCCAACACGCGTAGAGCCGCGCTACGTTCACTGTGTGACTGCGCCATCAGTGGGCGCACGTAGGCAAAGAGGACTGCGCCATCTGGCCTGAAGAAAGTGAAGCGTTCCGGAGAGAGGTTGGGGTCCGTCTGGCTCACGCGCCACTCTCCAGGCGAACGTCCTGACGCTCGCCAACCGTCCAAGTAGTAGCCACCCCAGCGCACCTGCTCCTTGACCACGCTCAACTGGGGCAACAAGTTGAGCACCAAACCGCCCCGCGCATCCACCAGGCCGTCGTTCCCCGCTGCCAAGTAGTTCATATGCGTCAGACGATCCGTCGCGCGGGTCCGCGCCTCTGACATCAAGGCCGGCGAAGGAAGCGCGCAGTAGCCTGCCTGACACAATCGCGACCCACAGTCCTGGTGGCGCACACAAGCGTTGGCGTCCAAAACACAGCGCTGCGCTTCACAACGTTGATTCACCGCGCAATCGTGCGCGCTGCCGCATGCTTTCCCAACCGTCCCCGCAAAGGCCGCTGAAGGATCATGCCCTGTCCCACCACAACCCCAGGGCAGCAGGACCACTATCAGCGCCGCCAGCCACAGCCTTCTCTCAATCATGGCCTCACCCCTCTCACCACACACGTCGTCACCGCCTCAGTCGTTCCGCAGGCGGGCGAGCCGCTCCTTGCGCCAAGCCAATATCGCCGCAACCGGTTGCGTGTTGAGAACGCGTGCAGCCGGTAAGAGCGCCCGCCTTGCGGTGGCAACACCATAGCGTAGCTGGCCTATTCCGTCTTGCGCATGAGCATCACTGGAGATGATGAAGGTCACCCCAAAGGGGAGCGCACGCTTCACCGCTGCTTCATCCAAGTCGAGGCGATGGGGGTCGCCATTGATCTCCAGCGCTACCCCGCAGCGCGCACAAGCCGCAAAGACGGCCTCTTCGTCAAAGGTATATCCCAAGCGACGCGTGAGCAGTCGCCCCGTCGGATGGGCCAGGGCATCGATCTGCCCACTCTCAATCGCCGCCAACAAGCGGGTCGTCATCGCCTCCTTGTCGAGTTGGAAAGCGCTGTGGACGCTGCCCACGACGAAGTCCAACGCAGCAAAGACCTCGTCCGTACCGTCCAAGGAACCATCGCGCAGGATGTCGACCTCGCACCCCGCCAGAACACGCAACCCTTCTCTGCGCTGATCGACGCGCCTGATGCGCCGCACATGCTCTAGCAACCGGCTCGGCGTCAAGCCATTGGCGATGGCAGACGCACCCGAGTGATCGCTGATGCAGATATAGTCCAGCCCCATCGCTTGCGCCGCCGCAGCCATCTCCTCCACGCTCGCTCGCCCGTCCGAGGCCGTGCTGTGAACGTGCAGATCCCCGCGAATTTCGCACAACTCAATCAAATCAGGCGCACAGCCATCCTCAGCCTCTTCCAGAACGCTGGCATCCTCGCGCACCTCCGGCGGCAACCACGGCAATCCCAAACGAAAGTAAAGCTCTGCTTCCCGTGCACACCCGCCGAGATCCACTTCATCCACGCGCGCCCGCTCCATGAGCGCCTCGACGTGCGCCGACGCCCCCGTGGCCCGCCACAGCACCGTTCCCCACTCTGCGGCCTCGGCAAAGAACAGATCACAGTGAATGCCTGTCTCGTGGCGTAGCAAGCAATGCCCTGGGTTCTTCACTTCGACCTTCTCCACCCCGGGGAAAGCGTTCAAGAAGACCAACACCTCTTCGTTCTCACTGCCCTTCTCCAGTTCCAGGACCAGATCGATATCTCGGACCAAGGACTTCCACCGCCGCAGTGAACCCGCCACCGCCACCCGTCTTACCAGAGGCTGAACCTGCAACCACGCCATCGCGGCCTCGGCAAAGGGAAGCGCCACAGCGCTCGTCACGAAGCCAGCGTAGGCTTCGATGCGCCGCACCTCCTCGAGAATCGTTGCCTCGGTCTTGGCGCCAAAGCCTTTGAGTTTGCGTACTTTTCCCTGCTCTGCGGCTTGGCGCAAGGTCGTCAAATCGCCCACTCCCAACTCGCGCCACAGCAACGAAGCCTTTCTCGGCCCCAATCCCTGGACATCCAACACATCCAGTAAGGTCAGTGGCAACTGCGCCTCGATCTCAGCGAGGGTCTGACAGGTATCCGTCTGGGCCAAAGCGATGACATCCTCGGCGATGATCTTTCCTATTCCCGGCACCCTGAGGATATCGCGGACCTCGGCCCGCGCGAGGTCCAACCCCACAGCCCCCGCCAAGGCCTCACTGGCGCGTAAGTAGGCTTTGACCTTGAATGGATCCGCCTGCAGTATCTCCAGCAACTGAGACACTCGGCTCAGAACATAGGCTATCTGCTGCTGATGCATACCGCTCCTCTCTTCCATCGCCATTGCTGTGTGTGGCCGCTGTCCTCGTTCTTCTTGGCGAAGGTTGCGGGTAAGTGCTTCCGCCCCGCGACACGCTAACCCAGCGTCCGCACCTGGAACTATCGCTCAGCGATTCGCTCCCCGTCATCAAGAGGCTCTTACGCCTCAGACTATTCCATTCAAAGTACCCATCCCCATCGTGCTGCCATCGCTCCGTCCCATGACTCACGACGTTGCCAAACAGTGCTTCCCCCCAGCGATTTCAGCCGCCTCACCCACGCACGCTCTCTCGCTTCCTTAGAAGAACTGTGCGCCCAGAGAGAGGCCTCCAAAGAAGTATCCCTTGAATCCTCCCTCCAACCGAAGCACCATCCGCTCTTCGAATTGAAAGCGCAGACCTGCCGAGACACTGGCAAAACCGATCACATTCGGCACGGCCTGCTCTTTGAGAAAAACCGGATCATGTGGGCAAGCCTGCAATTCGCCCAGTCCAGCTTGCGCATTCTGGGCACAATCCTCCCGGACATTGGCCCGCTGCACATCACCCAGGATGCCACCCAACCACACGCCTCCCCCGTAGAAGAAACCGAATTCTGGCAAAAAATCATAATAGCCAAAAGCATTCACTTCCATGGCCAGCACGGAAAGGCTCTGCCGCGTGTATTTCGCCGAGGTCCAATCGTCGCGCTTGCGCTCCTCCAGCCAGTACTGATCCTGCATGGACAGGTCCGTCCAGAAAAGCCCCAACTGCACTTCCATCACCCCGACGATTCGCAACACGTAGTCCAGGCCTGCCGCGATGTTCGCCTGTCCCTGCCAGGTATTTGAGTGGACGGTGAACCACTCGTCCAAAACGAAGCCGGGAAAGTGAATCAACCGCCCATGCAGCGCGATGGTATGCGTTAGCGTCGGGGCACCTTGGCCCCCATGCTCCTCCCCTGGCGCGCTCGAGACGCCTGCCGACAACAGTGACAAGGGCGCCTCCACCGGCGCGCCCTGCCAAAAGGACGCCGCGCCGGCATCATCGCCATCGCTGGCAACCGCGCCAAGCTCCTGCTCTGGCGCTGCGACCGACGCTTCATCTGCCCAGGCTTGCCCACAGAAGAACGCAGCACAGCAGAACAGTAGCGCCACGGTCGTGCCGCGACGCACGTCGTATCTAGGCATTTCTTGCGGCTCCCAACTTAGGGCCAAGGACTGGAACAGCCTCAGCGCTTTGCCGGGAGTATAACGAAAAGCGACGGGCCGCGCGAGTGCCTGTCGCAGCACACGCCGTGTATGGCCCCCTCAACTCTCCGCCTGGACCACCTCTTCTTCACTGACGAAGAAAAGAATCCGGTTGCAATTCTGGCAAACCTCAAGAGAGTTCTGCCGCTGAAGCTGGATATAGAGTTGCGGCGGCAAGCGCATGAAACAACCCGTGCAGGCGCCATCCTTCACCGGCACCACCGCTGGCTGTCCGGGACGACGCTGGCGGATGAAGCGATAACGTGCCAAAACATCGGGCCGAAGCGTCTTGCGCAGCGACTCAGCCTTGGCATCGATCTCACCGTTGCGGGTGCCCACCTCGGTGGCAGCGACCTCGACCTCGCCATGCTCGGCTTCGATCGCCTTGCGCAGCACCTCCGCTTTCTCTTCGTGATCCGCGATGCGCTGCTCACCCTCGGCGATGGCCACAGCCAACTGCTGCACCTCTTCTTCGAGCTGACCTTGAATTTTCTTGAAGCTCTCCAGCTCTCTCTCAGCAGCGGCATACTCGCGGCTGTTATTGACCCCTCTAAACTTCGTCTTCGCCTCACTCAAACGCTGTTCGGTCTCCTCCAGCTCGAGCCGCTTCGACCCATGCAGCGCCCTGGTCTCATTGAGCTGTTCCCGTTCTTGATCGAGATCTGCCGACAAAGCAGACCACAACGACTCATCCTCCTTCAGCTTAGCGCGACGATACTCGACGTTCTGGTTGAGCGCATCTCGCTCTTGATCAATGGCTTGGAGTTCGCGTAACCGTTTGAGCTGTTCCTTCAATGTCTACCCCTCGTATGCAAACAAAGCACTCCAATGACAATGCCTACGCGCCGCGACCCCAGCACGGAGCTGGGGACCAACGCCAAAATCGAAAAAAGCCCGAGCACTTGTAAGGCTGCGGGCTTCTCTCCCTGATTCATGTTGTTGCGGTGCGCCAACCGCTCGCGTGCGCGGGCCCTGTCCAGCCTGCAACACTCGGCGATTCGCGCACTTGCGGTGCACCAAGGCACCCCCTGCAGGCATGGATCCGCGTGGAAACGGAAAATGGAGACCCGCCTCGGCCGATGGATCGCCCACGAGGTCACCGCCGCCTGAGCAGGCTTGCCACAACCAAGATGCTGAAATGGGCCCACCTGGATTCGAACCAGGGACCGACTGATTATGAGTCAGCTGCTCTAACCGCTGAGCTATGAGCCCTATTAACTGCACGCGACAAAGTCCCCGCTGGCGCCATTCGTGCGACCGGGCCGTCTTATAGCGAAGGCAAGCCCTACTGTAAAGTCTAACGCGCAAGGACCAAACGCTCCTACATCACCCCAGAGGCCACCCACACCACCTCAGTCACTCTCGAGTCTCAAGTCATCTTCACTGCCGACGATCCCATCAGGGCCCGCTGAAAAAATGCGAAAGTTCCGTCCCTCCAGCGACTGGTACTGATACGGCATGCCCCACGGATCGACCGGCCACTGAATCCCGTGGCTCTTATGGAGCGCCTCCCGCGCCTCCTCCAAATCAGCCGGCGCCCGGCCCAACTCAGCGCTCACACCCATCATGTAGTTGCTCAACTGCCGGATCAGGCGCTCGGCCTTCGCCTCTTCAGGCTCGACGATCCGCTCTGACGGGGGGGGCACAGGCGGCGCCACTTCCACCCCTGCTTCATCAAAAGGCGCTGGCTCGACCCGTGGCTCGGCGAGCCGCTCCACTTCCACGGGCATCGCTTCAGTGGCCGCAGGCAGGGCCGGCACCTCACCAGAAGGCTCAGGTGCAGCCGCCACCTCAGCCTCTCCCTTCACCGCCGTTGAAGACTTCTCAGCAGCACTCTTGTCACACCCCAAGACCAAGAAGGGCAACGTCACCGCGATCCACCACCAACGCATCGTTTTCATTGGACCTACCCCAGGCTGTTGCCTTCACCACACTCAGGCGCTGTCATCAAGGAAAAATGTCGTCCGCCGTCCCCTCGATGCCGTCAGGACCCAAGGAAAAGACCTCGAAGGTGGACGGCCCCGTCTGGCGATAAACGTAGCCATTGCCCCAGGGATCCTTCTGCGGCCAGTTGAACTGGTACATCTCCCGCAGCTTGGCCCTAGCTTCATCCAAGTCCGCCGGTGCGCCGTGCTCAGAGCTCACGCCCAACAAATAGTTGTGAAGTTGACGCACCAAGCGCTGCGCTTTGGCATCCACCCCCTCGGCCTCCTTGGTTTTGCCAGGACCGACGCTCTGCTCAACCTCGCTCGGTGCACGTTTGCCCCCTGTCTCTCCAGAAGACGACGTACTCTTGCGTGAGTCACAGCCAGCGGCCGCCAGCACTAACAACGCGACCAGCATCAACACGTACCAAAGCACCCGACGAACGCTACCCGAATTTCGTGCCACCATGCGCCGCTCCGTCGACAGTGCCTTCGCCGTCACGGAAGCGCATCACACCGAGGCGCGCGCCCTCTTGGCGAGGCTGCGTTGCAGATCCAGCAACCGGGTCAAGCGGTAAGTCTCCAACTTGGCCCTATAGACCAAGTCGGGCTTACCTTGCGGCTGGTGCAACGCCATGATCGCGTCGATCAGACCGCTCTTGCCACCAAACTCTTTCTCCACCGTCTCATGCGTCGCCATGAGACGCAACAGCTTCTTGTTACTCGTCGTCCGAATACGGCGCTGAAAATCGTCCGCGCTTTCGTCCGCAAAAGGCGACTCCAAGCGCTTGTAGAGAAGCTTCGCCAGCTCCTCTTTCGATCCATACCGTTCTTTGACCAACTGCACAGGCGTCTTCTTGCCCATGACCGCGCCTCCACTCGTGCGATTTTCACGCAATGTCATCAAACTCAGCAAATGCCAACAGCAACTGCAGCAACACAGTTGCCTCGCCAAAGGCCGAGTGTACCTACCACAATGATCCCCCAAGCGCAAGCTCCTTCCCCAACCTTTCGCCGACCTACGACGCTTCCACCCGATCCACCCGCCATGAAGCCAATGCTCCTCGTGTCGCTGTACCTCGTGTCGCTGTACCTCGTGTCGCTGTACCTTGTGTCGCTGCACCTCGCCTTTTCTCCCTGCCGCGAAAGCGCTATGTAGCCTCCTGCGGGCGCCACAGCGTCCCATTGGCATCACCCCGCGTCGTTCACCCCAGGCGCTCCACGAGGCAACACATGGCACAACCCACGGCCCTTATGCGCGCAGTCATCTGGCCCACACCCTTCGACTACGGCCACGCCTGGCTAGTCCAGCGAGAGCTGCACCGCTTGGTCAGACAAGGCCAAGCGCCCCCGACGCTCCTCCTCTTGGAACACCCGCCAACCTACACCATGGGCAGACGCGGTGGCTGGCACCACCTGCAAACCCCAGCACAAAGCCTCGCGAAGGTCGGCTACGCCTTTTGGCACTCCGATCGCGGCGGAGACATCACCTATCACGGGCCGGGTCAACTCGTTGGCTATCCCATCCTTCCTATCGCCCAATGGGGACTTGATGTCCGAACCTATGTTCGACTCCTCGAAAACGTACTCATGGAATCCCTTCGCCATTTCGACATCGAGAGCCATCGCGAAGACGACTTCCCCGGGCTGTGGTGCGGCTTCAACAAAATCGCCGCCATTGGTGTCCGTATCGCCGAGGGGGTCTCCATGCACGGATTCGCGCTGAATGTAGCCCCCAACCTCAAAGATTTCGAACACATCATCCCATGCGGACTCCACGGCCGCGGTGTCACCTCCATGGCCCAAAGTGCCCCTGACACAGCCACGATCTCGACGGTCGCACCCCTCGTCGCTTCACGTCTTGCAGACGCGCTACAATGCCCCTGCCTCTTTGCGGAAGCCAAAGATCTACCCTCAGTCTCTCCCGAAGATTTGGAAAGCCTGGCCCGTGAAGCCCGCTGGGATCCTGCCCAGCAGCACCCGGGCTAAGGTCGCACCGGCGCCGCACGCCTAACTTCTACCCGCAGCGCCACCGTGTAGGTTTCGGACTCACCGTAGGTCGTGACCACGCTGATCGTGTAGGTCCCTGCCCGGCTGAAGGTATGCCCAAAAGAAAACGACGCCCCCGGTGAGCTCAGCTCGTAATCGGCGTGCCCGCCGCTTGGCCCCCTGATCGTTGCGACCGCCTTCGATGGTGCCGGTGCCGCACGGCCCTTGCCGTTGGCTGTACGGCGAATACGCACCCGCACCACCGCCGCATCACCAACCCGTGGCTCTCCCGGGCTCAACCGCACCGTGAACGTGTCCATCCACAGATCGCTACCGTCGAGCCACAAAAACTCCACGCTGCGTTCCAGTGGCTGAGAAGGGCTCTCCTCCGCCTGCAGCGGCGCCACGGCACCGGACAAGGCGACCAGCGACCACAGCCCCAAGACTGCGCGCCGCCCTCTCATGGACCTCGCTTGCCCAGCGCATAAAGACCAGCACCAAGGAACAGCGACCCACAGGCGCCATAAATGATGTACGTCAAGGGCACGACTCCGGCGGCCGGCGCCGTAACGGCGAGCGCACCCAAAGCCACGGCGAGCGCGCCCAAAGCCACGGTCTTATAAAGACCAGGCAGCCGCATGAAGGAGGTCACCAGGGCGAGAATCGCCGCGACCACACTAAAAATGACCATCACCTGAGAGATGATGTCCAGATCACCCAGGTTACCAATGACAGCAACCCCACTGACAGGGACAAAGAGCCACACTAGCGCGGCGATGGCCCCCAAGGTTGCCAAAACACCACCGATGCCAAAGCCGACACCCATCTTGACCACGGGTGCCGTCGCCGCGCTGTGCGCCCACATCGACTCAATAGGCACTTCCGTCGCTTCAACGGCCCCCACCTCGAGGGCGGCCTGTGCCGGAGGCGTTATCGCTTTGCCCTTGGCCAGCATCTCCTTCTCTGCCGCCAACAAGGCATCCCGCGCCGACACATCAGCAATGGTGGGCGCATCAAAGGCGTCCTCTTCCTCGTCGTCATCCTGGGGAATCACACTATCGAGGTCTGCCATCATGTTGGCCAACGCCGCTTCAGCGGCTGCCACGTCGTGATGCACCTCATCCTCAGGAATATCGCCTGGACTCCCTTGGTAGTCGTCCTCTGGCTCCGCAGGTGCCTTAGCGAATTCAAAGGCGAGATCGTCGTCCTCGTCTTCGCCGAAATCCAGATCCTGGTCAGAGAAAGCAAAGCTGTCGCCGAAAACCTGCGCTGAGAGGTCATTGACCTCTTCGTCAATCAGGGAGGACACCTTGGCCTGCTGTACCCCAGCCATGCCCTCCAACGGATCGATCTCTTCCTCATCATCACTCGGCGCGACCACGGCCGGTTCAGCAACGCGAGGTTCCGGAGCCTTGGCCGGCGCATTGGTCGCCGCCATCGATTGCTGCAACTGAAGCGCACCGCTCAGCAACGCCTGCTGCACCAGTCGCTCGCTGACGGGCACCGTGCGCAGCCCGTTGTCTTCGTCACTGTCGTCGGCAAAGCCCATATCACCCGACTCAAGACCAGACCCACTGGGGCGAGTCTCGGATCGCATCGCCGGCATCGACGCGCCAGCCGCAGCAGCAGCGGCAGCATTGGGGCGCAACGACGGCATCCCCAAGACCGTGTTCCTCATCTCCAACACGGGGCTCTGTCCCGTGTTGGCAACAGCAGGCATACCCGCCTGCGTCATGCGCGGCGTCTCGCGTTTCTTCTCGCCCTCAAAGGGTTTATCTGCTGTCGGCTCGTTGAGCAAGCGCACCGAACCCAAGCCCATCAACGTCTGCCGCGGACTCGCTGCGGGTCGCTGGACACCCAAGGGTGCGCTGCGCCCGCCGCTACCTTCGCCGCGACCACGTGAGCCAAGGCCGAGGACCGTGTTGCCACCGCCACCATCAGCGCTGTTGTCAGTCCGCGATGGCTCCGCCCGGGGGTCACGGACAGCGCCGGGGATCCCTAAAAGGGTATGGGAAGGTGTGTATTCCTGCCCACCCGGCGCACGCTCGCTACGTCCAGCGCTGTCCGACGACGTCTTGACGGGTGCGTGACAGTAGATGCAACGCCGTGCACCGACTGGAACGCCTTTTCCGCAACTCGGACATTTCCTCATGGAGCCAGCCTCCCGCCACACATCGCGAAAATTCCAACCGCGCGATCCTTCATGACAGCATCACACTTAGCCCACCTGAGCACCAACAGTAAAAGCATGCCCAGACAAGCGCACTTGGGAACTCTAACACAGCACAAAAAACATGGCTAGCCGTGAGGGGAAACGCCCTCCACAACCCGCCGCGTCGCCGCCGCGCGCGACCCACCAGCGTCGTGAGGTTGCGGATAAACGCCGTCGGCCACGCCCGCTATCTTGTCAGAAGCCGCAGACTTCGCAAAAGTGTCTACCTTGATTGCTGGTCACATGCCAGTGCGACGCTGGATGTGACACGAAGCAGCAACACCGCGCCAGCTCTTGAGCGCTTCCAGCCCCGTATCCACAACGAGAAGTCACCTCTATGAACCGTAACGCATTGGCATCCCCCCTTTGGGCCCTGTTCGCCGCGCTCCTCCTCGCTCCATCCTTGGCCATCGCCTCTCCACCGCCGGGCCACGACCTTGTGGTCAAGCAACAGCACATTCGCGCCGAAATCGCCGCGTTTAGAGGCCTGAGCATCGATCACGACATCCCAAGCGAGTTCATGCCACCCGAGGCCCTACGCCAGGTACTCTTGCACAAACTCGCCGAGGAGATGAGCGATCAGGAGATCGCCGACGAGGCCACAGTGCTGCAAGTCCTCGGCTTGCTCGATGCCCGCATCGATTACAAGTCCTTTATGGTCGATCTCCTCACCAGCGAAATCGCCGGCTTCTACGATGACGACACCAAGTCTCTCTTCGTTGTCGAACGACCCACGGAGGACTTCGACCAAGTCGTGCTCGTCCATGAGCTCTTTCATGCCATCCAAGATCATCTCTTCGGACTCGAGTCCTTCCGCGCTGGCGGCAAGGAAAACGCCGATCTCATGGCAGCCCGCACGGCCTTCATCGAAGGCGATGCCATGGCCGTCATGCTCGACTATGAGATGCCATCCGGAACCTCTTTCACCGACATCCCCGGCTTCGCCCGCTTTATCCGCGCCTCGGCCTCACAGGCCATGGTCATGGGGGGCGACATCTTCCAGCAAGCCCCACTGGTCCTCCGCGAGTCCCTCCTCTTTCCGTACATCGAGGGCCTGGTTTTCCTAGCCACCCTCAAAGAAATGGGCGGCTGGCCTGCCGTCGACGCCGTCTATTCAGATCCCCCCATGTCGACCGAACAGATCCTACACCCCGAACGCTATCTCGACCGCGACCATCCCACCCTGATTCGCTTCATCGCCCCTGCCACGTCGACTTCAAAGCCCTTTTACGACAATGTCTCAGGTGAGCTCGCTTTTCTGATCTACTTCAAGCAACACCAGAGCCTACTCAGCCAGAAGCCGGCCATTGACGCCAAAGGCGCCGCCACCGGTTGGGGCGGGGATCGGGTCCACGCCTACCGCGACGCCGAAGGGAATGCCTTCGTCGTCATGCTCTCGACATGGGACAGCCTGGAAGACGCCACAGAAGCCTTTGCTGCCACCGATGAGGCGCTAAACGCGCGCTTCCCCGCTGCCCTGCGCCAGCGCCGTCACAGCAACGCCGGCGAGGCCATGCAGTGGACACTCAAAGATCGCATCTACTATCTGGAGAGACGTGGCACCATGGTGCTCACCATCGAGGGCCTGCCGGCCTCGATGCCACTCACCACCTGGCGTGAGAGCATCTGGCACAGCCACACCCAGGAGCCTTATCCAGCCTTCACCGCCTCCGTTCCCCAACCCTGAATGAGAGAGCGTCCGCAGGGCGCGACACCTGCGCTGGACTCAGTCTTCACCGTCTGCAAAGCGTTTCGACCGCCGCGAGCGCCTGAAGCGTGCGAGGATCTTCTCTTGGCCTTGCACCGTCTCCTGCAAAGCGCGTAACAGTGCGTCTTTCTCCTGAAGGCTGACCTCGAGGAGTTGACAGCGCTGTCGCAAAACATCCCCTTCCTGGCTCACCCGCGCCAGCTCCTGGGACAAGTCCTGTCGCGCGCGTGCTGCCGTCTCGAAAGAAGCGGTCATCTCTGCCAAGGCCTTCTCGCTCGCTTCAGCCTGGACCCGCGCCGTCGTCTGGGCCGCCTCAGCCTGCGCCCGCACTTCGGCGCTCCGCTTCTCTTCGGCGCTCAGTTGGCTCTGCAGTACCTCGACCTCCGTCTTGCGCAACACCGCCTCGTGCGTCAATCGCTGGATCTCCGCCCCGATCTGCGCCAGTTCTCTCTCCCGCTGTAGGATCTCTCTCTCCTTCTCGGCGAGGGCGACATGCAGGCGCGTCCGCGCCGCATCGTCTGCGGGCTCAGCGGGGCCGTCTGCCATGGTTCCCCTGGCCACGGGACACTGCACTTCAAGGTGCAAGCGCAGAGACAACGCATCGATGGCCAGACGTTGCGCCTGCATCGCCTCACGCATCTGCTCCAAGAGCAGGCTCTGCGGCCCGCCAGCGCCATCGCTCATGGCGTCATAGGAGGCCTCGGCCGGCACCGTCAGCTCGCTCTGCAGCCGATCGAGCTCGAGGTTCATGCCCTGAATCCGGCTCTCGTGGCTGAGAATGATCGCCTGGGCGCTGCGCAGCTCTCCCTCCAAATCGTCGATGAGGCTCTCTTTTTGACCGAGCTGTTCCTCCTGAATGACCGTGCGATGCTCCAGCCCCATGGCGCGCTGCACCATCGCTGAGAGACCCTCGTCGATCTGGGCGATCAGTGGCTCCAGCGGCACGTGATAGATGAGGTCTGTGCCGGCATCAACGGGATCCTTGCTCAGGATGAAAATCCGAAAACGCGGCTGAGTGTCTGGCGCTACATCGAAAAGCTCGACGCCGTCTGCCTCTTCACCCTGTGGCCAGGAAAAACGCGTCGTGAGGACGGCGTTCTGTTCAACCTCTCTGATGTGGGGAAAAACACCGCCCAGGTGCGCCTGCGCCGCTTCAGAGCTCGCAAAAGCGACACGCTCGGCTGAGTGATTGCCCGCTTCGAAGCCAGCAAGGAGATCCGATATGCAACGGCTGCCGCCAATGCGCACCGATAGCGCCACGAAACCACCTGGCGCCAGCATGTCGCGCAAGCGTGCCAAAAAGGCCTTGTCTTGAATCGGCAGATCTGGGTTGAGGACCAGCACCCGATCGAAATAGTCGCTTGGAGGCGGAGTGGCGATGAAAATCTCGTCAGAGTCCGTAAAGGGGAGGTCACCCGGAGGAAACTCATCTCCTCCAGGAGCGTCATCAATCTCAGCCGCTGCCAATAGGGCGCTCAAAGGATTGGCATGCGCCTCAGCCTCAGCCTCAGCCTCAGCCTCAGCCCCAGCCCCAGCCCCAGCCCCAGCCTCACTCTCAGTCATCACCGATTCCGTCGCCTCTGGAGAGGCGGACATCGCCTCTTCCTCCGCGGCAGGTTGGGTCGCAACGGCTTCCCCCTCAGAGTGTGGTGCTTCACTTGGAAGCTCTTGCCCTTCTGCCGCCAAGGGGGCAGGACCATCGGCCCCCTCACCGCCGTCACCAGCGGGTGCCGGGATGTCCTCGGGTGCGCCATCGGGCTCCACCTCAAGAGCCGGCCGAGCGAGCTGCGGGCTGGTCTCGCGCAAACGCAGCACGGGAATGCGAACGTCCGTCTTGCGCAGGTCATCACTCATCGCGGCGAGCTTACGCTCTTGGGTCGGGACCAACGCGCCGAGGTCGAGGGGGTCTTCCACGAAACCGGCGACAAAGCGCAGGTTGGGCAAATCATAGCGCGCCCTCGCCTCATCGATCGTCGCCGAGCTGGGATCGACAGCGATCACCTCTGCTGCCCCAGTGTGAGCCAGCAGGGCCGCTCCTTCACCAGAGCCGCAACCCAAGTCCAGAACTTTCTTGCCTTTGCACCATGCCGACAAGAAGGCATAGCGAGGTAGCCTGTCGTGCCAGTTGGCCAGGTGAGTGATCTGCGGCAATTTTTTTTCCATGAAGCAACCCCAACCCATCCTCGCCCTCTCGGGCACCTTCCGCGCGGTCACCAGGATTTCCCCTACTTACCGCTCAGTTGTCAATCTCACGCGCCATGGACGTAGGCATCGAGGTTCGAGCCCAGACGCTGCATGATGAAAGCCTTGAAACGTTCTTTCAGGCGAACCTCGAGCTGCCGTATGCGTTCTTTGCTCACGCCAAAGCGCTCACCCAACTCCGACAACGTCACCGGCTCCAACGCAGTCAGACGCTCTTCCCACAGCGCGACTTCGCGCTCGTCGTGAATCTTGGCGGAAAACTCCTCCATGACTTCACGCACTTTCTCTTTGAACTCAAGATCCACGTAGAGCTCTTCGGGGTTGAGTTCACCCTTGTTGGCGAGTAACTCACCAACAGTGGTATCTTCGTACCCCGCAGCGTTCTGTTCCAAGCTCAGGGGCGCGACGTCGAGGTGTTGACTCACCTCGATGACATCGCGCTCTGAGACCCCCAACTTTTCGGCGACCAGCGCCGGAGACGGGGTAAGGAAGCCCTCGCGCACGAGCTGCGCACGGGCCTTCTTCAGGTTGTAGAAGAGTTTCCGTCCAGCCCGCGTCGAGCCGATGCGCACGGGCTGGAAGTGATTCATCAAATAATTCAGGATCATCGCCCGAATCCAGTATTGGGCGTAAGAAGTGAATTTGACCTGTCGGTAGGGATCGTAGCGCTTGATCGCTTCAGACAGGCCCACGTTCCCTTCTTGGATGAGCTCCAAGAGATTGGTCCAGCGACGCCGGTACTCGCGGGCGATTTTCACGACCAGGCGCAAATTCGTGAGGATGAGAATCCGTGCCGCCTCGACATCTCCGAGCTCTCGGTAACGCACGGCCAACTTCTGCTGGGCCATGGGCTCCAGCACCGGATGATGGCGAATCCGCGCGAGGTAAACGCTCAAAGGGTCGCCGTTGGCCGATACTTCCCCCAAGGGCGCCGCCCTGAAGGCTTCTCGCAGCACCAACATGGCCCCATCTTCAGTCGCATCCAACGGCGCCGTTCCATCGGCATCGAGCCAGGTCCCGTGGTGTTCAAAGCCACCCGTACCTGCCGACCAATCACCGGCAATGGACTCCAACGCCTCTAGCTCGAGATCAGGTTCGAGGTCGACATCGGCGTCGATCACATCGATCTCGGCCTCGATGACCTCTTCGTCGTGCGCCTCGACATGCGCACCCTCCTCGCCTCGTACCTGTCCCAGAGCCTTCGCCATGCTGCACCCTATATGCCCACCCGGGTCCCCTCACGCGCACGTCTTCGCGCCCGTGGATCCAAAAAAGAATGCAGAAGGGGACCACCCAATGACATCCCGTACCGGCCGAACGCGTGACGCCGGCGGGGCTAAGATACGCCCTATCGCTCCCATTGACCAGACATCATCGCACTCGCGCGCCGCCCGCCCACTGCGCGGGGAACCGTTGCCATGCACAGCCTTGCCTTGCGCTGCAAAGTTCGGCACCATGCGTGGCTGCTGGAAAGGAGCCAGGCGAGGGCGCCTCGTGGCCCCTCGCTGGTGTTATTAGCTGGGCCGCGGGCCCTTGATGAGTCGAGTTCCATTCTATGGATGTGTCCGACGAAACGCTGGTCGAGCGAGCCCAAACGGGGGATCACGATGCGTTCCGGCTGCTCGTCGAGCGATACCAACGACGCCTCCTGGCGATTGCTTTTGGTGTGGTGCGCAACCATGAGGACGCCCTTGACGTCGTCCAAGAAGCTTTCGTTAAGGTTTACAAGCACATCGACAAGTTCCAGGGGTCCTCGTCTTTTTACACTTGGGTCTACCGCATCACGGTCAACCTTTCCATCGACGTCTTGCGTAAGCGCGCGCGCCACCATGAGGTCGATTACGACGACACCTTGCAACGCAAGAACAGTGGCAACGAGCCCATGTCCCCGAGCCTGCTCGGCGTCAACCCCGCCCGCGTGTACCAGCGCCGCGAGTTGCTGGAGCAGCTCGATGAGGCGCTGAAAAACCTCTCTGAGAAGCACCGCACCATCATCCTCTTGCGGGAAGTGAAGGGCCTCTCCTACAGCGAGATCGCGGAGATTTTGAACATCTCCAAGGGAACGGTCATGAGCCGTTTGCACCACGCGCGTCGCAACCTGCAAGAAGCGCTCGGCGAATACCTGGATCACAAGCCCGAGCTCGACTGAAGGCAGATCGCGCCGCCGCTAGGGCTTCGCGGCGTCGCTCATGGCGGTCGCCGATATCCAGGCAGGGCGGCTACTTCCCAGACTTTTTCAGTTCGACCAGGATCATCTTGACCACGGCCTTGAGGCAGTCAAAGACCCCCGGACCGTTGGGTGCGGCAGCGATGGCTTCATAGTCGGGGATCTTGGGATACCAGGGATTGAGGGCCTCGCGCAGTTCTTGCACGCTGACCGCGTTGGGCAGATCCCTCTTGTTGTACTGGATGACGAAAGGAATCTTCTCGATGTCGTAGCCATAGGCCGAGAGGTTATCCTTGAGGTCATCCATGGAGATGATGTTCGCCTCGACGCGCTCAGCCTGTGAGTCAGCGACGAAGACCACCCCGTCAGCGCCTTTCATGATCAGCTTTCGACTGGCGGAGTAGAAGAGCTGCCCAGGAACGGTGTAGAGATGCAGCCGGGTCTTGAAGCCCCGGATGGCAGGCAACGCCAACGGCAAGAAGTCAAAGAAGAGCGTCCGCTCTTGCTTGGTTTCCAAGCTGATGAGTTTACCACGGGCGTCGGCGTTGGTGCCTGAGTAGATGAACTTGACGTTCGTGGTCTTCCCACACAAGCCGGGACCGTAGTAGACGATCTTGAGTATGATTTCCCGGTTGGAGTAGTTGATAAAGGACATGGGTCCCTCACCTTTACGTTCAGTGGGAGCAGGCCAGCGTAATGACTTCAACCCGGTTCCGGCAGCCCCGGTGCCGGGCGGATACCCTCAAAGAGTGACCAAAAATTCGCTTCATTGGAGCCTAGAATCCATCCCCGAAGAATCGATCCACTTCTTCATCGGTGATATCGACAAAGGGGTCAAACTTCCTGCCCCGTGTTGCCTTGGAGACCATGCTGTCATAGACCACCTCGACGGCAAGTCGCGTCTTGCGCACGCGCAGCCGGACCAGCCCGAGGCTTGCTCTCTCATCGAAGAGCACCACCAGGATAAGCCCTTCGGTGACCTTCGCAATGTATAGATGTTCGCGCGGACCCTCATGGTAGTGCGTCGGGAAATCAGACTGACCCAGAAGCTGCGCCAATCGTGTGGTTGCCGCAACCGTGCCGGCCACCAACGATGAGAGGGCTGCTGTGTCATCTTCGTCATGTCGACCAACCCGCGCAATGAGCTGCCCCTCGGGATCGATGAAGAAGACCGCCAACGCTTGAATGTCGCGCAGCAAGCGATCGCAAATCTCCTCCAATCGTCGCTGTTCGTCCTCATAAAGTATCATGAGCGGGCCGCCCCAGACCAGTGCCCCCTCGACCTGAGGCAAAGCAATGACCCGCGAGGACACTATGAAGCACTGTCGTTGTCAATCCCAGTACCCTCAACATTGCTGTCTCAACCAACGCAAGCTGTCTGGATCAGGCAGCAACTGATCGGCAAGCTAACACAACTGCCTACAGAAGCGCAAGATGCCTGGCACGCCCACAATCCACGACCAAAGCCGGCATGGGGCTTGCTCGTTGTGAATTATT
>CAYVQF010000078.1:0-21741 GCA_964454015.1 uncultured Myxococcales bacterium
CTTGGAAATCCAAGAACAACGGGGTTTTTTCTTTTCTTGACCGTGGATCAGGGGCCAAGCCAACGACCCTTGCCACACCCTGCGCTGCCTGGAATCATAGCGACACCTGAGCTGCTTCCTGGAGGTCAAAGGATGGCAAAGAAGAATAGGTCGCGACACCGCTCGAGGCGCAGAGCCAACCTCCCCCCACACAGATCCAAGGCCGCAACCAAGCAGCCACAAGGCGCAAAAGCCTCACAGCCCATACAAATCGCCCTGGACCAGGAGAGCATCACCCGCATCCTCCGCGAAGGCCTGCAGAACGCTCAGCCCGGCCAAGACCCCGCCGATTTCATGCAGAATCTGGGCGGCGCCCTCTCGGGGGTCGTCGCCTCGCTCACCCAAGGCCTCCAAGCATCCTTGGCCGCCCAAGTCGCAGCCCAACATCCTGGTATCGACCCCCAAATTCTCACCTCGGCGATCTTGGAGCAAGGTTTTCGGCCCAAAGCACCGGACCCCACCCACCCTGCTGCAACAACGACCGCGGCCAACGCCACCCCATCGCCCGCGCCAAAAGACACCGCCGACGATCCTCATCTGGCGGCGACCCCTGACGCGCCCCCAGCCGCGCCAGCCACTGACACCGTTGGCAGCCACACCACAAGCGTCACCCCTGCCGCCGCTGGACCCGCGCCCGTGGATCCCCAAGACGAGCCAGGCCAGCCACCCCCAACAGTCGATGACTCCGCTGCCGCCGCGACGGCAACCCCGCGCTTCGAGCAGCGCCTGGGCTCCGAGATGCGCCAGGCCTTCGACCACTATGCTGCTGCCCATGGCCTCCCAAGCGCCCAGGACCTCTCCGAGGCGGTGCAACCCGACGCCATGCGCAGCCACGCCACGGGCTTGCTCAACTCCCTCCTGGGCGCGGTGGTACGCGCCCTCGCGCCGCCCGCGCAAGCCGGCGCCGCCGATGGGGAATCAGCGGTCCCACCCTCCCCACCCGCGGAGCTCAGCCAACGGCTCCACAACATCGACGTCGCCGGCGCCTTCGCCAAGCTACTCGAGCTGCGCCGCCGGCAAGGCACGGCACAGGACGCCGGTGCGTCAGACCCCGAGGTGGAAGGCGCAGACTCGCCAGCCGCCGCGGCGCCGCCGTCGGAGACACCACCGACCGCCACTGATGCCGAGGACGCCTGAGATGCCCTGGGGAATGCTTTGCCTGCGCTCCTAGTCGTTGCTGGGGAGGCCTCAGCCGATTTCCTCGCCGCTGAAACGGTGCAGGCCTTGATCGGCCAATGGGAGATCTATGGTATCGGCGGCCCGCGTCTGCAGGCCCTCGGCGCAGATCTCCTCTGCCGCGCCGAGGCGCTCAACTTGGTCGGCATCAGCGAAGTCTTCACCGCCCTACCGCGCGTGGCCAGCGTCTTCGCCGCCCTCTGTGAGCGCATCGCCCACGGCAAGCCCGACGTCGCGCTCTTGGTGGATCTGCCGGACTTCAACTTGCGCCTGGGCCCATTGCTGGCCACCTTGGGCATCCCCGTGGTCTATTGCGGCGCGCCGCAAGCCTGGGCTTGGCGCTCCTATCGTGCCAAGGCCATGGCCCGCTGGGTGAGCTCACTGGCTTGTCTCTTCCCTTTTGAAGCCGAGTTCTTCTGCCGGCGCGGCGTCCGCGCCCACTTCGTCGGCCACCCTCGCGCCGTGCAAGCCGCCCGTCTTCTGCCTTCGGTCCACGGCGATCCCCACACCATCCTCTTGCTCCCTGGAAGCCGCAGCGCAGAAATCCGCCGCCACATGCCCCTGCTGATCGCCGCGGTTCAGCGCCTGCGCGACAGCGCCCCCCATTTGTCCTATCTTATCCCTGTCGCCCCCACCGTCACGGCCCACAGCCTGCGCGCCTACCTCAGCCCGGAGCTTCCCATTGCCGTCAGTGAAGACGACGCCCTGCAAGTCATGAGCCGTGGCGCGCTGGCTTTGAGCGCCTGCGGCACGGCCACCACGGAGTTGATGCTCATGGGGGTCGTCCCCATCTGCTTTTACCTCACCTCGAGGTTGACCTTCACCATCGCCAAGCGCCTCATCCGCACCCCCTACGTCGCCATGCCGAACATACTCGCTGACCAAGCCCTGGTCCCAGAGCTCATTCAGAGCCAGGCGACACCAGCCAACCTCGTCGCCCACCTCCAGCGCTTCCTCGAAGACCAAGAGCTGCGCACCCACTGCCAACAACGCCTCGCCGCCCTTGGCCGCACCCTCCTCGGACCCGCCGATGGGAGAGAGCCCGCAGAACGCATCGCAGCGCTCGTCATGGCGCACGCGCCACTTCGCACCGCGAGGAGATCAACCCCTTGATTCATTTGACCTACGCCAACCACTTCGAGGCGCTCCTCGAGGTCCTCGCCGCGAAGCTGTGTCGCCCTTTCACCTCCTGCGCCGACTTCTTCTGTCCCACAGTACTCTTGGTGCCCAACACCCAGATCGAAAGCTACCTGCGCCTCGGGCTCGCCACGGCGAATGGCATCGCCGCCAACCTCCACTGCGAATCCCTCTTCGCCTACCTCCACCGCCTGATGCCAGCCAACCTCGACGGGCGCCGCCTTCGCCTCATCGATAGGAGCGCCGTGCACATGGCCATCGTCGCCATGATGAGCGATGCCGCCTGGCTGGACCGAGCCGAGGCGCAAGCCCTGCGACACTACCTGGGTGCCACCGAGGCGCCCGCCCAACAACACCTGCGCATCGTGCAGCTCGCCGATCACTTGTCCGCCATCTATGAGGACTACGCCATCGCGCGACCCGAGATCATGCGGGCCTGGCACAAAGGGAGAGCCTACGAACCCGCCAAAGCCCATCTCGAGCAATGGCAGCGGTGGTTGTGGGGGGCCTTGCACGAGGCCGGTGCGCCTTTCGATCCTCATCACCCTGCGGGACTGTGGCTCAGCCTCGACGAGGCCTTACGACACCCCGAGGTCAATGGCGCCTTGGCGGCGAGTCTTCCGCCGCAAATCTACGCCTTCGCCTTTTCTTATGTGGCCGCTGGCCACTGCACGGCCCTGGCGACTTTGGCTCAGCACACCGACGTGCACCTCTTCGCCCTCAACCCCTGCCAAGAGTTCTGGGAAGACCTGCCGGGGCGCGGCTCACCCGTGGAGTTGGCTGCCCGTATCAGCAGGCAGCCGACGCCAGCGTCGGAGAACCCTGCCCTCTTGCACTGGGGCAAACCCGGACGTGACACGTCGCGACTCCTCAACGCCATCGCCGCTTACGACTTCACCGAGGCCTATGTCGACCCGCTCACCCACAGGGATACGATCCTGGCCCGGGTGCAACACGACATCCTCCACCGCACCTATTCCGGCGGCGAACACCGCTGCTGCGATGACAGCATCCAGATCTTCGCCGCCCCCTCACGCCACCGCGAAGTCGAAGTTGCGGCCAACCACATCTGGTCGCTCATGCTGGACCCCACGATCGATCCGCCGCTCCGCTTCAACGAGATCGCCGTCGCCATCCCGAGCACCGTACGCGACGCCTACCTCCCCAGAGTGCATGCCGTCTTCCACGAAGCCAACGACCTGCCATTCAACATCGTCGGCATGCGCGCCGGCGCCTATTCGCGCATCTTCGAAATCATCCAAGCCCTCTTGGAGCTCCCCACCTCGCGCCTGACCCGCAGAGACCTGCTCGCTGTCCTCGTCCACCCCAACATCTGCCACGCCTACGACGAAGCCGATCCCGAAGCTTGGCAGCAATGGTGCGACGAGGTCGGCATCATCGACGGTGCCGACGCCGCAGATCACGCCGACGACTACATCGCCGGGGAACACTTCACCTGGGAGCAGGGCCTCTACCGCATCGCTCTGGCGGCCTTCGTCCAGCAAGACGCCACGCTCGCTCCAAGCCCGCTGCCCCCCCTGGGTGCGATCCATGGCCGCCTCGACAGCGCGGCCCTCTTCTGTCGTCTGGCCCGGATCTTCATCACCGACGCGCGCGTCTTGCGCCAAACGCACTTGCCCATCGCTGGCTGGTCCTCCCTGCTGCGAACCTGGTTCGCCGAGCACCTCTTCCCCATCAGTGAAGCCGACAACTGGGCCTTGGACAACGTCATGCGCGCCCTGCGCGATCTCTCCGATCGCGATCTCCCTGGCCACGACTTCTCCTTCGTCGCCATGCGCGAGATCGTCCGCACCCGCCTCGCCAGCATCGAAGCCAAACGCGGCCACTTTTTGGCCGATGGCGTCGTCGTCTCGACCCTAGTGCCGTCGCGGGCCCTGCCGGCAAGGGTCTGCTTCGTCTTGGGTCTCAATGAAGGAGATTTCCCAGCCCCCGACGCCCACCAAGCCCTCGACCTACGCACCGGCCCACGCCAAGACGGCGAGAGCTCGCCACGCGAACGCGACATCTATGCCTTCCTCGAGACCCTGGTCAACACCAAAGAGAAGCTCATTCTCTCCTATGTCGCCCGGGACGAACAGAGTGGTGAGTCGCTGCCCCCCTCGGTGCTCCTCGACGAGATGCGCACCCTCCTCGAACGGCACTACCGCGACCCCCAAGACGCCCCGCCCTTGGTCATCACCCAGCCCATACACCGCCACGTCTCCCATTCACCATCCGGCACCGAAGCCCGCCCAAGCGCCCGATTCCTGCCTGAAGCAGCCATCGAAGCCCACCTCCTAGCCCTGCGGGAGCACTTCCAAGCCCACCACGGGCGCCCCCCCTGCGCTATCGCCGAGTTGATGCCACAGGCCGCCAGCAGCGCCGCCGCCATCTGCGACCACCGCTATGGGCAAAAAACAGATCCCTTGCACGATAATTATAGCTCGGCACACCTTTCTACCTCGCGAGATGGAGAACGCCCCCTCTCCCTGCGCGCCCTGGTCGACTTCCTCCATCATCCCCACCGCGCCTATACCCAGCATTTTTTGGCCATGCCCTTTGCCTCGGAGAAGGCGCCCGACACCGAAGAAGCGCTAGAAGCCCTCGACCATGAACAAA
The DNA here is from genome assembly GCA_964454015.1 of uncultured Myxococcales bacterium. Taxonomy (GTDB): domain Bacteria; phylum Myxococcota_A; class Bradymonadia; order UBA4248; family UBA4248; genus CAYVQF01. The sequence continues at coordinate 4,972 of CAYVQF010000078.1, forward strand.
ACAGCGCCGAGCTACTCCGTGACCTCTTGTGGGAGATCATCCACCTCGACCCCAACCTGCCAGGTGACAAAATCGTCGCGGCCTACGACGCCAGAACGACAGCCCTCCAGCAGCAGGGGCGCTTCCCTCTGCCTCCCTTTGCCACCCCCCAACGGACCCGCGACCTCTTTCGCCTCCTCAACTGGTGTCAACAGCTCAGAAGCCAGCCAGACCTCGTCGGTGTGACCCTGCTGCGCCCCGTCATGGGACGCCCTCAGCGGCGCACGCACCTGGGCAGAATAGGACGCGCGCCGACGCCAATGGACGTACCCACCCCTGTCCCCAGCCTGCGCCTGCTCACAGCGACGCCCACGGGCGAGCGTCAGTGGGTCGGCGTCCATGACATCCTGCAGGATCGTTTCCTCAGTCGCGGTGGGCAGGACCTTTGCGACGCTCGCGGGGTGCTCCTCCTCTGCCTCTCAGAAGGCGTCCCCTTGTGGTTGCGGGTGCGCACCTTCGTGGAGCACATGGCCCTCACTGCGCTAGACCTGGCCGCCCAAAGGCAATCTCTGGTGTGTATCAACACCGCCACGGAAGCCAACGAAGCCGCACTGCTGCCCGTGACCACGCCGGCTGAGGCCCAGGCGTGGTTGGAGCTTCTACTGGGACAACTCGTGACCGGGCAACATGAACTCGAGCTCCCGCTGAAGGCGGTCTTTGCCGCCTACAGCGCCGCCTGCAAGAAGGGCGTGGATCACGACGTGGCGTTGCGCCACGCCGTCACCAAAGCGGCCGAACCAACGACCAAGCACCGCAACCGCAGCCGGCGCCTCCTCTTTGAAGCCCACTACCAAAGCACCCTCGAGCAAGTACCCTCTCGCTTGGGCCCCTTGTTGCGTTGGCTCGTCGCCAGCGCACCCCGCGCGGAGCGCTGAGCAAAGATGCCTCATTATTTGGTCAAACCAAGCATTCTCAATCACATCCGCCCCAGCGGGCACCTCCTCATCGAAGCGTCGGCAGGCACCGGCAAAACCTACACCATCGAACACCTGGTCCTGGACCTGATCCTCGAAGGCCGCGCCACCCTCGACGCCATACTCCTCGTCACCTTCACCGTTCGCGCCACCCATGATCTGCGCATCCGCCTACGCCAGACCTTCGAACGGGTGCTCGACCTCAGCCCCGCGGAATCGGCACCTGAAGAAGACCACTGGTGCATCGACGAAGAAGCCAAACAACGCGTGCGGGCTGCCCTCGTCGACTACGACCGCGCGGCCATCCGCACCATTCATGGCTTCTGCCAGCAGGTCCTCGCCGAGCACGCCTTCCTCTGCGGCCGCTCGCTGCGCCTCGAAGTGGTGGACAAGCACCAGGCCTTTCAGAAGGCCTTCTACCAAGCGCTGCGCACCGACTTCGCGCGTCATGAGCCTCAGCGAAGCCTCTTGGTCGCCTGGCTCCATCACCACAGCCTGGAAGACCTCGCCGCGCTCTTGCAGCGCTATTGCGCTGCGGACCACCATTTTCACCCCTGGGTCAGCGACGAGCATGTGGCCCTCTTTCGCGCCTCCCTACCAGACCTGCAGACGGCATTGAGCGACCCGCAGCAGCATCGCGTCCTCAAAGCGGCCATGCGCCAGCATAAGTTCAAGAAAGACGAGCAGACCCGACTGCGCGAGGCCCTGCGCAGCCTCCTGCGCTTTCGCCCCGACGCTTGGGCAGAATGCGCTGCCGCCTGCGATCAGAGCGCGATCCTCGACGGAACCTTCTTGCCCTTCTTGCGCCGCGCTAGCCAGAACCCAGCCAACCCACCGCTCTTTGCCGCCCTGGTCCGGCTCTTCGAGCGGCGTTTCTCCTTCCAAGCCCTCGTGTTGCAGACCTTTGCCCCAAAAATGCGCGCGACCCTGAGGCGCGTCAAAGAAGAGCATGGCTGGATCGATCACGACGACATGCTCAGCGCCGTCCGGGACGCCCTCCGCAGTCCCGTGGGACCGCAGCTCGTCGCAGCCCTCGGCGAACGCTATAGCATCGCCCTCATCGACGAGTTTCAAGACACGGACGCCGTCCAGTGGGAGATTTTTCGCCGCGTCTTCGTCGAAGCCGACCCCCATGGGCGTCGCCATCGCCTGGTCCTCATCGGCGATCCCAAGCAAGCCATCTACAGTTTCCGCGGCGGTGACGTCTACACCTACCTGGAAGCGCGCCGCTATCTCAGTGAAGACACCCGCACCAGCCAGTGCCTGCCCTTGCAAGACAACTACCGTTCCACCGCGGCGATGGTGCGCTTGCAGAACACCCTCTTCGACCAGCACCGCAACCCACCCTTCTTCAGCGGCCTGGTCCGCCACGAAAACCGCGTGAGCTGCGGCCGACCCGATCTCTGTCTCCAGCAGGCAGACGGGCAAAGCGCCCCCCCCCTCGGGCTCTTCGTCCTCCCTGGCAAAGAGCTGCGCAAAGACGATCTCCATCGGGCCCACCTCCAAGCCCTCTGCGCCGAGATACAGCGCCTGCTCGATCCCGACGCGGGACTATACCTGGCGGATAAGCATGGGCGACGCCCGTTGCGCGCTCAGGACATCTTCATCCTCGCCCGAACGGGCAAAGACCTGCTCGAGGTGGCTCAAGCCCTCCGCGATGCAGGCATCGCCTATGCCTATTTCCGCCAAGGCGGCCTCTTCCAAACCACAGAAGCCCGCGAGGTTTATGAACTCCTCCAAGCCGTCGCCCACCCCAATCGCCTGGGGATGCGTCTGCGCGCTTGGTACGGACCCTTCTTTGACCGCGACTTGCCCGAGATCGATGCACTGCGCCACCTCGATGAGCGCCATCCCATGGTGGCTCTCCTCTACAGATGGCATGCCATCGCCCAAAGCGAACGCTATGACCAACTCTTCGCAACCATCCTGCGCGACAGCGGCATCGTCCGCAGAGAAATCCTCTTCGCCAACAGCGAGCGAGAGCGCACCAACTACCTCCACATCTTCGAAGTTCTCCTCAACGACAGCACCCACCACAAGGGAGATATCCACCAGCTCATCGCCCGCCTCGAGCACCGCATCGCCCAAGGCGATCAACTCGGCGATGACACCAATATCCAGCGCCTCGAGGGCGAACGCAGCGCCATCCAAATCCTGACCATTCACAAAGCCAAAGGCCTAGAAGCGGCCGTCGTCTTTCTCTTTGGCGGACTCAGCGGCGGCATGGGTGCACCCCCCTACATCTTCCATCGCGACGACGGCACCAAGTTCACCCGCTACACGGCCCTCGAGCTCGCCAAAGGCAGCAGCGAAGAACGCGCCCACCGCGCCGAAGCACGCGAAGAAGGACAGCGACTCCTCTACGTCGCCCTCACCCGGGCCAAAGCCAGGCTTTATCTCCCCTACTTCACGGATCAGCAGATCCGCACCCGCGCCCTGCCCCACCTCCGCGAAGGGATCTTTGAGCCACTGCGCCAGCAACTGCTGCACCTCACCCCAGATGACGCGCTCATCGAGCCCATCTCCCCGTCCTCCTTCGCACCTGTTGTAGCCACGCCCGCCCAAACAGCGCCGCTGCCCCCAGAGCCTACCCTCGCACCGATCCTCACGCTCCCACCTGGGATCTACGATAGAAGGCTCCTCATCACCTCCTACTCGCGCATGAAGAAGAGCATGCCTGTGGAGTTCCGCCTCCCCATCGCCAACACACCCCGAGAGCGCGAACTCCCCCCGGGTCCTCGCACGGGCAATTTTCTCCACGATCTCTTGGAAGAAATTCCCTTCGCGTCGCTCCTCGCGGCGGATCAGCGCTTCGTCCCCTTCGAAACGTGGCGCCAAGATCCGGCCATCGCCCACCTCTTCACCGAGAAGATGCACGACCGCGCCATGCCCGCCACCGCCCGAGACAGCGCCGAGCGCGTCATCTACGCCACCCTGACCCGCCCTGTGCCCCTCCCTCCCTTTGCTCCCATCTCTGGCTTTGCCGCCACCCAGCACCAGCTCAAGGAGGTGGACTTCACCTACCCCATCCCTGAAAACCACCCCGCGCGGCATCGAGAAGGAACCTTCGCTCTAGGGGTGCAGCGGGGATGGATCAAAGGCTATATCGACCTGGTTTTCTCTCATGAAGACCGCATCTTCATCCTCGATTGGAAGAGCGACAACCTCCCCGACTATACCACCCCCAACGTCACGGAACACGTCGATACCCACTATCTTTGGCAGATGAAACTCTACGCCCTCGCCGTGGTCCGCATGCTGCAAATCTCCACGAGAGACGCCTATGAACAGCGCTTCGGCGGCGTGGTCTATTGTTTTCTCCGCGGCATGACCCAGCGCGAGGATCCCAGCGAAGCCATCTTCTTTGCAAGGCCCACCTGGTCAGACATTCAGGCCTACACCCGCGAGTTGGCCAACCACCGCTTCGAACGTTTCACGTGAAACATTCGGCTTCACAACGCCGGGCTTGCACAGCGAAAGCCTATCTCCTGCGCGTTGACACCACTGTAGCCAAGGGGAACAGGGACGCTCTCTCGCTCGGCCGAGTTGATCGCCTGCCGGCGCAACCAGGATCCCCCGCGCACGGAACGACTCTCCGTCCCGTCTCCACCGCTAATACTGACCCACTCCGCTACGTTGCCTCCTAGGTCGAAGAAGCCCAACGGCGATAGGTCCACGGGATAGGATCGTACCGGGCGCGTGCTCTGGTGCTGGCAACCCCCGCGATGCGAGGTCGCACAAGATCCCGGGCTATCACCCCACGGATAGAGCCGCCTCTCTGGACCACGCGCGGCGTACTCCCACTGCGCTTCCGTCGGTAGGCTCATGGCCCTACCGCTGCGCCGCGCCCGCCAAGCACAGAACTGCTCTGCCCCTTCGCCGCTGACACAGTTCATGGGATGATCATCGCGGTTCGTCCCGTAATTGCACGCGTCATGGCGCGGCGACCACGGCGTATAGAGATGGGCCGCGCAGGCCCCGTCGCGCACACAATGGCGAAAACTCGCCACGGTCACCTCATGAAGATCCATATAGAAACTCGGCACGACAGCACGGCGCTCGGGACCACTCTCGCCTCCACCCAGTGTCACCGCGGCTTCCGCAACCCGCAACATCACCGCCCCATCGGGACTCGTCCATTGCGACGCAAGATCGGCCGGCATCGGCGCGGTGATAGCCGTGGTGGGCGGTGCCGGCACGCCCGCATCAGCGCCAACCACAGGATGACTAGGCACTGAAACGCTCGGCACACTTTCAACCGTCGGCTGCGTCGGCAGCGGTCGCATCATCCAACCTTCCAGGGGATCGATGAAGAGGAGGACTACCAAGCCCAACAACGCCGAAATCACACCAATGACTGCCATCTGCCCCAAAGAAACCACACGCCCGCGCTTGGGGCTGCGCCCTCTGCGGCGCGGCACCACGGCGCGCTTGGATCCCTTCTCACTGCCATCGTCACCCTCGCTCTCCAACTCAGCCAACAGTTTGAAAGCCTCAGCGTGGCGCGCGTCGAGATCGATGACCCGCCGCGCCAAACGCTGCGCTTCTAGCTTGTCCTGTTGCTGGCGGCGCACAGACCAGCGCCCAGCGTGGGCCTCGGCCAACGCAAAGACCACCTCGGTCCGCGCTGGGGCCAATGACGCCGCGCTCTGCAACTGTTCAATGGCATCGTCCCACAACTGATGGGAGAGATAACCCTGACCCCGAGTCAAGTGGTCCGCAGCCGCTTTGTCCGCAGCCTGCAAGTCAGCCTCGCTCATACCCAACTCAATGGCGATCTCACGCAACTCCTCGTCTTTCAGCGCGCTGTTGCGTTGCGCCCCAACCTCCATGACCCGCGCCACGTACGACGACAGAATCTCCTGCTCAGAAGCGCCACGACAACTCTGGGTCCGCGTCAGGGTCGCCTCCAGCACCTGCGCGACATCGGCCACGAGCTGCGGCCTGGCCTCAGGCTCGCTGGCGCACAAAGAAGACAGAAGCGACAGCAACGCCTCGGGCAGCACCTGTTCCAAACGTTTGGGCCAACGCGGTACGAAAGCTTCCTTGGCCGACTCTACCTCTTGCGCCGTCGATTGCTTGAATACCGCCTCGCCTGTCATGAGTTCGACCAGGATCATCCCCAACGCATAGACATCACTCTGGCTACCCGCTTGCGCAAAAGCCACCTGCTCAGGACTCAAGTAGCGCAAACGCCCCAGCGAACGCACACCATCTTCACTCACGTCGTCCAGAGCCTGGGCCAAGCCGGCACCGGCAAGGGCAACCCCCGTCCCTGCAATGAAAATGTTCTCAGGGCGCAAATCACCGTGAACATTGGCGGCCTCGTCGCGATGAATGACAGCCAACTCGCGGGCGATGTTGGCACCGATCTCAGCAGCCCGCTTCCAATCCAGGGCGCCCTCCTGAACCATGACATCGCGCAAGGTCTTCTCTCCCAAAACACGGTGAACCAAGACCACGCGCTTGTCTTCTTCGTAGAGATCCACCCACGGGGATCCTGGACGCCCTTTGATGAATCGGCGCATGCGGTCCACCAAGCGCTTGCGCGCACCGCGTCCTCGCAACAAGGTGTCGTCGACGACCCACAGCTCGCACGCCATCGTCTCCGCCTCGCTGGGATCCTTCGCCACGTAGATGCGTCCAAGTTCGCTCTCCCGCAGAAGTTCACCCATCTCATAACGTGTTGCTTCCATGATCGAACCTCGTTGCGCGCGTTGTCCATACCCTCGTGCGATGATCCTGCGCACGACCCCACATAAACGTCAAGACATGGGTGCCAAGCCCACCCAAGAAACGAACATCCTGGCCCTTTGATCTCGACAAAATGGTCACGGCTACGGAGAAATCGCGCATTGTTCAAGCTTTAATCAGGACACATGATAGAATGTTGGAGAGGATTTCGTCAGGTGAGTACCATGGAACAAAGCTCAATCGCACCCATCGACGTACCCCAGGCTGACGACATCGCCAAAATCCGCGCCGTCATCGAGGTCGTCGCGGAAGGCGAGTCTCGCACCGCCAGTGTCGCCAAGCGACTCGCCATCTCCGAACGCCACGCAGCCTATAGGCTACATGCAGCGCGGATCCTCCAGGCACTCTCGCTCGAAGAAGGACGCTGGCGTATCGAAGCTGCCGGACAAGAACTCCTCAACCGCCCCCATGATGACCCCACTGAACGCGACTGGTGGCGTCGGGCCATTGGGACCAACCGCATCATCAGCACGCTGGCGCCACAACTGCTGGGCACCAAGGCACCCTCCACCGAAGACATCGCCGATCGCATCGTCAAGTACAGCGGTTTGGCACCCGCAACGGCAGAACGCCGAGCACAGACCTTGGTCCGCTGGCGCCGAGATCTCTGCCAAGTTCAAAGAGAACTCTTCGCCTAGTCTCCTCTCCGCTTCTCGAGATGGCTTATCTGATGCCTGATGGCAATGATCTCCAAGCGCAGAGTCGCCATCACTTCTTCTCTCTCGCTCACATCGACGATGGCCATGCTCGCCGATAAGGCCAACTCTCGCTCTGCAAGCTCTCGCCGCAGTTTCTCAATCCTATCCCCTTCCGCAGCAACGACCTTCACCTGGCTAACTGGCGTCGCCTCTCTCTCCCCTTCTCCTGCCGATTCCACTGGCGCGGGATCAGCGTCGCCGACCCCTGGACTCTGCTCCAGAGGCACCTTCTCATCATCCCTTATTGCATCGTGAGCGGCCCCATCTTCGCTGCCGCGGTTCAGCAACAATGCCAAGACCACCATAGCACCCAGCGAGATTAGGACGCAGGCCATCCAGATCTGCCACCGGTTGTCGCGGCGCTTGAGTGGTGATCGTCCCAGCATCTCCGTGGGATCTGCCGCCGGCAACAAGGCGATCAGCCCTGGCTCCCCACCAGCCCAATCCGCCGCCAGAGCTTCACCGGCACCAGCCGCGAGTCCTTTGGACGTCACGCCTTCATCAGGTTCACCCTGATCGAAGCCGGCCCAAGCGTCGGAGTCCAAGGCGGTCTCCTCTCCCTGGACGCCATGAACGACCGTCGCCCCTTCTCCGGTGATCACAGTCTTGGCGCCTTCATCCGTATCCCGACGGGCACCAGGAACCAAGGCTCGGGTTTGCTCCAGTGAAGCCGCCTTCGGCAGGACCTCGCCTTGGCCTACGACCAAATCAGTGCCCCGCGCTACTTCCTCACCTATCTCCGATAAACGCTGCGCGAGCGCGTCACCGTCGACAGGCCGCTGCCCTGGTTCCTTCTGGAGACAGTGGTAAGTCAGATCGACGAGGGAGCCCGGAACAGACAGACCGCGTTGGACACAGATGGGGGGCACGCGCTTGTTGACATGGGCCATGAGTATCTGGAGCGGTGCCTCGCCGTCGTAGGGCAGCGTGCCCGTAAGCATTTGAAACAACAAGACCCCAAAGGCATAAATGTCAGCGCCAGGACCAATGTCACTCTGTCCGAGCGCTTGCTCTGGACTCATGTACACAGGTGTCCCAAAAACCATCCCCGTCTGGGTCAGCACAGTCGTGGCCGAAGAGAGTCTGGCAATGCCAAAGTCCACGACCTTGACCTCTTCCAAACCGTCACCGCCACGAACGAGCAGGACGTTATCAGGCTTGAGATCTCGGTGAACCACGCCGTTGCGGTGGGCTTCGCTCAAGCCGCGCGCGATGCCCAAACCAATCGAGACGATGCGCGCCGCTGAAAGCCAGCGCGGACTCCGCAGCAACGCGCTCAGCGCTCGCCCTCGCAGCAACTCCATGGATATGTAGAGGACTTTGTCTTCTTCTTCGCCATCGATGACACCAGAATCGTAGACCCGGACGAGATTGGGATGTTGTAGCAACGCCAGAACCTTGGCTTCTCGAAAGAACCGCCCGCATACCACTTGATCGTCCGCGTGATCGGCCCGCAACACCTTCAGCGCGATCCGCGCGCCGTCATCACGTCGCAGGGCCTCATAAACCCAACCCATGCCTCCGCGCCCAAGAACGCCAATGATCCCATACTTGCCATCGATCACGCGGCCAATGTGAGACTTCTTCTTCTGGTACTGCTCCACTTGGGACGCGTCAGCAAAACAATAGGTGTCCTCATGAGGGCAGGTCTCACCAATGGTCCCCGTTCTTCCACAACCAGGACACTTACCCAACATGAACCACTCGCCCAATGAAAGGAGAAGGAGGCCAAGTCACAGCGAGTCGACCTCCCAAATCAAGGATCTCGCGTCAACCACAAGATGACAAGCGACTCGCCACGATTCCAAGGCGGCCTAATTCTGAGTACAGGTCATGAAGCCGTCGCGTTCACCTTCGTTGTTGTCTTCACGACACTCGTTGTATTGACCTCGGCCCGTCCCATCGTCATCTACCCTGGCCATGACGACGAAAGCCTGGTGACCCGTCGCAAAAGGCGGCACCCACGTAAAGGTCACAGGTACCGTATTCGAAGGAAGAAGTGCCTCGGTCGTCTTCTCAACACCCAGCACGAAAGTCTCACCGCTGCCGGGCAGCGTAACCTCGGCGTAGACATCGATGCCACGCGCCACCCCCACTGAGCCCTGATTACCCACATGGACCGTGATCAACAAGGTCGAGTTTTGGGCACAGGCCGCGTGGGACACGGTCACACTGTCCACCACCAAGTCGGGCGCGTCGAAGATCCCACCCGGTTGGACGTTCTGCCTGAAGTTGTTCAGCCGGGAATGCAACCAATTGGGATACTCGTAGGCGGGTACCTGACCGTCCTCACTGATGTTGGTCACGTGATAGGCGTGCTGATTCCAAATGCGCCGCGTTCGCACCCAGTTGTTGTCAGCATCGCTCCACACACCCAGACCGCCGTAGTCGTTCGCTGCCGCTGCCGTTGGCACCAACACCTCTGCTTTGCCGTCATTGTCGACATCGACGACGATAGGCATCTCGAGGCGGGTATTCGATCGATGGCTCGCATCATCAAAAAGAATCGCACCCGTACGCCCATCGAAGATGCGGAAGTTCTTCTCGTCCGCATAGACCACCTCTGCCGCTCCATCACCATCGAAGTCGAAGACACTCGAACCCGTCGCGCGGCTCGAGCAGTCTTGGTTGCGCACCTTCCACAAAATGTGCTCTGAGTCGCAAGCCTCTGGCAGAGGATCACCCACGCACGCGAAGTTGATGACCACGTAATAGTCTGCGCCTGCCGTGCCGATGTCGGGCTTGCCGTCGCCATCGAAGTCAGCGATGGTCGGCGGCCCTGCTTCGTTGTTGCCACAACTCACCTTGGGCAATTGAACCTTGTGTTTGAGGGCACCCGTATGCTCGAGGACGAAGACCTCTCCCAGACGCACGATCACGACCTCGCCTTCTGGATCAGCGTCGAAGTTACCCACCGCTGAATAGCCATCGCAAGGCAAATTGCCGCCACAACCGGAGTTACTCGAGGTGTAAGTGTATTGCCACTTCACGGCCCCTGTCAGACCATCATAGACCGTATTGCCTGCAATGACCTCGGGTTTGCCGTCGAGATCGAGGTCAGCCACCGTCGAAATCGGACCGAGGAACGCGTTGTTGCCAACGCCACCTGTCAGCCCCGCAGCCGTGGCAGTCTGCTGGCCATCCCAAATCAACGCACCTGTTAACCCATTGAGAACCACATTCCCCACGATGACCTCTGGCGCACCATCGCCATCGAGGTCGGCCAAAGAAGGTTGCGTGCCTCCTCGGGTATAGGCGTTGGTCAAATAGGACGTATTGCGCCACATGATCTCCCATTGCGTCCCATCGGGGGTCAGGCGACGCCAAGCCGTCGTTCCACCATTCCTACCTACGGTCACGATCTCAGGGTTGCGTTCATCCACCATGGACGCTGGGTGAAGGTTGCCCAGCGCAATACCACCAGAGTTATCCACCCACACATCATCTAAGGTGGCGATGGTGTTCATCGTGCCATCAGGGTTACACTCGCCACTGACGATGCGCAAAATGCCTTTGTCAGTACAACAACCATCTTTGTTGTAGTCGAAAGAGGCAAAGACGATGTCCGGAATGTCGTTCTCATCGGTGACCCCATCGCCATTGTCGTCGGTCAAGTTGGCCACCGCTGGCGTCATGACCACATCGCTGTAGCGGCCCAGAACACTGTCTGTGGCTGTGCCGCACGCAGGGATCCTGTTGTCCGGAGGTGCCGTCCACAGGCACTTCAACTGCGGCGTGAACACGCCTACTGGCGGACGATACTCACAGATGTCAACCGCCGAACGGGGCACACAGGCGCCGAGAACTGGCTCACAATACTCGTCGATCTCGCACTCTTCCGTAACGGAACAGCTCTTTCCAGGGACAATGCAGCGGTTGTTCAAGCAGCGCTCGTTCTCTTCACAACACAACGCTTGGTCCACGCCACAAAGCCGCTCGTGTGTCGGACATCGCGCAACGCAAACCTCGTTGTGACACATCTGATTCGCCCCACAACACAGGTCACCACAGCGTTGGTATTCGCCACAATCGGGCAAACAGCGTCCGCTGGAACAGACCTCTCCAAAGGCACAGCATATCTCTGCGAGGGGCGTCACACAGGGCACGCCATTGTCAGGACAGCTCAAACCGCAGGTCTCATCCTCCAGACAACTGTGCCCAGCCTTACAGCACAGGCCACCGCTCTCGCCACAGGTGACCCCACTGGCACAACCAGGGTTGCACACGCCTGAGCTGCAGTAGCTCCCTTCGGCGCAACAGGCACTGCCACAGACCCTATCAGAGGGACAAGGCTGATCGGCGTCGATATCCGTTTTGGTCTCCACGTCCTCCGTATCAGCGCCATCCACCTCTTCAAGGTCAGGCAAGCTGAGATCACCATCTTCCAGGGTATCATCTACAGCCGTATCATCCACCAAGTCCCCTTTCTTGGCGGTCTGAACCGAGTCATCACAGGCCGACAATGCCCACACGCCACACAGAAAAAGCGCCACCAACCACAACCATGGAACGGAAACACTGTACTCACGCATCGCTATTGCCCTCCACAACACCAAAAGGTCACCTGAAATGGTCGCTTACTCATTACGTCGGGTCAAGGAAGACGTAACCTTTTCCGCTCGAATATCCGCCATTGCACCACTTTCGCGAATGCGCGCATTATCGTCCGTGTGCGCCCAAGCGTTTACGGCACAAACGCTTGCCATCCAATCTTGCGCCCCCGGAGTCTTACCATGAAGCTTCTTAACCGATGCCCTTTTGCTTTGACCCTATTTTTCGCGACCCAGCTATCTCTGGTCGTCGCCTGTGACAGCACCTCTGAGCTCTGCTCAGAAGACCGAGACTGCGTCGCCCTCTGCCTGCAGTACGGACACCCAGAAGAGAGCGCGACTTGCATCGACGGATCATGCCACTGCCTCATCGAAGAGGTGGCCGTAGAAGACACCGTTGAAGCCGAGAGCCAAGACGAAACGAATTCTGAACGCAACGAGGGCGCTGAAAGCAACCCATAGCCTCATCCCTGTCCATCCAGATGACCCTCCCGCATATGCCAAACGCGCACGGCATCGCTCCCAGACAAGAGCGACGGGTTGGTGCTGGTGATGAACACCTGTCCTAAAAAACCCTCGAGAAAGGCAAAGAGTTGTTGATTTCGCTTAGCATCCAACTCGCTGGAGATGTCATCGAGGAGGAGGATGGGCTCCACACCAAAACGATCGCGTAACACGATGATCTCAGCGATTTTGAGTGCCAGAACCAAGGCTCGATGCTGGCCTTGACTGGCGTGAAGTCGTGCTGGTCTTCCATCGAGGTGGATATCGAAATCATCCCGATGAGGTCCGACGAGTGAGCTCCCGCGCTTGATCTCTTCCCGTCTTTTGGCCTGCAAAGCCGCGCTAAGGTACGCCTCTATCTCCGCTGAAGAGTAGGGACGATTCAAGTCGACGTCGTCGACCCACGTCGGGTAGTAGCGAACGTCCACAGGCAACTCAGGCCCAAAAATCTGCGCAAATGTGCCCTTGATCTCCTCTTGCAGCACCGACAGATAACGCAAGCGCCCACTGAGCACCTCACTACCATGCCCGACCAATTGCGCATCGAAGGCCGCCAACACCTCCTTCTCACCGCGCGGGTCTCGCAACAGCATATTTCGCCGCTTCAACACGGCGTTGTAGGCCTCCAGATCCTGGAGGTAGCTTGGGCGCACATTGAAAACAGCCTTATCAACAAAGGCTCGGCGCTCTTTAGGACTGTTCTTGAACAGGTGAACGTCCTCGGGAACGAAGAGAACCACCCGAATGACACCGAGATAGTCACTCAAACGCCGACTCGCCCGCCCATCGACAAAGATCTTACGAGAACCTCTACCCAACTCGACGCGTACCGTCCCTGCCTGCGCATTGCCCTCGACGGCAGCGACGACCGTCGCCGCCTCACTATCGAAACGCAACAGGTCCACGGCGCTATAAGTGCGAAAACCTCGCAAAGCACCAAGACAAAAAATGGCTTCCAGGAGGTTGCTCTTGCCTTGCCCGTTTTCGCCGACAATGAGGTTGAAGCGCGGGTGCACTTCGATGTGGTCGTCCCAGAGATTCCGGAAAGAACGAAAAGCAAGGGAACTCAGATACATACTAAAACTGCATGGGCATCACGATATAGAGCACGTCGTCGCGCACCGGATCGCGTACCACGCTGGGTGATTCCGTGTCGATCAACTCGATGATCACCTCATCTCCCTCGATGACGCTCAGAACATCGAGGATGTACCGGTAATTGAAGCCGGCAGAGACACCCTTTCCCTTGTAATCGCAATCGATGGAGTCTTTGACCTCGCCGGCCTCAGCGTCATAGGCATAAATCTCGAGTTGACCCTCTTTGAGCGTTAGACGGGTGTTCCCGAGCTTCGCCGTGTATAGCGCAGCGCGCTTGATGGCTTGCGTCAAAGCACCTTTGGACAGAACCGCCCGGTGCTCGAGGTCACTGGGGATGACCTTGGAGAAATTGGGAAAGCGCCCTGGAATGAGGCGCACGGCCAAGGCCGTCTTCTCCGTTTGAACCAGGAGATCCTCCTTCTCGACATCGATGGCGATGGTGCCGCTACCATCGATGTTACGTCGCAACTCGTTGAGACCTTTACGGGGAATGATGACCCCTTTGCGCAAGACCTCAGGCACGACCTGGGGAGGAGGATCAATCTGGACGTCGATCTTAGAGAGGCGATGCCCATCGGTCGATACCATCTGGGCAACACCACTCTCGCTGATGCTGAAAAGCGCTCCCGTGAAAGCGGCCCGCGACTCGTCCGTTGAAATGCTGAAATGGGTCTTCTCAATCATGTCGAGCCACAGCATGGCTGGCATCTGCACGGGCAAATCTTCGCGGATCACGGGAATGTTGGGAAACTCATCGCCGTGGTTGCCTGCGATCCGCGCCTTCAGTTTACCCGACTCCAAATTGACCCACTGGTTGGACTCCAGACTCAGTGAGACCTCACCTGGTGCCAACGACTTGACCGTCTCAAAGAAGCGCTTGGCTACCAGGGCCACACGACCCGTTTTGGCGACATTGGCCGGAGATCGGGTGTTGACGGAAACATCCAGATCGGTCCCCTGCACCGATATGGTGCCGTCCTTATGCGCCTCAACCAAACAAGAGCTCAAAATGGCGAGGGTCGATTTCTGGGCGCAAACGCCTTGTATGCGAAACAGAACTTCGCTCAAAAGATCTCGATCGATGGTGAACTTCATAACGTGACCTTTGTTCTGCGCGACTTCAAAAGACGCGGCGACTCTCTGGAGGCAAGACTAAGCAATATAGTGAACAAGAAATCAAGAACAAGAATTGTCGTCACAGTAGGGGCGGTGGATATGTGGATAACACATAAAAGTACTCAAAATACAATGGAATTGATCCGCGATGCCTGTGGGAAGAACATGTGGATTGACCTGAGAAAAAGCTGTGGACAAAGGACCTGGAGATCGAAGGACCCGATTTGAGCACAGGAAGCACAGAGGCTGTCTACAGACTTGCACACACAAGCTCCACAGGGAATCGTTAGTTCAGGAGTATGCGCTCGATGGCGTCAACATCGGCTTTAATGGCGGGGTCTTCGCGATCATCGAGGGCACTCTTGATGCGCTGGCAAGCATTGAGGACGGTCGTGTGGTCCTTACAGAAGGTGCGACCTAGATCGGGAAAGGAAAGGTTGGTGTGTTGTCGTGCCAGGTACATGGCGATCTGTCGCGGATAGGCGATGGGCTTGGTGCGTACCCGGCCCAGGATGTCTTTTGCGGAAACATTGAAGTAGGAGCACACGGTTTTGATGATGCGATCAGGTGTCAACTGCGAAATCCGTTGCTTCAGAAAGGGCTCAATGACGGACTCGGCTAGGCTGAGCGTGAGTGGCTCGTTGTTGAGTTTGGCCCGCGCAGTTACCCGTTTGAGGCAGCCTTCGAGTTCGCGAATGTTGGTGACGATCTGGCGAGCGATGTAGACACCGACCTCATGGGGGAGAGCCAGGCCTTCTCGCGCTGCTTTTTTGTTGAGAATGGCGACCTTGGTCTCGAGATCAGGGGCCTGGATGTCGGCGAGGAGACCCCAATTGAAACGACTCTGAAGGCGCTCTTCGAGACGAGGAATCTCCTGGGGGGACTTGTCACTGGTGAGGATGATTTGTTTGAGGTTGTTGTAGAGGGCGTTGAAGGTGTGGAAAAACTCCTCCTGCGTGCGCTCCTTGCCAGCAATGAACTGGATGTCGTCGATGAGCAGCACGTCGCATTGCGTTCGATAGCGCTCGCGAAAACTGTGCATCTCTTTGCGCTCGATGCCAGTGATCAGCTCGTTCATGAACTGTTCACTCGACAAGTAGCAGACCCGCAAGCCCGTATTGGCTACCACAGCGTTGCCAATGGCGTGGATGAGGTGGGTCTTGCCCAAGCCAACACCGCCGTAAATAAAGAGCGGATTGTAACTCTCGGCGGGTCTCTCTGCCACGCCGCGAGCGGCGGCGTGAGCGAATTCATTTGAACCGCCAACCACAAAATTGTCGAAAGTGTAATCGGGGTTCAAATGGGAGCGCAAAGAACGGTCGACGCTCGCATGGCTCGAGGCACGCAAATGCGCCGTTCCAGAAGGGGGACGGGCATCGCTTTGCGCAAGGTCGGACCCATCGTCCTCGGCCCAAGGAAGGCTAGGTTGCTCTTTCAGAGACGGTTGAACAACGAGATCGATGGCCACTTCTTGGCCAAGACTGGCGAAGGCAGCAGCATGAAGAACTTCCAAAAAATGCTGGCTGATCCACTGTTTGTAATGGTCATTGGCGACCTCCAAGACCAAGCGATTGCCGTCCAATCCGCGATTCACCAAAGTCTTCAGCCAAATGTTGTATTGGTCTGTACGAAGGTGTTCCTGCAGATAGGCGACGAAATTCTCCCAATTCTCCGGTTGCATCTTTTCCATGTGGCGTTGTTGCTCGCGACGAGCCACGGCATTGAACTGCAAAGACAAGGGGTCCGGTTTCGGCGATAGGGTGCTAGGCATAGGTCCTTGGAGGCTAATGCGTGACAAAACAATACGCAAGGATTCATTTCGGCTGGCAGCTATCGCTAGAACAAGGTGCAACGACAAATCGCACATCTTCATGATGTGCCTGCGTGCCGCAAATGGCCTACCATGGCACGGGCCTAGGCAAAGAAAGACGACGCTCGCAAAAGGAAGCGCGAGCGACTCCGCGCATGCTGCTGCGCGGTGCCCACAATGCGGTGCGAAGCTACTGTCAACTCGCTTGGGGGTCAAGTGTCTGATGACCTCGCGGAAGGGCGTGATGATCCATGAGGACACTTCCTTTGCCAAGGCTTGACCTCTGT
>CAYVQF010000079.1:0-21142 GCA_964454015.1 uncultured Myxococcales bacterium
CCCCCCCCCCCCCCCCGGGCCCGCCCCCCCCACCCCCCGCCGCCCCGGGCCCGCCCCCCCCGGCGGGGGGCCCGGCCCGCCCCTGGATCATCGCTGGGCTGCTGCTCCTCGTCATGGCCGCCGCCGCTGCCGCCCTCACCTTCGCCCGCCCGTCCACACCAGACCCCGCGCCCGCCTCGGCGCCCGTGGCCCCCCACAAGGCGCCAGCGCCGGACCCAGAACCCACGGCAGCAGCCCCGGCCCCCGCCCCGCCCACCCACCCCTTCGACCAGACCCTGGCCCAGTGGCGCGAGCAGTGGCCCGCCGCCACTGACGCCGACCTCGACACCCCGTGGGTGCGCCGCCTCGAGCCCGAGGCCTTCGCCGCCGCTTACGCCGCCTGGCTCGAACGCCAGCTCGACCCAGCCACGGTACTCGCCGAAGGACAGGTCTGGCGCCTCTTGGGTTTGCTCCCCCCAGACTTCGACTACCTCGGCAGTCTGCGAGAGCTCTACGCCGTCGTCCCGCCCCACTTCTACGACGAAGCCACCGGTCTGGTCGTCGCCGCGGGAGCCCTCGAAGCCCTCCCCATCCGCGAGTCCATCTATGCCCTGCAAGCCCAACACTTCAGCGCCGTCCACCGCCTGCGCCCCGGCGACGACAGCCTGGACCAAGACGCGCGCCTGGCCCTGCGCGCCCTGGTCCAAGGGCAGGCCTTCATCACCTACTTGCGCATCGAGGGAGCGCCGGAACTGGGCTGGGACGAGGTGCAGCTCCGCCTCGAAGCCCTCGCCGACGCGCTGCGCCAGGCCCTGGCCGAGCTGCCGCCCTTCCTCGTCGAGCTGATGCTCTTCCCCGAAGTCGAGGGCGCCCGCTACGCCCTCGAAGGACTGCGCCACATGCCCGAGCCCAGCCCTGCGGCCCTCTTCGCCCAGCCGCCACCCTCGACCCAGGCCCTGCTCTTCGCCGAGACGGCCGCGCCGCGCCCCCTCCCCATCCAGCTCTCAGAGGCGTTGCCGTCGCCCGTCTACAGCGCCGTCCTCGGCGCCTGGGGGCTGGGCCAGTGGCTGCTGGGGCCTGGGGATCCGCGGGCGCCAGAGCGGGCCTCCATTGGCCGCGCCTGGCGCGGCGATCGCCTGTGGTGGTGGCCCCTGCCCCTGACGGGTGACACCCTGGTTCAGCTCTCGATGTGGGCCGAGCCGTCGCAGGCCGAAGAGATCCGGGACCTGGTCCAAGCGCGCCTCGACGCCATGGGCGGCAGCGCCCTGGCGACCCAAGTCGGGTCCTGTGTCCTGTGGTGCCACGGCTCCTGCCCGCCCGAGTGGCGCGCCGCCCTCGAAGCCCTCGCCGAGCCCATGGGCTGCGCCGCGCCCTAGCGCTGCCGGGCGGGTTCAGCGGAACGCTTGGGAGAGCATGATCAGGGTCACCTCCTTGGCCTTGGGATCGACCCCGCAGGAGGGGTACTGGTCGCGCGCCGAGGCCGGGAAGATGGTGACGCGGACCCCGTCGGCAAAAGAGAAGGTCTGCGCCGGCGGATCATCCACTTCGGTCTGACCGCCATGATCCCCGTAGTAGGCGGCGATCTTCTCGACGGCGTCGGCGCTGCCGTACAGGGACCAGTGGATCTCGCGCACCCCTGGGCCAGCGGCGCTGTAGACGCGCTGGTCACAGAGGAAGCGCGCCTGCGGATAGATCTCGGGCTTGGCCACCTGTGGCGCGGCGAGCTCGCCTTCGGTGGCGGGCTCGGCTGCAGCGGCGGGCTCGGCTGCAGTGGGTCCTTCTTCGGGTGCTGGGCGAGCTTCCGCCGGGGTCATGGGCGTCTCTCCTGGGTCTTGGGGGGATGGGGGCGGGGTGCAGCTCGCCAGGATCAGGGCGCTTGCGGCGGCGACGAGGATGGGAGCACTACGCAGCGTGGGCACAGGGACCTCCTTTGCGCACGAGAGGTGCCCCGGGGCACCTCAGAGGGTGAATGCCGGCATGGTGCGCGGGCTACGCCGCAAATGCAAGCCCGAGCGGGGCAGCGCGCCAGGCAAAAATCCCGATTGTCTTTGACGAGCTGTGGCGCTATCATCGCCCTCGAGCGCCGTCCGAGGGCACCGGCGCTGACCTGGAAACGCCGCCACTCTCCGACACGCGTATCCCTCGCTCCCACGTGTCTTCTCGCCCGCACCGGGCCTGGAGTCGAGTCATGGATACGCAGAACGGTAGCCCTACGCCCGAGCAGAGCCCAGAAGAGCAAGAGGCCGCCAAACGCAAAGTCTTCCTCATGGCGCTGCTGTGCTTTGGCCTCCCCATCTTGACCATCATCCTCTTCAAAGCGGCTTCTTGATCCACCCTCACCAAGCAGCGGGCACAGGGATGCCAGGCTGATTCGCGGAAGCTGGAGACAGGGTCGTCGGTGGCTGTTGCGCCAGGGCCTGGTGTGCCGTGGTCAAGGTGGCGTCAACGACGAGCCAGGGCCACGGTGGCTGCCACGGCGGTGCGACACCGCACAAGAGCAAGCCGGTGTGGGCCGGCGACAGGTTGGCCAGGGCCTGTAGCAAGGCCGACTCGGGCTCAGTGATCGCCTGGGCGTGCCACCCTGGTGGTGGGCTGAGTTGGGCGTCCACCACGGCGTAGACGGGGAAGCCCTCGGGCCGCTGGCGGAGCTGGGCCAGCACGGCTTGGGCCAGGGTGCGCAGGGCCGCCAGGGGGTCGCTCACCCAGATGGTGGGGCAGGCCAGGGGCTGGGGGGGCGCGGTGTGGCGAGAGAGGAGCGCCAGGGTAGGGGCCGGCGGCACCGCAGGTGGCGTCACGCCTGACGTGGGTGGATCCAGAGGCCAAAAGATCGCGCCAGGTGGTGGGCCAAGGGAGGTGCTGATGGGGCCCAGGAGCAGGTCGGGGGTGGCCGGGAGCGGGGCGTCGAGGGTGGCGGCCAGGGCGGCTAGGCGCCAGCCGGCGATGAGGGGTTGCGCCGGGCCGTGCCGTTGGCAGGCCACGTGCCAGCGAGCGCAGGCGACGTCGTCGAAGTGAAAGCGGTGGCCGGCGATTTCTTGGCTCTGCTCGTGGCCTTTGCCGGCGATGAGGATGGGGCCGGTGGGCAGGGCGTGGAGGGCGGCGGCGATGGCGGCGCGGCGTTGGGTGATGCGCTGCGGCGCAGGTTGGGGCGGGCTGGTGACGCCGCTGGCGACCTGATCGAGGATGGCGTCGGGCGCTTCGCTGCGGGGGTTGTCGCTGGTGATGATGACCGCTTGGGCGCCCTGGGCGGCGATGCGGCCCATGGGGGCGCGTTTGGCCGGGTCGCGGTCGCCGCCGGCGCCGAAGACCACCGTGATGGGGCCGGCGTCGAGGCTGCGCAACAGGGTGAGGACCCGATCCAGGGCCTCGGGGGTGTGGGCGTAGTCGACGAAGAGGCCTCGGGGGAAGAGCTCGGCCGAGAGGGCCGCTTCGAGGCGGCCGGGGATGCCCGGGAAGGTGGGGAGCGCCGCGAGGAGGGCCGGCAGGGCCGTAGGGTGCTGGCCGAGGACCATGGCCAGGGCGAGGGCTAAGTTCTCCAGGTTGTGGGTGCCCAAGAGAGGGGTGTGGGCGGGGTGGGTGGCGCCGGCGTAGTGCAGGGCCACCTCGGCGCCGCTGGGGCCAAAGGGGCTGCGCTGTTCGAGCCACAGGCCGCCTGGGGGCTGGGCGTGCACGGCGACGGGAAGGCGGAGGGCCGTGGCGGGTGCGGCGGCGAGCATGGCCGGGCCGTGCGGGTCGGAGGGCTGGCACACGGCGGCGGCCACGGGGCGCGGGCCGCTGGTGGGCAGCTCGGCGAAGAGGCGCGCTTTGGCGGCGGCATAGGCAGCCATGTCGCCGTGGAAATCGAGGTGGTCGTGGCTGAGGTTGGTGAAACCCACGCTGCCAAAGCGCACCTCGGCCACGCGGCCCAGGGCCAGGGCGTGGCTCGAGACCTCCATGACCAGGGCGCGTGCGCCCTGCCGGCGCGCCAGGGCGGCGAAGCGCTGGACGAAGAGGGCGTCTGGGGTGGTGTTGACCGCCGGGCGGCGCTGGCCGTCGGGGAGGACGTAGGCGATGGTGCCCATGAGGGCGGTCGGCTCGCCGAGGGCGCGCAGGAGGTGGGCCAAGAGGAAGGCCACGGAGGTCTTGCCGTTGGTGCCCGTGACGCCGTAGACCGTCAGGTCGTGGGTGGGGTGGCCGTAGAAGCGCGCCGCGAGCTGACCGAGGAGAGGGTCTTCGGCGGGGGCGTAGAGGGCCGGCAGACCGGGCGGCAGGGGCACGTCGCGGCTGACGACGACCGCGGCGGCGCCCTGGGCGGCGGCGGCGGCCAGATGGGCGTGGGTGTCGCCAAAATAGTCGCGGCGAGCGATGAAGAGGCTGCCCGGCGTCACCTCGCGCAGGTCGATGGTGATCTCTGTGATCTCAGGGTCGCCGGGCTGGCGCGGGGTCACGGCGAGATCGGCGACGAGTGCTGAGAGACGCATGGAGAGCTCCAGAGATGAGGTGGGGAGCCACGGCAGCCGGGGCGTGCGCGCCGCCTGCCATCAGGGGGCGCCGGTGTAGGAACTCAAGCCCGCGTGGCGGCGGAGGGCGGCGATGTCGGCCGATCCCGTGCAGAAGAGGACGATGCGCAACGCCTCCAGCAGGCTCTCCACCAGGGCGCGCAGCGCCTCCTCACCGGCTTCGGCGGCGACCAGGAAGGGGCGCGCCATGGCGACCAGGTCGGCCCCCAGGGCCAGGGCCACGGCCAGGTCGTGGCCGCTGCGCAGGCCGCCCGAGGCGATGACCAGGCGCTGGCCAAAGGCGGCGCGGCAGTTGAGGATGGAGGGGGCCGTGGGGACGCCGAAGCCGCGCAGGGACCGGCCGATCTCGGCGCGCGCCGGTTGGTGGGTGACGCGGTGGCTCTCGACCAGGGCCCAGGAGGTGCCGCCGACGCCGGCGCACTCGACGCCGGCGATGGGCAAGGCGGCGAGCTTGTTGGCGGTGCGCGCCCCAATCCCGGCGCCGACCTCCTTGACCAGGACGGGGCAGGGCAGGGTCTGGGCCACGGCGGCGATGCGTTCGCCCAGGCCGGCGAAGGTGGTGTCGCCCTCGGGTTGGATGGCCTCCTGGAGGGGGTTGAGGTGGAGCAGGAGGGCGTCGGCCTGGACGCTGGCCACGAGCTGGGCGGCGTCGGTGGGGGTGACGCCGCGGCGAAGCTGCACGGCGCCGAGGTTGGCGAAGAGGAGCGGCAGCGTCGGGGCGTGCTGGCGCACTTGGTAGCTCGGGGCGCTGCTCGGGTCGACGAGCATGGCGCGCTGCGAGCCCAGGGCCATGGCCAGGCCGAAGTCGGCGGCGACCTTGGCGAGGAGGCGGTTGATGCGCCCGGCGCGTGGGGTGCCGCCGGTCATGGCGCCGATGACCAGGGGCGCCGCCAGGGGCCGGCCCAGGGCGTGGGTGGCCAAGGAGACTTGGTCGAGATCGAGCTCGGGCAGCGCGTCGTAGGGGAGGGAGTAGGCACCGAGGCCCGTGCGGCGACCGCTCTCGACCTCCTGCTGGAGGCAGAGATCGAGGTGGTGATCTTTGCGGGCGGCGACCGTCGGATCGGGTGGGGGGCACATGGTGGGGCCTCGTGAAGGATCAGCGCAGCTTCAGGGTGCGCTCGATGAGCAGGCTTTGGGTCAGGACCACGTCGGGGCAGGCGGCGGCGGCGATGAAGTAGCGCTCCATGGCGACGCTGAGCCAGCGGCTCTGATCTTCTAGGAGGTGCAGATCGCCTCGGCCGAAGTGATCGCCGAGCTGGCTGAGGCTGACCTGTTGTTCATGCTGCCATCCCGTGATGGCGCTCTGCATGCGGGCGCAGTCATCGCCAGCGGCCTCGGCGACCTCCGCCATCTGGACACAGAGCAGGATGAGCTCGTCCACGGCGGGGTCGCGGCATTGGCTGGCGACGCAGGCGTAGCCTTCGGGGCAGGCTTGGTTGGCGTCGCAGGCGTGCTCCAGCGCGGGGGCGTCCTGGGCGCAGAGCGAGGTGCTGAAGAGCAGCGCGGCCAGCATCGTGCAGGTGAGTGAGAGGCGTAGGAGCATGGCAAGCGGCTCGATTGCGGGTGCGGCACGGCGAAGGAGGTCGTCAGCGGAGGAGGATGAGGACCACTGCGGCGACGGCGAGGACGGCGACGATCCCGATGACGATGAAGAGGGTAGTGGCCTTCTTCTTCTCTTCGATGGGGACGGGGACGGGCTGGCGATGCGGGCCTTCGCCGGCGCTGCCTTCGAGGTTCTTCAGGGGGACGTGGAAGGTCTCGTCGATACTGGTCGGGACCATGTCCTTGGGCTTCTCGACGACGGGAATGAGTTTGCTCTCGTGGATGTCGTTGAGGGAGGAGAACTCGACCTCGAACTTGCCCAAGGTGAGGATGTCGCCAAAGCGCAGGGGGTGCTTCTCGACCTCGACGCCGTTGACGAGGAGGGCGTTGTTGCTGCTGACGTTCTCGACGCTGAAGCGGCGGTCGGCGTAGCGCACCTTGACGTGAAAACGCGACACCGTGGGGTTGTCGATGACCAGGTCATTGGCGGGCTCGCGCCCGATGGAGATGACCGTTTTGGTGATGGGGAGGCGTTGCAGCTCCCGATCTTTGACCTTGACGATGAGGGTTGCCATGGTTTGCCTGGGCTAGGGCCGATGCAGGGAGCGGGCCGAGCGGAAGGATGGCTGCCTGCATCCTGAGGGGATGGGCAGCGCGCATCTGGTTATCATAGTCGCAAGGCACGGGCGCGCCAAATTCCCGGAGCTGGGGGGGCGGGTAGGGGCCGACCTGTGTGTCGGCCCGTCTGTCGCTGGCCTAGGGGTGGAGGCTTTGGGCAGGACGTTTTAAGGTGGATGGGCCATCGGGGTGAGGGCCGCGCTGGCCCGCTGGGAGAGCCATGACCGCAGCAAATGCCGCAACCTATCGCCGCGCGCAGGATTCTCGCCCCTTGACCTTCGCCGTGGAGAGCTTGCACTGGGCCGGTCCTTGCCTCGCCGATGGTCCGCTGGTGGCCGTCGAGGTGCGGGGGGACTTTGTCGCGGCGGCCGAGCGCGGTGACGCCCTCGCCATGGATAGGCCGGGGTTGGCCTTGCCGTCGCCCCTCCTCGATGAATTGGCCCGCCGCTGTGTCGCCCTGGGTGAGCTTGGGGTGATCGCCAGGTCTCTGCTGCGCGGTGCCATTCGCGACCTGCGCTGGCGACGGGCCTTGCGCCGGGCGCTGGAAACGAGCCCGGTGACGGCGGCTTTGCGACCGGGCCGGGCTACGCTTCGTCCTCTGGGTTGCTTTGACGCGGTACCGTCGCATTTGCAGATGGGGGCGCAAGGCCTGGTCGCCCTCTGTGGGCGACGGCTGGTGTTTTCGGGGGGCGAGGGGCGGGTGGTAGCGCTGGAGGAGGCCTTTGCGCACGGGCTGCTCTTTATGGTGCGAGACGATGCCGGCGGTGGCGCAGGTCATCGCCTCGAAGTGGGTCCCGAGACGGTTGTCCTTGCCTCTTGGCAGCAGAATGGTCGTGATTTGGGGGTGTGGGTACGTCGCTTCAACGAAGACGGCGAGGTGGAGAGCGCTTTCGTGGGGCGATGTCCTTCCCCGCCCCAGTATTGGGTGGCGTGCGGTGCGAGGATGTGGATAGTCGGGGATGATTACGTCTGTCAGCTCGAAGAGGTGGCGCCAGCGACGCCACCCGTGGCGCCGTGGCCAGTGGTGCGCCACAAGCATGGGCATGACAAGCGGGCCCTGTGGTCGCCAGAACCGCTTCTGGCCACCCCCTACTTGGCCATCGCGGGCCGCGCTGGGCATGGGGGCCAAGCGATCCGGGTTGGAATGCTGCGACTGGATGACGGTCGCTACGAGGAGCGCGATCTCCCGGCTTCGCACAGTCCCGTGTGGCATGAGGGCGCCCTGTGGGGGACCTCCCATGAGGGCTTGTGGTGTTATCGGCCCGGCGCGTCGGTGTACTTCGCCGAGGAGGGGCCCTGCCATGGGGTGGCCTTTGGCCATGGGCGCGTGTGGTTGGGGTCGCCGGCGCGGTGCGATGGGCGCGCCATCGAGGGGGTGTCACCGCACACTTATCAGGTGTTGGTGGCTCCTTGCGGCGCGCTCTTCGACGGTCTCCATGCGTGGTATGTGGCCGATGAGCGGCGGGTGTTGGCGGCTTCAGAGCTGCGCGCCGAGACCAGCGCCGCGCGTCTGGGAGAGGAGTTGCTGGCGGTCGCCGCCGGCGCCGATGCGGCTCTGATCGATGCCACGGGTGTTCGGGCCAGGCTGCGGATGCCTCACGACGGGGTGTGGTTGGGGGTGAGCGCTGGCGCTTTCATCTATGGCAGGAAGTCGGGTGGGATCGAGACCACCCTCTGCCAGGACCTGGTGGCGCTATCTGACGACGGGATGCGGCAAGAGCGGCTCGCCTGGCGCGGGCTGTGGCGCGAGGTGAGACGAACCTTCTATGCCGGGGGCAGCACCTCGGAACACGGCCTGATGCGCATGGATGGGTTGTGGTTGAGTGCAGGCGATGGGCGGTGGACGCGCTGGCGTCCTTTTGCGGCAGAAGACCGCCTGCTGGTTGCGCCTGAGGCTTTGGTGGATGCGGCGGGTGCGTCGGTGATTTCCCGGCGGATTCAGCGGGGCTACAAGACCAGCAACCCCCGCGATGATTGGGCTGAGCCCGGCTGGGAGGGGCACGGCTGTGAGGTGTTGCTGCGGGAGTGTGTGCTGGGTGGCACCACAGGGGTAGCGATTGCGCCAGATGTGCGGGTCAGCGGCGGCGCGCAGGTGGTGTTGGAGGCGTGTGAGTTGGTGCACGGCACCATCGAGGTCAGCGACTACAGCACGGTTTTCGTCGTGGGGCACTCGGGGCCGCTCGTGCCCCAGGTCGACGCCACGAGCGCTGTGGTGGTGGTGGTGGCCTGAAGTGTGCTTAGCGCCGGGTGCGCCGTTTGGGTGGTGGACGAGCTCGTGGGCCGGCACGTGGGCCGGCGCACGCCCGGGCGAGGGTGGGAAAATGTGGAAAATTCCGCTAGAGATAGAGAAGAACTCGTCCCCGTTGAGGTGAATGGAGGTGCGGCTGATGGCGCGTTGGAAGACGATGGTTTGGACCAGGTTGGGGTGGCTAGGCATGTTGTTGTTGGTGGGCGTGGCTTGCTCGACCTTTAGAGATCATGACGAGAAGCAGGTGGCTGATGCCGAGGTGGGCGAGGTGGCGACAGAGGAGGTGAGTGAGGAGGTCGATGCGCCAGTTGACGTCCGTGATGCCGAGGAAGAAGTCGAGGACAAAACAAAAAGGCCAGATGTCGCGGACATGGATGCCGATGCAGCCGTCGAGACGACGGGCCCCGCTTGTGAGCCGGGCTGGGAAGGAGAGGATTGTACCCAGGCCATTTGTGAGCCAGGGTGTGCGAATGGGGGGCACTGTGTGGCGCCCGGTCAATGTGCGTGTGAGAGCGGCTGGGTGGGTGTGCGCTGCACCGACGCGGTGTGTGCGCCAGCCTGTGCCGCGGGCTTTCGCTGTGAGGGGCCGAACGTGTGCTGCCCCTTGGGGTGGTTGGGGGCGGATTGTAGCGTTCCCGATAGGGTGCGGATTCCGGCGGCAGGAGACAGCCTCACCTTCACCATGGGCTGCGCTGGCCGCTATGATGACTGTTGGCCCGCAGAGAAGCCGGCGCGGGAGGTGACCTTGAGCGCCTATGCCATGGATCGTTTTCCCGTGACCGTGGCGGCCTTCGAGCGGTGTGTGGCGGCGGGCCGGTGTTATGAACCCGAGAACGAGGCGGAGACGACCTATCACGGAGAGGGGATGGCTGCCTATCCAGTGAATTACGTGACTTGGGCCAACGCGAGGCAGTATTGCGCGTGGGCCCATGGGCGCTTGCCCACGGAAGCCGAATGGGAAAGGGCGGCCAAGGGGACGGGGACGCCCACTTTCCCGTGGGGTGACGCCTGTCCCGCTTTGGCCGACGACACTTTCTGTGGCGAATCCGCCTGGGATGGGGCCACCGCTCGGGCCAACTGTTACGATTGTGGCGGCGGCTTTGACGGACCCGCACCGGCGGATGCCTTCCCCCGGGGGCAGAGCAGCGAGGGGCTGTGGGACCTGGCGGGCAACTTGGAAGAGTGGGTGAGCGACTACTACGACCCGGATTACTACGGTTATGCGGGCACGACCCTCAACCCTGGTGGACCCTCCGTCTCAACCCTCAGCAAGGCGACGCGCGGGGGCCACTGGGCTAGCTCCCTCATGGATCTGCGGGTCAGCGCGCGGGGAAACCAACCGCCCCTTGCCTGGAATAGCGTTGGTTTTCGCTGTGTTCAGTCGGTGGTGGTCACGCCCTAGCGGTTGTCAATGGCCGGTGTCGCCGAGGCGATCCAGGGCGCAGGCCAAGATGAGGGCGTGGTCAAAGGCGAGGCCGTCGTTGTGGCACAGGGTGTAGCGTGGGCCCTTGGCCTTTGGGTTCGTTGACAGGTGTGCCGAGAGGCGCAGGTCGCCGCTGGTCAAGGTCAACGCGAGGGTGGTTCCTTCGGCGGTGGTCGAGGGCTGCTTCTCGATGGAGAAGTGACGGACGGCGAGGGCGTCGCCGCCAGAGCGCAGAGACGCCTGTTGGTGGTCCACCTGGGCTAAGAAAGCGCAGGAGATGATCCAACCGCGGGGATCGCGATGGGGTGCACTGAAGACGCCGAGCTGCTCCAGGGCGACGTCCGCCAGTCCCGTCTCTTCCTGCAGCTCGCGTGCGGCGCTCTCCTCCAAAGACTCGCCGGGGCGCACGAAACCGCCGGGCAAGGCCCAAGCGTTCATGAAGGGGTGGTCGGCGCGGCGGATGAGGAGCACCGAGAGACGCTTCGCTGCCTCCGGGGCGTGTGAGAGGATGACCAGGTCCACCGCCAGGGAGGGGCGGGCGAAGTCCTCGAGGCGATAGGCTTGGAGAAAAATCTGCTCGTCCGTGTCGGGTTGGTGCCGTCGCGCGAGGAGCTCGCCCAGCTCCTGCTTGGCCCGGGCTGAGAAGAAGAGGGGGATCACGCCGTTGATGGTGTCGGCGCCGCGCTCGGTGAGCATCAGCCGCTCCCCTTGGAGGGTCATCAGCCCCTGGCTGAGAACGAATTCAAACTCTGTTGGGAAGTGCGCGGCGAAGGAAAGACCAAAGCGGTGACGGAAAGCGGCGAGGTCGATGAAGCCGAAATAGAAGGCAACCGAGACCATCTTGGCGATGGCTTCCTCCAGAGGGAGGGCGTAGAGGTCTTGGAGGGGGAAGTGGCCGCGTTCGAGTTGCTGGCGATAGCGGGCGAGCTTTTTGGTGGCGGCCCCGGCGTTATAGGCCAGGTAGTTGATGCCGAAGGACTGCGCCCCCAGCCCGAGGCCCAGATAGGGAAGGCCGGCGATGACCCGCTGGGTCAGGTAGTCGCTGGTGCCGTAGTCGTTGGCCACGCGGCTGAAGGTGTTTTTGCCGACGTTGGCGGCATAGCCGGCGGCCGTGAGCACTTGGTAGGCCAGGCGATACTGCTGCATGATGCGGTAGAGGGAGACGCCGCCGGCCTCGGCTTCGAGCTGGGTGCCTTTGTAGCGATTGCGGTAGAGGGTGATGTATTCGGGGTTGAGGGTGATGGCATAGCGCAGGGTGTGTTCGAAGTCGTCGTCGCTCTGGTGGAGGAAGCCGTACATGAGATCGATGTTGAAGCGGGTGAAGCCGGCCTGGCGAATGGCTTCGGTGGCGCGCTGGTAGATGTGCACCGTCCCTTCGCGCCCGAGCTCGTTGAGAAGTTTTTGCGAGATGGTCTGCACGCCCATGCTGATGCGGCGATAGCCCATCTCCCACAGAGCGGCGATCTTTTCGGGCTCGCGGGCGGCGATGACCGGGGTGGTCTCGATGCTGAACACGACCCCCTCGCGGATGGTGAAGGCGTCAGTGAGGGCGCGGGTGAGGCGGCGCAGGTTCTCCGCGGAGATCTTGGTTGGGGTGCCACCGCCGACGTCGAGTCCGACGACTTCCTTGCCCTGGAGGAGGGGGCGGTAGAGATCGATCTCGCGCAGGAGCAGATCGATGTAGTCGTCCTCGTGGGCGCTGTCTTCTCCCTGCACCACCACGTATTCGCAGAACTTGCACCGCACCTGGCAGAAGGGGATGTGGACGTAGAGGGAGAAGGCCTCGACCTGCGCCCACTCCGCCGCCAGCAATTTGGGGATCTGCTCCGGGTCGCTGACGCGATAGGCGTTGAAAGACTTGGGGGTCAGGGGGTAGGCCGTGTTGGCGTAGTGGTGATAGAGGAGGCCTTGCTCGTAGATGCTTTGGTGATCCATGGCGGATGGTCCTCAGGTGAGTGGCGCAAGGGACGCGCAGCTCGGTGAGCCTAGGACGGGTGGAGACCTAGGTCGAGCCCCCGCGCGCGAAACGGTCGCTGGGTGTGGGATGCGCATAGGCTAGCGACTTTAGCGCTGTCAGCAGAATGGACGCTTGCCATCACGCAACACGGATCTACCTCATGGGGTGGCGGTGATGGGCGTGCTGGCGCGGGTGACGCTCGGGCGAATGGGCGTAGACCCGAAGGTTGGCCCCGTCTCACCTGCCACGCGCGCTTCAAGGTGGATGATGCTTTGTCCCAGCGGATCCTGATGGGGCGCCAGTATAATCTGTTTGACTGAGTCCAGCCCAACCCTTTGCCGATGCTTCGCGCAAGGTCGAGGTGGCCGCGAACCCGCGGAGGTGTACCCCGCCCACGAGGCCGCCAGCCTTGCTGGATGGAGGCGTTCCATCATGACCGATTTCGACATCGAGGTGTTTTTCGACGGCGCCTGCCCGCTCTGCGTGCGTGAGGTGAACTTCTTGCGCCGCCGTGACAAGAAGCAGCGCATTCGCTTCGTCGATCTCGCCGCGGCTGACTTCGATCGCAGCGCCGTGGGGGTGGCGTGGGACGTACTCATGGAGCGCATTCACGGGCGACTGCCTGACGGCACCTTCGTCGTCGGGGTCGAAGTCTTTCGCCGCCTCTATACGATCGTGGGCTACCGCTGGCTCGTCGCGGTGACCCGCTGGCCCGGCATCGTCCAGCTTCTGGACCTCTGTTACCGCTGGTTCGCCAAGAACCGTCTCCGCCTCACTGGGCGGTGTCAGGACCACGCCTGCGACTTCCACTCGCCGGTGCCGCCCCCACCGCCGGACGCTCCTCTCCAGGCAACGGGAGACTAGGGGGCGCTATCGCTGCGCCAGGCGATGGTAAAGCGGCGCAGGGGTACGCCCTGGGAGGGTGGATCAAGAAGGGGCGAGGCCATCGGCATGGGCCTCGATATCATAGCGGTAGGCGTCGGTCAGGAGGGTGGAGGCCGCCAGGTGGCGTTTGAGGTATTGGCCGCAGTTGCTGCCGATGACGTTCTCCTCGGCGGCGCCGATGCTGAGGAGCACCTCGTAACCGGCTGCGCGTAGGGCGCTGAGGGTGGGGCAGTCGGCGCCTTCTTGCCAGGGATCGATGCTTGACACCAGGTTGTTTTCCCTGGCGCGATAGGTGGGGTTGAGGGGGGTGGTTTTAATGAGGAAGAGGTCCGGCGAGAAGTGGCGGAGGAGCGCGTCGGGCAGGATGGAGACGCCTTGGGCCAGGGCGAAGTTCAGGGTGATTTTGCGATCGCCCGGGCGGTAGAAGTCGGCGCCATAGGCGGCGATTTCACTGAAGCTCCAGGTTTTTACCGGGATGAGTGCTTGGCGCGCTTCTTCGTTTGAGGCATGGAGGGAGAACTGGAGTTGGAAGTTGCCGCGGGCGTAGTGGGCGCGCTTGATGCGGAGTAGGTGGTCGAAGAAGGCGGTGGCGCTGCGGGGCGCGACCGTCGACAGCGAGGGCATGAGGCCGGGAGCGGCATAGCGCTGCGGCAGCTCTTCCAGCACGGTCAGTACGTGGGGGTTGAGCGCGGGTTCGCCCATGCGGGCGAACTGGATTTTGAATTGCTGGCAAGGGACCTGCCCGTCTGGGAATCTGCGGCGGATCAAGAAATCGATCTGGGCGAAGATCTCCGCGGGGGTGAGCTTGCCCTCGTAGTGGCCTCCGGCGTCGCACATGGCGCAGCCAATGGGGCAGCCGAAGAGGGTCGAGACGAGTAAGACCCATTTGCGCGCGCGGGGAATGGGCGGCTGCACCGACTCGACGCATTCCACCATTTTGCCGCTGTCGTACTGAACGATGTAGACCATCGCGACGTCATCGCGACCGGTCGATGCGAGCACTTTCATGGCAGGGTGTCCTTTCCGTGGTCATGTATCTTCATGGCCGCCAGGATGCCTTCCCCCACGGCGATGGCGGCTTGGCGAAAGGGTCCATTTCTGACGTCGCCGATGAGATGGAGGAAGCCGCTGTCCAGGTGTTCGGCCAAGGCGGCCTGTAGTTCAGGGGCGACGAAGTCGAGCCGTGGTTCACGGCCGAGGGCGCCGAGGAGGTCGTCGACGCGCAGGTCCAAGGGGCCGGTGGGGGTCGTGCAGGCGAGGCTGAGGGAGGCGTCGGCGTTGGGGGTGATGTGGGTGATGCTGGTGCGGCTGAGATAGGTGATGCGTGGGTTGGCGCTGGCCCGCTCCCAGAGTGTGGGTAGGCACTTGCGCCTCTCGCCTCGGTTGAGGATGGTCACGTCGTTGTGTTGCGCCAGGGTCAAGGCGTAGTCGAAGGCGGCGTCGCCCGCACCGACCACCACGATGTCTTTGCCTCGCCGTGCCCGTAACGGCGCCACCTCATAGCAGATGCGCCCCCGGGCCTCAGGCGGCACCAGGTTTTCGGCAAAGGTGATGGGCTTGGTGCCCGAGGCGATGACGACCCATCGCGAGCGGTGCTGGCCGCGTCGGGTTTGCACTTGAAAGCAGCCGGCGACGTGGGTCAGGGCGACCACCTCGTCATGGGTGATCGCGACGGCTGCGCGGCTGAGGTGCTCCTGGAGCAGGCGCACGAAGTCCGGCCCGGAGATGCCGCAGGGGAAGCCGGGGTAATTCTCTACCCGTTCAGCGTTGACGAGGAGACCGCCGACGCTGGCGCGCTCGATGAGGAGAGGCTTCCACCCGAAGCGCTCGAGCTGGAGCGCGGCCGCGACGCCAGCCGGGCCGGCGCCGATGATGGTGACCCGCTCTAGGTGCATGATGGGTGCATCGATCTCAGGCGTGGGAGCGGACGTGGGATGGGCATCATGGTTGTGGCAGGCGGGTGTGGGAGCGGCGGACGCATGGGTCGGCCGCGAGTCGACGATCATGGTGCGGGCTGGGCGGCGCGTGGCGGCGCTTCGTCAGGGGGTGGGACAGGGGCACAGGGGGGCCACATACCAAGAGTTATCGTTGCCTCTGACGAAGACCGCGTCACGCACGCGATGCACCGCCCCGCGCTCATCGACCAAGCCCGGGAGGGTGTGGGCTTGCCATCCCAGCCCCGTCGCGCCCAGGGGATAGCGGGCCCAGTCCTGGGTGGGCGCCCCGGTGCCATGTTGTGGGTCTGTCGTCGCATCGAGGCCGCGGATGAGCCACAGCTCGTTTTGGCAGCTTGGGGTCATGCTGCCTTCGATCCACGCCAGTGATTGGCCCAGGCCGGCCTTCCAGGGTTTTTGGATGAGGGCGGCGGCCGGGGTGGCGGCTCCCGTCGTGGTGACACTGAAGTGATAGACCATGTCTCCGGGTTGAAGCTCTTGGCCACTGACGTTGCGGGTGGCGTAGTAGATCCCCGCAGGGGAGCGGGTGACGCTCTCGTTGCGCGAGGTCCATCCTGTCGGTGCGCCCACCAAGTTGTCTGTCTTGAGCCAGTTGGTCGTGCTTTGCCCGCGAGCCCAGTCGAAGCTTAGCCATTGGAATCCGGCGTGGTGGGCGGCGTAGCCGACGCCAGGCCGCTCGGGATCCATGATGAGGGCGTTGGAGAAAGAGGCGGTGAAGTGTGCCTCGACGTTGGGATTGAGCCACTCCTCCCATTTGTCGCTGGCGATGTCATAGCGCACCAAGGTGCGGGGCTCGTGGGGACTACTCACGATCGCCGTGGCGTAGAGGTGGCCATCGTGGTAGGCCAGGCCGCCAAAAGAGTTCATAGCAGTGATCACCAGCGGAGGGGGCGAGAGTGCTTCCCAATCACCTTGGCTGGCTTCCTCGTCTGGACCCCAGGTGTAGCGATAAAGGGTGTTGTTGCCCAAGACCGCGTAAAGAGCGCTACCATTGGTCCCGACGTGATTGATTTTGGTGTTGTGAGCGTCCTGAGGGCCGGTGATCTCCAGCCAATGGGGACCCTCCTGTTCGCAGGGCTTCCAGTTGTCTGGCTCCAACCATTGGCAGCTCTCACTGCAGGCGAAGGTGGCGAATTGGGTGCCGCAGTAGCCGCAAGGGCGGGAAAACTCCCGGGTGTCGCCAACTTGGCACTCGGGGGTGCAGGTGCGGGTCTCCCACTGGCCATCGAGATTGCACACTTCAGTCGTGCCGCTCTCACAGCCGACGCAAGGGCTCACTGGGGCAGGGCAGCACACGATCGAGCAGGAGACGGCCTCGGTGCCATCGCATTGCCAAGTGCCCTCTGCACCGGGACAGCCCTCCACGGCACAGGGATCACCCAGGACGTGAGGGAGGACGGCGCAGCCGCCGCAGGCATTGAGGTCTGGGCACGACACCTCATCGACCTCGCTGATTTCTGCGACCTCGCTGACCTCTACGACCTCGCTGATTTCTGCGACCTCGCTGACCTCTACGACCTCGCTGATTTCTGCGACCTCGCTGAGCTCCTGATCGCCATCCGGTTGCGGGAGATCCGCCGTGTCGCCAGCAGTGTCCGTGTCATCGGCGGGTGGGACGTCGCCTGAGTCTTTGTCCACCGCAGGGAAGTCGCTCGGGCTGATGCAGCCCATGGGGCTGGCGCAGAACAGGCCAAGGATCAGCGCCGTGAGGAGGGTGGCCAAGGCCGGAGGCAGTGAAGGTCTCGAAAAATTCAGCATGGTTTTCCTTGTTCCCAATGCGCCGCAACGCAAGCACTAAGCATCAACGGGGCGCAACAATGTAGCAAAGAGAGCTGGCGATGGCAGCAAAAACCGGCGGCTCTGGCCAAAGTCCCGCGTGGCATCGCCCTAGCGCGGTGAGGGTGCTGGTCCTGGGGGGTGTTGCGTGGTCGGTACGCATGGCGTAGTTGGAGAGGCCAAGCGTCGCGATGGGCGTTGGGTCATTGGACCAATTCGGATGAGGAGGTGTGCTGTGATCGATTGGACGAGACTGGCGCAAGCCGTCGGGGCGCTGACGGAGCAAGGGGAGCGAGGCTCGAGCGAGCTGGCGCGCTTGGCCTTGGTCCACCTCCTCGGGGAGCAGGCCATCCGAGATGCGGTAGACCACTACATCGCTGCGGAACCAGGCTTCGAGCTGGTTCGGTCCGTGCTCTGGCTGCTCCGTCCGTGGAGCGCCATGTGCTACTGTCACGCGCTCTACCAAGACGCGCAGGATCTCGAGGTTCGACGCAGCGCCGTCGAGTTGTTGCGCGTCGTGGCCGATGCCCGCGCCTTGCCTTGGGTCGAGGCCTTCCTCGCCGACGAAGACCAGGCCATCCAGTGCTGGGGCTTCGGGGTCGTCGACACCTTGCTCTTCCAAGATCTGATTGAGCCCGAGGCCGCCGAGACCTTTTTGGTGCGGGCCGAGGTGCACGCCAACCCTGGGGTGCGGGAGCAGGCCGCGGCGGTGCGCGCTACCTTGGCGCGGCGGCTTCAGGTCGCAGCGGGTTGAGCCCCTCGCTCCACTCGAGCGACGCGCTTGCCCTTAGATCGCAGCGTTCCCTTTTGTTTGCGGGCGCTGTGGCACCACGCCACCCATCGCCAGCCTCCAGTGGCCCTCTTGGCAACTCCGTCGGTGACCTCTATGGTTGAGCGACCTGGTGCACGCTCCGGGCCGATGGCCCGACCCCATTCTCGGCGCAATATTCGTCACGAGCCAAGGAAGCCCATGTCGCAGCTCTGCCGTCTCTTCACCATTTTGGCGCTGCTTTGTCTCGTCATGGGGTGCAAAAAGGAAGCAACAGCGCCAGCGTCAGCGCCCGCTGATGCGCCGCTTCCGCCGCCGCCGCGAGCTCTCTTCGACCCCGTGCCCGACGGTGTGGGTGGCCACGCGCATCTCCACCTGGGCACGCTCCAGGCCTTTGGGGCGGCGGGTCGCTTGGCCCAGCCGCTCGGCGCCGTCGCGTTCGACCACGCGGACCGCCTCCGGGCCGTCGCTGGGGACGGCACCATCTGGGCCTGGGGCCTCGAAGCCCCCGCCCCCCTCCCCATGGCCACTGACCCGGCACCGGGCCTGGCCGTCTGGGATGCCCAAGGCCACCTCTGGGGGGTCAACGCCCAGGGGCTCCATCGCTTCCAAGGCGAGGATCTTCGCCATGACTTGGTCACTCTCCAGGGCCTGCCTGCGTCCATCCTGCGCATCGCCGTGAACCCCAGCGGCACGGAGCTCGTGATCGCCACTCGCGAAGACTTGAGTCTCTACACCGTTGCCGACGGTCAACGCCGCTGGCAAACGCCGCACCTCGAGGTGGGTCATCCCCACTTCGATTTTTCCCCTGATCACCAACATCTCTTGGTCGTCCAAGGGGACAAGCTCACCCTCCTGTCCACCCAAGACGGAACCATTCGCCTACAGAGCACCGTCGAGGAGCGACTCCTCACGGCGGCCTTCACCGACGACGCGACCGTTTTGGTTGCCACGGGCACGGGCCGACTCCAGTCGTGGGATCTCAGCGGCAAGGTCCTGCGCCAGAGCGCGCCCGACTCGGCCTTTGCTTCGTACCTGCGTCGCCACCCCACGCACGCTACGGTCGCCGCTGCTGCCACCCGCGACGGGGCGGTGCTCATCATCGACACGACCGAGCTCGAGGTGGTGGCGCGACACGACCTCGCGGGCGAGGCCAGCGACTTGGCCTGGTCCCCTTCGGGCGAACACCTGGGCGTGACTTTGGGTAACCGGATGCTGCGGCTGGCGCCGCTCAACCCTACGCCCCCCAAGCATCTGGGCCACGTCGAGGAGGTCTTCGCCGTCTTTCAGCCGGCGCCAGGGCGCGTCGTCTCCCAGAGCGAAGACCGGCTCCTCTGGTGGGATCTCGAGAGCGGACACATTCTGCACAGCGTCGCCCTTTACGACCGCAGCGCCTTCCCTTCGACCCACGGCCGCTTCTGGGCGATCTTCGAGCCGGAGCGCCTGCACCTGGTCGATGGCGTTCGCGCCGAGTCTCTCGGTGTTTTACCCCGTGAGGAGGCGCTGGCGAAGGTCGAGACCCTGGTCTGGCGCGCCGACGGCACCGCCTTTGGGACACTGAGCTTCGACGAATCGCCGCGCCTGCGCTGGTGGCAGCGCGAGCCCCATCGGCTGCTCTGGGAGCTCGAGCTCGACGGCGCGGTCGATCGCCTGGAAATTGCACCCGAGGGGGGCTACCTCGCCGTGCTGCATGAAGACTCGGTGCGCGTCGTGGACACCCGCACGGGGACGCCCGTGCTCGAGCGACCCTTCGACCCCGAGAGGGGGCGCTTGGCCTTCGCAGAGGATGGGCGCTGGCTGGCCCTGACCCAAGAACGACAGATCCAAGTGGTGGACCTCAACGCCCCGACGGCGGCAGCGGCGGAACTGGAAATGGTTGATACGGTACACGACCTGGCCTTTTCACCCGGTGAGGGTCCCTGGGCCCTGGTCATCGGCGGCTACGACACCCTCTACCTCTGGCGCCAAGGAGAAACGCGCCTCGCCTGGACGGCGCCCAGGACGACCTTCGAGGCCGTGCTGTCCGTGGCAGGCACCCTGCGGGTACTGGCGCTCAACGGCGACGCCGATCGCTTGGCGTTGATAGATTTGCACGATGGGCAGGACCTAGCCGTCTGGGAGTGCTCCGACGCGACGGACAGCATCGCCACCTGGTCTAACCACCTCGTCGAGCGCGCACCCCAGACGGGTGTTTTCTGGATCTGGGATTTGGAGGCCCTGGCCGAGGCGCATCCCGTGGAGAAGCCCCTCGTCCGGGGGTGGCCCGCGCTCGGGAAGCGCTTGGAGGTGACGCGTTACGGGGCGATCCCCGAGGCTGTCCTGGCGAGCTGGGGCGAGAGCCCGTTGCAGGAGCGCGGGGTGCTGGAGGCGAGCGCCGAGGGGCACTGGCTCTATTACGATGACCTGCGCCTCTTGAATCTGGAGACCCTGCCGCAGGCCGGTGGGTGTGCCGTGCTGTCCCCTGAGACGCCCAAGCTGCTGTTTACCAACGAGGAGAACGAAGCGGTCATGGTCGTGCTCAGCCTCGACCCAGAGGGGGCAGCTTTTTACCTCTTTGATCGGGAGGAGGCGTGCCTCGTGGCGTCAGCTCCCTTCGTGGATCTAGCGAGAGCCAAGGATCTCGTGGTTCTCAACGTCGCCTTGGAACACGACGGCGAGAGCTGGACTCTGCCCGAGGCCCTTCCGGTGCGCTATGAAGCCAACATCTTCCCGATCCGGGGCCAAGAGACCATCGTCCTGGGCGAGCATGGCTTCGCCATCGAAGATGGGGAAGGAGATGTCATTGCAGGAGAAAACGCCTACGCCTTGACCATGGGAGAGGAGTACTACGAGGACCGCAGGGGGCCCCAGTCCATCCCCGACAGCAGCCTCCGGCTATCGCTGACCGCCAACGAACAAGTGCTCGTCATCTTTACGCGCCAAGAGCGCCTGAAGAGCCCGCAGAGGACGTACTCACTCCGGGACAGGCAACACTTCCTGGCTCTGAACATCGAGGCGATGCCCACCCTCGTTCCCCTGGATGCCGAGAAGGTTTTGGGGGAAGTTTACGCTGAGGCGGCGCCGACGAGAGGAACAGACGAGGAGGAGGTGCGCCGAGTCTTTCTGTCCCCCCTTGGGAGAATGGAGTGGCAGCACAGCGAGAAGAGATCTTGGGAGATGATCCCCTGTGCTGAGGCGCAGAGGCACGATCCCATGGGAGCGCTCCTGATGGGGTCCGATGGGGGCCAGGCTGACGATACGGAGGCGGGAGAAGGCGACCCGTGCTGTCCGCGACGGGAGACGGACAACGACATTCGCAGCACCTGGACCTTCACCAACGAGGACGACATCCCCGTGACCTTGTTCGAGCGCGCCGATTTCGATCGCGCCATGGGCCCCTGCGAGTAGGGCCGGGGGCGGCCTGAGCACTGGGGGGGGGGCGTCAGTCACGGGTGCGCTTGCCCTGATCCACGGTCAAGAAAAGAAAAAACCCCGTTGTTCTTGGATTTCCAAGA
>CAYVQF010000080.1:0-19546 GCA_964454015.1 uncultured Myxococcales bacterium
CCAACAAGCCCCAAAGTGGGCGTCGAGGCAAAGTCTTGGGGATGGGCCTCACGGCGCATTTGCTTGTCTTGGGAGGGGGGGCGCGGCTATGTTGAGCCGTTTCTTTGGGTTGGCGGTGCGGGCAACGAGAGGATAAACGATGGGCGAGCATTCATGTGGCTGTGGTCACGATCATGGCGAGGGCGAACACGAGACGCCCATGACTCTCGAGGATCTCTTGGGGGTGAGCGAGCGGCTGTCGCCGGAGGAGAGGGTGGCCGAGGGGCAAGCCTTTTTGAACCATGCGCTCTCTTCCATGGAAGCGCACCTGGATGAGGAGGAGAGCGTCTTCGAGCCGCTGATGCATCTGGCGGTGTCGGCACAGTGGTACGATGTCTTCTCCGACTTCGATGACCGCGTGCAGGCGTGGTTGCAGCAGCGACCGACGTGGCAGGGGGTGAGGGCGGCCCTGGAGGTGTGGCGGGCCCAGGCGCGGCTCGACCACCTCTTCGCGGCGGCAGAGGGCGACAGCGCTCAGGTGGCCGCCGGGGAGTGGCACGAGTTGGTGCGGGGCGCCCTTGCGGCGGCAGAGCAGCACCCGCGCGCCTTCTTCCCACTGTGCGAGTGGGCCTACTATCACGTTGCGCCCAACGATTTTGCGCCCTTCGTGCTCGCCTTGTTGCCGGCGCTCCCAGAGACGCTGGCCCGGGTCTACCGACCGGATCTGTTGCGGATGGGCTTCATGGCCTCCATGTTCCAGGCGGTCGACGATGGCCTGTCGGCGGCTGCGGCGGAGAAGATCCTGACGGCGGGTGAGGAGAACATGGGGTTGCGTTTTGCGCGGCATGCCTACCAGCGCTTGCAGGGACAGGGTGAGGCGGTGAGCGCCGAGGTGCTGGCGCGACCGCAGAGTTGGGGGGAGCCCAGCCCGCTGCTGACGCTGCTGAGTGATTTCGCGCGCTACTTGGTGGTCGAGCGTGGCTGGCCCTGGCTGCGGGCGGAGATGGCGCGGGTGGCCCTGTTGCACTACCAGTTGGGGCGCCCAGCTTTGCTCTACGCCCAGGAGAAGCGACGCCGTCAGGCGCGCAAGCCGGCGGTGCGCTGGGTGGGGGCGCCGTCGCTCCTGGTGGAGCTGCGCTCTCTGGAGACGGCGGTGCAGCCGCTGGCGATCGACGATTGGCCGCGGGGGCACACGCTGTGTGCGCTGCTCCAAGCGGTGCATCCGTGGTTCGACTTTTTGCGCGCCCAAGGTTTACTGCCGAGTCCAAGCCCGCGTTGGGTGGCGGAGCAAGCGTGGGTGGGGCGGCGCTGCGCCGAGGCGCTGGCGTCGGCGACGCGCATTCTCTGTGATCGCAAGATGTTCCGGGAGCTTCTCCCGGAGATTCAGGCCCAGACCCAGGCAGAGGGAGCGCCCTGAGCTTGGCGCTCAGGGTGGCGGTGTTTTGGGCTGGGCCAAGGCCGGGAGGATGGCGTCGATGGTCCCGTCGCCATCGGGGACGACGCTCTTCGCAAAGGCGTGGTAGCCTTCCAACACGAAGTGCACCATGACGGGGGTCTGGCGGTAGGGGACGGTGGTGGTGCACGGGGTGCGTTCGCACACCAAGCGGCCGCCGATCTGAACGGTGGCGCCCGTCGGTTCGCTCACGAAGTGCCACTCGACGAAGCGCTGCGGCTCCATGGCGCCGACGTGTTTGGCGTCGCCCTCTTTGGCCTGCACCACTTGAGGTGCTTTGGTCGCGCGCAGGCCTTTGTCTTCTCGGCCAAAGAGCCACCAGCCGACGAAGACGATGTTGGCGATGGCGACGGCGCCGATGAGGGTGAGCAATAACTTGCGGCGCCGTAGGCGCGTGTTGAGCATCGCGCGGATGTCGATGGGTTCTTGCTGCTCGAAGCCGAAGTGCTGTTGTTGATAGGGCTGGGGTTGGTAGGCCGAGACCGGCTTGGGGTGCAGGGTCTGGGCGCTGTCCCAGGCAAAGGCCTCACCGCTGTCATCCTCGTGGCTGGGCGCAAGTTGCGGTGGCGACGGGAGCGGCCGGGTGGGGAGGTTGGGCGCTGCGGGCGGTGTTGGCTGAAGCGGCGGGGGACGGGGCGGGGCGAAGGCGGGTGGTGCCGACGGTGGACGGGGCGGGTCGATGACGGGTGGCGGCGCGTGTTGCGGTGTCGTGAACTGTTGAGGGGGCTGTTGCGGGGGCTGTTGGGGACGCGCCAAGACGGTTTTCTCTGCGTTGCCCAGGGCGAGGGCAGGCGCCGTGGCGGGGGAAGGGGCGTGCTGGAAGTGGGTCGCCATGTCTTGGAGCGCCGAGATGGACGAGGCCTGGGTGGCCTCGCCATCGAAATCATCGGCGTCATAGGTGTCGACGCCGAAGTTCTCGTCGGTGACGACAGCCGAGTCGAGGGTCAGATCCAAGGAGCTCGGTCCTTGGCGGTTGGGGTAAGCACCCGAGTCTTTCATGGCGTAGGCACCAGGGAGGGCTGGAGCAAGTTGGAATCGCGGCCCAAGGGTTTGGAAGGCTTGCAGAAAAGCGCCGGCATCGGGGAAGCGGTCCTCCACCCGGACGGCGAGGGCCCTCTTGAACACATCACCGATAGCTCCTTGACACAAAAAGTCGGGCAAACGCAAGTCGCCGGTGCAGTGCTGGACCATGGACGCGTAAGGGTCGTCGTCAACGACGGGAAGGCCTTGGAGCGCTTCGGCGATGATCAGCGCCATCTGGTAGACGTCGATGGCCGGGGTGACGCGCTGTTCCTGAATGTACTCCGGCGCCAAGTAGCGCGGTGTGCCGAAGAGGCGGCCCGTCTCGGTCAGGCGTCCACCAGACTCGGCTCGGGCGACGCCGAAGTCGAGGACACAGAGGGCCTCTCTCTGCTCGCCTGGGTTGGTGAGCATCAAGTTGGCGGGTTTGAGGTCCTTGTGGATGATGCCGGCGCGATGGCCCACGGCGAGGGCGTCGAGGATGGGGGTGAAGAGGTGGTGCAGCCGGGCGGGGAGCATGGGCCCGTGGAGGGCGAGCTCCTGGTCTAGGGAGCGTCCCTCGAGGATTTCCATGGCGATGTAGGGGAGGCGATGGGCGCCATGGAAACCGAAGTCGTGGATGCGGACGACGTTGGGGTGGCGGATGCGGGCAGCGATCTGGGCCTCACGGATGAAGCGCTCGCCGAAGCTGGGGTCAGCGGCCGTCTTGTGCAGGTCGAGGACCTTGAGGGCGACGGTGCGTTCGATGAGGAGCTGCCGGGCTTGGTAGACCGTAGCGAAGCCGCCGACTCCAAGGACACCCTGGATGACATAGCGTCCGTCTATACGCTCGCCGACCTGCAGGTCGGGAGTGGCTGGCGCTGTCCCCTTCATTGCCTACCTTGAGACGCTGCGCGGTGCACAGCCGAAGCGCGGCTCCTACTCTTCTCCAAGAACCAAGTTATGCGATAGCGCCCAGGG
Source organism: uncultured Myxococcales bacterium (assembly GCA_964454015.1). Taxonomy (GTDB): domain Bacteria; phylum Myxococcota_A; class Bradymonadia; order UBA4248; family UBA4248; genus CAYVQF01. The sequence continues at coordinate 3,413 of CAYVQF010000080.1, forward strand.
GGTCCAGTCATCAAGGTGGGAGCGGCTTGGTTGCGCGCCTCAGGGCTTGACGTGGGGCAGTGGATACATTAGTCGAGGGCACCGCTCGTGGCATTGCCACCGGTGGTGTGGAGCGCCTTGGGCGCGATGTGGCGCCGTCGCCTGGAGCGGTGTGCCCGGGACGACGTGAGCGCGGGTGTGACGGCAGAGACAGGCCCGAACCCAGACGCGGGTCGGGACCACGAGGTGAGCGGGATGGCAGAGACGCGGTTGACGACGTGGGCGCTTCAGCGCAAGAAAGAACAGGGTGAGCGGCTGGTCATGGTGACGGCCTACGATGCGACCTTTGCGCGCTTGGCCGACAGGGCGCAGGTCGACATGATCCTGGTGGGCGACAGCTTGGGGAACGTGGTGCAGGGGCACGAGACGACCTTGCCCGTGACCCTGGATGAGATGATTTACCACTGTCGCTGTGTGGCGCGTGGTGCGGCGCGGGCGTTTTTGGTGGGCGATCTGCCCTTTGGTGCCTATCAGGTCTCCCTCGAGCAAGGGATGGCTTCGGGATTGCGCCTGATGAAAGAAGGGGCCGTGCAGGCGGTCAAACTCGAAGGCGGCGCGGTGCAGGCGCCCCTGGTGGCGCGGTTGACCGCCTGCGGTGTCCCGGTCATGGGGCATCTGGGTTTGACCCCGCAGTCCGTGCACCAGCTCGGTGGCTACCGGGTCCAGGGGCGCAACGCGGCTGACGAGCAGCGGATCTTCGACGATGCCCTCGCCCTGGAGGCCGCGGGTGCTTTTGCGTTGGTTTTGGAGTGTGTCCCGGCCCAGTTGGCGCAACGGGTCCAAGGGGCGCTGCGGATCCCTGTCATCGGAATCGGGGCGGGCAGCGCTTGCGATGGCCAGGTCTTGGTCATTTACGATCTCCTGGGGCTCTATGAGGGGAGCCCACCGAAGTTCGTCAAGAACTTTGCCACGTTGACCCAAGTTGTGGGCGACGCGCTGCGCGCCTACGGTGAGGAGGTGCGCAGCGGGGCTTTTCCGGCCTCGGCGCACAGCTTTGAGTGAGGATGCGCTGGGCCAAGGAGTGTTGCGATGGATGTGGGCGCAGGGGCTGCGATTCCCGTACTCAGTGAGATAAGTGCGCTGCGGGCTTGGAGCGCTGCGGCGCGCGAGCGTTCGGGGCGTGTGGCTTTCGTCCCCACCATGGGGGCCTTGCACGCTGGCCACCTTTCGCTGATCGCGGCGGCCAAGGCCGCGTGTGCGCAGGTGGTGGTCTCGATTTATGTGAACCCGACGCAGTTTGGCCCGCAGGAAGACCTGGCGGCCTACCCACGCGATCTCGCGGGGGATCTTCGCTTGGCGGCAGAGGCCGGCGCTGACGTGGTGTTTGCGCCCTCGGATCAGGTGATGTATCCCCGCGGCGCTGGTTCGACGTGGGTGGAGGTGCAGGGCTTGACCGAGCACCTGTGCGGGGCTTTCCGGCCGGGGCATTTTCGGGGGGTGACGACGGTGGTGGCGCGCCTCTTCAACCTGGTGCAAGCCGACGTGGCCTTCTTCGGCGAGAAAGACTATCAGCAGGTGGCGGTGGTGCGGCGGATGGTGGAGGACTTGGGCATGCCTATCGAGGTCGTGAGCTGTCCCACGGTGCGCGAGGCCGACGGGCTCGCCATGAGCTCGCGCAACGCGCTGCTGCCGGCGTCCTTACGTGCTCAGGCGTGTGTGCTCTATCGCGGGTTGTCGGCGGCGCGCGGGCTCTATGTCTCTGGCGAAAGGCGACGCGGTGTCCTGCTGAGTGCGGCCACTTGCGAGATCGCCTTGGCGCCAGACGCACGCATTCAGTATGTGGATCTCGTCGATGCCACGACGCTCGAGCCACAAGGGCCCGAGGTGGGGGAGGCCGTGGTGATGGCCATGGCGGTGCGTCTCGGCGCGGTGCGGCTCATCGACAACATGACGCTGGGCGTCGGGGCGTGAGCTGGCTTGTCGTGTTAGGGGGCGAGGACGACGCGGTTGCGGCCGCCCTCTTTGGCCTGGTAGAGGGCGCGGTCGGCTCTCTGGATCAGGCGCTCTTCGTTGTCCCCTGGGGCCCACTGGGTGAGGCCGATGCTCAGGGTGAAGGGGGGCGCGGTGCTGCTCTGGCAGACGTGGCGAATGCGCTCGGCATAGATTTGTGCTTGTGCCAGGTGGGTCTTGGGCAGTAGTACCAGGAACTCCTCACCGCCGAAGCGGATGGGGATGTCCTCGGTGCGCGATTGTTGGCGCAAGATCTCGCCGAGGGCCATCAAGGCCTGGTCGCCCGTCTGGTGGCCAAAGGTGTCGTTGATGCGTTTGAAGAAGTCGATGTCCAAGAGGGCCACGGAGAAGACGTCGCCGTGGCGCGTGGCGGCCGCGCACAGGCGGTGGCAGGTTTCGGCCAAGACGCGGCGATTGACGAGGCCGGTGAGGGTGTCGACGCGGGCCAACGCTTCGATGCGCTGGTTGGCTTCTGCGAGCAGCGCGGCGCGCTGTTGGGCCAGGCGTGACTCCTTGGCGAGTTCGTTGGTGAGTTGCCCCAGCTTGGCGAAGAGGCCTTCGGGATCTGCTTGGGGGAGTTGGCCGAAGAGGATGATAGTGCCGCTGCAGTGATAGACCGTGAGGAAGAGGTGGAGGTCCGTGTCGAGGGGCAAGACCACCGGGTGGGACATGACACAATCGGGCGCGGCGTTGCCATCGCCGCGTGGTTCGATGGCCGCGGGCTCGAGGGCGGTGAAGGGGTCCAGCTCGAAGAGGTAGCGGCCGATGGGTTTTTCCGTGAGGTGACAGAGATCGCGGAAGGCCAGGTTGGTGGCCTGCACCCGATAGTCTCGGTCGAGGACGCAGACCATGAGGGTGTCGGAGTGTTCGAGGAAGTGGTCGAGCACGGCGCCGTTGGCGCAGGTCCACGTCATGGTTCTTCTCGCCGTTGGTCCCAGCGAGCGGAGATGTGATCCGCGGCGGTGTTGGCGGCGCCACCGACGCGGTCGGCGGCTAAGGTGTTGGCATAGCTGGGGAAGGTGCTGCAGGCCAGCCCGCCGATCATCAGCCAGGGTTGAGCTTGGATGGCGCGCAGCTCTTCCAGCAAGGTTTGGATGCTGAGCAGGGACAGCGGCATGGTGACGGAGAGGGCGACGAGGTCCGGGGGTTGCTCTCTGACGATGGCGAGGAGATCGACTGCGGGTGTGTTGGCCCCGAGGAAGAGGGTTTTCCACCCGCGCCGCTCGAGCAGTGTGGTGAAAATCCAAACGCCGAGCTGGTGGTGTTCATCCGGGGCGGCGCTGACGATGGCGTAGCCGCGCGGTGGCGCCTGGGGTGGTGGCATGCGTCCATAGGCGGCGCCGATGACGCGGCTGACCGTGGCGGTGGCGATGTGTTCGTGGGCGACGCGGATGGCGCCTCGGGCCCAGCGCTCTCCGATCTCGCGCATGGCTGGCTGCACCCAGTCGAGGAGAAAGCGCTCGAAGGCGTCCCAGTCGTTGCCGATGAAGGCGCTGGCCAAGTGGTTGGCCTTTGCGTCGTCACCGGTGAGGAGGCTGTGGCTGAAGGTATCTAGCTCAGGGGTGAGGCCTGTCGATGGGGTGGCGGGCGGTGCGCTGCCGACTTGGGCGAGGAGGTCGGGGTGGAGGTCGGTGAGCCAGTCATAGACGGTGGTGATGGCGGCGGCGGCGGCGGGATCGAGGTGGCGCTGGCAAGCGGCGCGCCAGGCGCTGAAGTGGGCCGGGAAGTAGTCGGGGCTGAAGCCGCGGGCCAGGTAGACCCGGTAGACCCACGGCAGCAAGTCCAGGAGGAGCGGGAAGGCGTTTTGGGCGACGACGGCGCAGATGAGGCGCGCGTGGTTGCGGTGGTTGTCGAGCATCAGCGCCAGAGGCGCGTCGCCAATGAGGGAAGCGGCGGCGACTTCATCGCGCATGCGGCGGTTGACTTCGCCCAGGAGGGTGTCGAGTTGGACTTGGAAGGCAATGGCGGCATCGGAGCTGACATGGGGAAGTGGGGTCAAGCAGGCCTCCGAGGCGGTGATGCGGGCGAGGTTTGATGTCGGATTTTCAAGCCAGCATGGGGTCGTTGGGATCGATGACGGTCAGGGCGTCGTCGCATTGCTCATCAAAAGGCAGGGCAGCGTGGAGGAAGTCCTGCCAGGCTTGGCGGCGTTGTGGGGTGAGGGCGGTGAAGAGCACGCCAGCGCCCCCTGCAAGAGAAGTGCTGTCGACTCTAACGATTTTGGCGCTGAGGTCAAAGCCCTCTCCCGAGATGGGATGGATGAAGACCAGGGAGACCTCCTGGCCGACTTTGGCCAATTTGATGCCGCTGACAAAGGCGCCGCCGAGGGAGACATCGATGGTGCGCCCCTTCTCGACATTGTCGCCGATGAACTGGACGTCCATGGCGATGGCGTAGCGGACGTGGTTGCGGTTGACGGCATCGGTGGGGACAGGGACTTTGCCTGGCAAGACCAAGGGAGGCGGTCCTTTGCGCTCGGCTGGGTCGGGCAGGGCGTGGGTCGTGGCGAGGGTTTGGAACCACTTCTGCCATTGGTCGCGGGCGACATTGCCCAGGCCATAGAGCTGGACTCCCATTCCCGGCGCGGTTCCGGCGGCTTTGGCCTGCTCAGGGAGGAGGCGATGGACGACCATGGCGAGGACCTGCAAGTCAGGGCTGCGTTCTCCCGTGGGGATGTTCAGGCGGATGATGCGGCGCAAGGGCGGTGGTGCATCGGTCTTGATGAACATCCCTCGCGTCGAAATGTCGACGGCGCGCAGGGTCTTGGTGGTGGCTCCGTCGGTGACGTTGACGGGGATTTCAATATGGACACGCGTGCTGACGCGTCGTTCCTTCTCCATGATCTTCGGTCCTTCGGTACATAAAGATGAGCAGGTTCAGCGTGCGGAGGTGGCTACCCAGGCACTGAGGATGAAGTCTAGCACAAGTCGCTCTGCGCCGGCAGGTAGAGATGTCACGGGTTCGCGGGGCGCGGGGCGCGTGGTGCCGTTGCGGGGCCAGCCTAGGCCCAGAGGTTGATTCTGGCAGGGAGCCTGCCGGTGTGGGTCGCGGCGTGGACGATGAAGGTGCGTGGTTGCACGAGGACCGCTTGCGCCAACCAGGGTGGCGGGTCGAAGAGGGTGAGGGCTGGGGGCGGGGGCGCGTCGTCGTCGGGCGGCGCGTGGCTGGGTGCGAGGTTGCGCAGGCGGAGCAGACGCCGCTCCGTGGTCAGGACCCGTTGGGCGCCAGGGGGCAGCCAGACGCGCTCGGCGAGCACTGTTGGGAGGGTGGTGCGTCGACGCCAGCGCTGCGCGTCAACGAGGTGCAAGTTCACCTGTCCCCCCCACAGACAGAGGGCGGCCAGGGTGCCCGTGAGGGGGTCGAAGGCGGCGGCGCGGATGGGGGCGCCAAAGTCGTAGACGCGCTCGATGAGGTCGGTGTTGGCGCGCCAGTGGCCGACGCCGCCTTGGCGGTGGATGGTGAGGACGTCATCGCCGCTGAGGAAGGCGTCCAGGAGGTCGTCTCGGTCGAGGCAGTGGCGCGTGTCGAGGCGGGAGATGGAGGCGAGGCATAGGCCGCGGTTGCCCACGAGGAGGATGGCGTCGTTGTGGGGCGAGACGTCACAGCGGTTGAGTTCAGGGTTGGCGTCCAGCCAATGGCGCGGCAGGGGGGTGGGGGCGCTGCGCACTTGGTTGCGGGCGAGGTCGTAGGCGTGAAGGGCGCGGTCGAGGAGGAGGATTTCCTGGCCCGCGAGGCTGGCGATGGTGGCGCTCAGGGGCCGGGGGCAGCGCAGCCGCTGGAGCTGGTCGTGTTGGCGCCCGGCCCAGAGCAGGTGTTCTTCCTGGAGGACGGCGAAGGCCTGGCCACCGTCGAGGCTGGCCAAGCCGCGCACGGGTCCGGGAGGCAAGGGCCAGCTCCGAAGACAGGTGGCTGAGAGGGGGTCCAGCGGGGCCTCGTCGAGGTGTTGCCAGAGGGCGTCCGTGGGGTTTAGGGCGGCCTCGGCCAAGAAGGCGTTGGCGTTGGCCAGGTGGCCGGCGCGCCGGTAGAGGTTGGCGAGCTGGAGGAGGTTTTGGGTGCGGGTGGCGGGTGGGGGGGCGTTGGCGTTGGCCCGGGCGAGGCGCTCCCCCAGATCGGCGTCGTCGCCGTGCAGGTCGAGGCGTGGGATGGGCTCGGTGATGCGCGGTGGGTCGACGTGCCAGGCGGCTTCGCAGCGTTCGCTGAGGTGGCGCAGGGCGTCTTTGAGGGTCCTCTCGTTGAGGGCCGGGGGGGAGAGGAGCAGGGCGTCAGCCTGATGCCGCCAGTGGTGTTGGTGTTTGGCCCAGGTCTGGGGGAGGGGGGCGCCCCCGGCGATGAGGACGCGGGGGATAGGTGCGTCCGCGACGCCGTTGGCGAAGAGGGGCAGGGCGTCGCTGATGAGGTTGAACAGGGTGAGGCTGCGGCTGGTGTGTTCTTTACTACAGTCGAGGACCAGGAAGAGGGCGTCGACGAGGGTGGTGGTTGCGCTGTCGCTGAGTGGGCGAGTGGCCGCCAGGTGCGCAGCGAGGTGGAGGAGGGGGAACTCGCGATCGAGCATGGGACAGCGCATGATCTGCATGCGATGGGCATAGCCGGGGAAGAGCTCTGGGTTGTGGCCGCGCTGGGGGATGTAGAGGGAGGCGTCGCCCTGGGTCGCCGTGGCCAGCTTGAGGAGGGCGTTCCAGGTGGTGTCGATGGCGGGGGGCAGCCCGATGAGGGCGACGCGGAGGTCGATGCAGTTGAATTCGCGGTTGAGCTGAGCCACGTGTTCTCCCTACGGCGCTTGGTCAGGAGGGCGGAAGCCGGCGTCAGGGCTTAGGCGAGGCCTCGGTTTCGAAAAAGCCAGCCGCTTCGACGCACTGTTCCCAGGCGGCGGGGTCGTTGGTGCAGTTGTAGGTGTAGCGCGCGGCGCTGAAGAAGACGGTGATGATGACGGCGGCGCACAGGGCGAGGGCGATGTTTTGGAGCGTGGCGAAGCGGTGGCTCTCTTGTCCTTGGAGGGGGGTGCCGAGCACGGCCGCCAGGGCGGCCCCTCCGGCGAGGCCGCCGAGGTGGGCGGCGTTGTCGATCATGGGCAAGAGGCCGAAGGCCAGGGAAAAAACGAGCCACGGGAGCATCCCCACGGAGAGGGCCTTGGCGATGTGGGCCGGCAAGGAGCTGCGGTGTCGAAAACCAAAGACGATGGCGGCGCCAAAGACCCCGAAGATGGCGCCGCTGGCGCCGACGCTGGGGTGGGTGTTGAAGGCATAGGAGGCGAGGCCGCCGCACAAGGCCGCCACGGCGTAGATCAAGAGAAAGCGGCGGGTGCCGAAGAGGCGCTCGACGACGCCGCCGAGCATGAAGAGGCCGTAGGCGTTGACCAGGGCGTGGAGCCAGGAGCCGTGGACGAAGGCGGCGCTGAGGAGGCGCCACCAAGCGCCAGCGGCGATTTCCGTGTTGATTTTGGCTCCGACCAAGAGCATGGGGAGGAGAGGGTCTGCTGGGGCGCCGACTCTGGGGGTGACGACGCTCCAGTTCAACAGATAGGCGCCGAGGAAGACGGCAGCGATGAGGGTGAGCAGGCCACGGGTGGCCGGAGCGGGGCCCTGCAAGGCGCGGAGGAAGTTGATCTCTTTGCGAAAATTTTCGAGTTCCCGCGGCGAGGTCGGTCGAAGAGGGCGCAGAGAGTTGGCGCTAAAGGGAGGCATGCGTTTCTCGAAGCCAGCCAAGGGGACAGCCCTTGTTGTGCTGGCTATCATGCTTTGGCCTGGGTGGCTACCTAGCGCCGTCCCGTCGGGGGTTCAGTTGCGGTAGAGATCGATGTTGTTGCGGCAGCGGTGGCCGAGGTCGCTGCGCGGTGAGAGCTCGACGCACTTGCGGAAGTGGCTGACGGCGCGTTGGCTGTTGCCGAGGCTGCCGTAGAGGCGGCCGATGTGGAGGTGGGGTTCGGCGTAGTTGGGGCAGGCCGAGATGGCCTCTTTGAAGCTCTCGAAGGCTTCGTTTTCGAGCTGGAGATCGGCGTAGATGATGCCGAGGTTGTTGGCAGCCAGGCACATCTCGGGGTTGAGGAAGAGGGCCATTTTGGTCTCCTCGATGGCCTCCTGGAGGCGGCCCATTTTGTAGTAGGCCCAGCCGAGGTTGGCGTAGGCCAACCATGGGCTGGTGTAGAGGGTCGCCCGGCGGAGATCTTCGTAGACGGCGGCGGCGTCCTCCCAGCGCTCCATGTAGAGATAGGCGACGCCGAGGTTGTTCTTGCAGGTGAAGAGATCGGGGTTGGTGTCGAGGGCGGCGCGGAAGTGGCGCACGGCCTCCGGGTACTGCATGCGGCCGAGGTAGAGGAAGCCCAAGAGGTGGTGGGCGTCGGCGTGTTGCGGGACGAGCTCCAGGGCGAGGGTGAGCTCGCGGATGGCCTGGGCGGTCTCGCCGGCGGTGAAGTGGTTGGTTCCCATTTGGTAATGGAAATCGGCTTGTTTGAGGGTCTCTTGCTGCTTGGCCCCGGCGCCACAGCCGCTGCTGAGGGCGGCGGCGAGGAGGAGGGGGAGGCAGAGTGAGTGCCACCGGGTCAGGTGGGTGGTGGCGGCGACTTGGTTGGCAATGGGCATGACATCCCTCCGTGGATGACAGGTCTGATGCGGTCGGGGTGGTTCATCAACCGGCGACCAGAAGCGCTTTGAGTTGTCTGAGGACTTCGCCGAGGTCCTGGCCGGCGGCCAGGGTGCTCAGCATGGGAGGCGCGCTCCCTTCAGTGATGACGCCGCCCGTTCCTTGGGTCGCGTCACCGTTGTGGTTGATGGCAAAGGGGATATCGAGGAGGGCGCGGTAGCGCTCCTGGGCGTCCAAGGTGTTGAGGATGAGGGGGCGCATGTGAAAACCGGCCTGTTCGAGCCAGTTCAGGGCTTTTTTTTCGATTTCGCCGTAGCGGGCGATGGGGGCCTCAGAGCGCATACCACCCATGAGGAGGCCGCCCTGCTGCTCGGTGAAATTGAAGTAGACGTAGAGGGCGTAGGTGCCGCGCAGGGTGTAGACGACCACCAGGTTGGCCTTGGCGCGCACCATGGGTCCGTCGAAGGCGATGTTCTCTGCGTTGTCGGAGCGCATCAGGGCGACGACGCGGGCCGCCGAGGCGGGAATGCGCGAGTTGGCCGGGAGGATGTCGAAGATTTGGTCGTTGTGGTGGCTCACGCGGTTTCCAGAAGCGGGCAAAACAGAGGCGATGGAGTTCAACCCCTATTTTGGATTAGCAGAGTCGCTCCTAGGGGTCAAACTTCGAGGTCTCCTCTTGCGCGTCCACAGGTTGACAAGTCGTGTGGGCCCTCATAGTCCTGCCTTGCCAGGCCATGGCGGCCGAGGGCGAGGGTAGGGGCGCGGCAAGGAGATGGGTGAGGGATGATGTGGCAGAGCTGGGAGCGGAGGTGGGTAGGTGGGCGCTTCGGGTGGGGCGCGGGCATGCTGGTGCTGCTGCTGACGGCCTGCGGTGGCGGCCTCTATGATTTGCCACCCGCGCCACCGGCGTCGGAGTGGGTGTCGTTCCAAGAGCAACGCGAGGAGAGCGACGAGGAGCGGGTGCGTCGATTTCTCGATGCCAAGCGCGCGGCGATTCAGATCTATGCGGCGCTGGCTGAAGGGCGTTGGGAGCGGGCGGTGGAGCTGATGAGTCAGGAGACGGTGGCGTTTTTTGAAGACGCCAGCAATGGTGCTGGCGCCGAGGCGGTCTTGGCGGCAGGGGTGCTTTCTTTTGGTGACGAGCAGATTCCTTTTGATCCACTGGTCGATTTGTTCATCGCCGACCTGGAAGATCTCCGGGACGAGGTGGAGGGGCAGGTCGAAGCGGAGACACGGCGGCGCAAGGAGCTTTTTGCGATCAGCCGTCAGGGTCAGGGGCGTAAAATCATTATGATATACGAGCGCGACGGGTGGCGCTTGCACAGCCCTTTCATCAGGACGCCGACCTTCGCGGTGCCGTGAGCTGGGGGGGCCCGGCGTGAGGTGAGCCAATGCCAATACTGGATACGGTGGAGCTGCGCTCGGAGGGTGAACAGGGCTGGTCGCTGTGGGGCATTCGCCAGGTGCGAGAGCGGGAGGGCTGGCGCTTTTTGGGCTGGGTTGCCGTTGGGGTGTGCGCCGCCGTGGTGCTCTACGACGTGCGGGCGTGGTACGGGGTGCGCAACCCCTTGGACTATTTTTTACCGCTGGCTTTGGCTTTGGCGGCGGTGGTGTTGTTGCGCGTGTCGAGCAAGACGGTGACGTTGCGACGTCGGTTGGCGTCGTTCACCCATGAGGCGGCCAGCGTGGCCGCTTTGGGGGAGGTGGATCCCGAAGGAGAAGGGGCGGAAGTGGCCTTGGTGAACAAGGTCGAGGTCTTTTGCCCCGTGGGCAGCACGCGGGTGGGGCGGGGTGAGCTGACCCATGTGGTCTTTGGTCTCATCGATTATCCGTGGCCGGGGCGCAAGGGGGTGGCCATGGAGGCGTTCGCCCTGTATTTGGCCAAGGGAGATGGGACGCCGGTGCCGCTGGTCGAGGCGACCCATGACAAGCTGGTGACCTATCAGGTGGGCGGTCGCTTGGCGGAGTTGTTGGCCTTGCCGCTGATAGAGCTGGGCAAGGGCCGCTGAGGGGGCTCACTGATAGGGGTAGATGAGCGAGGCGAGGAAGGAGAGTCGGGGGACGGGGACGCCAGCCATTTCGTAGTAGTGGTAGGCGCTGGGTGCTTGGGTCATGCCTTCGGAGATGGCATAGGAGGCTTGGACCATGGCGCCGAGGTTGCCCGGTAGGCGCACCCGCAGGTTGGGCTGGATGAGGAGGTAATGTGGGACCGCCTCCTGGGTGCTGTCGCTGACCTCTTCGCCTGGGAGGGAGGGTTCGGTGTCGGTGGTTTCGCCGATGTAGTAGAGGGCGATGCTGCCGACCAGGTCATTGGTGAGCCAGGTCAGTCCTAGGCCGGCGCGGTGCATGGCGTCGTAGTCGAGTCTTTGGAAGTCGCAGGTGGGGCAGCGCCGGGTGCGCGAGTCGAGGAAGTTGTAGTGGGCGAAGAGGCTCAAGCCCTCGAAGAGTTCGGCCCGGGTCGAGACCTCGAAGCCGAGGATGCGGGCGGCGTTTTCTTGGAAGGAGACGAACTTGCCGTCGATGCCGAGGTAGGGGACGCCGAGGCGGGCGTCGAACTCGTTGAGGATGAGGTTGTCCATCCAGGTGGCGAAGGCGTCGAGGCGGAGGGTGACGCGCTCGAAGGGGCGGATGACGGTGGAGAGCTCGACGTTGTGGAGGGTCTCGGCGTCGAGGTCGGGGTTACCCTTGGCGTTGAAGTGGTCGATGTAGAGCTGGGACATGGCGGGTTCTTTGAAGGCCGTGCCATAGGAGAGGCGCTGCACCAGCCAGCGGCTCCATTTGACGAGTCCGGCGGCGCGGAAGGAGAGCTGGGGCCCAAATTCGCGGTGAGTGTCCAAGCGGATCCCGGCGGTGAGGATGAGGTTGTTGTCGAAGAGGCGCTGCTCGTCTTGGAGGAAGACCGAGCCGTTGATGAAGCTCTGGTTGACTTTGTCGCTTTGGAACTCCGGTGCGGCGATGGCTTCGAAGCGACCGCCGAGGCCCACGATGAGCTCGTTGGTGGTGAAGAGGCGCCATTGCATCTGGGCGATGGAGAAGAGCTTGTGCTGGTCGGTGACGTAGGTGACCTTTTCGTCGAGGCGGCTGGGGTAGCGGGGATCGGTGAGGACGTCGTCGTAGGCCTGGATTTTGACGACCGTCTCGAGGTCGAGGTCGAAGTAGTCGGTGTAGTCGTTGCGGTAGAAGCGGTAGGAGAGCAGGCCCAAGACGCTGATGCTGTTGGAGAGGGGCCCTTCGAAGACCACTTCGGAGGAGAGTTCTTGGCGGTTGAACTTGTAGCGGGTGGCGGGGAAGAACTCGGCGCCGTCGAAACCGGCCTGAATGTTGGAGAAGCCGACGGAGGCGCGCAAGCCTTTGTAGACGCCTTTGAGGTAGAGGTGTTGCCAGTCGCGTCCGGAGTTGAAGGGGACGCGGCCCGGGTCGTAGGTGGGATCGATGGGGCTGTCGCCGTTTCTGACGGCGGTGGCGCCGGCCAGTCGCTCCTCTTGGCGGAGGCGGTAGTCACTGATGAGGCCGGGTCCCTGGGTGGTGTTGGCCGAGGCGAAGAGGAGGAGGCCGAGCTCGCCGAGGTTGACGGCGCCGAGAGCGCTCGATTTCAGGGTGCCCGAAGAGCCGAAGCCGAGGCGATACTCGCCGAATTCGGGGACGTCGCGGGGATCTTTGGTGAAGATGTTGACGACCCCCTGGAAGGCGCCGGCGCCGTAGAGAGAGGAGCCCGGCCCGAGGACGACCTCGACGCGCTTGATGAGTTCGACGGGGAAGGTCTCGTCGAGCCAGATGCCGCCATCGCGGATGTCGTTGATCGGGACGCCATTTTGGAGCCAGAGGATGCGGGTGTTGTTGACCTCGGTGCCGAGGAGGCCGCGGATCATCAAGGACTGGTACTGGGCGAGCCAGGTGCGGGTCTGGACGCCAGGGACCTGGCGCAAGATTTCGCTGAGGGTGCGCCAGCCGTGGCGTTCGATCTGGCGGTCGGTGATGACGTGGATGGTGCTCGGTGCCTCAGCCAGGAGCTGGCGTTTCTTGGAGGCGGAGAAGACCACGTCGTCGGCGTTGAGCTCCCACTCCCCCATGAGGAGCCAGGCGCCACCGTCCGTGGGGCCCTCACCGCTGGTCACCTTGGCCTGGTCGATGGGGTGGTCGGCGGGCAAGCCCGGCGGGCGGAGGTTGGGGCCGAGCTGCGCCCAGGCGAGGCTTGGCAAGAGCAGGAGGAGGAGTGGGGGCAGCAGGCGGGCCGCGCCGGGGGTGAGGCGGCGGGGGTGCCGAGGCAGAGGGTGGCGAGGGATGGTGCGGGGGTGGGGGAAGGCCAGAGGAGGCATAGGCGTTCTCGGTGTGGCGGTGCGCTCAAGGGCAGAGGCTGGTGTCACCGTCGGCGCGGTTGATGCGCGGCGGGTCGGAGACATAGGCGTCGGGTCCGATGCTCTGACGATCCCTGATGTACTTGATGATGACGTCGGTGAGCAGGTCACGGGTGATGCCCTGGTCGTTGGTGAGGGAGAAGTAGCCATCGCCGCCTTGGGCCAAGAAGTCGACCGTGGCGATGCGGTAACGGGTCGCGTCGCGCCGTACGGGGTCGTCGTTGTCGAGCTGGACGGCGCAGATGCGGCTCCCCGGTGGGCGGGTGGCGTCATACCAGAAGCGGAAGCCGGCGATCTGGAGGAAGATCCCCGACTCTTGGGTGCCGATGGCGGAGACGCTGTTTTCGAGCATGTCCCAGATTTCGGCGCCGGTGATGCTCTGTTCGACGATGAAGTTGACGAAGGGGAGCATGGCGTCGATGTCGCCGCGGAGGAGATCCCATGGCGGATCGGCGGGGGGGCGGCGCAGGCTTGGATCTTGTGGGATGTAGGATGAGGCAGGGAGAGAAGAGCGGAAGCCGCCGCTGTTGATGACGGCGATGTCCGTGGTGGAGTAGGCGAGCATGGCGTCGGCGACGAGGTTGCCTGCGGGTAGTTCTCTGGTGCGGATGAGGCTGTCTTCCACGACGAAGCTGCCCTCGATGGTGGCGATTCGTTCCCCTTTGACTTGGTCGAGGGCCTCGCGGAAAGGTTGGAGGATGGCCACGATGGCAGGGTCGGCTTCGACCCGGGAGACTTCGGGGACGACGAATTCGATGTGGCTCTGCTGGAGCTCGCCGGTGGCAGGGACGACCTCCGCGAGGAGACGGGTGTAGGTGCGGCCGCGCGAGCGGTTCTGGACCAAGGGGACACCGCTTTGTGTGGGGATGGGATAGTGGTGATCGAGCTGATCGTAGGGGACGGTGAAGCAGTCCAACGCGTCGGCCGTGACCTGGCAGAGGCGTGGGTTATCGCCGGCTTCGCCGAAGACGGCGAGGACACCGTCGAGGTGGGCGATGGCCTGGGTGAAGTCGATGAGGGGTCCAGAGAGGACGCCTTGTTTTTCGACGGCCCACAGGTGGGCCAGGACGATGAAGGCGCGGGCCCCCATGTCTTTGGCCAAGGCGTAGGTTTCGAGGAAGGCCGGGACGGGGGCGGTGACGGTCATGGTGCCGAAGGAGCCGGGGAAGACCAGGTTGGGGGCCTCGGTGTCGAGGACGCCGATGATGGCCACGGGGAGACCGCCCAAGTCATGGAGGGCGAAAGGCGCCACGCTGCGCATGTTTTGGGGGACGCTGGTGAGGTTGGCGATGACGTAGCGGTAATCCGCCAGGTCGATCATTTTTTGGAGGTGGGGGAGGCCGTGGTCGAAGTTGTGGTTGCCGAAGGTGTCGTAGTCGACGCCCATGGCGTTGAGGGCGAGGATGGCGGGACGTTCTTCGAAGAAGGAGGAGAGCGGCGGTGAGATGCCAAAGGAGTCGCCGACGCCGACGATGAGGGTGCGGCCGGGGTGCCGCCGCCGATCTTCGTGCCAGTAGGTGGAGAGGGCGGCGGCGCCCCCGGCTTGGACGCGGTATCCCACGCCGTAGCGGGGGCTTTCATCGTAGTCGGGGATGACGACGCCCGTGGTGACATTGCTGGGATCGAGCTGGGAGGACCACTCGACGAAGGAGACGATCTGGACGGTGACGGCTTGGTTGGAGAGTTCTTCTTGGGGGGTGAGGTCTTCTGGGTCGAGCTCGACAGGGGTACAGGCAAGCAGGGCCACGCCAAGGCTCACGGTGCAGACGAAGCGGATGAGGGTGGTCGCAGGGTGTGGGAGGATTGGGCCGGCTTGTCCTAGGGTTGGAGCGGAGGCGGGCGGGTTGCCGGGAGCACCTGTGAACATGCCTGACTCTTGGCTGGGCACGACGCGCTGTGCAGTCCATCATGCGGTGGAGCAGGGGCGAGACGCCATCGTTGTGGCGTCGTCCATTGTGCTTCGCTTGGCACCAGGATTCAAGTGCGGTCGGCTTGTGGGGGTCTCTGGCTAATCGAGAAAGGCCGTGATTTGGTCGCGCAAGACCTGCAGTTGTTCTTGGCGCAGGCTGTGGAGGTGGCCGATTTCTTCTTCCAGGGAGAGGCACTGATCCGCGAGACGTGCTTTCTCCCGGCGCAGCTCGTCGCGTTCTTCCGTGAGGGCATCGAGCTCATCTTTGGGCGGAGAGGCGGCCAGTTGTTCGGCCAAGCGATCGATCTGCTCGCGCAGCTCGGTGATTTCATCTTGTTGGCGATCGATGGTGTTTTGCTGGGTCGACTCGATGTCGCGCAGGCGCTCGACTTCTTCCTGGAGGCGCTGGAGCTGTTGGCCCATCTCTGGTGTGCCGGCAGGCGTCGGTGTGACGGCAGGCGTCGCCGGGATGGATTGGGGTCTCCGGGGGACTGGCGACTTGAGCACCTGCGATGGGGGTGGTTGTGGGGGTGGTTGTGAGTGGGCCACGGGGGCTGTGGGTGGGCTGATGGGTGCATCGATGATGGCGTCGATGCTCGGGGCCTCGATGAGGGCTTCGAGGTCGAGATCGCCAATGACGCTTTCTTCGGCGCCGAGGGGGGGGAGATCCAGGTCGCCGATGCTGATTTCGTCGGCATCATCGTCAAAGAGCGGCATATCGCCGCTGGTGAAGTCCGGTTCTTCGAAGATGATGTCCTGCTCACTCTGCGCACTGGGGGCGTTTAGGGGGATGTGTTCGGCGGCGGTGGCGATGAAGTTCTGGGGATCGATTGGCTTGTGGAGGTAAGCCGAGGCGTTGGTTTTGAGGTTGCGGTGTTGGGCGAAGGTGTCGGGTGTCGCCGTGGAGCTGGTGATGATGATGGGGATGTGCTGGGTGGTGGGATCGCGGCGGAGCTGGCCGCAGACGGTGTAGCCACTGAGACCGGGGAGTTCGACGGCGAGGACGATGAGGTCGGGGCCAATGTCGCGGGCGTTTTGGAGGGCTTTGCGTGCGTCTTGCAGGGGGTGGACCTCGGCGCCATGGCTCAGGAGCAGCTCTTGGAGCATGGTGGTGTCGTCTTCTTCCGCGTCGATGAGCAGGACCTTTGGCACGGTATCACCTTGTCGTGGCGTGGTCATGGCAGCCCTGTGGGCAGGGCACTGAGAGAGCCGCTGCCATAATGGGGTCGAAGCGGGACACGTGTCAAAGGAAACCACAATCCACGACCAAAGCCGGCATGGGGCTTGCTCGTTGTGAATTATTGT
>CAYVQF010000081.1:0-18715 GCA_964454015.1 uncultured Myxococcales bacterium
ATGATTCCGGCGCCTTGTCGATCCTCTGGAACTATGCGCTACACGCTCCTAGGGCACGCAGGCCTCGTCGTCAACGCCGTGCCCTGGCGCTGGCATCGCCGGGGGGCGATCAGACGTGCCGCGTCGCGCTCTCGGCGGTGCCAGCCGTGCCGCCTCAGAGGACATAGGCCGGCCGGGTCCTCCCTGCAAGTCCCCGCTGCGTCAGGCGCGCGGCGTCTCCCGGGGCATCAGTAGGCAAAGGTCTTTTCGCCTTCTTTGAGCTCAAAGGGTAGGGCGGGCCCTTCTTTGAAGGTGCCTTTGGGAGTGACCGTGCCGCGATAGTCAGGGAAAGACCAGCTCAGACCGTCCATGCGCAAGTCGTAGCTGCTGACCGAGATCGGCGGTGCTTGACCTTGTGAGTGGAGGTCCTGATAGCGTCGCTGGGTGACCCAGGCAGCGCCGAGGCGCGCTTTGTCTCCAGGGAAGATGAAGCGGTAGACCTTTTCACTGCTGCCGCTCTCCGGGACGAAGGCCGCGCTCTCTGCCTCGACGCAGCGCTCGATGGCTTGGGGATCGGGGGTGTCTTCTGGGCCCTTGCGCAAGCGCTCGTTGCAGTCTTCCAGCGCCAAGTAATAGCCAAAACGGGTCTTGAAGACCCGGCGCTCGATGATATCGATGACGAGGCTGGGTGCCCCGAGCAAGGTGCCATGGCTGAGGTGCTGGAGGGCGAGGGAGGACTCGGAGCCGCCGCCAGTCCCATGCTCCGAGGTGACATGGCGGCCCAGGGCGTAGTAGCGCACCTCCGTGGCTTGTGCGCTCTTGACCCCGAGATAAACCTCTTCTTCGTCGCTGTTGGTCTTGAAGCGCACCAGATGGGCCCCGTTCCCCGAGGCATCGATCATGGCCGGGTCGCAGGTGCACCCATCATGGCGCGTCACCCGCGCGCCGAGCTTGGCGCAGGCCGCGGCGTCGTCGAAGTCGCCAGCGATCTTGAGGATGGGCAGGGGCATTTTATCCTCGACGCTGGCCCACTCCGCTTTTTGCGTCAAAGCCAAGCCGGGTGAGAGGCAGAGGAGCGCTGCGCCGAAGAGTAGGGTTGGGGTACGCATGGGTGGCCTCATGAGCGTCGTTGGTGGGGAGGGAAGGGATGGGGCCCGCAGGGCGGCACGCCTCCACGCCCGTGGTCACAGAAGAAGTCTACCTGGGACGTGAAGATGGGACAGAGACTAGCCAAGGGCAGGTGATGGGGCAAGGCCCGCTTGGGGGGTGTTGATGGCACGCCATCGCCGAATCAGCCGACGCATAGCGTCGGCCCGTCTGGGGGCGTGTTGATGAAACGATGGTGGGGTAGGGGCCGACCTATGCGTCGGCCCGTCTGGGGTGTTGTTGTTGGGCGGTGGGTATTCACGCGTCCCAAGGCCAGCCATGGCTTTCGAGAACGACGCGCGCCATCTCATCCAGCTCTTCACGGGCTTCGGCGGCGGTGGGCGCGCGTGCCAGGCGGATGAGGTCGTCGCGGAAAGCCGCGGCGACGACGGCGCAGTCTTTGACGATGCACTGCAGGAGCCAATACTTCCAGATATGGTCGTCACCGGCGAAGACGCGGCTCAGGTGGGGGATGATGGGTGGGCCAATGGAGGCCAAGAACGGCGCCAGGACCCGGGCCACGGGCCAGTTGAGGTCCTGGAGCCACTCGAGGAGCTCGGGCAAGATGGGTGCGACCTCGGGGTAGCCGCGGGCGACCGCCGCCTGGGCCCGCGTGAGGTCGTGTTTGTTCTGGGGGATGAGGTCGCGCAGGTCTTGTGGGGTGTGCATTGGGATTGGGGGGGGGAGTTGGGTGGGCGAGCCTTCAGCCAGCGATTGTGTCGGGTGGCGTCGCGTGCTGGTGCGACCTCGGCAGCTTGGCTAACAGCTCTTCGATGCAAGTCTCTGGGGATCGGTGTGCGGTGTCGATGAGCAACCGCTCGGCTGTCCACGCGTGATAGTCCTGCTGCACGACCTCTGCCCAGGTCGGCAAGCGCAAGCCCTGAATCGTCGAGGTTCGGGTGGCCACGCGCTCGCGATGCTCTTGGGCATCAGCGCAGACGACCTCGATGTTCACATAGGTCACGCCAGCGTCCGTGGCCACCTGGGCCCACTCCCGTCGGGTCAACGCGATGGGGTTACAGGCGTCGGCGACCACACTCACGCCGGCGTTGAGGATGTCTGCGGCCACCCGGTAGGCCAGGCGATAGCCCTCACCCTGGACGTCGACGGCGCACAGGTCGCGGAGCGCTTGCTCGATGGTATCGATGCGCAGGTGAGCCGCCCCGACGCGTCGCGCCAGCATTTGGGAGAGTGTCGTCTTCCCGCTCCCCGGGCGCCCCGAGAGGATGTAGAGGGTTGCGGTGTTTATGGGCATTCGCGCGGCACCATATCAGCGTGTGTTCATTGTAGAGGCCGGTGGCTTCGATGCCGCGCCGCCGTGTCGAGAGGGCAGCCATGGCTCCGTCTCAGCGCCGACGGCGCAGCACAGCGCCATGCCGACCAACAGCCCAGGCGTCGCTCGCGCTGATGTATAGCGCCGTGGGATGGGCGAGGTCCATGGGCTCCGAATTCCAGACGGAGCCGTCGAAGTGCCATAGCATGGATTCGCCGAGAATCCACACGTCCTGCGGCCCACTTCCCCTGACATCGTGCAGGTATTCGCTGCCCTGCCCAATATCCCGGGCTTCGAAGGCGCTGCCGTTCCAGGCGTAGAGCTGCCCGTAAGCGCCGACGACCCAGATGCCTCCTTGGCCGTCGCCCCAGACGCCGTGGAGGTTGTCCGTGGCGCCGAGCTCGCAGCTCCTCCAGCGCGTGCCATCGTAGAGCATACAGCGCCCATTGTACCCCACAGCGACGGCCTGCAAGGCAGCCAGGGGATCGGGCGACATCCAGACGTCGTAAAAGGCTCCAAAGGCGCTGCTCGAGAGGTACTCGCTGGTCCACTGTTGGCCGTCGTAGTAGGCGATCAGGGTGCGGTCACCCACGGCGATGAGCTCCACGCCATTGGGGCCGATACGGCCATCGACGGCCATCAATTCGTCAGCCGTGTTCACCCCAGGAATCTCGCCCTGCTCGAAGACGCCATCGCCCCAGCGCATCCAGTACTTGTCGCCGACCGCAAAGACCCCGTGGCTTCCAGCGCAGTAGATGTCGCGCATCCACCCCTTCATGTCTGCTGGGATCATCTGCCACCCACCCTGATCGCGCAGGAAGAAGCCTTGTCTCGTGGCACCAACGGCCCAGATGCGCTCGCTGTCCTGGTGCCCCGGTGTGCCGCAGACCGACCACAGCTCCCGCGTGCTCAGGGTGTTGGTGCTCACGCCCTGCTCGCCGACGTGGACGATGGCGCCCGCGTCACCCACGGCCCACAGGTCTTGCGTATCGAAGCCCCGCACGGCACGCAAGGTCGGCGGATCGACGCCGAGCGCATAGGGATGCTGGCGCTGGCTGACGCGATCGAAGTCGAAGAGCACGCCGTCTCCGGCGACCCATAGATGGTCCCCGAGACCCCAGACGTCGTAGAGCGCGGCTGAACCGAGATTGACGGGCGAGCTCCAGCTCGACCCGTCGAAGGCCAAGAAGGTGCGCGCCCCGACGCTCCAAATCTGCTCGGGCGAAGTCCCCCAAATGCCGTGCAATTCAAGGGTCACGCCCGCGTTGGCGTCCTGCCACGCGCCGCCCGCATAGCGACTGAGCAGGCCGCCTCTGCCCACGGCCCAAGCCTCTCCGGGCCCCGCGATCCACACGCCATTGAGGTTTTCGAAGCTCGGGCTCGGGTGCTGCCCGTGGTGCCAGCTCGACCCATCGAAGATGGAGTATTTGCCCGAGCGTCCCACCGCCCACAGCTCACGCGTCCCATGGTCGCCATCGCAGAGACAATCGACGGCGAAGTAGGCGTTCGGTCCCCCCGTGCCCCTGTCGACCTTGCGCCACGCGTCGCCGTCGTAGTGCACGATGTCGCCCGTGGTGCTCACCGCCCAGACGTCGTCGGCAGCGCAGCCACAGACGTCTTCCAGCGTGAAATAGACCGGCTTGGCCGAGCGAGACCACCCGCCGCCGTCCCAATGGATGATGTGCCCAAAGTCACCGACCGCCCAGATATCGTCGGGAGCGGCGCCCCAGAGTCCTTTGAGGTTGTCGGCCAACGGGCGAGGATGTTCGAGACACCAGCCGTCGGAGCTGCAAGTCGCCTCCCAGCAGTCGGCGTCGAAGGCATCGATCATTCCATCGCAGTCATTGTCGATGCCATCGAAACAGGAGGGGTCGCCACGCGGCCCCTCGGCGCCAAAGTGAATGGTGGCGTCGTTGTCGTCACAGTCCGAGCCAAATTGGCAGGCCGCGTCGACGAATCCGTCTTGGTCGAGGTCGCGCGTCGCCGGCCCCGGCACACATTGGTCGCGACGACAGAGGTAGGTCTCGGTGCACGCATCCGAGCCCGGGCATGGAGTCCCGTCGGCGACCGGCGCGGTGCGGCAAAAGCCTTCGCCATCACAGGTGGTCAGCGTGCAGGGATTGCCATCATCGCTGCACTCGGCAACGGTGGCACAGGGCTCGGTGTGGCATTCAGGGTCCTCGAGGTCCACGAGGCCATCACAGTCGTCATCGAGGCCATTCTGGCACTCCGGGCTGTTGAGCCAGCCCTCAGGGCCACCCGTGGGCACGGGCACATTGGCGCATCCCCCCGTGTCGGCGGCGCAGTAGTCCTGGGTGCAGGCCAGGCCGTCGTCGCAGTCGCTGGCGCAAGGTGACGAGACGCGTCGCCAGATTTTGCGGACACCGCCGAGGGAGTCGGCGTAGTCCTCCCCAGCACAGAAGTCCGAGAGTCCAGGGCTGTTTGCAAAGCGCACGCGCCCGGGAAGGTTCATGCTCCAGGAGCCGCTCACACCGCCACTCGAACCGATGCCGTTGGTACACGAACAGTGATTCGTTCCAAAGCACCCAATGCTATCGCAGGAGCGACCCTCGAGACAGCTCTGCGGCACGGATATCCTGAGATCGTAGTCGAAGTCGTAGCTGTGATCGAAGTTTTCAGCGCCGCCGATGCGCAGTGTCGCGTGCAGCGAGCCCGTGGCCACGACGGAAGCCCCGGCGCAATCGCTGAAGGTCTCGAAGCAGAGCCCAACGAGCTCCCACTGCCCGAGGGGGTTGCCCTCGCAGCCAAAAGCGGGAAAGGGCGTCGCGCAGGCGGCTGGTGGGAGCAGATTCCCCGTGATCAGGCCGTCGCGCTGATCATCGTCCGTGGTGGCGTCCGTGGGCCCACTGCCGCCGCCATCGTCGCAAGCCCAGAGCGCCACCGCAACGAGGAGCATGAGTGGTCTCAAATGGGTGTTTCGCTGCATGATCGCTCCAATCAGGTTGCGCTGCCGATCCAGGACTCAGCATGACAGAAAGGGCCAGGGGCAACCAGAGGCAGCAACAGCGATCCAGCCGGGGCGATGGCGCATCGGTCTCGATGGTGGATCAGGGGAGGCCAGCGTTGGCTGACCTCACCCCCCTGGCCCGAATTCGATGTTGGCGGTGAGGGGCCAGCGTTGGCTGACCTCACCCCCCTGGTCTGGTCTCGATGGTGGCGGTGAGATGCCAGCGCTTGCTGACCTCACCCCCCTGGCTAGAATTCGATGTTGGCGGTGAGGGGCCAGCCTTTGCTGACCTCACCCCCCTGGTCCGGTCTCGATGGTGGCGGTGAGGGGCCAGCCTTTGCTGACCTCACCCCCCTGGCCCCCCTCTCCATGAATGGAGATGGGGTATCTTCATGTTTTAACAGGCGTAATTGGCAGAAGCGGCCGACGCATGGTAGGAGCCGACCCGTGCGACGGCCCGTTTGGGGTCCTTGGGGGCTGGGTTAGGTTGAAATGGACATTTTTGGACAGTTGGTGTCCAAAAATCGGGGTTTTTCAAAAAAAAGCTTGTGTGAGACTGTGCCGTGCTTTGAGAGTGCTTGAAGAAGAGATCATCTGCATGCAAGTTTTTGTGGGCAAGCAGCGAAAGATCTCTTCCCAGCGGGCGGGCCGCGGTCGCCGATGAAGTGACACGCCGGCAACGACGCTTGGGGCTGGGTGCTTTGAGAGAGGATGCGTCGGGGTTGTGGCTTTCAGGGGTACGATGGTGACACGGCAGGGAGGGTTGCCAAGCAACACAAGCGAATGTTAAATAATTCTTGGCAATTGTGATGCGACATTTTGGGTTGAAGGAAAGAGAATGCACATGGAATACGCGGACTTTTTTCGCAGGGTCACCGGGCGTGAGCCCTACCCCTATCAACGGCGTTTTGCCGAGGCCGCTGCGCTGCCGACGCTGCTGAACATTCCCACGGGCTTGGGGAAGACGGCCTGTGTCGTGGTGGGTTGGTTGTGGCGGCGTTACTTCGCTGACGCCGCCATTCGGGCGCAGACGCCGCGGCGTCTGGTCTATTGTCTGCCCATGCGGGTCCTGGTGCAGCAGAGTGCTGCTTTTGCGCAGGAGGTGGTGTCGCGTCTCGCTGCGATGCGTCCCGAACGGGTGGATGCGGCCCAGCTCCCGGGGGTGCACGTGCTGATGGGAGGCGAGGTCTCCAACGCCTGGGAGCAGGACCCCCAAAGCGCGGCCATCTTGGTGGGCACCCAAGACCAGCTTCTGTCGCGGGCGCTCAACCGCGGCTATGGCCTGAGTCGCTATCGCTGGCCCATTGGCTTTGGTCTCCTGCACAACGATGCCTGTTGGGTCTTCGACGAGACGCAGCTCATGGGCGTGGGCGTAGAGACCAGCGCGCAACTCCAGGGTTTGCGGTCTCACTTGGGGACGCTTCTGGCCTCCACGTCCATTTGGATGAGCGCCACCTTGCGCAGTGATCCCATCGCGACGGTCGATCATCGCCCGCCGGCTGAGGGAGGCTGGCCGCAATTGCAGCTCGGCGCGGAGGATCTCGATGACGCGTCGGTGCGCCAGCGGGTTCATGCGCGCAAGGCGCTGACCGCGGCGCGAAGTGCCTTCACGGCGGCTGACAAGAAGGGCTACGCCAAGGCCGTCGCCGCGGAGGTATTGGCGGCGCATCACGCCGGCACCTTGACCTTGGTTTTCGTCAATCGGGTCAAGCGCGCCCAGGAGATCTACCAAGCGCTGCGCAAGGCAGGCCGCAGCGATGCGGACACATTCTTGGTGCACTCTCGCTTTCGCCAGACGGATCGCCAGCGACAGGAGCGATGTCTAGAGGGCGCCGGTGACCGCATCGTGGTGGCCACTCAGGCCCTGGAGGCCGGTGTGGACATCTCGGCGGCCACCCTCTTCACGGAGCTTGCGCCATGGTCCTCGCTGGTGCAGCGTTTTGGCCGCTGTAACCGCTACGGCGAGCATGAGCTCGGTCAGGTCTTCTGGATCGACATCGATGAGAAGGCCGATGCGGCGCCTTATGCACCTGCGCGATACGGAGAGGCGCGGCAGATCTTGCGCGGGCTCGACGCCTGTGGACCCGAGGTGGTGCGCGGGATCGCCGATCCAGCTCCGGCAGAGGTGCGGCCCGTATTGCGGCGCAAGGATTTGCTGGAGCTCTTCGATAACTCGGCCGATCTCAGTGGTGATGACATCGACGTGGGCCTCTACATTCGCGACGCAGATGATCTCGATGTGGAGGTCTTTTGGCGGGACTTTGGCGCTGACAGCCCTGAAAATCTCCCCAAAGTCTCGCCGGCGGCGGGCGAGTGCTGTGCCGTCGGCGTGGGGGCCATCAGAGATTTCGTCAAGCGCTTGGCCAGAGGAAAAGACAAGGCCAGCGAAGAGGGTGAGGGCGAGGACCGGGCGCTGGGCAAGGCCAAGAACACAGGGCAAGAGGCCACCAAGGCCTGGCGCTGGGATGGCGTCGAGGGGCAGTGGGCGGAGATCTCCCACGAGGCGCTGCGACCGGGCATGGTCGTGCTCCTGCACAGCGCCGCAGGGGGTTACGAGCCGGAGCTGGGGTGGACCGGGGAAGGGAAGCGCTCGGTCCCGGTCTTGGGGACTGATGCTGCCCCCTTGGACGCGGTGACGGCTGATCCCGCGACCCGCATTGGCTGTTGGGTCGATCTGTCGACGCACTTGGCCGATGTCTACGGAGCGGCGGCGACCACCCTCCGGGCCCAAGCCTTGCCCTCTCATCTCGAGGAGGCCCTACTGACGGCGGCGGCATGGCACGACGTGGGCAAAGCCCATCCGGCATTTCAGAAGATGCTGAGTGCTCACGCGACGCCGCCTAGCGCGGGGTTGTGGGCCAAATCGGCCGTCCCCACGGGGCGGCACCAAGAGCGGCCGCATTTTCGCCATGAGCTGGCCTCGGCGCTGGCGTGGTTGCAGTGCGGCGGTGACAATCTGACGGCCTTCCTCATCGCGACCCATCACGGCAAGGTGCGGCTGTCGCTGCGGGCCATGCCCAGGGAGAGGGAGGCACCGGCAGGGCGGGCCTTTGTGTGCGGCGTGTGGGACGGCGATGTGCTGCCAGCGGTGGCCCTGCCCAACGGCGCGACCATGCCCGAAACCTGTCTGGATCTCTCGGTCACCGCCATGGGCCCGGGCTGCTGGATCGAGCGCATGCTCTCATTGCGCGATGACCCGGACTTGGGGCCGTTCCGCTTGGCCTATTTGGAGGCGCTGTTGCGCAACAGCGATCAGCGGGCGAGCGCCGCCGAAGCGCGAGAAGGAGGGGAGAATCATGGGTGAGCGACGCGCGTTGGTCCTGGGCGGCTGCCGCCCTGAGCCGCTGGCTTCTTATCTCAAAGCCCTGGGTATCTTTCGCCTGGTGGCGGAGCAGCTCGATCCCCAGGCGCGGGCTTCGTGGCAGGAGGATCGCTTTCTGCTGCACACCCACTTCCAGGAGGAAGAGATCGTCGACTTCTTTGCCAACAACTATGTGCCCACGCCCATCGTGACGCCGTGGAACGGTGGCAGTGGGTTTGGACCAAAGGACAACAAAAGCGCGATTACGGCCTTGGCCGATTCAAAGGCGACGCGCTTTCGGCCCTACAGAGAGGTCATTGCACTAGCGTATTCGTTTAGAGAAAGACTTGGCATTACTGAAAAACCGGAGGACCGCAAAGAGGAGTTGCTGCAACTCTGCCGCGCAGCAATGCCCGATGAGGTGGTCGCGTGGTTGGACGCGGCTTATGTCATCGTAGACGGGAAGGCCCAGTATCCCCCCATTCTAGGCACGGGTGGCAATGACGGCCGGCTCGAGTTCGCTCGCAACTTCATGGAGCGTGTCGTTGAGCTTCTGCCCGTCAATGGCGCCACTCCGAGTGGATTGAGCACGGTGCTGTTGGCTAGTGCAGTCTTTGGCCACAACGTCCCCGGTTTGGGTAGCGCTTCCATTGGCCAGTTCATGCCAGGCTCTGCGGGGGGGGCGAACGCAGCGACTGGGTTTGACGGTGCCAGTGTGGTCAATCCCTGGGACTACGTGTTGATGATGGAGGGCAGCCTCCTCTTTGCTGCAGCGGCGGTGCGCCGTCTGGAATCGGCTGATCGAGGTACCTTAGCGGCTCCCTTCACAGTGCGCGCTAGCGCTGCTGGCTATGGATCTGCTTCTTCGGGAGAGAGCAGCCGCGGAGAGATCTGGTTGCCCTTGTGGACGGAGGCGGCGACCATAGGCACCTTGCGCCTCATGTTCGGTGAGGGGCGCGTTCGTCTCGAGCGACGCCGCGTGAGGGATGGCGTCGATTTCGCCCGAGCCGTTGCGTCGTTGGGAGTGGACAGAGGAATTAGAGCGTTTTCACGCCAGGGCTTTCATGTTCGCAACGGACTTGCTTACTTGGCGACGCCTCTGGGGCGCTTTCTGGTGCAGCGTCGTCCCGAGGTCGATTTGCTGCGCGATCTCGACGCCTGGCTCGACACCTGCGGTAGCAAGGTCCGCAGCGGCGATGCGCCGGCCTCGGTGCAGCGGAGCGCGCGTAACCTCGATGAGGCGATCTTCGCTTTGTGTCGCGGCAGCGGCAGCCGCCCGGTCTTGGACCTCCTCGTCAAGATGGGCGAGCTGGAGGCGGCCCTGGTGAAGTCGCGGGCGTGGAGCGAGAAGAGCTTCGTCAGACCTCTGCCGCCACCATCGCCAAGCTGGTTGCGTCACGCCGACGACGGCTCGCCCGAGTGGCGCTTGGCCGTGGCCCTGGCCTCGGTCCACGTCGAGGGCGCAAAATGTCCTCCCTTTCATCGCCACCTCGAACCCACCGTGCGCGTCGGCAAGGGGCGGCGCGCCTGGTTCGACAAAGAGGGCGAGCTGGATCTCACCTGGCACGACGGTGACCCCGTCAGCGCCATGCTGGAGACCCTGGGCCGGCGGCTGCATCTCCAAGGCGGTGAGGGCGCCTACGTCGATCAGGGGCACTGTGCGGCTTACCTGAGCGATGTCACAGCCTTCGTCGAAGGTGCGCTGGATCTGCGCCGCTTTGGCTGCTACTTGCGCGCCTGTGCCCTCTTCGACTGGCGCGAGGCCGGCAACCCGAAGCTGACACCGCCTGAAGGGGCCGGTCGCGAACACCCCGGCGCCCTCTTCGCCCTCCTCAAGCTCTGTTTCATGGGCCGGGTCAGGGTCCAAGAGGGAGGCCTGGCGGGTCTCACCGTGCCGCTCTCGCCCCAGATCTTCCACAACGCCGCCCGGGGCGAAGGCCTCCAGGCCAGTCGCCTGGCCGTGCGGCGGCTGCGCGGCGTGGGCCTGAGCCCGGCGCTAGAGCAGGTGGGGGTCAGCGGCGCTGCGGTGCAACGGGCCGCAGCGGCCCTCCTCTTCCCCCTGCGTCCCTGTGACCTCAACACCCTGGCGGAGATCGTGGTCTTGGCCAGTGACGATGATCGCTAAACCCTCCTCTTCCTCAACCAAGGAGTTACCCCATGGACCTATCTGCTCTCCTCAACCATCCTCGCCTTCTCATTCAGGTGCCGCTGCAGCCCCTCCAGGGACACCGCTTCCAGAGCACGGGCTTCCCCGACATCGGTGCCGCGGAATACAGCTTGGCCGATGGCCGGCGGATGCTGCTGGTGGAGTCATCTCAGAGTATGGCCAACCGCCTCGAGACGGTGTGCTGGGACGAGGCCTGCGACGATTGGGTCACGCCGCTCAAGGGCCTGCCCTACGTTCGGGTGGTGGATCACGATGGCGCCTTTGTCACCAACTCCCTGCTGGAGGCCCACCGCCTCAACAGCCCCTACATCCTCGAGAGCGAGGACAAGTCCTTTTTCGACAAGCTCAAAGCCGAGCTCGGGGCCATGGTCACGGGCAAGGTGGATCTGCGCAAGCTGGCTCGGGTTCTCCTCTCCTACGACGTCAACGCCCTCTTGCACGGGGTCTTCTTGGCTAAAAGTGAGCTCGCCGGGGGCCGCCTGCGGCTGCCGCGGGCCATCTCGGCCTTCATCGAGGCCTCTGATGTTGGTATCGCCACCAGCGGCGGCGTCAAGTTCGATCAGGTCGACCCCAGCGGAGACGCCAAAAAGGGCTTTGGCCACGTGCCCTATCACCGCGATGAGTACACTGGACGCATGGTGGCCTACTTCAACATCGACGTGGCCCAGATTCGCGGCTTTGCCTTTGATGACGCCGTTACTTCCCTGCTGCTCGCCTTGGCGCTGTACAAGATCCAGGCCTTCCTCGCCCGCGGCCTGCGCCTGCGTACTGCCTGTGATCTCATGGTAGCCGGGGCACCCGAGGTCACCCAGCCCAAGGAATTTGCGTTACCAAGCTTGAACGCCCTCGAGGCGGCCCTGCCGGGGCTCATTGCTGCCGCGAGCTCCCACTTTGCGACGCCGACGGTCACCGAGGTCCGCTACACGCCAAAGAAGGATGGAGAAGGAAAGAAGGGGAAATGACGTCAGCATCGTGAACTTGGGTTCAATCCACGCGTTGGTTGAGGTAGAGCTATGTTTGCCATTGAGATTCGCTTTCCCAGTGGGCGCTATCATGCGACCCCATGGGATGCCCACGTCAATGAAGGTCGGGTCGAGTGGCCGCCCGCGCCGTGGCGTCTTCAGCGAGCGCTGCTGGCGGTGTGGTACCACAAGGCCCGCGATGAGGTGAGTGAGGCCCAGATCGATGCCCTGATGGCCCGATTGGCTTCGGCCCGACCGAGCTTCTCGCTGCCGCCTGCCGTGTTGGCCCATTCGCGCCACTACATGCCGACCAAGAGTGGCAAGGGTGAAGGTTCTACCAAGGTCTTCGACACCTTCGTCGACGTCGGGTCAGGGGTGCTGCGGGTCCACTGGCCCGTGGTGCTCAACGATGAAGAAGCTGGTGTCCTCGACCTGTTGCTGGCGCGCCTGAACTACTTGGGGCGCGCGGAGTCCTGGGTGGAGGCGCGGCGGGTGAGCTCCGTCCCTGAGGGAGAGCTGAACGCCGCTCCGTGGACTGGAGAGGCGCTTTTGCGCGGTGTGAGCACGACCCGGGTGCTGTGCGCGATGCCGTCGGAAGCCTTCGCCCAGTGGCGCCGAGGCTTGGTGCCCGATGCACCGCCCCAGAGCCCGCCCAAAAGGGCTGGTAAGGGCAAAGCCAAGGCGGTCAAAGGGCCAGTGATCCCAGCGACGCTGCGCGAGGCCCTCGAGGCCGAGAGCGGTGACCTGCGCAAGGATGGCTGGACCCAGGCGCCGGGTTCGGAGTGGGTGGACTATGTGTTGCCCAATGATGCCCTAGCCGCCAAGGTGCGACCCTTCGTGCGTCGCCAGGAGGACACCGTGACGGTCGCCCGCTTCAAGATCCAATCGGCGGTCCCGCCGCATTTTCTGCACTCTCTGTGGGTGGCCGAGCGGCTGCACACCGCCTTGGTCAGCCGCTCCGATGGCGCCGTGGTCTTTCGCGGTTGCGATGCCCATGGCGCGCCGCTGCAAGGGCACCAGCACGCCTATCTGATCCCCGAGGCCAACGGCCAGGGCCCCTTCGTGAGTCACCTCACGCTGTGGGCGCCCATGGGCTTCTCGCCCGAAGCGCGACAAGCCCTGAAGGGGCTGCGCAAACTCTGGGGGCAGGGAGGACACGACCTCCACACGACTTTGTTGGGCTTCGGATCGCCTGCTGACTTTGGCGGCAAGGATACGACGCGGGAGCGGTCGCCCCTGCTGGCGGAGTCAGACACCTGGGTGTCGCGCACCCCCTTCGTGCCGACCCGCTTCCCCAAGCGCACCCGCACCGGGGTGCCCAAGTGCGACGCATCCGGGCTGCAGATCGGCTCAGCGGAGCACGATCTCAGACGTCTCGTGGTGGCGTGCGGCTTGGCCGAGCCGGTAGAGGTTGAGAGGGTGGAAGCCACATGGATCGCCGGAAAGGCCGTGCCATGGTGGCGTTTCCGCACGGAGAGGCTCGCCGGGGAAGGCCGGCGCGGACCGCGTGGGGCCTACGGCTTCCGGCTTCGCTTCGCTCGCCCCGTGCGCGGCCCCTTGGCCTTTGGCTATGGCGCCCACTTTGGTCTGGGACATTTCATCCCTGAGACCTAGTCCGCAACCTCTTTGGCAAGTGAAGAACAGCGAGAGACTGGATGCAGGTCCGGTCAGAGAGGTTCCGAGATCCACCTCGGAGGGGTGGCCCCATTGGGCAAACAGGTGGTGTGTGCCTGTGACCGGCTCAGGGCTTGAGCCGCGGCCAAGCATTCTATTGGGTGATCGCGTGCCGGATGCCAGGGTTCTCACTTCCAGCGGACGAACGAGGCGACAATGACTGCGAACAATGACAATGCAAGCGAAAACGATCCTGTTGTGGTACCTGCTCGGATGATCAACGAGTGGGCTTATTGCCCAAGGTTGGCTTTCATGGAATGGGCCCAAGGGGAGTGGGATGACAACCACTACACCATCGATGGGGCCTATAGGCATCGGCGGACGGACAAGCCCGGTCCGGAGCTGCCGCCACCTGAAGAGGTGCCTGAGATCAAGATGGCGACGCGCTCCGTGTGGTTGACCTGTGAAGAAGAGGCCATCACAGCGCGCATCGATCTCTTGGAGGTGGAAGACGGCGAAGTCTGTGTGGTGGACACCAAAAGGGGGAGCGTGCCTGACGTGGAGGATGGTGCCTATGAACCCGAGCGCGTACAGCTCTGCGCACAGGCCTTGGTTCTGCGCAGCCACGGCTATGCCTGCCACAGCGCCATGATCTACTACGCTGAATCCAGGCGACGCGTGGACATCGTCATCGACGATGCTCTGGTGGCGAGGACCCGGGAGATCGTGGGTGAGTTTCGCGCCGCGGTCGAGCGCAACGAGATCCCGGCGCCCCTGGAAGACTCCCCCAAGTGTCGAGGCTGCTCGCTGGTTGGCATTTGTCTGCCAGATGAAGTCAATCTCCTGGCCAAGATCGGCGCCAAGGCTGCCGAACCGGCCAAGATGCGGCAGTTGCTCGCCCCGTGTGATGAAGGTTTACCGCTGGCGGTGACGACCCAAGGCGCCAAGATTCGCAAACGCAAAGGGGAGTTCGACATCTATGTGGAGGACGAGCGGGTGGGCTCGACCCGGCTGCGGGAAACCACCGAGGTGCTGCTCTTTGGCCGGGTGGAGATCACCACCCCGTGTTTACAAGCTGCGATGGAAGAGGAGATACCCGTCTGCTTCTTTTCTCAGGGCGGATGGTTCTATGGGATGGCGACGGGGCATCCCCACAAGAACGTCCACCTGCGCATTGCCCAATACGCGTGTGCAGGTTCGGAGACGAAATCCTTGGACATCGCCCGTGAGATGGTGCGTTCCAAGATTCGCAATCAGCGCACGGTGCTGCGGCGTAACCACCCTGGCTTGACGCCCTATGTGTTGGCGGAGCTGCAGCGTTTGGCTGATGAAGCGCGCCAGGCGAATGAGCCAGAGACCTTGTTGGGGCTCGAGGGGAGCGCGGCGCGCCACTATTTTCAACATTTTGGTGACTTGCTGCGCGACGGCGAGGGGCAGGCCTTCGATTTTGAGAAGCGCAACCGGCGACCGCCGCGGGACCCAGTGAACGCGGCGCTCAGTTATGCCTATGCCATGTTGACCAAGGACGCCATGCACGCGGTGCTGGCAGCCGGTTTCGACCCCTATTTGGGCTTCTTTCACCGGCCGCGCTACGGGAGGCCGGCATTGGCTCTGGACCTGATGGAGGAGTTCAGGCCGCTCATTGCCGACTCGGTGGTCTTGACGGCCTTCAACAACGGCGAGCTGAATCGAAAGAGTTTTGTGCGCAACGCCGCTGGTTGTGCCTTCACCAGCTACGGCAAGCGAGACCTGATCCGCTGTTATGAGCGGCGCATGGATCAGCAGATCACCCACCCGCTTTTTGGCTACACCATCACTTGGCGGCGGATGATGCAAGTACAGGCGCGATTACTGGGACGGCATGTGATGGGTGAGATTCCCGCCTACGTGCCCATTGAGACACGTTGAGATAGGAGGCCTGTGATGACACCGACATGCACGTTGATTATGTATGACATTTCTCACCCCAAGCGCCTGCGGGAGGTTTATCAGATATGCCGGGGCTTTGGTCTGCACATCCAGTACAGCGTTTTTCGCGCTGACTTGACCAAGTCGGCGCGCGCGGCGCTGATTGCGGCGTTGGCCGATGTGATCAACCACCGAGAGGACCAAGTGTTGTTGGTGGCGCTCGGTCCGGCCGACGGCAAAGCCAAGGGGGCCTTCTTCTCAGTGGGTCGCGCCTACGAGCACCCCGAGCGCTACGCGCATATCTATTGAGGTGAGGTAGTGGGGGAGGACTGTCCTCGCCGCGGCGGCTACTGGGACCACCGCCCGTGTTCTTTGTGCCAACCTCGGACTCGGGCGCGCTTTTATGGAAACGGGGTTGGGAGTATTGTGGTTG
Source organism: uncultured Myxococcales bacterium (assembly GCA_964454015.1). Classification (GTDB taxonomy): domain Bacteria; phylum Myxococcota_A; class Bradymonadia; order UBA4248; family UBA4248; genus CAYVQF01. The sequence continues at coordinate 15,752 of CAYVQF010000081.1, forward strand.
ATGCGCGTGGGTTGAAGTGTTGTCCGTTTCGAGCGCTTGGGTCATGCGCGCGGTACTTGGCAGCGCTCGCAAAGGAGGAAGACGATAGGTTATGGACGTTTGCCTGAATGTCTCAACGGCGCGGTGGCGGGAGGCGAAGCGGATATGCGTCGTCATTGCCGAGCGCTCGAAATTGGGGGTGAAAGCTCCTGAAAGGAGGGATGAATTGGACAGGGCTCCTTTTCCGCGTTATTAAACGCGGCCCCATTGAAGTCCGCCCCTTTCAAGTCGCTTCCTGACAGGCGCTGTCCTTTTCCGCGTTATTAAACGCGGCCCCATTGAAGTTTTACACCTACATGCAGACTGGTCTTTTTGTTTGTCCCTTTTCCGCGTTATTAAACGCGGCCCCATTGAAGTCGCTGAAAACTGGAACCAAGGCAAACCAAGGGTGATGTCCCTTTTCCGCGTTATTAAACGCGGCCCCATTGAAGTTGGTCTCGATGGCGTCGACCCGTGGGACAAGGCGCGACCTTTTCCGCGTTATTAAACGCGGCCCCATTGAAGTTTTCGTCAGTGAAGTCTAGCGACAAACGAAGCAAGCTCCTTTTCCGCGTTATTAAACGCGGCCCCATTGAAGTTATCTTCGCCTTGTCTATTGAATACCAGTTTATCACGCCTTTTCCGCGTTATTAAACGCGGCCCCATTGAAGTGCGAGTATAATGAAGGAAGAGACACAGAGGGTGTCTCCCTTTTCCGCGTTATTAAACGCGGCCCCATTGAAGTTACCTAGAGCTTGTGCAGACTTACGTGCTTTATCAGCCCTTTTCCGCGTTATTAAACGCGGCCCCATTGAAGTGTCTTTGTACAATACAAGCGGCTTCTCTGCAACAACCCTTTTCCGCGTTATTAAACGCGGCCCCATTGAAGTAAATTCTGCTTACTTCGCAAAAGTTGTGTGGTGACAGGCCTTTTCCGCGTTATTAAACGCGGCCCCATTGAAGTGGCTTTTTTTGTTATACTAAGCCAAGCACCGTGGCCCTTTTCCGCGTTATTAAACGCGGCCCCATTGAAGTGCTTGTTTCATTGACACAACAGAAGCAGAAACACAACCTTTTCCGCGTTATTAAACGCGGCCCCATTGAAGTGACTTACATTGCAGCGGGAATTGCTGCACTTGTTGAAGGCCTTTTCCGCGTTATTAAACGCGGCCCCATTGAAGTGTCTGTGGGCGTGAGGGTAAGCCTTACGCCTGAGTTCCTTTTCCGCGTTATTAAACGCGGCCCCATTGAAGTAAAGCCAGCATAGTCTTCTGTCGTCTTGATTTCTAGCCTTTTCCGCGTTATTAAACGCGGCCCCATTGAAGTGAAAATGAACCAGATACACAAAGACTGCGAAATCTGTCCTTTTCCGCGTTATTAAACGCGGCCCCATTGAAGTTGTTGATTCTTTCAACCAACTTATTGAAATTGTTGCCCCTTTTCCGCGTTATTAAACGCGGCCCCATTGAAGTCCTCTGTAACCTATTTTTTTGTATGTGGTGCGCTCAACCTTTTCCGCGTTATTAAACGCGGCCCCATTGAAGTTTGTGTTGTAACTTGTTGTTTTATAAAGAAACTCTCTGCCTTTTCCGCGTTATTAAACGCGGCCCCATTGAAGTCCCATGAGGAGACTGGAAAAATAATAATATAATGTTCCTTTTCCGCGTTATTAAACGCGGCCCCATTGAAGTTGTCTTGTGCAGTGTGTCGAACATGCCCGTAAGCACCTTTTCCGCGTTATTAAACGCGGCCCCATTGAAGTTTACGGCGGTAACGGCTGACTGGCGCGCGCAATACGCCTTTTCCGCGTTATTAAACGCGGCCCCATTGAAGTTTGCATATAATGAGATATTCTACCAAGATGCTCAACCTTTTCCGCGTTATTAAACGCGGCCCCATTGAAGTATTTCCTCATCGACGCCATAGGGGCGTTTTTGGGCCCTTTTCCGCGTTATTAAACGCGGCCCCATTGAAGTGGTATTTGGCGTCGTGGCCTATTCTCGCTGTGTGCGCCTTTTCCGCGTTATTAAACGCGGCCCCATTGAAGTAACAGGAAAAGCAAAAGACGCAAACAAGATATTGCTTCCTTTTCCGCGTTATTAAACGCGGCCCCATTGAAGTTCACCGTACAAAGGACATTCTTTGTCTGAATTCGGCCTTTTCCGCGTTATTAAACGCGGCCCCATTGAAGTGAGACACTTGTGGAACTACCGCGAACAGGAGAGTTATCCTTTTCCGCGTTATTAAACGCGGCCCCATTGAAGTTATTCTTCACACAAAGAATATATCGGATTAATGAATTCCTTTTCCGCGTTATTAAACGCGGCCCCATTGAAGTGACCTCTGTTAAAGGCGTTTCATCAAACAGTGTCTTAATCCTTTTCCGCGTTATTAAACGCGGCCCCATTGAAGTCCTAACATCTTGAATTTTTTAGGGGCTTTCGTGTCGCCTTTTCCGCGTTATTAAACGCGGCCCCATTGAAGTATGTTAGGCAAATTCTTTTGCCTACTCGGTAATCTTTCTCCTTTTCCGCGTTATTAAACGCGGCCCCATTGAAGTGTAACACTTGAAAACCCAAAGACAAAATCCAGAACAGCCTTTTCCGCGTTATTAAACGCGGCCCCATTGAAGTGTTGGAAACACTAATGCTTTGTATTCAGGCTATGGACCTTTTCCGCGTTATTAAACGCGGCCCCATTGAAGTCCCAAGCGTAGTAAAAACCACAGGTTAACTGCGCCTCCAACCCTTTTCCGCGTTATTAAACGCGGCCCCATTGAAGTGGCAACAGAACCCAACCCCGATTGGCTTCGCGCAAGCCTTTTCCGCGTTATTAAACGCGGCCCCATTGAAGTTAACAAGAGTGTCATAGTCTGCTTTTACTTGTCCGTTCCTTTTCCGCGTTATTAAACGCGGCCCCATTGAAGTTGCGCCGCAGAGCGCCGTT
>CAYVQF010000082.1:0-18056 GCA_964454015.1 uncultured Myxococcales bacterium
CTAGTGGCAGCGCACCTGGGTGCGCCCGCGCCCGACGGTGGTGTTGCCGCCAAAGTGCAGGGGGGTGCTGAGGAGCGTCTTCAGCTTCAGCAGGGCTTCGGCGGCGCTGACCACGCTGCTGTGCTTCTGGACGTAAGCCGTGGGCTGGGCGGCGACCAGGCCGTAGAGGATGGTCTCGGCGGGGAGGTTCTCCTCGGTCCACAAGGCGCCGCGGGTGACGGTTTTGCTCTCGTCGTTGATGCTGATGCGGGTGGTGATGTCCAGAGCGTGTTGGGAGAAGAAGGCCATGACGTCGTCGTGGACCAGGCAGAAGCGCTGACGTAGCCACTTTGGTTGTTGGGGAAAGAGGACCTGCCCCAGGTGGGCGAGGAGATCATCGTGGTCATAGTCGTTGATCCCCTGGAGATCGAGGTCTTCCAGGAGAATGGTGTTGCCTTTGGCAAAGAGGGCGCAATCGGTGGTGACCCAGGCCTGGCTGATCTCTTTGGGCGCTTTGAAGGTGGGCACCTTGCCATTGACCAAAGCCAGATCGCGGAGGTAGCGGCGCAACAAGTGCGGCGAGGTGAGCCAGGCGAAGGTGCCGGCCATGCTGCGGGCGGGGAGGAAGAGGAGGTGGGCGTCGTCGAAGCAGAGGGAGCCGGCGTGCTCCGAGGCGTTGGCCGTCTCGGGGCCGAAGAGGGCGCAGGTGGTGTTCGGGTCGAGGTGGCTGCGGGCGGCGTCGCGCAGGACGCCTTTAATCGAGGAGCCGGGGACGATGGGGAAGCCCGAGGCGCGATCTCTGGCAATGGCCAGGTCGACGGCGCCGTCGGATTGACCCGTGCCGGCGTGGAGGGGGCTGAGGGCGTGCAAGGTCAGGATAGCGGATTTCATGGGTGAATCTCCGTTGGGAAGGGCTCGAGGGTTCAAGACTTGAAGTAGTTCAGAAAGGCCGCCAGAGGGGCCGGGAGGCAAGCCGTGGGCGGCATTTTCTCGCGGATGGGGCTGATGCTGTCGGCCTCTTGGGGGCTGAGGTCGATCTCGACAGGGTGGTTGTTCAGCTCGACCTGGAGACCTTGGGGGTAGCTGTTGCGCAGCACCAGGGCCAGGCAGCGGTAGCCATTTGTGCCGTCGGCGAAGGGGCGGAGGATCAGCGGCGAGGCCAAGCGTTCGAAGCGTCGCGGCTTGAGGGTCGTGTCGTTGGGATCCCTGTTTCCCCTCTCTCCCTTGTCTTTGAAGTGAAAGATGATGGGCATACCGAAGTGGGCACGAGGAAATTTCTGCACCGAGTGTTCGGGGGGGTGCTTGCGCGCATGGGTTTTCTCCAAGCGGCGGATCTGATCCGGCTCGGGCCAGCGGCTGCGCCCGGGGAAGTTGCCCTTACCCGGGTTGCGGCCGAGGTTGGGCCCTTGGCGAAAGTCTCGCAGCTTGGCGATGCCGTTTTGGTGGGCTGATTCAGCTTTGCCCACGGCTTGGCTCGAAAACTCGCATTGCGCGCCGTGCAGGCTTGGGACCCCAGAGAGGCTTTGTTGCGGGGCGGCGTAGGCGGCCATGAAGTCGCTCGGCGAGGGCACTTGCTCGTCTGCGCTGTCTACAGTGAACTCGGTGCACTTCAGGGCGCCAAAACCGCGGCGGGTGCGGCCGCCGACGCCGCCAAAGAGGAGCCAGGCCTGGAGGGTACGCTGGAGTTGCTCACGTAGACTTGGTCCATGGCCTGACTCATTGTCGTTGCCGCGCGGTGCGGTGAGTATGAGCTCAAACGTGCCCTTGACCTCCCAGAGGTCGGCATCCGTTGGCCCCTCCTGTGTTTTTCGGTCACGCCGCAGGGGAAAACTGGCGTAAAGACACTTGTAATCGGTGTGCAGCAGTTTTGTGGGCTTCTGATTACCTTGCGTGAGGCGAAAGTGGACTCTTCCAGGCGTCGACGCGTTCCCCCACAGCACATCCTCCGCTTTGCGCATGGCGTCGATGCTCTCGGCCAAGCAGCCGTGGGTGGCGCGCCACCAGAAGCGGAGTTGGCCGCGGACGCCGTTGCCCCGCACTGGGGTGATGGGGTCGATGTCTTTGACGTGGGTCTTGTTGGGATCGATGTGCACGCCCCCGCCAAAGACCGGGGTGATGACCTCGAAGGTCACCTTGAAGACGACCTGATCGACCGGCGTTTTGAAACGAACGGGTGCATAAGTGTGCTCAGACATCATGCTACTCCTACCAGAGAGAGGGCAAAGCCGTCGCGTTGGTCTTGGGGCTCGTCGGCGATGGCGCGCAGCCAGATCCCTTCCAGCCACTGGCGCGGATCCAGCGCCGCTGGGAGGTCTACCCAGTAGACACTCCCAGCGGGGGCGGCGCGGCGCGAGGGCTTGGGCCGCCCCTTGGCCACGTCCCAGCCTGAGATGGACAAGGGGCGGCCGACGGCGGCGGCGCTCACCTCGGCCCCGCCGATGTGGGTGGGGGCGTAGCCCGCGGCGAAGATGCCCGGCGTGAGCAGCAGCACCCGGGCGCGCCGGGTCTCGGTGATGCGCTCGACGAGCGCCTCCGAGAAGGCCGGCAGCGCCGCCTCGCTCGAGCGGAGGTTGACCAGGCGGCGTTCGCCGCCGAGGGTGGCGACGCCCCCCTCCAGACCAGGCCGCTCGCAGACGAAGGCCAGGGCCGTCGCCCCGTCGCGGCGGCGGAAACAGAGGCCTTCGCTCATGAAGAGGCGGCCGTCGTCGGCCGTGCGCCTTTCGGGATCGATGGCGACGTGGACGCGCCGGTCCCGGGTCAGGGGCAGAAGCCCAAAGCCGCCAGGCTTCTCCTCTTGGAAGACATCCACAGGCTGCATGAGCCAGCGCTCGAGCTCTCGCCAGGTCCAGAAGGCCGGCGCCTGGCGGCTGACCTTGACCATGACGTTGAAGTCGCACGGCGCCAAGGCCAGGAGCGCGCCTTCGCGGTCGCAAGACTCGCCGGGCTGCAGAGGGGTCGGGCGAAGGCGCAGCCGGCGGCGGCGGTTCTTCTTGGGCTCAACGCCCTCCTCGTCAAACCACACGGCGTCGGCCGGCGCCGGGAAAGCCCAGTCTTCGACCTGTCCCGCCCCATCGAGCACGGCCAGCCAGGGGCCGCCGATGGCGATGGCCAACGCCTCATCGCGGCTCAAGGTGAAGACTCCCTGTGCATCGAGGCCGATGCGGCTGCGGACCATCCCGGCGAGGGTGGAAGGCCAGGGAAAGGAGAGGGCTCGTGCGGGGGCGCCGGCGCTGATGGGGCGGCCGTCGCCGACGACGAGTGAGGAGCGTGGTTCAGCGATCCAGGTGCTCATGAGTGGCTCCCCCATGCGGTGTGGTAGGCGTCAAGGAAAGTGCGGGCGATCTGGAGCTCGTGGGCGATGGCCTGCACTTGCTCCAGGGCGGTGGCGAGGCTGTCCGTGCGGATGCGCGCAGAGATGCGCTCGGCGAGGGCGCCATCGAACTCAGCCTCGCCGCGTTGGCTACGCCGCCGCGCGAGCACGCGGCGGGTGAGGGCGGCGATGACCTCGTTGAACTCGGCCACATCTGTGGTGGCGAGGTCCTTGGTGTCGACGCTGAAGGGAGCGACGGCTTGCTCCAGCTCGAAAGCGGCGGCGTGGGGAAGGGCGCCGCTGTGATAACGGCGGCACCAGTCGTCGATGCGGGCGTCGAGAGGCCACGTCTCGTTCCAGTGGCCGGCCACTTCGAGACGACCGCCGCTGCGCTTGTCGACCATGATCGCCAGGCTGTCGCGGCGCACCTTGGCGAGCTTCTCTGCCGCCCGGGCGGTGTCCAGGGCGTTGGCCATGGGCTCGAGGAAGTGGCTGACGCCTAGCCCTGCCGAGAGGGTAGGCTGGAGGGTAAGCTTGGCGCAGAGGGGCTGCATGGCGGCGGCGAAGGCCGCATTGAGGGCGCGGGCGCAGCGCAAAGCCGTGTGCAGCGGGAGCAAGGCGAGGATGTCGTCGCCGCCGACGTAGATGGGCGAGCCGCCGTGATCTCTGATGAGCGTCCGGCAGCTTTGGGCAAATTTCGACAGCTCAGAGGAGAAGCTTTGATGTGCTTCTGCGCTGGTGAGCTCCTCGATGGCCTTGCCCATGTGATCGCCATCGGCGAGGAGGATGGCGTAGTAGGGACAGGGCTCGGCGCCGGCGCCGGCCGCGCTGAGGAGACGGCGCAGGGCATCTTGGGCTGCTTTGAGCTTGCTGGCTTTGAAGCGGTCGGCGTTCCCAGGGTCGCTGAGGCTGTCGGCGTTCTCAGGGCCGCTGCCCCAGAACTCACCGAAGAGGGTAGGCAAGCGGCTGGGCATGAGCAGGGAAGCGTCGAAGGTCCGCGCGTCGTCGTCGAGGCTGTAGAGACCCTGGGGGTAGGACAGGGGCTCATGCTCGGCGAAGGGGTTGTGGGCTTGGGCTTGGTATTGGCGTCCGTAAATCTTGGGCGCCAAGCGAAGGTCTCGGGTCTTCAGGCAGTCGATGGCGTTGATGTAAGCCGTCACCAGGCCGTCACAAGCGGCGCCGTTGCGCTCGATGGCGGCGAGGATGGGGCCGGCGGCGATGTGGCCCGTGGAGTGAAAGCGCTGCTCCTCTTCAGCGCGACCGAGGCGCTTGAGGAGGCCCACCCCGCAGAGGCGCTCGGCGGGCTTGACGAAGTATTTCTCGCGGAGTTTATCCGGTTTCTCGCGATAGAAGTCATAAGCGGCTTCATCGATGACGCTCTCCCGCATGCCGTCGAGGGAACTCTTGGGCACGGGCGCGCCCCAGCTCACCTGCTGCCAGGTGCGGGTGTTCTTGCGTTGGGCCAAGAGCGCTTCGGCGCGCTTCCGCGCCGAGACGTAGCCACCGTCGGGCAGGGGGACGGCGACCCACACGAACTCGAGCAGGTCCTTGACCTGCGCCATGGCGCGGTCGCGGTGGAAATACTTGGGCTCGACCCGGTCGAAGGCGGCCGCGGCGTCGCCCATGAGCTGGTCAAGCATCGCTTCTTGGGCCGCTTGGGCAGCGCTCTGGGGGTCGATGCCAGGCGGGAGGAGGGCCAAGATCTTGTTGGCCACGTCGTCGTCGTGATCGATGTCGCCGGGAAAGACCAGGGTCGCGCCGCCCTGTGCCCGAATGGCTTGGGCCGCGGCCTTGGCGACGCGGCTGAGCAAATTCGAGCCGAACCACAGGTCTTGGCAGCGCCTGGCGCTGGCGATGAAGTCTTGTATGGGGCCAATACTCACCAGCAGTAACTTTTTCACGGGCTTCTCCGTGGGATAGTGAAAGATTCGTGGCGATGTGGTGACCGTACCTGGTCAGGGCCATGCAGTAGCTTTTCGAGGTATAACAAATGGTCAGGAAAAAGAAAAGTGGACCATGGCGAAAATTGTGGCAGCGCCACGGCGGGCGAGCACGAGAGGAGAACGACGGTGGAGGGTGGTGCGTGACAGATTAATTTTTGCGCCTTCTGGTTCCACGCGCCCAGGGCGTGCGTGCAGCGTTGACGATGCCCCACCCCTGAAAGCTGCACCAAGGAAATCGAAAAAATGGCCGCAAACAGGTCAATTTCTGTCCGAAACTAGGACTTTTCTCGACGGCCACCGCAGACGAGGGCTTACTACGCGCGACAGGTTGACACCTCTGGCGAATTGCGCCAGGTGTGCCAGCGCCTCTCGGCGATTGCGACGCCCTCGAGTACGGGCAAGGTGGGCGGAGTGTTGGGCCAATCCAAAGGATGGTGGGCGATGCAGATGAACCTGTTCATAGTTTCGTTATGTTCCATGGCGCTGCTGTGGGGCTGTTCCGATGACTCCGGCGCCAAGAACGGCGACGTCGGTCCAGACAGCCTCAGCCCGGACGGGCTGGTGCACGACGTCGCCGACGGCGTGGATGCCGTGGATGGATTGGACGACGTCGTCATACCCGGCCTCTCTCAGACCTTCTCCTTTGGCGTCGTCATGGGCAACCCCAAGCCGAGCTGGGGCGACGCCACGACGGCCTCCCTGGCGGCGCGCGCCGGCTGCAACAGCCTGCGCCCCAAGCTGCCCGAGTACCACCTCGACCGCTGGGGTTACGAGATCGAGGTGGCCGACATGCGGAGCTACGCCGAGGACGGCCTGCACCGCTTGATCGCCTTCGTCACCGGCCCCACCCGGGAGCATTCGACCATGCCCGCGGCGGAGCCGGACTGGAAGCGCGACTATTACATTCCGCGCAACTTGCACGCGCCGATCTGGTTGGCCGAGGGTGTGGTCAACCCAGAGAACTACTGGGCGGCCTACCTCTTCCGCACCATGTCCATCTACGGTGAGTGGGTGCGCTATTGGGAGATCTGGAACGAGCCCGACTGGGTCGGCGACTGGCGCGTCGCCCAGGCGTGGTGGACGCGTGCCCCCACGGCGGCCGACCTGCCGCGCTTCAACGGCTCGATTTTCGACTACAATCGGATGCTGCGCATCGCCTGGGAGGTCAAGGAGGTGGTGGCGCCCCATACCTTTATCGCCGTCGGTGGCCTGGGCTACGACAGCTTCCTCGACGCCATCGTGCGCTACAGCGATCACCCCGACGATGGCCGAGTCGACGCCGATCACCCCCACCGCGGCGACCACTACTTCGAAGTGGTCAGCTTCCACCACTACCCCCACCTCGCCAGCCCAGGCCACTCCGATGCCAGCGCCCGCGGCTTATTGGAACACAAAGCCCGCTTCCAGGCCGTGCTCGACGCCCACGACGTCGCGGCCAAGCGCTGGATCGTCACCGAGAGCGGGGCGGCGGCCACGTCCCTCGCCGGCGTGACCAGCGGACCCGCCTACGCCAGGAACTACCTCATGAAGGTCATGGCCCTGGCCCACGCCGATGGCATCGACGGGATCCACTGGTTCAAGCTCAGCGACACGCCGAACGCCGGCGCCGATCCCTTTGGCCACATGGGCCTGTACCCCGATCTGAGCGACGTCGAGACCCCTGAGCAGGCCGCGCTCAGCGATCTGGGCGTGGCCTACCGGACCCTCGGCCTCTTCCTCCACGGCGCCCGCGCGCGCCTCGACACCCCTCCGTGGGAGGGCGCCGCCCAAGGCGTCCGCGGGGTGGCCTACCAACTCGCCGACGGCCGCGCGGCCTGGCTCCTGTGGATCGAAGGCGATGACGCCGCCGCCCAAGTCGCCACTCGCCTGACCGTGCCCCCGGACGTCACGGCCCTGAGAGCCCACGCCTGGGACCACAGCCGCACCCTGCAGAGCACCCCCATCGACGTGCGCGACGGCGTGGCCGAGCTGTCCCTGTCGAGCAGCCCACAATTCTTTGTCGAGACGCCTTGAGCTAGCCTCGGGGTGAGCCCCCACGCGAGGCTTCCGGCGCGATGGGATCCACGGGCCTGGGGCGTGCGTCGTCGGGGTGCTGACGCCATGAACCGGCTCGCCCGCGAGGGGCGCTCAGGCCTGGGTGCGGAGGTAGGACAGGACGGAGGGCCAGTCTGGGAAGGCCTCGGTGCCGAAGTGAATGAGCGTCCCCGGGAAGGCATGGGCGCCGTTTTTCGTGCGATCGTCGACGAGAAAGGCGCCAGCGTTGAGGTTTTTGTGGTGGGACAGGATCAGCCGCTTATAGGCTGGCGCGCCGAGGTGCGCTTTGACCCACTGGAGCTTGTCGCTCCAGGCCGAGGGGTTCTCCCAAGGCGCCGTCGACAGAATGTAGGTGTCAAAGAGCGTGGCCAACTCGGTGAAGGCCGCGGTGGCACCCGGCATGGGCGCCATCCGCGCAAAAATGCCCGGCACCTCATCGAGCCTGTCAGCGTAAGCTTCCTGCACCGCCGCATCGAGTTGGGCGATCCCCGAGGGAAAATCAACCAGGACATTGTCCATATCGATATATAAAACTTTTTTCATTTATGCTCCTTTTTGGGGGGATCGCCGTCGGGCGGCAGCGCCAGGGGAGGTCGTTGGAGCTGGCCAGGCGCGGGCGAATCGTGTAGCGAGAGGTGTCTCCAGGGGAAGGGACTCACGGTGGTGGGGCGGTGCCCAAAACCAGCATGACAGGGGCTCGGTGTCGAGTAAAGGCCTGCCGTGAAGGGCGCCCAAGTGGCCGACAAGGCGGAGAGGGCGGCCACCGTTCTTGCGGGTGCGGGGAGAGGGGCTGGGTGCGTAGGCTTCTCACGCCCTCGCGCTTGCCCTATCCTCGTTCTCACTGAGCAGCTCCGTCGTCGTGGCCACCGGTGGTGCGCGCAAGGCGGGTGTGCTGAGTCGCTCGAACCATCCCCGATGCGCGTAGCGTAGGCCTCACGCTTGGAAGCAGAAAATGAACGAATTCTATCTACTCATTATTGCCACTTTCATCTTCGCTGCCGCCAGTTGCGAGAGCGTCCCCCAAACCGAAGGCCCGGCCCGGGAATCGCAGAGGGCCGTCGACGAGCCAATCTGCGACTGTTTTCGCCAGCAGACGTGCGCCAAGGGGATCTGCCGCGGCATCGGCCTGCTGTCTGTGGCCGAGTTGGCAGGCGCCACAGGGCAAAAGGACTTCCTGTTGATTAAGCTAATCAGCGAGGACGCGCCCCTTGCCGGGATGATGCCAGGCACGGACACGGCCATCTCCGCTGGGCATGTGGGCCGATTGGCCGAGACCATTGGCGCGGACCCACGCCGCAAGGTGGTGCTCTACGGCCGCAACACGGCCCAGGCCCTTGGTGCTGCCCAAGCTCTCGCCGAGCACGGCTACGACAACGTCAGCATCCTGGATGGCGACTTTCTGGCGTGGCAGGCATCCGAAGCTGGGCCTCCTGAAGACGGGACGGGGCAAGGAAGGGTCCCCATGATCCACTATGAAGTGGAGGCGCTGCAGCTCGGGCTCGACCTCTTCGCCGATCTGTCAGCGTTGACCTTGCGCCAGGATGGGGCGCTCACCTACCTGGTGCAGGACTCTGGAGCGTTGCGGATCGTCTTATGGGCCGGGCCGGACCAAAACCTCGCCTCCTGGCGAGAGCGCCTCAATGTGCGCGGCGAGGCCACCTTCACTGCCGAAACGGACACCCAAGTCAGTGGCGTGCCAGGGCGCCAGCAAAGCGCGGCGGTGCGCCATGCTGAAACCAGGGGGGCCTTCCCGTCGCCCAACGGTAACATCAGCCACCTCACCACCGAGGCCTTCACCAGCCTCCACACCTGTGTCGCTTTCTCCCACGCAGAGCACAACGTTCTCACCTGCTGGATCGTTGATGAGGCAGCGCGGGCCCTTTACGCCGACGAGGCGTCTCGCTTTTTCGCGTCGATTTCGCTACATCCGTCTGCGCCCCTGGACTAAGAAGCGTAGTGAAATCTTACGTTTTATGGCGCGCGCTGGCGTAATGGGGAGTGGCGCGCGTTCTGGTGCGTTTTCCTGGGACGACGATGATGAGACAAGACGAAATGGGTTGCCGCCTTGGTATGAAAGGGCTGGGCGTGCGCTACCTTTGGCCGAGCGAAGCGGGACACTACTCCCAAGATGACTATCTCGTGGATCCTGCCGAGGGGATTGCCATCTTTGCGGCTGGCAGCGGTGTTATGGGACAGGGGCGACCGGCCGCCAAAGTGGCCGCCTGGAGCTTGTGGAGTGAAGTGACGCGTCGCCGCCGCTCTGAAGGTCTCGAGGCGGCCGTCAACCAGGGGTTTCTTCGGGCCCACGCGGCGGTGGAGCGGCTCTCCTGGCGGTGGCCTCCGGGGCTGGTGCGGCCGAGCGCCAGCATGGTGGCTTTGTTCTTTGCGGGCGACGGGGCGCTCGTGGCCCATCTCGGCGAGTGCCGGGTCTCCCTGTTGGGGCAAAACGGTCTGGTGCCTCTGACCGTTGCGCACCGGGTCAAGGACTATCCAGCGGATATCCACCTGGATGCCACTGTGGTGCATCAACGACCGCTGGACCTTGCCCAGATCCCGACGCGGAGCCTTGGCCTGCCTCCACGCCACTCGCCGGAGCTCATCACCGTAGAGGTCCAGTGTGGTCACCGATTTCTTTTGGCCGGTCCTTCCCTCCCGGATGTCCTGACGAACGAACGTATCGCCGAGTGTCACGACAGAGATGATGATGGCGCGCCTGCGGCGCCTTGGACCTTCGCCCAGCGCCTCATCTCGTTGTCACATGGGGCTTCGCCTGAATTAGGGGCTGTCGCTTTCGTGGTGGTGGATGCCTTGGAAGCGGCGGCAGCCACTGTGCCTGAGCCCCGGATCTTCAGCTCTGACGAGCCTCCCCTGTCCTGGCTTTATCATCCGGGTGTGTCATTGCCCGATCCCCCAGACGGCTTGGGCAGCAAGGGCCCCGACGCGGCGTGGTACGAAACGGTGTTTCGGGCGCTGCGCCTGGATGACGAGGGTCCGTAGCGAAAACGACGCACGTGGTGCGCCTCCCCACCGCTGCCCGGCGCCGGTGTCAGGACCTCAACAAAGGTGCTTCTCCCGACGGGCTAGAGTAAACGCGTGTGAACGCGTTAGATTGCCTGGGTCAGCGCTGGCTGGCGGCGAATGGCTTTGGATGCGAGGAGGCGCTTTTTGATGCGAGTGGCCATCACCACGGGCGATCCGGCAGGGATCGGTCCCGAGATTTCTTTGCGGGCGCTGTTGCAGCCCTCATCGGTTGCTGCGAAAGGGGCGACGGTCGCCTTGATCGGACACCTACCAACCTTGGAGCGCTGCGCGCGCCAGCTTGGTCTGGAGGTCTTTTTCGAGGCCGTGGACGGCGAGAGCTGGTCCGGGGCCACCCTCGCCGCGGGTGCGGCGGGCCGCATCAGCGTGGTCGACACCCCGACGCCCGGCATCGATACGGTGCGGCCGGGGGAAGTGAGCGCCGCTGGCGGCCGCGGGGCGCACGCCTACGTCATGCGGGCTTGCGCCATGGCCGAGGCGGGTCTCATCGATGCCATCGTCACGGCGCCCATCCACAAGGAAGCTCTGCGGGCGGCTGGGGTGTCGCAGGTGGGGCACACGGAGATCTTGGCCGAGGCCTTTGGCGCGCCGGCCCCGTTGACGCTCTTCGTGACGGGGCGCCTGCGGATATTCTTCTATACCCGGCACCTCTCCCTGCGGCAGGCGGTGGACGCGGTGCAAGTCGCGCCCCTGCTGCGCTTCATCCACGCCGTGGATCAGGCGCTGCGCCAGCGCGGTTTGGCCGCACCGCGTTTGGGCATGGCCGCCCTCAACCCCCACGCCAGTGACGGCGGTCTCTTTGGCAGGGAAGAGGGCGAGGTCATCATCCCAGCGGTCCAGGCGGCGCAAGCGGCCGGGGTGGATGTGAGTGAGCCCATCGGCGCCGATTCGGTCTTCCATATGGCCAAAGAGGGGCGCTTCGATGCCGTCCTCTCCCTCTATCACGATCAAGGGCACATCGCCGCCAAGACCTTGGACTTCCACGGCACCATCACGGCGACCCTCGGGCTGCCCGTGCTGCGCACCTCAGTCGATCATGGGACGGCCATGGACATTGCGTGGCGAGGCGTGGCCAACGCCCAGGGCATGCGGGCCGCCATCGATGCGGCGGTGAATGGCTTGCTGTTAGGCTGAGCTGGGCGTCTCTGCTCTGCTCTGCTCTGCTCTGGGCTGAGCCGGATCTCTCTGATGCCGAAGCGTGGCCGGCTGCTCGACCGGCCTTGTTGCGGCGGCGGCGTTTTGACACTCCCACGCAGCCTCTGGGCTCATCAGCCACTTGGCTTCAGCCTTCGTCAAGTAGCTCCCGGACCTTGCGAGTCAGCTCGGTCGCGGCGAAGGGCTTGGACAGGAGCTGGGTCCCGGCGTCCAGGACGCCGTGGTGGACGATGGCGTTGTCGGTGTAGCCCGACATGTACAAGACCTTGATGTCTGGCCGCATCTGGGTGAGTTGTTGGGCGAGCACTCGGCCGCTCATCCCCGGCATGACCACATCGGTGAGGAGGAGATGGATGACGCCGGGGTGCTGAGCGCTGACCTGGAGCGCTTCGTCGCCATTGGCTGCGGCTAGCACCCGGTAGCCCGAGGCCGAGAGAATTCTCACGGCGACCCGACGCAGGGCCTCTTCGTCTTCGACGACGAGAAGGGTCTCGTCTCCGTCGGCGTGATGGGGCGAAGGCACGGCGTTAGTGGTCTGCGGTGCCGACGTCGAGACGTCTCGGGGTAGATAGATTTTGAACGTGGTCCCCTGGCCGAGCTCACTGTAGACCCAGATATGGCCGCCGCTCTGATTGACGATCCCGTAGACCGTGGCCAGCCCGAAGCCTGTCCCCTTGCCCTTCTCCTTGGTAGTAAAGAAGGGCTCAAAGATCCTGGCGATGGTCTGCGCGTCCATACCGCAGCCCGTGTCCGAGAACGCGAGGCGAACGAAGGAACCTGGCCTGCTATCAAGGTGCTGCGCCGCGTGTTCCGCGTCGAGCTCGACATTGGCGGTCTCGATGGTGAGCCTGCCGCCCATGGGCATGGCGTCGCGGGCGTTGACGGCGAGGTTCATCAGCACCTGTTAAATCTGTCCCGCGTCGGCGTGGACCGTGCCGAGATCGGGGGCGAGCACCTGTACGATTTCGATGTCCTCGCCGATGAGACGCCGGAGCATTTTCTCGATGCCCGCGATGACCTGGTTCAAATTGAGGATCTTGGGTTGCAAGATCTGTTTGCGGCTGAAGGCCAGGAGTTGCCGGGTGAGGGTGGCGGCCCGTTCTCCTGCTTCTTTGACTTCCTGAAGGTCGTCCTTGATGGGGTCGCCATCGCTGAGCCCCTCCATGGCAAAGCGGGTGTAGCTCAGAATGACCGAGAGCAGGTTGTTGAAGTCATGGGCGACACCGCCGGCGAGGCTGCCGACGGCTTCCATCTTCTGGGAGATGCGGAGGCGCTCTTCGAGCTTGGCGCGTTGCGCTTCGGCCTCTTTGCGCTCGGTGATGTCCACGCCGTACTTCAGGACGAGCAGCGTGTCGTCAGTGTCGACGAAGGGAAACTTGTGAATGAGATAAGTCCTTCCAGTCAGGGCATGGGACCATTCCCGCGTTTGTGGCTGTTTGCTTTGAAAGACCTCGAAAGCAGGACAAGGCGTGCATGCTTGGTCACGGCCCAGCATGAACTGGTAACAGGGTCTACCTCGATGGTCGCCAAAAATTTCGATGAAATGTTGGTTTGCGTAGCGCACGGAATAGTCGGGCGCTTGGAGGCAAATGAAGCCCGGGAGGGATTCGAGCAGCTTGAAGAATTGGGTGCGCTCGCGCTCGAGCGCCTGGGTGGCACGGAACTGATCGGTGATATCCTGGTTGACGACGATGGCGGCAAAGATCTGCCCCTGATCGTCCAGCACCGGCGCCGTATGGTTGAGGATGATCCTTTTTTGGCCATCAAAGGCATCGATCTCCAGCAACTCATCGACGATGGTGACGCCGCGGTTGACCGTGTGAGCCAGGGCCCAGTCATGGGGCGCGATGGCTTCGCCCGAGGGCAGGCGTCTGGCGGTGAAGACCCCATATTGTTCTTGAGCAACATTGGGCTCTGCGCCCCAGATCGCGATGCCGGCGGGGTTACCCCGCTTGAGCTTGCCATGTTGGTCCGCGATCCACAGGCCAACGGGAAGTGTTTCAAAGACCTTTCGGAATAGGGTTTCACTTTTGCGCAGCGCTTCTTCTGCCTGTCGATGTTGCGCGAGCATCCTGGCTTGGGTGAGGGCATTGTAGCTGAGAGTGGCGACGACCTTGGCCAGCTTGGCGTAGAAGCTGATGCCTGCCTCTACCGCTTCCCGAGAGAAACGCGGCACCCGGTCCAGTGCCGCGAGGTAGGCTTCCTCATCGAAGCCATGGCGTTGGGCTTGGGCGCGAAAACGCTCTCGGTCGGGTACCTCGTCATCATAGAAGAACTGGCCGAGAAAGACGTTGCCCACATGACGCTCTCCCAACATGAGGGGGGTCACCACATCCCACATGAGGTTCTTGCAGCGGTAGGCCTTGAAGGTTCCCGGCGCCACCCCCTGGGTGAGGAGGGTGTCGCTCTCCAGGCAATTGCTGAGCGTGTCGGGATGACAGCGGTGGAACTTCGTGCAGATATCTTGCCAGCCGCAAGCCACCAGCACTTTTCCCGAGAGGTCGAGTACGGCTCCCAGCATGCCCGTGGCTTGATAGTGAGCCTCCATCATGGACTGCATGATGTGGGTATCGATGATGTCCGAGAGCGCGAGGGCGCCGATATCGCCTTCGGGATCGACGATGGACTGGAGCTTCTTGCGGACTGCGGCTTCGCTTGTGCGCAAGGCCTCTTCGGCGCGCTTGCGCTCGGTGATGTCCTGGAAGAAACCATAGATCCTGCGCTTCTGCAAATCCGCTCTGCCGATGGTTTTGACGGCGCGCCTGTTGCCTTTTGCCGTGATGATTTCCAACTCCAGGTCAAAGTCGTCGCCACAAACCATGGCGCGATGCACGGCTTCCTCGATGAGCGGCCGGGACGCCTCGGTGTAATACTCGAGGCCCCGCTTGACGCTTGGATTGGGCGATATCTCGAGTTCGTGGATGCGATAGACCTCGTCGGTCCATGTTTGGGCCAGGGTGTCGATGTTGAAGGACCAGCCCCCTACTTTGCCGACGCGTTCCGTCTCGGCGAGCAATTCTTGGCTCGCTTTCAAGGTTTCCTCTGCCTGCTTACGCAGCAAAGCTTCGCCGATACGCTCCCCAAGCTGTTCCAGCATTTCGACCATGGCGAGGGACAAACGGCCTGGCTGGCGGTCATTGATCTGGATCAGGCCGATAGCGACCCCTTTGGCTCGAATGGGAGCCAAGGCAATGGATGCGTAGCCTTGATGGATGCACGTATTGCGGGGATGCGCCCTGGGGTCGAGATCAGGCGGGAGGTTCAGCAATGGGAAGGCATCATTGGTCCAGGCGCTGCCGCCTGGTGTGAAGATGGGGTTGGAGGGGTCAGTTTCGCCGGAGATGATCAGTCCGCAGGTGCACTCCAGGAGGACCTTGCCGTTGTCATCCCGACACAATCCCCCGTCCATCCTTCGCTGTACCAGCGAATTCTCCTGTTCCAGGAAGGCGTCTGAGAAACCTTCCTGGGCGACATAGGGATAGTCATCGCCTTGTTGCAGGCGGATGCCCACGGCATCAAAAGCGATGGCGTCTTTTATGGCGATGACGATTTCGCTGAGGAGAGCCTCGAGCTCTGCGGGCTGGCTGAGAATCTCCAGGATCTCCCGCCCCAGCTTGGCATAGACTTCCGCCTGTTTGCGCTCAGTAATGTCACGGGAGACGCCGAGCAACCCGATGATCTCGCCGCTAGGGGTCACAAGCGGTGCTTTCAGCGTGTCGAGCAAGATCCTGCGGCCGTCGTGATAATCGACCCACTCTTCATTGCGTCGCGGCGATTCTTGGTCCAGCATCAGGCGGTCGTTGGTGCTGAAGGCGCTGGCGCTGGCCTCGTCGTACAAATCTCGGTCTGTTTTGCCGACGATTTCCTCTGGTGTTCTCCCGACATGTCGCGCGAACTCCCGGTTGCAGCCCAGGTACACCCCCTCTTTGGTCTTGAAGAAGATGAGATCTGGGATGCTGTCGAGCAGCGAGGTCACCAGCGCGAGATGGTAGCGCAGCGCTTCTTCGGCATGCTTGCGCTGGGTGATGTCGGTGAACACCGTGGAAAAAAAGCCCGCCTTGGGGCTGCCCGCGGAAACGTGCAGGTGCTTCTGCAGGGGTTCGAACCATGCATCGAAGTCGGCGGGTTCGCCCGTTTCGGCCACCCGGCAGTAAAGATCGAGAAACGGGGCCTGTCCGAGGCCGTAGAGCGTCGAGGCCAGGGCGCCAACGGCTTCTTCGCGGCGGATGCCAGTGATGCGTTCATAGGCGGGGTTGATATCCAGGATTCGATAGTCCACTGTGCGGCCGTCGGCGTAAACGAGCTCGTGCACACACCATCCTGACGCCATGTTTTGGAAGAGGGATCGATACCTGAATTCGCTGTCGTAGAGTCTCTGGGTGCGCTCGGCGACCATGGCCTCCAGACGCGTCGCTTCTTGGCGCTGGCTCCGGTTGGCCGTCTTGAGCTTGGTCAAGGTGCGGATCTGCGCCGTCACTTCGCTGCGGTCCACGGGCATAGCCAGAAAGGCGTCGGCGCCGGCCTCTAGGGCCTGCAGCCGGGCAGTGGCGCCCGTCGCGAGACCCGTGAGCAAGAGCACGGGGATATCCTCGAGCCGCGCATCGGCCTTGAGGCGGCGGCACACTTCGACGCCGTTCGAGCTGGGCGTGGTGATGTCGAGAAGGATCACATCCGGGTCTTCGGCGACGGCCAGCGCGAGGCCGGCAGCGCTGTCGGCGGCCATCAGCACTCGGCCGTGAGGGTAGGCAGCCTGCACCGTGGCGACCAGGGCGCTCAGGTTCTCTGCCTTGGCGTCGATGACCAAGAGCTTGATGGCGTCAGGTTGTCCCATGGTGCACCTCGGAGAACGATTTCTTTTGCATTCCCGGGTCATTGGCTCTGGCGACACGGTCGGCGCAGGGGTATGTCTCGCGCCAGGGCCAGCTTTTGCCTCGGTTGAACTCCCGGGGCGCGCCGCCTCGGGTGCGCCTAAACATGGCTCGCCTGTCGGCACCAGGGAAGGTGGCGACGCCACTGTTCGCGTAGACATCCAAGTGACGAGGCATCGAACAGTCCCTTCGCCAGCAGGATCGCTCTGGCTCGTGTAGGGTGGTGCGCTGGTAGTCCCAGGAAGCCACAGGTAAGCGTGCGCCACCAGCCACCTGGCGGTGCGCAAGCGTGGAGCGGTACAGCAGGATGAGAAGTTACGGCGAAAGGGCGCAAAAGAGAAGGGGTGGCGGAGTTGGTGTCGCGGTCCTGGGCTTCTCAGGGGGCGTCCTTATGACGGTCAAATGGAGGACGGGAAAAATGGTCCTGCCTGGCTTCTTCTCCTGCCGGAAAATTGCGCGATCTCCAGGAAAGACCTTTTGCAAGTGGCTCGGCCACCAGCGGTGGGCGGTGTTAAGGCCGCGGGTGCGGTCATCGGCTCAGAGGCGCAGACGCAGCGAGTGAGCTAGGGCGCCTCAGCGTCCTCTGCCGGCCAGGTCAGGTAGAGGATGGTGCCGCGCCCCTGTGACTTGCCGCGGTACATCAGATCGTCTGCGATTTGCACGGCCGCATCCACATCGGGCGGCGGTTGGACAAAGGTGACGGCGCCGAAGGTGGCCCCGACGCCCCAACGTTCGCCAGCTTCACGGGCCAAAGAGGCAGAGATCCGCCCGAGCGTCGTGCGCGCGCCAGCGGCGTCGGCTGTCGCCAACAAGATGCCGAACTCGTCGCCGCCGAGGCGAGCGACGAGGTCGTTGGCGCGGAGGTCCCGTTCCATGGCTTGGGCCACGGCGCGCAAGAGCGCGTCACCTTCGGAGTGACCGTGGGTGTCATTGACCGATTTGAAGCGATCGAGATCCGTATAGGCCAGGGTGAAAGGGCGGCCGTCCCGTTGCGCCTGTGCGATGGCTTGGGCGACGCGCTCGGAGAAGACGCGCACGTTGGCGATGCCTGTCAACGCGTCGCGGCGCGAGAGTTCCCGTTCCCGCACGTGGGCGGCTCTCACGATTTGAACCAGCTCGTTGATGGCCAAAAAGAAGAGGAGCCGCACCCCGCTATTCCAGACGGGAATCCACGCAGCAGAGTAGAGGCGCTCGACCACCTCCAGATAGCCCCAGACCGCTGCGCCGGCGACGGCTGTCACGCGTCCCGTGCTCCGTGAGATGAAGACGCCCGCGAAGAGCACCGGGATGAGGTAAAACACCGAGAAGCTGAGCTCGCCACCCGTGATCTCGTCAATGAGCGCCACGAGTCCCAGGAGCAGGATACAGGCGACGCCTCTCAACCACAGGGGGGCTGCCGCGACGCGCACGGCGAGTGAGACGGCACCACGGTGGCTAGGCGGCTCATGGGGTGAGGAGTGATCACCCGGGCTCTGGGAAGCGACCTCTGACAACGCGAAACCTCCTTGGCTGCGGCGGTGGCGATGCCCCAAATCGACGAGGCCGCGCCTCGTCGCTTCTACCCTGCGCGGTGGATCGCCTGCAAGCGGCCATAACATTGGGGATAAGACCGGATGCTGCTTGACGGCGCGCCGACCACGCGCTTGCTGGATTGGTTGGTCGACCAAGAACCCGCCTAGGAGCGTGTAGATCAATGGACAAGCCCCAGCGATCAGCAGCGCCAGCATG
>CAYVQF010000083.1:0-18016 GCA_964454015.1 uncultured Myxococcales bacterium
GGGGGCTGGGGGGTGAGGTCCGCCCGCGCCGGCTTCTTGGTCCCCATCCCCGCGCATCTCCCAGGCTCAATTCTCTCCGGGGCCTAAAGGCCGCCCGCTGCACCCCACAGCTTCTGCGCCAGCTCTCGCTGCCGCGCCCGCAAATTGGCGAGCTTTTCTTGCGCTGCGTCTCTCTCTGGACTGCCCAGGGCCAGGCGGCCGATGCGGATCAGGGCGTCACCCACGGTAGCGGCGCGGACCACCTGGGCCACCTCCACCGCCATCCCCTCCGCCTCGGCGCGCAGAATGAAGACGCTCGTCCCCAGGGCGCCGAAAGCCTTGAGCCATCCCAGCACCTCACCGGCCTCGATCTCCTGGTGCAAGGTCTCGAGTTCTTTGGTGACGGCGAGGTATTGCTCATAGGTCGCGGCAAGCTCGGGATCAGTCGGCTTGGCACCCGCCAATTCTGCAGGCATGGGCCCAGTGCGCACGAACCAGTAACCCAGGGTCGCCTGGTCCACGGCCACCACTACGGAGCTTGGGGTCATCAGCCGCTCGCGTAACCTACTCTCCTTCTGCTCGCCGAGCCCGCCGCCCTTGGCCATCCGCTGCGGGAAGGCCGAATCGGTGGACAGCCACAGCCCCGTAGGTGTCAACCCCACCTGTATGTCGTGCCAGCCGGGATTCTTGATGACAAAGCCCTCTTGGGTGGGCGCCATGTGCCACCCCAGCTCCGGGAGCTGGGCCAAACGCCCCAAGTACTCACGAGCGGCCTCGGGAGCGCGCAGCGCGACGTAGACGTCGAGGCCCAAAGCGCCCAGCCCGCCGTCAGCGGCGGGATTGAATTCTCCCGTGAGGGCCAGGCCGATCTGTCCCGCCAGGTTATCTTGAAGGAAGGGCAGCAAGTCCTGCTCCAAGAGCACCTGCGCGAAGTGGCCGAGGTTCTCGAAGCCCACGTAGGCCAAAAGCGGCTTGAGGAGCTCTACCAGGTGCTCTGGCGCCAGGTTCAGCGACAACAAGAACAACGGCTCACCGGGGAGGGCGTGGACGATGCGCGGCACCTCCGTGGTCTGGGGCAAGGCCTTGATGAGAAAGGCGTCAGGCAGCAGGGCATGGCTCTGTGCCTCGAAGCCCAGCACCGCGTCCGTGAGCTTCAGTGCTCCCATGAAGGGCCCCAGGGGCGCCAAGAAGCGCTCGCGAATATGCTCGGCGTAGCCATGACGCGACCGCTCCTCCTCCATCACCTTGAGCCAAAAGTCCAAGCTCGGTCCATCGCCAGCGATCTTCGCCTCCTGCACCCGGGCGCTCAGCACGGGGCCCGGCGCGTAATCACGGCGCTCGCCAAAGAGCCCAGGGCCGTTCAGGTACACCAGCCCACCCGCATCAGCACCCAGCTTCTCCAGATGGTGCACGAAAGCGCGCTGCATCCCCAGGCTCTCCTGAGGGTCGAGGTGGGCCAGCGCCTTGATCGTCAACTCTGAGCCATCCCAGCCCGCGGCGCTCCCCTCCACCAAGAAGGCGAAGCCTTGACGCAGCAGCACGCCGTTGCGCGGGTCGTGCTCGTAAGCCCAGAAAACCGTGCCGTCCTCCATCTCGTGCTGCAGCATGGGTAAGCGGTGTCGCTCCACTACCCCTTGAAAAAAGCGCTGGAAACGCGTCGGTTGGGCCACCTCGATGACGATGGCGCTCCAACCCTGATCCTCATCCAAGTACGCCACCCCCACGAGGCCGTCCAGGGCGATCCCTGCCTCGCCCAAGGCCTCTCCCGCCAGCGGGTCGAAGCCAAAGACCGCTTCCAGCTCGGGCCGCACCGTCTCGATCTCGGCGGCAAAAGCCTTCATGATCTCTCTCTGCCCGAGGGTGTCCAGGGCGCCTTGCAGGCCCCCCACCGTCGCCAAAGCCAGGGTGTGCTGCGGCAACAACATGGCCAGACGCGCCACACTCTCGCCGTGGCCAGGCTGCGGCGCAGGCTCCGCCGTGGCCGACGTCTCGTCCAGGCGGGCTTGCTCTTTTTGGACTGGCGGCGCTTTGCCCTGCTCTTTGCACGCCACCAGCAATGCGGCGAACAAAACAAGCAATACAAACAAATTCTTACACATCATATCTCCACCTAATTCTAGCGCGTGAGGCACCCGACGCCCCGCGTGCACCTTGGCGACGCACGGCCCATGTCCTACCCCAATCCCGGCGCGCTAACAAGACGAGGACCGGCGACGCGGGCGCCCTCCGCAGGTGGATCGCCCCAAAAAAAAGAAACGACACCCTTGAGCCTCACTCCAGGACGGCGCCACAGCCGGGGCCGACCAGACGGCTGCGGCCACCGCTGAGGGGGACCACCTCGATGCGTTCGCGGATGCGGTCCTTCATGGCCGCGACGTGGGAGATGACGCCGATGCTCTTGCCGCTCTGGTGCAGCGAGGCCAGGGTGTTGAGGGCCAGGTCCAGGGCCTCCTCGTCGAGGGAGCCAAAGCCTTCGTCGAGGAAGAGGGAGTCGACCTGGACGTTCTGGCTCGACATCTGCGCCAGGCCCAAGGCCAAGGCCAGGCTGACCAGGAAGGTCTCGCCGCCGGAGAGGTTCTTGATGGTTCGGGTCGTGCCGCTCTGGTAGTGGTCGAGGACGTCGAGGTCCAGGGGGCGCTCCGGGTCTTGCGGTTGGACGAGGAGATAGCGCTCGCACATGGCGCGGAGCTGGGCGTTGGCGTGGGCCACCACCTGCTGAAAGGTGAGGCGTTGGGCGAAGTTGCGGAACTTCTGCCCGTCGGCGGAGCCGATCAGCTTGTGCAGGCGTTCCCACTTGGCGGCTTCGCGTTCCAGGGCCGCGTGCGCTTCCCGCTGGGCACTCTGGGCGTTGAGCTGCGCCGCGTTGTCGCGCAGGCGCTGCTGGAGCGCGCCGGCCTCCTCCAGGTGGGCCTGGTGGCGCTGGGTCGTCTCGAGGAGGGACGCCGCGACGTGCGCCCGTTCATCGCTGCACAGCGCCTTTTGGCGCTCGCGTTCCGTCTTCTCTTCCAGGTCGCGGCGGCGCGCGGCGAGCTGGGCCGCGGCGGTGCGCAGGGCCTCGTCCTGCGCCGTGAGGGCAGCGAGCGACGCCTCGCCGAGGCGCGCCGCCATGAAGTCGGCCTCGGCGGCGAAGCCCGCTTGGTCGAGGCGCTCGCGAAAGCGGCTCTCTCCCTCCTGAATCTCCGCCGCCCGCACGTCGAGGCCGCGCACGAGAGCGTCGCGCTGCAGGCGAGTCTCGAGCACGGCGTCGCTCGCCGTCTTCTCAAGGGCCCGGGCTTGATCGAGGGCAGCGACGGCGGCGTCCTCGGCGGCGCTCAGGCGCTGCGCTTCCCTATCGACGTCGCGATCTTGAAAGAGCGCCCTGCGTTCCCGGGCCAGCTTCTCCAGGTCCTGGTCCATGGCCGCGAGCTGCACGTCCAGCTTCTCCACCAGGGTCGTGCAGGCGCTCAGGTCGCGCTGGGTCTCGTGCATGGCGCGCTCGAGGGCGTCCACCTCGCGCTGGCGCGCCTGCATGTCCTCTTCCCGCTGGCGCCAGGCCGCGCGCCGCGCCGCGAGGCTGTGGATGAGGGCGTCGCAGTCGTTCAGGGCCGCAGCCGCAACGCCATACGGGGCCAGCGCCGTTTCGAGCGCCGCGACAGCGCCCTCGGCAGCCCGGCGCGCGGCCTCCCACGCGTCGTCCGTGCGCTCGCGCTCCTGCTCGGCGGCGCGGCGCTGCTGGTCGGCCACCGCCACGGCGCTCGTGGCCCGCAGCAACTCAGTCTGGGCGGCGGCCTGGGTTTTGGCAGCGGCAGCCGCTTCGGCTTCGCAGCGCTCCCATTCACTGAGCACCGCCTCGGCCGCGGCGAGGCGCGCGGCGTTTTCTGCCTGCCACTGATGCCCCATGCGGAGCACCTCCCCTGGGGTGCAGCGCAGCTCCAGCGCGACCAGCGCCGCTTCGACCTCGCGCTGCGCTTCCGCCAGAGCCTGGCGCTCCTCTTCGGCCTGCGCCGCCAGGTGCACCCCCCGCTGCTCGGCCGCCTGCTGCAAGTTGAGCAGCGCCTGGTGCGCCCCATGGGCCTCTTTGGCGGCCTGGCGGGCCCGCTCCAGGGCCACGGCGTCGGCCTCGGCCGAGGGGACGTTGCCCACGGCGAAGGGGTGCGCCAAGGCACCGCACAGCGGGCAGGCTTCGCCGTCGCGCAGGAGGCCGCGCGCCTCTTCAAAGGAGGCGATGCGCTGGTGGAGGCGAAGGGTCTGCTCGCACAGGTTCACCTCGTGCTGGGCGAGTTGGGCGCGCTCCGCTTGCAGCGCCGCCGCGTCGGCGTGGCGCGCGCACTGTTGGGCGTTCTCCTGGCGCTGGGCCTCGATCTCTTGCAGCTTCTTCTCGGCGCGCACCGAGGCCTGGCTCGCCACCTGGACGTCGCGCCACTGCCCCTGGCGCGTCAGGGCGGCCTCGCGCTCCCGGCGCCAGGCTGCGGGCTCGCGCCCGCCCAAGACGACGGCGATGGCGGCGGCGCTACGCTCACAGGCTTGCGTCGCCGCAGCGAGGGTGCTCTCGGCGGCGACGACGGCGCGCTCGGCGGCGGCGTGCTGCCCTTGCGCCGTCGTCGCCGCGCTGGCCGCGCCCAAGCGCGCCACTTCGGCGTCATGGACGCGGCGGCGCAGCTCATCCAGGCGCACCAGCTCGGCCTTGAGGCCGGTGAAGGACTCGATGAGGCCCAGATCCGCGGCGCAGGCCTGCTGTTGCCGCGCCAGGTGCGCCAGGCCTTCCCGCAGCGCAGCGGCCCGCGCCGCCTGGGCGACGCTGGACTCGCCCAGGCTCCGCAACGCAGCCTGGGCCTCGACCCGTTCGGCATGGGCCGTGGCCCGCAGCGGGCGACGCTCGGCGGCCTGGAGATCCAAGGTCCGCACCTGCTGATGCAGTGGGGCGGCGGCGCTGCGCTCGTCGCGCCGCGCCGTGAGAGCCGCTTCGCATTGACCGAGCTGCGCCTTGGCCGCCGCATGGGCCGCCTCGCGCTGCGGCAGGGCCGCTTCCAGCCCCTCGCGGATGCGCTGGTCCTGCGCCTGGCTGTGGCGCAGCCCTTCCAGGACCGCGTGCGCGCCGCCCAGGCTCTCAGCCTGCCGCGCCCGCTGCAAGCGCGCCAGATCGGGCGCGAAGTCCTGGCGACGCTGCGCCACTTCTAGCGCTTGTCCCGTGAGCTCGGCCGCTTCATCCGCCAGGGCCTGCAGCCCATCGAGCCACTGGATCTGCGCCTGCAGGCCAGCCATCTCTTCTGCCGCGGCGTCCACGGCGGCGCGCGCCGCTTCCATCCCGCGGTGGAGCGCGTCGAGCTCCTCGGGCGCCAAAATCTTGATGTGCCCCAGGGCCTCTGCCGAGCGCTTGCGCTCCGTCTCGGCCTCAGTCCAGAGCTTGTGCACGTGCATGGAAATCTGGGAGTAGCGCTCCGTCCCGGTGATCTGCTCGAGCACGGCGGCGCGGTCTTTGGCGTCAGCTTGCAAAAAGGCGGCGAAATCGCCCTGGGCCAAGAGCATGGCCTTCTTGAAGCGATCGAAGTCCATCCCGATGATGCCCTCGATCTCGCTCTCGACCCCGCTGACGCTGTCTGCGATGACCCGCGCCTCGCTCTCGCAGGTGAGAACCCGCCGCGGCGCCTGCAGCGCCCCGCTGCGCTTGGCCCGGTGCTGCGACCAGGCGCAGCTATACTTCCCCTTTTGGGTCAAAAAGGTCACCTGGGCGCTGCACTCGGAGGTGTGCTTGGTCATGATCTCGTTGGTGGAACGGATCTTCCCCAAGCGCGGGGTGCGCCCAAAGAGGGCCAGGCAGATGGCGTCGAGGATGGTGGTCTTGCCGGCGCCAGTGGGGCCGGTGATGGCGAAAATGCCGCTGCTGGCGTAGGCGGGATCGGTGAAATCGATACGCCACGATCCCATCAAGGCGTTCAGGTTCTTCAAGCGCACTTCCAAAATTCGCATCGTCCCTCCTACTCGGCGCGCCGGTCTTCTTCCGCCATGGATTGCAGGGCCTGGGCAAAGGTCGCCAGCAACGCCTCCTGCGCGTCCGCCCCCACGCCACGCTCCGTCATGACCCAGCGAAAGACCTCCTCCTCACGCATCTCCGCCAAGGAAGGCGCCGTCTGACTCTGGGTCCACAGGGCCGCCTCGAGCCGCGGCTGCCGCACCCGCAGCACCCTCACGTCTCTGCCCGCCGTCGCCTGGTCGATGAGCGCCGTGAGCTCCCCGTCGCGCCGCACCGCGACACCCTCCGCATCAGTGGCCGGCTCTCCTTCGTATAGGATGTCGATCCACGCACCGGGGTGCGTGCGCAGCGCCCTGTCGAGACCAACGGTGATGTCGTTGAGATCGCCTGCGATGCGCAGGATCGGCTGGGTCACTGGCACCGGCACGGAGCGCACCTGCGCCGGCACCCCAGGCTGGAGCGCCACCACACACACCCGCTTCTCCTGCCCAGCCTCGTCGAGGCCCATGGGCAACGGCGAGCCGCTGTAATGGACCGCGCCACCCGATCCCACCCGCTGGGGGATGTGCAAGTGCCCCAAGGCGACGTAGTCCAGCTCTGGGGCAAAGACCTCAGGGCTGACCGCAGCCAAGTTGCCCACGTAGAGCGGCCGCACGCCGTCGCCGTCGGTGGTCTGGCCGCCCGTGGTAAACAAGTGCCCCATCAGCACCGCCGGCACGGGTGTCGCCAGCAGGCGCCGCTGCTCGAGCACCAGCGCCCCGACGGCGGCGTGGTGCTGCATCACCGCCTCGACCACGCGCTGCCCGTGTTGATCGGGGTTCTCCCCGGGCTGGAGGTCCTGCAGATCACGGGCGCGCAGATAGGGCACGGCGCCGACGATGAGCTCGACCTCCCCGTTGCGGTCGCGCAGGGTGACGATCTCATCCTCCAGGCGCGCGCCGGCCGTGCCGATGACGTGCACGTCGAGCAAGGCGAGGATCTGCCGCGGCGCTTCGAGAAAGGTCGGCGAGTCGTGGTTGCCGGCGATGATGACCACGTGGCGGCAGGGGGTGGTAGACACCCGGCGGAGGAAGTCGTAATAGAGCGCCTGCGCCCGATTGCTGGGGGTGGTGTTGTCGAAGATGTCGCCGGCGACCAGCAGCACGTCGATGGCCTCGGCGCGCAGGGTGTCCAGCAGCCACTCGAAGAAGGCTTCGAACTCGTGATAGCGTTTCTGCTTGGCCAGCATCTGCCCAAGGTGCCAATCTGAGGTGTGCAAAACTCGCAAAGCCGCCTCCTGCGCTGAGTCCTGTCCCATGAACGTCGTCGTATCCATAGCAAGTCGCCCTTGGCGCGCGCAAGGCCTTTGTCACCACCTGCCGCGCCGTGGTCACCACCTGTCCAACCCGCGCGCCGTACCTTCTCGCGCCGCGGCGCGCAGCGGGCGCTAAGCCATGATCACGCCCCAAACCCAAACGACGGCGGAGCGCCTCGCGGCCATCGCTTGCTGCCCCTGCTGCGCCAACCCCCTGCGGGCCGAGCAAACCAGCCTGCGCTGCCTCCAGGGCCACCGCTTTGACCTGGCCCGCCAGGGCTACGTCAACTTGCTGCGCCAGCAGGGGCAGCCGCGCAACGCCGACACGGCGCCCATGGTGGCGGCGCGCCAACGCATCTTGCGCGGGCCTTACACCCCCTTGCGCGCGGCCGTGGCCGCCTTTGCCGCGCAGCACCTGAGCCACCTCGCCCCCACCGCCGCGGCGCCCCTCCTCCTCGATGCCGGCGCCGGGCCCGGCCTCTACCTCGCCGCGGCGCTGGACGCCTGCCCGGGGGCGCGGGGCTGCGCCCTGGATCTCTCCAAAGAGGCGGCCCGCGCCGCCGCCCGCGCCCACCCCGAGCTGGTCGCCATGGTCGCCGACGTCACCACCCAGATCCCCCTGCACAGCCGCTGCGCCGACCTGATCCTCTCGGCCTTCGCCCCCCGCAACCCAGAGGCATTCGCGCGCCTCTTGCGCCCCGGCGCGCGCATCATCACGGCCCAGCCCCTGCCCCAACACTTGGCCGAGCTGCGGGCCCGCTGGCCCATCTTGGGCCTGCACCCGGGCAAGGAGGAAGCGCTCCACGCGCTCATGGCCCCCCACTTCACCCCTATCGACACCCAGACGCACGCTTGGCCCCTGGCGCTCACCCGAGCCGACCTCACGGACCTCCTCGCCATGGGGCCCAACGCCTTTCACCCCGAGCGCTGGCAGCACCTGGTGGCGGCCCTCTCGGCGGACGCCCTGGTCGAGGTCAGCGGCGCCGTCCGCCTCTGCGCGTGGCAGGCCACGGACGCGCCGCCGCGCCCCGCGCCAGACTAGGGCGCCTGCACCGCCACCTGCACCCCGAGCCCGCGGCCAAAAGACTCCGGCGTATACATCTCCTCGATCTGGGGCGGCCCCGCCCAGAACGCCCCAGGGGTCGTGGCTCGCAGCACATGAGAGAGCGTGTGGCGCCCCGCTGGCAGCGTGTCGGCGTAGGTCAGCACGCGGTCGTCCCGGAGCTCGCGGTGGTGAAAGTGGCCCCACGCCGCGGCGTCGCGCAGGGAGGCGCGGGTGCTGACGTTGGCCGCGTCCACGGGCTCCAAACCCGCCGGCAGCGGGTCCTCCAGGGCCACGTAGTAGAGGCGGTCGGCGCTCTCGACGCTCAAGACCACCCGCACATAGTCCCCAGCCATCACCTGCACCACCCCGTTCTCCTCAGGCAAGGCTTCGCCGTCGAGGCGTTCATAACGGCGCGTCACGGCCAAGCCGGCCGCCACCGCCGGCAGGTCGCGCGCCGCCGTCTGATAGCGCCAGCCCAAGCGATAGTGCAGCTTCCCCACCCCTCGTGCCGCCACCAGCAGGCGCCCCTCGCCATCGGGCAGCTCATCCAGGGGCAGGGCCACTTCTTGCGCAGCGGCCGCGCGCCCGGCGAAGCGCGCCTCCAGCACCGGCGCCGTCCCCAACCACACCGCCGCCACCAGCGCCGGCTCAACCCCCTCGACGACCTCCAGGTAGCGCCACAACCCCCGCAACGCCCAAGCGTTCTCCTGGGTGCTGCGCCAGCGCCCCTCGCGCCGCGCCGCCAACAGGCCCGCCGCCAACTTCGGCAACTGGGGCGACCCCGGCGTCAGCCGCGCCATCACCTCCAGGGCCACGGCCTGCGTGCGCATGGGCGAGCTCATCCACTGCCCGCCCAGGGCCACCTCCTCCAGCACCACCCGCTCGGCGTCCTCCCGCATGGCGTTGCTGACGCTCTGCATCATCTCGGCTTGCAGCGCCTGCAGCCGCGCCGCCTCCCCCACCCCCTCCAAGCTCGCCAACGCCGCCGCCGCAGCACTCAGCCACAGCCTGCCAAAGGTGGGCAAGTGCCGCCACTTTTCACTGGCAGCCACCACCGCCGGGGCGTGCGCCGCCGTGATCTGCCCGGCATCTGCCAGCACATAGGCGGCCAAGGCGAGGATCATGGCCCAGCTCTCGCCATCGGCGTCGGCCCGTGGGAGCCTCTGAGCCAGCGCCGTCGTCCAGCGCAAGCCCTCCGCCCGGAGCCGACCGCAGAGCTCGTCGGCAGGGCAGCGACCCACCCGCGCCGCGTCGCCCAAAACCAACAGGGTCCACAGCGTCGCCACCTCATGGGCCTCTTCGCCGCCCGGCCAGTAGGCAAAGGCCCCCGACGCGAGCTGCATACTGGCCAGGCGCGCCATGGCCTGCGCCACCAGGTCCGCACGCTGCTCCTCTTCCAGGCCGCTCAGCTCCCCCCCCAACTCACCGAGAGTCAGCAGCGGCACCAAACGTGAGGCCGTCTGCTCCAGACAGCCATGGGGGTATTGGACCAGAAATTGGGCCGCATCGCCGAGGCCGCTGATGGCGCTGGTCGCTAGGCGCACGGTGAGCGCGCCCTGGCGCTGGGCACCTGGAGGTGGAAAACGAAGCGGAACGGTGACGGCCGCCTGACATGCCTCCTGAACGCCATCTGGGCAGGTGCTGGCCTCGGCCTCCAAGACCCCGAAGAGGGCCGCCTGGACCACTTGGGTGCGCTCCAGCACGGGCAGGGGCCACAGCAGGGCATCGTCCCCCGCAGCGGAGTGGGCGCGGAAGGCCAGACGCGCCGTGCCTACTGCCTCGGCGCTGAAGGAGAAGGGCACCTCCAAGCTGCGCTGGGCACCGACGCGGACCTCGCGCTTGGCGGCGCCCTGGAGGAGGATGCCTTCACTGGTGGCCTCGAGGTGCACCGTGAGATCCCGATCCGTGGCGTTGACCACCACCACGCCGGCGTCGAAGCGGTCGCCCAGGTGGGCAAAGCGCGGCAAAGCGGCGCGCAGCATGAGCTCCTGCTGCACCTGCACGGTGGTCTCGGCCTGACCAAAGCGCACCACCTCGGCGGCCGCCACGGCGAAAATCCTGAAGCGGCCGAGGTTATCGGGCAGGGGGATGGTCGTGCGCAAGCGGCCGTCGGCGTCGCTCTCGAGCTGGGCGGCGAAGTAAGGGGTCACGACGAAGCGCTGGCGGAGAAGGGCGCCGCCCGAGGGCCCACCATAGACCACTTGCCCTGGGCGAATGGCCGCGCTGCTGCTGTGACGGCCGCCGGCGTAGAGGGGCCGCCAGCCCGCGGCGAGCAGGGCGAGCTTCTCGGGGGTCGTGAGCCCGAGCTGCTTGGCCAGGTAGCGGCGGCTCTCGGCGGTGATGGTGCCCGCGTCTGGCCACGCGAAGAGCTGGGCCACGAAGTCGGGCAAGCGCAGGGGCTCTAAGAGCAGCACCCCTTCGTCGACGGCCCACAAGGTCACCTCGGCGGCGACCCCGGCGCCAAGGCGGTCGCGCACGTGCACCTCCACCTCCAGCGAGGCGCCGGGGCGCATCACGTCCTGGGCGGGATGAAGGGTCACGCTGAGCTGCTCGGCGGCGGGATCCACCTGCAGGGAGCGGCGCGCGCTGCGAAAGCGGGGGCGACCAGCGTCGACGCCGTCGGCGTCCAGGGCGAAGTCGCGGCGCGGGGCTGCCGCCGAGACCACCACCCCCACGGCGGGCAGGTGCTGGCGATCCAAGGCGACGGCGAGGGTGGGATGCGGCGCGGCGGGATCGAGCACCTCCTGCCACCAGGTCTGCAGGGCCCCGCGGTCGAGCGAGACCAGCGCCCGGGTGAGGCCCCAGCCCTCGACACCACACCAGGTGAGGCGCGCCATGTCGCCAACGAGATAGCGGGATGCATCCGCCATGAGATCGCGGCAGGGGGTGGACGGCTGCGGCGCCGCGCGGGTCCAGCGCTCCTCACTGACCCAGACCCGGCGCACGGCCACGACGGCGTTGCCCATGGCGTCCGTGGCCCGCGCCTCGAGGCGCCACTCCCCAGGCTCGCTGAGGACGACGGGGCAAGAGGCCACGACCAAGCCGCTGTCGAGGGTATCGGGGCGACAGCGCACCTCGATGGGGGGCGCCGCCACCGGTGCCGGTGCGGCAGGAGCAGCGGGCGAGGACGGTGGCGGCGGCCCGCGCACCCACAACTCCAGGTCGTGAATGGCCGTGAGGTCGCGAAAAGGCGCCCCGTCGGGGTGCACCGCCACCACCTGGGCGGCGCTGGCATCGCCGAAGACGTGGTTCTCCCCTTCCGGGGGTGGCGCGAGGGCCAGGCCCAAGTAAAAGGCCGCCGGGTGCACCAGGACCTGGTGATGGGCCGCCATGACCTGACGGTTGACGTCTTCGATCTCGACGCTGACTTGGTATTGCATGGGATCGAAGCGACCTGGCGCGCTGGGGAAGCTGATCTCTGCCGTGCCCTGGGCGTCGAGGCGCAGGGCCTGCCCTTGCAGCAGCCAATCGCCGCCGCTGGTGTCGACGTGGGGGCTGGTGAAGACAAAGCCCGGCGGGCCTGGGGGGCTAAAGTTGACGGGGTGGCCAAAGAGGTCCGCTTGCCCGGCGGCCTGGGCCATGGGCGTGCCACTGAGCAGCGCCGCCGCGACGTTGAAGCGCGCTGGAGCGCCGCGGATGATTTCGCTCTGCACCGGCGCCAGGTTCACCTCGAAGTCGGGGATCCTATAGGCGGCGATGCGGACCCGGGTCTCGATGTGCGCATCGAGATCCGGGTCAAAGACGCTCAGGCGCGCCCAGCCCAAGCGCGCGTCCTCGGGGAGGGTCAACACCCCATCGACATTGCCCCAGCGGTTGGGCGCCGCGTTGCGCTCCGCCAAGAGGCGCTGGCCGCTGTCGTGCAGGCGCACCTGCAGCGTCGTGGTGAGGGTCGCGAGGCCGTGCACCGTGTCGTGACGCGGGTAGGCTTTGAAGTAGATCGGATCGCCCGGGCGATAGATCGCTCGGTCGGTGAGCACGGCGCCGCGCAAGGTCGCCGCGGGCGCCGCGCGCGCGGGAATGGGCAGCAGCGCCCGGTCGGAGGGATCGTCGACGCGCCACACCTCCAGCACCTGGGTCGAAGCCGGGCTGCGCGGCACCACCAGCGCCCCGTGGGCGTCGCTCTGCCCCTGCCAGCGCCGGGTGCCGTCCCTGTCGGAGAGGGCCGCGGCGAGCCCTGGCAGGGGCTGGGCGCTGTCGAGATCGCTGGCTACGGCGACGATCTGGGCGCCGTCGAGGTGAGCCGTGAGGCCGAGGCTGGTGAGCAGGAGCAGGCCTTCGGCGCGCTGCCCCTCGTCGTAGTCCAAGGCGTAGTAGAGCGCGCCGGCTTGGCCTTCAGGGACGAAATCGGCGATGGGCAGGGCCAGCTCGAGGGTGTCCAAGACGGGTTGGCGCTGGGGGGTGACAGCGACCGCCGCGGCGACTGCTGCGGGCAGGGGTGTCTTTCCCTCCAGGGAGGGCGGCGTCTGCAGCCAGGCCCACACCGTGGTTAGATCATCAGGCGCGACGGGGGCCATGCGCAGTTGAAAAGTCTCGTTATGGCGCAAGGTCGCCACCAAGCCCCGGGGGCTGCGGCGGTCGATGACGACGAGCCCCTCTTCGAGGGTGAGCTCTGGCGCATATCTTCCGGTGCGAAAGGTGATGCGGGTGGGAGGGAGAGGCTGGCCCCAGGTGTCGCGCAAGCCAGCGGCCAGGTGCACCGTGTAGGTGGTGTGGGGGGCGAAGTCGCCGCTGAGGGAGAGGCCGTCCATCCAGGTGGTGACCTGCCAGGAGACGGGCGGCTCGATGCGGAGCCAGGGTGTGGCGTCGGATCCGGGAGCGAAGTCGTTGGTGAAGGTGAGGTGGACGCCGTCGTCGGGTCTGCAGGCGGGCGTCGTGCAGGCGGTGGCCGTGAGGCGCATGGGCCCGTAGGTGTCGATGGCGGCGGTGGCCCCGTCTTCGCCGCCGAGGGGGCCGTCGGCGCAGGGGAAGCCGGGGCGCAGGGTGAGGGTGACGCGGGCGTCCGCGGGCCAGGCGTCGGCGGGGTGCACCTCGACGTGGCGGCGGTCGCTGGGCGGCGGCGTGCCGCCGCCGCGCCCGGGGTCAGGGTATCGGAGGACGAAGGCGCTGGGGCGCGGCGCCTCTTCGTCCAGCCGCGCCGCTGCCGCACTTGCGCTGGCGTCGTCGTCCGCCGTGGGCGTGTCTTCCCTGGGCTCCAAGGGCGGCAGCGGCGCGGGTGGTGTAAAGTGTGCGGCGCCGACGGCGATGAAGGGGCGCAGGGTGTCGAGGTCCATGGGCGCGTCAAAGGACAGCACGAAGGGGCGCCGGAGGGAGGTGCGCCATAGGGTGTCCGGCGCGATCCCCAGCAGGCGCGGTCGCGGGGCATCGAAGCGCCACTGCACCGCTTCAGGCAGGCGGCGCGTGCCCGTAGCGTCGCTGAGGCCCGCGGCGAGGGTGGCGCTGTAGGGGACCCCAAAGGGCAAGGGGTTTTCGGGAAAGAAGCGCAGGAGGCGATCGCCGACCCAGCAGGCCTTGCCGGCCAGGGGTGGATCGAAGTGCAGCAAGTCGCGCTCGCAGCGTTCTTGATCGTCGCCGAAGGCGCGCATGGGCAAGGAGAAGCGCACCTGGATGGCCGGGTTGCCCTCGGTACGCCCTTGGGGCGTGTGGGCGACCACCGTGAGTGGTCCCAAAGGCGTGCGCGGGGGCGAAGCCAGGAGCGGCGCCAGTGGCGGAAAGGGCTCGCTCTCGGTCACGGACGTCGGCTGTGGAAAGGAGGGCGCCTGGCTGCAGGCGGTGATCAGCGCCAGGGCGAGGGCGATGATGGGGGGGCAAGGCTTCATGCGGGCTCCCGCGGGTGGTGCCGCGTGGCTGCGGCGGCGGGAGGCACAGACAGCGGCCGGCGGGGAAAGTTCCTGGTGTGGGGCGTTGGGGCCGGCGCCTGGGCGGCCGATGCATAGGTCGGGCGGCACGCTGTGATTCGGAAGGCCGCAAGCGCCGAAACGCGGTGCGCAGTGATGCGCTTGAATGAACGCTCAGGCTCCGAGCAGCGCTCTCCGGGGCGCTTCAATGAATGGGTTGACCACGGCGCAGAAGAGCTCTGGAGCCTCCTTATGAACTTCATGGCCGGCAAAGGGGACATTGAAGAAGCTGGCACCTGGAACGGTCGCGACCATTTCTACAGCCTCTTGCAAGGACAGAAGCGGGTCTCCGTCGCCGCGCACAACCAGGATGGGTGAGGTGATGTTGGCAATATCGGCATTGGGATAGCCACTCTCGCTCTGATCTGTCCACATAGCGACGACCGCTGGCACGAGGGCATCGAAATCGGGCGCAGGATTGACGGCGCCGTAGTAATCAGCGGTTTCGGGAAACATCTCACGCCACATTTCGGCCGTCACGCCCCGCAGCATTTCAAAAACGTGACCGTCAACATCCAGCTTCCACTGGGCCCCGACACAAACGAGTGACGCCACCCGCGCCGGAGTCTGCGCAGCCATGCGAGACGCCACGATACCACCATCGCTGAAGCCAAGGAGTGCGCAGCATTCAATCTCCAAGTGGTCAAGAATACGCAACACATCGGCCTGGAGGTGCTGGTAAGTCATCGGCGCCGAGCCGAGCGTGGATCTGCCGTGGCCACGAAAATCGATGCCGATGAAGCGACAATGCTTGGGCAATCTATCGAGGATTGGGTTGAAATCTGCCAAGCTCCCCAGGCCGCCATGGAGAAGAACCAGTGGGGTTCCTGTCGGGTTCCCGGAAACCTCGAAGTAGAGGCTGGCATCGCCGCTCTGAAAGAGCTGGCCAGAAGAATGGGAAAAGCGAGACATTTCGACACCTCCAAAAGTTGCGATATGAAGCCTGATGCCTCGTTTGCGGGCGCGCTCAGCGCTTTTCCATTGGGCCAAGCGCGATGAGTTCCTTCCGGCTTGATTCACCCGCCCCAATCATCCCACGCGACTCCGCATCTCCCTGACCCACGTCACGTCCATCCGCTCGAGTCTCTTTTTCTTGAGGTTTTCTCTAACGATCCAGAGAATGTGCGGATCCGTGCTGGCGATCCACCGCGCGAAGCGCTTCTTTCCTTCAGCGGGTAGGGCTGCGATCGCCACACTCCAACCATACCCTAGCGCCTGGCGGAGAACCCTCCCCTCGTCTTTGGGTCCCATTGGCACCACACCGAGTGATTCCGTGATCTCATCAAGAACGTCAAGTGTTGCTATGGCGGCCGTTGCGGTCACGAGAAGTCTCGGCTCACATAAGCCAGCCACCACGGCCCTCTTCTCGAGAGCGCCACCTCCGAGCCAAGGCATGACACCGCGGAGGAGGCGATCCACGTCATCGTCCCCAATACGCTGCAGCGCCATAGCGACACCCTCACGCACTCGCCAGCGCGGATCAGATGCCAGCGCGCGCAACTTGGGCCACAGGCCCTCCTCACCCCGGGCAACGCTAGCGCCCAGTCCAGCGGCTCCACACGCGGCCAGGAACTCCTCTCTCGTTCCAGTCGGCGCACGGTCGGGTGTCCATGTCAACAGCTCGAGGAAGCGCGCCGTGCTCCCCTCCTCGACGACTGCCTGCAGCAACTCGAGATTGGCCCGTGGACCGGGAAGGCCCGATGCGTTCAGCAAGAGCGGCATCCATGCGTCGCTCGAACGCAGCTCCTGTCGGTAGGTGTCGATCCGGCCCACTCTCTTACCTCGCGCGCCATTTTGTCAGGCCAACGAAAGCACACGGCGGGCATCCTAAGCGAATCCTTGCATGCATCAACATACGCGGATGAAGCAAAGGCCGTGAAGAGGGACGCCACGGCGCCGGGTGATGGCGTGGGGAGGCCTGACGCTGAGCGTGCCCGAGCGGCATTCTGGCGAGACTGGATCCCGAGCTCGACCTCAACCTTGTCGGCGGCCAAGTAGGCGATGGCTTTGACCTCGAGCTTCGTCGCGCAACGACGCGCCAGACAGGGATCCGCGTGCTACGCGCTCGCTTGGCCGCGCCGCACGGGCCAGAGCGCCTAGTGCACACCTACGAGGCAGACGAACGCGGCTGGATTGCAGACCCGCTCAACCCAGGCGAGTGGCTTCAGTAGACCGCCATGCGGTCACTTGCAGCGAAGAACGGCTGCACCGATGGCTATGACACTCGCGACAACGCCAAGCACAGGAACGAGGGGGTTATCCATGAGCATGTCTACGAATCCTCGAAGCGAGAGGCCATACTTCTCGAAGAGCTTGCTGCGCGTCTTCAGGGTCGAGTCGACAGCGCGCTTCGCCAGTTCCGCAAGGACATCGACCTTCCTGGACGTCGACTGACTCACCTTCGAGAACTCGCCGCGTGCGAATGCGGCGGCTTCTTCAGACCCACTCATGAAGCCGAGTGAAGTGATGTCGTTGGCCTCCATGATGGTCTTCAATCGTGGGTGGGGGGTGTAGGAAGCGCCATAGATCGCCACGAGTGCCCTGGAGATGTCGCGCTTGCTCTCATCGGGAATCGTGTAGGGTTCCCCTCCGAGGACGAGATGCCTCTGCTCGATGGCATGGAATCCATAGGTGACATCACGCATGTTCCAATGGAGCCACAAAGCGTCTTTGTGCTCCTTGAAGAACTGAAAGAGTCGGCCGAGGAGCTGCCGCTCCAACTGGTCAAAGTCTTCTGGATTTGGAGGCAGTTTCCCTGCCAACTCGGCCTCTTTGTGGATGCAGAAGCACTGCGTTTGGCCTGACTTCAGGTTTCGGATCGCGACGGAGGTAACCCTTGGGGTGCGGCCATCTGGCTGTTCCAGGCTTTCACAGGAGTAGTGGATCACGAAGGCGCTGTCCCCTCGCCGGAAAAGGTCCTTGAGTTCATCAAGCGCTGCATGCCTTTCGGCACTTCTACGGGTTGGCATTGGTTCTCCGTCAGGCGAGTGGTCACCAAGGGACAGACGCAAGCTCCTTGAGTTCGACGTCGCCATTTCGGCTGACCGTGACGGCAACCGTGTGGACCGCAAGCCCAGACTCGATGTCCCGTTCCAGGCCGTATCCTGTCGAAACCTCCGGAAGGACCGAAACTAGAAAGGACCAGCCAGCGTCAATGACCTCGCTGTGCAGGATTAGCCGGTCAACCACTTCATTGGAAAAGTTCCCGTTCGCGTAACGCTTCTTGAACGCTGCCTGGGCAATAGCTTCGGCTTGCGATTTGGTTAGCATCTTCACCCCGGGATCCATGATGAAAGTTTCCACGTGAACTCTCGATACCGACCAAAAGAATTCACGACGACGCTCCGCTCCTGTCCAAAAGCCTTCAGGACTACCTTATCAGATTCTGATGCGGAAAGGCCAGCATCCGTAATGCCTGGATGTGAATGTCCTGACCATCTCCAGCCCTGACGGGCAAGCCGAGCTGCATCTCCAGGGGTGATTGGAACCGTGGACCGTGCTCCGCGGACAACCATGCGCTCTCCTTTCCTCGTGAACAGTGCGAACTCGACATGCTCATGAGCGGTCAGCGCCGAAATGTCGCGGAGCGAAACATCACGCTTGCGAACGACAATCGCATCACCTGGTGCGTGTAATTGTGCAAGCAGCGTCTCTTGGCGCTTCGATAGCCGTCCGCCACCCTCGTAGATTGTTTCAGGATCCCCTCTTCGACTCGAAATCGTCACCAGGCCGAATACGCGGCATGCCAGTTTCCGCAAGCTTAGAACGAGCCCGTTGAAGACGCCCTTCAATTTCTCGACGCTAGGAGCGTGTAGATCAATGGACAAGCCCCAGCGATCAGCAGCGCCAGCATG
>CAYVQF010000084.1:0-17717 GCA_964454015.1 uncultured Myxococcales bacterium
GAAGAGGCAGGCCGGCGTTGGAGACCTCACCCCCCAGCCCCCTCTCCATGAATGGGGAGGGGGTGCTAAGTTTACGCTTTTAAAGGGTATTTCGGCGGGGGAGGCGGGCTGGGGAGAGGCAGCCCCAGTGTGGGGCAGGCTTTCTAGCCTGCCAGTGGCAGCGCGGGCCTGCCTCACCGCCGAACTCGGACAGGAGATGTCCAGGGATTGGCCATTTTTACGATTGCGCGTGAATCGCGCTTTCATCGGGTTATTGTCTCCGCAAGGCCGAAGCATGGGAGCGAGCCCGATGAGGAGGAGGACAAAGAGGCGAGGTGGGAGGCGGACAGGTCTTTCGCTGTTGTGAATGGA
Organism: uncultured Myxococcales bacterium; assembly: GCA_964454015.1. GTDB lineage: Bacteria > Myxococcota_A > Bradymonadia > UBA4248 > UBA4248 > CAYVQF01. Next base: position 352 of record CAYVQF010000084.1, read on the forward strand.
GACATCTATTGGGAAGAACGAGGAGAGATAAGATGAAATCTGGCATTTTGATCTTGGCTGTTCTGGTGCTCACAATTGCGGGATGTTTTAGACCCGTACCAAAGTGTGACGATGAAGTCGCCATTGATTTGGTGAAGCAGATCGCTGGCCGTGAGCTGACCAAGCAGATCGGCGCAAGATCCTCGCAGAATTTTTCTTTCACCGTCGGAGGCATAAGACCCATGGGCACAGACCAAAAGACTGGCGCCCAAACCTGCGGCGCTCAACTGGGTGTTCGTGCAAGCAACACCAAACGAAGTGAATCGCTCTCCATTGTCTATACCGTTGAATCGACAGATGAAGGGGTCCGGGTCAGTGTCCACGGCTTGTATTGATGGCTGCGGGCCAAGCACCCCAGGCCTTCAGGTGCCGCCATCGACAGCCCGGCGAGTTGCTGCGCTTGGCGCAAGGCAGCGGCTGAGGCTGAACCCACTGCTGGAGCCGACACTTGCGCGCCCTTCTAGCCTCTTGTGCGACAAGAGCACGTAGGCTAAGCTGAAGGCTCATTCACCTCAGCGTGTGCCATCCCGATCCCAACCACCCGGGGGCGTTTTCGCAGAACACCAGATCACGCTGAGGCCGCTACCGCCCCCTGCGCAGCACAAGGAAATGAGATGCCTCACCAAAGCCATCGTTATCTTTCGGGTCGCCAACTGCCTTCTGGACGCCGCCTGCGGGTCCTGCGGCAATGGAGCGCCATTTTCCCAGCCACGCCGCCGCACTCGGAGCGCATCGCCGTGGCCATGGCGGCCACCCAGAAGGAGCGCGTCTTGGTCGACGAGTGGACCAGGCAACGGCAGCGACCGGTGTCGCGGGCCCGCAAGGGCCAGGCGGCCGCCATCGATCCCGAGCTCGATCGCATCGTCTCGGCCATCTACAAAATACTCGACGCTCGCCTGCAGCTCGTGACGTTGGCCAGCACCGAGGCCGAACACTTGGCTGCCTTGATGGCTGAGGCCTACCCCTTTGGCGTGTCTCACATCATCCGCAAAAACTACGAAGAGCAGATCGCCCTGGTCTTTGAGCTCATCGCGGTCTTGGACGACGCCGCCCACGCTGCCGCGGTGGCAGAAGTGCAGCTCGGCGCCGCCATCGCCGAGCTCAAGCGCCTGGCCGAGGCCTTCGACGCGGCGCTGAGCGCCGAGTCTCCGCGCCTGGCCTATGCCGAGGTGGCGACCGCTCGCCAGGCGGCCCTCGAGGCCTATGCCGACGTGGTGATCGCCCTGCTCTTCGAGAGCAGCGGCGCGGCGCAACGCGCCCAGCGCCGCGCCTGGTTGGCACCGCACCACCAACAGATGGACGACTTCGCCATCTGGTGTGCCCGCGGGCGGTCCACAGCCGACGTCAACCCCGACACGGGCGAAGTGGTCCTGGACGAGGAAGACGAAGCCTAGAACAGGGCGTGGCGCTCAGGCACAGGTGCACCCAGAGCAGCTCTGCCTTACCTTGCCATCCAGTCGCAGGTGCACCCAGAGCATCTCTGCCTTACATCGCCATCCAGTCGCAGGTGCACCCAGAGCATCTCTGCCTTACATTGCCATCCAGTCGCAGGTGCACCCAGAGCAGCTCTGCCTTACATTGCCATCCAGTCGCAGGTGCACCCAGAGCAGCTCTGCCTTACATCGCCATCCAGTCGCAGGTGCACCCAGCGCTGCTCTGCCAATGCCGTCGGCAGTGCCGCGGCGGCGCTTGCATTTTATCTATGGTCGCAGGGGCTTGCAGGCGTCAGCCGGTAACGCTCGAGGGGTTGCCAGTCATCATAGTGGCATCCATCCGGCGCAAGACAGTTGGGGGCGCGCGGAGCCGTGACGTTGGCCGCTAAGTTCCTCCGTATCAGCAGTGCCTGCTGCGCCGGTTGCGCGAGACGCTCCCACCATGCGGGGGCAATCTGCAAATTGTCACTGTACTCAAAGAAGAAGCGCAGCAGGGCATTGGTGAGGTCGCCGTCTTCGACGGCTTCGAGCGTTTGGATGAAGGGGTCGCACACAGGATCACTCTCGGCAAGCCAGGTGAACACGACGGCACCGCCGTTCCCGCTCGCCAAGGCATTGCAGTGGATAAGGGCGGCTGGACTTTCGAGATCAAAAAGATCCTGGACAATGCTGCCATCAAAGCCCTCGCAAAGGGTGAGGCCCGTGGCGCACATGACCGACGGGACGTTCTCAAACTCGACGATGTAGGCGCGAACACATGAGAAATCTCGCGAAAGCAGCACCGCGTCGTAGGCGCGCTGTGCACTTTGCGCGTCAGTTACGCCTGCCTGGACACCCTCTTGGTGACCGCTGGCCAGGCTCTGTATGAATTCCTGGGCAGGACGCGGAATGCCGCGGTCGGCCTCGCGCAAGATGGGCGCCACGCTGGCCTGCGCGATCTTGTTGAACGTTTCACGGGCCAGCGCTCTATAGGCAAGCAAAAAGCATTGCTCAGCACTGAAGTCGAAGGCCACATTTTCCAGGGGAGAGAACAAGTGCTGGTCGTGATGCGCGCAGAATCCGGTGAAGGTGGAACACTGCTTGATCCCTCGCAGCTCCGGCACAATGAAACCATGGCTGTTCGAAAGACAAGGTAGGGTTGGGTTGAAGGCGTAGAGGTGTCCGTCGACGGCAATCCGTTTGAGGCTGCCGGACCTTGAGACCGTATGGGCGCGCACAATCTTTCCACTGCATGCATGGTGCAGCGCCTCAGGTGCCATACAACGTTTCGCCGTGAAGGCAGCGCACAACGCGTCATTGACCGCCCAAAAATCCAGTCGCTTTTCCTGGGCTCGGTTCAGGTGGCAATTTTTGTACTTCTTTCCAGAGCCACACCAGCAAGGCTGGTTTCTATTGCGACCTGTGCTCATCTCTCCCCCTTCGATCTCCAAGCGCCAGTGCCGAGGAGATCGCTGCAGGTGATCGTCATGACGCATTGCACCCTGGTATTTTTCGAGCCCCGTGCTTCTTGACGAGGTAGGTGACCACGGCGGCGCAAAGGGTGGTCACCAGTTCGGCCTCTTCTGCTGAAGGTTCACGGCCCTCCTGGAGATGGCGACCTTGCTCAGAGGCATAACCCCACACCTTCTCGACGGCGGCGTCCAGTGGTCGTGGTATGGCAAGTTGGTCGCGGCAGTTATTGATGATCGTGCCAAGGGTTTGTTTGGGCTGCCCGCAGATGTCGCGGGCGACGCACTCGAGAGCTGCCATCGAATGCTGAATTGCGCCGCTGCGGTCGGGCTCAGGTCGGCGTGACAGGTCGCTCAGCGCCTGGGTGACTTCGTTCAGGGAAGTGGCACGCTGTGACTCCCGTAAGACGACTTGTGTCGTCAGTATTGCCTGCTCGAAGGGCTGGTCACCGCGGTAGACGATGCGACCGCGCTCCATTTTCCAACCGATGCCCTGCTCGAACAGGATTTCGTTGAGCTTGTTCTCGAAGTTGGCGGCGCTGCCCACCCGGTTGCCACACCACTGAGCCGGCGCTTCTTGGCAGAATGCTTCTGCGATGTCGTAGACCCGGTACCAGGCACAGCGGGTGATGAGCGTCTCCACTTCGCTTGCGATGTTGGGATACTCAGACCAGTTGCTCTGATCAGGCAGAACGCGCAGAACACGACAGATCAGGCTTCGCTGCTCTGACGGCGTCGAAAAGCCTTCCTCGGCTGCGATTTGAATCACCGCGTGCCTGAGGGCTTTGGGAGCGTCCTCGCGCACGGTGATGGGTGCGGGCTTGCCAGAGTACCCTTCGCGGCGGCTAAACGATGTCATGGCGCTATTCCTTGCAGAAAAGAACGCTTATCCCGGGGCGCGATCTCCTTCACTCCCCACCCTTAAACACCTTCTCCCGGTGCCAATCCAGGAAGTGCTGGTGTTCGGGCTGGAGCTTGCGCACGCGCAGGGTCTCGTCCAGGCCCAGCGCCGCCTGCGCCGCGGCGTCGAGAGCGGCGGCGAGGATCAGGCGGCCGTCGTTGCCGATGGTGAGGTAGCCGCGGTCGAAGAGCTTGTCGTAGTGGGGTGCGAGCAAGAGCCCGTTGAAGACGCAGAGGCGCTCCTCGTCGTTCTCGCATTGCGACCAGGCTTTGATATGGCTCGCCAGGAGCAAGTCGACGAGGGCCAGCCCGGTGATGGCGCAGCGTCCATCCCAGAGGTCGATGAGGCGCGCGCGGAAGATGTCCTGGCCGACGCGTTGGATCACCAAGCGCTCGGATTCGGTGCTCCTGGGGAGGTGAGCGGTCCGCTGGTAGAAGAGCTGGAGGGGCGCGTCTGGGAGGGCGCGGGCGAGCTGAAAGGCGCGCCGCAGCATGGCGTGGATGTTGTTGATGCATCCGTCGCTGCGGGCGGCAGCGGCCCCCGGTGGCAGCGGCGTTTCCACGGGGCGACCGCAGCCGCTCAGGCCCTCGTGGACCGACCACATGGAGAAGGCGACAAGGAATTCGTCGCCATCGGCCGTGCTCAGCCAGATGCGCAGGGGGCACTGACTGCTGCTGTAGGTGCGCCAGTCGTCGATGCGCGGCCCCTCCACGTCGAAGCCGTTGTCCGTGGCCGCTTTTTCAAGGAGGATCCAGGTTGCAGGCGAGAGGGGCATCGCAGGCTCCTATGGGGGGGGCGCCATGGGTGGCAGCGGCTCAGGGCGTCCGCGGCGGAGGACTCAAGGGTGAGATGTAAGCCTGACCGCTCGCACTTGCTGCCGCCAGGGCGTCGTAAAGCGCCAGGATGAGCCGCTTCGTCCGGTACTCCCCAAAGGCTGCCTCCTCTTTGCGGCGGATGATGGGGAAAGTGTCCAGGATGTAATCCGCGTCGTCCCGCGAGACGCCGTAGAGGTGAAAGAAGGCGGCGTCGAGCTCGGCGCGCAACAGCGCGCGGCGCTCGGGATCCCAGCGGAAGGGGGGGCCGTCGTGGCCGCAGTCGCGGGCGAAGGGCGCGAGATCCCAAGCGGTGTAGGTCAGCTCGAGGACGCGGGGCAGGATCCACCCCTGCCACGACGTGCCGGGCTGCCACGGGCAGGGCGCGGCGTAGGTGGCTGGGGCGAGCACCGGGAGCTGTTTGAGGAATGAGTAGGTTAGATGCGTGCCGCCGACCTTCTGGCGGGCGGCGTAGTCCAGGGCGAAGCTACACAGGTTGGCGTATAAGGCGGCGACAATGGAAGGCGCGCGGTCGCTGAACATCAGTGGAGTGGTGTGGCCCACAGCCACACGGGGAATCACCGCCGCGATGACCGTGCGTTGGTTCTGCGCGTTCGTAATATCGCGCCAGCCCAGCAGCCAGCCCCGCTCCCAACGCCCGGCGAGCTTGGCGTCGACTTCGCCGCGGTCCACCCAGTAGCGCGGCTGGGGTGCGTAATGCGGGTTCTGCAAACGCTCGAGCGGCACCTCCGCCAGTTGGGTGTCCTTCGAGCCGGGTGCTCTGTCGGCGTAATCCCCAAAACGGTGATCGAATTGGTGCACCATTTTGGCTTCGAAGAGCGGGAGCATCACCGCGTGGTCGCGCACGAATCGGTGGCCTTCGAGGCGATAGCCCGCCCGCTCCAGGTGAGCCCGGTCTTGGAAGAGGCCCGAGTCGTTGGCCATGTCCAGCAGCCGCATAAACCGCAATTGCCAGGGATTATCTTCGGGGGGGCCTTCGCGCCACAAGACCCCGGCGCGGCGGTAGAGCGCCAGGTTGAGGTCGGCGTCGCGGCGCGTGCGGAAGGTGGGGCAGGTGCGGGTGTTGGGGTTGAGGGTGGCGAACTCGGCCGCTGACAAGGAAAAGTGGCGGGATGGATCTGCAACGTTACTGACGTGACGCGCGAAGAACAGCAGATCGGCAGAGCTACACTGCCCCGATTTGTCGACAACTAACAGAGCGAACCTGAACGCATGGTGAACGCCTGGGAATATGAACGCTTCGTTCTCGAAGCTCAGAAAACGGGCCAAGTGTTGATTGGCTAACAGTGATCCAAAATAGTCCTTGGTGGTGTCGTCCGTGGCGATGCCCGTGGGGACGATGAAGCCCGCCCGCCCTTCGGGGTTGGCGATGGTCCGGTTGTGCTCGGCAAAGAGGGCATAGGTGTTGACGTCGCCCTTGCCGCACAGCGGATAGCGTCCGGCGCTGCGCACGAAGTGGCTCTGCCCCTGTGCCTCACGACTGGCCGCAGACCACGCTGCCCACAGCACCGGGTCCGTCTCTGGGAGCTGGGCGATGCGCTTCTTGCGCGCCGCGGCGTTGGCCGCGTTGGCGATGGCCGGATCGCGGCTGGCAAAGAACTCCTGCTCTTGGAGCTTCACCCGCTCCCAAGGCGGGTTGCCGAGGACGACATCGAAGCCGCCCTTCTCGAAGACCGTGGCGAAGGCCAGGTGCCAGTGAAAGAAGCGGTGCTGGGCGGCGATGGCCGCCGCCGTCTCCACCAGCAAAGGCGGCGGCGCGCCGCGGCCATCGCGCAGGTTGGACCACACCGCCGCGGTGGGTGCCGCGGCGACCACCGGCCCGTCGTCGGCAGGTTTGGGCCACATGAAGGCGGCGCACCAGGCGTCGGCCACCAGCTTCTGCCGCCGCCACGCCGCCGAGGCCAGCACCTCGGCCCACTGGGCCTCCTTCTGGGCCAGGGCCGCGGCGTCCGTGTCGGGCGCCGCTTCGAGGGCGGCCAGCGCCGTCTTGAGCTGCTCTGCCTCGTCGTCGCTCTCTGTGGACCACATGGAGACCATCGTCCGCTGGCCGCCGGCCTCCTTCTTGTTGCGCCGCTTCAAGGCGCTGGCGACCCTCTTGTCGTCCCCTTCGAGGGGGGCCCAGGCCTCATCGGGGATGCCGCGGGCCATCATCTCGGGGGTGGCGCCGATCAAGGCGTTGCCCCAGCGGATGTGGGCATCCAAGAAGCCAAGCGGCCGGCCGGGCTCGACGGCCTCCATCCACAGGGCCACCTTGCACAGCTCGACGGCCATGGGGTTGAGATCCACGCCGTAGATACAGCGGCCCACCACGCGCCGCAGTGCCTTGCGATAGTCGGCGGCCGACGGGGATCCCTGGGCCTCGACCCGGGCGAGGTGGCCGGCCAGGCGGCGCGCCGCGGCGAGGAGGAAGTGGCCTGAGCCACAGGCCGGGTCGACGATGGTCAGGGAGAGCAGCGCCGCGGCGGGATCCTCGGGGGCGGCGGCGAGGGTGCGGGCGACGACGGGTTCGAGGGCGCTGTCGAGGAGCACCTGGACCAGGCTGTCAGGGGTGTAATAGGAGCCGGTGGTTTTGCGGGCGTTGCCCGCGACGCCTTCATTGAAGCAGAAGTGGCGCGCCTCCAGGGAGATCACCGGTTCGAGCTCGAGGAGACTCTCGTAGACGCTGCCCAGCTCCTCGGGGCCCATGTCGCGCCAGTTCACCCTAGCGATGCCCGTGGATTCCTGCAGCCAAGACAAACGAAAGACGGCGGCGAGGAGGCTGCGGTTGTCGAGGCTGGCGGCGTCGAGGTGGCTGCATTGGCGTGCCGCGAAGAGCCCCCCCAGGGCGGGCAAGCCCAGGGCGGGCTCGCCGTGCTCCAGGGCCGCAAAGACGATGCGGAGGCCGGACCAGAGATCGGCGTGGGTGTCGTAGGCCCGCCGGCGCGTCGAGCGGTCGCGGAGGCGGCGCAAGCCGTAACCCAAGGCGTAGCGATCGCGGATGGCCGCGGCCAGGCCCGGGGCATGGAGCAGCTCGCGCTCTTCGGCGCTCAAGAGGAAGATCAAGCGGTAGACCAGGCGCAGGAGTTGGCCGAAGAAGTCCGCTTGGGTGAGGTCGCCGCGATAGAGGGCCTCACGCAGTGGTTGATTGGCGGGGTGGGTCAAGAAGCCTTGGCCGAGCAGGGCGAGGGCCTCTTTGAATCCTTCTCTGAGGCGATCCCGGGCTCGGGTCCCCTCTTCTCGGGCGGCGTTGCGCCAGGTTTCGAGGGCGCAGCTCTCTGGCGCCTGCCCGGCGCGGCCAAAGCGCGAGCGGTGGAGCAAGAGCCAGGCCGCGGCGAAATCGGGATAGCGATCCTCAGTGAAGAGGCGGGCCAGGTCGATCTCGACCCAGGCGGGCCGGGTGAGACTGGCGTTGTCCCGCACCAAGCGCAGGGTGAGCCCGTCGGAGCAGAGGCCCCACAGGGCGGCGTCAGTGGCGTTCAAGAAGTCCTGAACCAGGCCAAAGGCGCTGCGCTTGCGCTGGCCGTCGCCCAGGTGGGGCTGCGGGGTGTCGAGGCCAGCCGCAGCGGGGGCACAGACCAGGGGCACGCGGTGGGCATCGTCGATGGCGCACAGGGGCCAGGTGCGGCCGTTGACTTCCAGGCCGGGCGGCGCGGAGGTGGCGGCGTCCTCCTCGGGTCTTCGCCGGCCGGCCGCCACGCCCACCAGGTCGTGGAAGCCAAAGACGCTGCGGAGAAGGTCGAGGACGAAGCTTTGGGCCAGGGCGTCGGGCGCGGCATTGTGCTTGCGCTTGGCCTCGAAGTCGGCCCACTGGGCCTGGGCCATGCGCCAGTAGCGACTGATCTCGTCGCGCAGCTCCAGGCCCTTGGGGATGCCGTAGTCCGTGGGGCTTTGCTGCGGCGCTTGGCGCTGGGCGACCCGGGTCAGCCAGTCGGCGGCCAGCAGGCCGCCCTCGATGGAGATGGCGTCGAAGGCAAGCTCGGCGCTTGGTTTGCGGCTATGGGATCGTGGCGCCATGGTCAACCCACCTGCGGAAGAAGGACGAAGAGGCCAATGATGTCGGGGTGCGGGAGCGCCTCGACGCGGGCGCTGCGTTCACGGGTATCGCTCTTTTCGTCGCGGAAGGCGGCCGCTCGCACCCGCAGGTGGTCATCGAGCAGGGCTTGGGCGCGCCTGCGGGCAAAGGCTTCGAGGTGGTCGGCGTGGCGCTCGAGGTGCGTCAGCCCGCGGCTGAGCTCGCGCTCGCGGACATGGGCCGGGACGTCGGCGCAGGGGGGCGCGGCGAGTTGCGCCAGGACCTCGGCGCCGTCGAGGAGGCTTTGGGCGTTCCAGGCCATGGCGGTGGCCTCCTCCACCAGCAGGGTGTGTTCGCGCCGATCGCGGCGCAGGGTGAGCTGGTGGCGCAGGCGGAGCAGGACCAGGGTGGTGCGGCTCTCGACGGCGCGCGAGACCCAGCAGCCAAGGCGGCCGAGGGAGGCCGGGCCGCTTCCGGTGCCGCTGAGGCTGTGCTCGAGCAGGGTTTCGGCGAGGACGGTGATCAGCGGGTGGCTGCGTTGCACGGCGAGGTAGCCTGCGGGTGCGGGATAGCCGAAAGCGATGCGGAGGGTCCCAGCGAGCCCTTCGGCGTTCAGTCGTTCCCGCACCACCTCGGGCAAGGCGGCGGTGGGGGCCTTGAAGCCGCGGGCTTGTTCCTCCAGTCCGGTGCCGAGGCGGGCCAGGGCGCGCGCAGTGAAGCGCTGTACTTCATCGGCACCGCCGAGGGCAGCCAGGCTCTTTCGCCACTCGGGGAGCACCTCCTCGGGGCGGAGGCGGCGTTGCGCGAAGATGGTGCGGTTGGCCTTGGCTTTTTCGCCGGCGTTGCGCCAGATCTCTTCAAAGAGATCGCCCTGTTTTTTTCTTTGGGCCTCGCGCGCCGTCTCGTTGCGCAAGAGCACACTCTCGAGGAGCGCTTGGGTGAGGGAGTGGCCCTCGTCGGGCACGGGCACGGGCACGCCCAGCTCGCGGCGGATGCGCTCGGCTTTGCGCAGGATGACCTCGAGGACGTTGCCGTCGATGGGGTTGTTGCGCCCGTACATCAAGGTGGCGCGCACCACCCGGCTGCTCTGGCCAAAGCGATCGACCCGGCCTTCGCGCTGTTCATGGCGGGTTGGGTTCCAGGAGAGGTCGTAGTGGACCACAGCGTTGCAGTATTCCTGGAGGTTGATGCCCTCGGAGAGGCAGTCCGTGGCGACCAGCACCCGGGGCCCCTCGACGTCAACCAGTGCTTCGACCCGCTCTTTGCGCTCCTCTGGGGTGAGCTCACCGGTGATCACTTCGACCGTGACCCCGGGGAGACGCTGGCGGAGGTGTTGGGCGAGGTAGTGGGCCGTGGCGATGTAGCGACAGAAGACGATGGGTTGGAAGGGTTGCGCCTCGTCGTTGAGCAGGGCCTTCAGGTGCTCGGACGCGACCTCGACCTTGGGGTCGCCCGTGCGGCCACAGAGCTTCTCGGCCTGGGCCAAGAGTCCCGCGAGGGCGGGATCGTGGGTGGCGACGGGCGGCTCGACGTCGTCGTCGAGGAGGTTGTCCGTGTCCCCGTCGAAGAGGCGATGGAGGAGGTCGCGGCGCTCGTCGGGGTCGAGGGCGATCCCGGTGTGGGTGCGCAAGGCCAGCACGGCCGCCATCGGGCTCGATGCGGCGCAGCGCAACAGGGCGAGGGTCGTCCAGAAGGTGAGGCGTTGCCGAAGTTGGTCACCTTCGGCGGCGACGCGCTCCCGACAGTAAGCCAGGACGGCGTTGAAGAAGCGCTCCCACTCGCCGCTGAGGGCATAGGTCAGCTCTCGGGTTTCGCGGCGGGGGAAGAGGGCCGTATCATGCCACTCGGCGATGTCGGGGCGGCGGCGCTGGACGAAATGCGGCGCGAGTCGGCTGCGCAGATCTTCGCGTTCGGCGCCGGTGGCGTCCTGGAGCTTCTCGAATTCGCGATTGAGGAGCCCGAGGAGGCGATAGAAAGCGCTGTCGTCGCCGCTGTGGGGGGTGGCCGTGAGCATGACCAGGTGGCGATTGGGGGCTTCGGCCAGGTCGCGCAAGAGGGCGTAGCGTTGGTGGCGTCCTTGGCCGTTGCCGACGCAGGTGTGGGCCTCGTCGACCAAGACGAAGTCCGGGCAGTGGTGCAGGAAGTAAGCGCGCCGCTCTTGGCTCTTGATGTAGTCGAGGCTGACCACGGTGTGAGGGTGGAGCTGGAAGAGGCTGAGCCCAGGTGGCAGGGCCCTTTCCAGCCGTTTGGCGCTGGCCGCGGTGACGGCGACGGCCTGCAGGTTGAAGCGCACCTCCAGCTCACTGACCCACTGATCGACCAGGTGGGCTGGGCAGAGCACGGCGCTGTGTTCGATATCGCCGCGGTCGAGCAGCTCGCGGAGGATCAGCCCGCCCTCGATGGTTTTGCCCACCCCGACGTCATCGGCGATGAGCAGTCGCACGGGGTCGAGCTTCAATGCCATGAGCAAGGGCACGAGCTGATAGGCCCGCGGCTCGACGACGATCTGGCCGAAGCTGCGGAAAGGGCCAGCGCCGCGGCGCATGGAGAGGAGCAGGGCGTCGCGCAGGAGCAGCGCGGCGTCGTGATCGCCCATGCGGCTGGGATCGGGCTTGGGGAAGCGGGCCACCCCGACGGGTTCGCGCTCGAGGGGGAGGTAGATGAGGGTCTGATCCTCCTCGGCGCCTGAGAGCGGCCGCAGGCGCAGGGTGTCTTCGGTGCTGCCAGGCAGGACCATCCACTCGCGTCCACGGGCTGACACCAAGGTGCCTGGGCTGAAGGCAAGGGCACTCATTCGCTCCTCCCCAGCAGCTTGGCCAAGCGCGCAAAGGCGGCGGGCCACTGCGATCGATCGTTGAAGTCGACGACCTCGAAGCCGAGGCCATCGAGGAGGGCTAAGATCTCGGGGGTGGCGCTTTCAAGCAAGGCCACGACGAAGTGTTGTCGCCACACCAGGGGGGGCGTGCGCGCGCCCACGGCGAGCGCCTTGGCGTCGGCCGCTGGCAGATCATAGGCCTGCGCGGCGCTCGCCCACGCAGTGGTTGCGTCCATTGGCAGTCCAGGCGCGGCGGTGGGTGCGGCCTCGACCCGTTCCTGGCTCTGGGCGCTGGCCAAGCGCAACAAGAAGAGGCGGGCGCCTTCATCGCGGCGGTCGATGTCCTCATGCTCGGGCTGGTTGAAATAGGAGAGCAGGCAGCGGTAGCAGCCGGCGACACAGGCGGTGTCGGGCTGGTCGACCAAGTGATGGAGCGTGGCCGGCAGTGGGGCCCCGTCTTTGATATCGAAGTGCATGATCTGCAGGGCTCTGCGCGCGACTGCGGCCAGGGCGCCGGCCTCTGCGACCAAGCGCACCAGGACGCCAGCGCCGCCTTCGGTGGCTTCGTAAAACAAAAAGGCACTGCGCTGGTCCCGGGTGGGCAGCGCTTCGGCCAGGACCTCACCGGCTTCCAGTTGATAGACCGCCTCTATACCCCGGATGAGGGCGTGCTGGATGGTGGTGAGGCTGGTGGGGTTCAGGTCCTCGCCGCAGGGCTTGAAGAGCAGGGCGTTCTTGTGGTCCTGGACACTGGGAACGATCCACTGGCGCGGTGTGGCCGAAGGGTCGACGGCGTCTTCATCGTCTTCATTCTTGGCCCAGAAGCCGTGCACGGGATCGATCTTGAAGCCGACGAGGCTCTTGTCGGCCCGGCGGCGCAGGCCTTTGTTGAGGCGAATGATCGACGCGCCCGGGCCATAGGCGAGGCGGGCGATTTCGCTGGCGGCGTCGGCGACGCTGGCGTTGCGCACGTCGAGGGCGCCGTCGCGGGTCGCCCACACGAAAGTGGTCTGCAAGTCGAAGCCTTGGCGCTGCCGTTCTTCGTCGTTGGCGGTGATGCGGTCCGTGGGTTGGGTACCGACGTTCTCGATGCGGAAGACGTTGTTGACGATTTCGGCGCCGCTCAGGGCGGTGCCGCAGGCATGGCACATGGAGGACTGCTCATCGGCGTGACCGGCGCCGCAGTGGTTGCAGATGCGCAGGGTTTGGGTGGGCAAGCGCAGGTCTGGGGTGGCGCCATGGCGTTGTCCCATGGCGAGCATGGCGCGGACGACGCGGTAGGCGCGGCCTTCGTGGTAGACGAGGCTGCGCGGGCCAAACTCGGACAGGGCGAGGAAGCGAGGGCGCTGGAGGTAGGTCTGCTTGCCTCGTCCGTCGGCGGTGGTTGGGATGTAGGCTAGCAGCGGGAGACGGGGGAAGTTGTAGCCTGGCAGGAATCCCTCGGTGGCCAGGTAGCGGTAGGTGTAGAAGTCGCTGGTTTGGCTGCTTTTGCCCTTCTGGAGGAGCTCGATCTGATCTTCGGCTTGGTTACGGCGCGTCTTGGCAGCCTTCTTCTCGTTGGCTGGAGCGGCGTAGTCGTTCACGGTGGCTCCAGCCGCGTCGCGCTGCTCTTTGGCGGCGTTGAGGAGGCCGCGCCAGCGGTCGAAGGCTCGGTCGAAGCGCACCGGTGCCGCGGCGACGGTCGCGGCGGCGTAAGCATCGCGACCGCTGTACCAGGGGGCCTGCTGGGGGCCGAGCGCGTCGGCCAAGAGGTCGAGGACGCGGCCGATGCGCTGGGTGGCGGCGGCGCCGACGCGCGCATCGTGGATGGCAGCGTGGAGGTCGTCCCGCAGGGGCAGTTGGGCGCCAGGCTGCACCAAGAGCTCGGAGATATTGGGGCTCAGGGGGGTGTCGACGCAGGAGAGCCAGATGGCTTGCAGGTGACTGTCGACCAGCTCTTGGTTGGCGAGATCGAGGAGGGGGGCTCGGACCTCGCCGTGGACCATGGCGCGGGGATCGCGGAAGAAGTACTGGTCGTGGGGACTCTGGGCCGAGGCGTAGGTCAGGACCAGGGCCGCTTGGCCGCTGCGTCCGGCCCGGCCGCTGCGCTGGGCGTAGTTCGCTGGCGTTGGCGGCAGGTTGCGCATGTGGACTACGTTGAGGGCGGAGATGTCGACGCCCAGCTCCATGGTTGGCGAGCAGAAGAGGACGGGTAGAAAGCGATTGGCTTCGCCCATCTCGCGCAAGACCTGTAGGGATGCGTCCAGCTCCTCCCGCTCTTTGCCGCCATAGCGGAAACGTTTCTCCCGCACGGCGCGGCGATCGCCGTCGACCTGGGCGGTGTGCTCGCGCGCCTCGAAGCCGAAGAGGGGATGATCCTGGGCGCGCAGCATCTGCGCCAGGTTGGCGTAGAGGTCGCGGAAGAAGGCGTTGGCCGCGGAGCTCGCCGGGTTGGCAGCGGGGTCGCCTAGGCGAAAGCGGACGCAGCCTTCATTCAGACGCCAGCCGATTTCGCCAGCGTTGGTGTCGACTGTGGTGACGAGCCCGTAGGAACGCGCGGCATCGAGGAGATCGCCCATGAGGGCGTCGAAGTCTTTGGCCTTGAGGGCGCGCACCGCCGGGTCGCCGCCCCAGAGGTGGGCCCGCCGCAAGAGCTTGCCGAGGGCGCTGCGGCTGCCGCCGCGGACGATGAGATCCTGGTCTTGGGCGGAGGTTTTCTTGCGGCGGGGCACCACGAGCATCAGGGTGCGCGGACTCTGGGGGCTCTCGTCTTGGCCAAAGCCCCAGGGCGAGCGCAGAAAGCTGCGGGATTTGCTGTGCAACTGCTCCTGCGTCTGCCTATCGAGCACGATGCTGTCGATGGCCATGGACTGGCGGAGGTGGTTGAAGATCTCCCGGTAGAGGTTGGCCCGCACCGCCGGGGTGGCCTGGGCGAGGAGGGGGTGGGCTGCGGCGAAACAATCGCCATCCGCCACGAGGCCGTCGAGCCCGCGGTATTCCACCTGGACCAAGCCGAGCTGTTCCAGGTTGGGGTTGGTGTAGCGCCAGCCGCGGCGCTGATCGTGCCAGACGCGATAGGCCAGGACCTGGCGCAGGGCGGCCGCGGCATCCTCGAGCAGGTGGCCTCTGAGATCGGCTTCTTGGAGCCACTCGCGGCGCAGCTCGGGCACGGCGCGGTCGAAGCCCAGTGCCTGTTGCTGAGCCAGGCCGAGGGTGGTGCTTTCGAGTCCCTCGGGGCCGGCAGCCTGGAGTGCCGCCAAAAAGCCCGCCCGGAGCAGGCTGACGAAGATGAAGTCGTTGAAGTGGCCCGCCTGCAGCGCCGTATCTTGGCGATTGTCGGTGAAGCCCAGAATTTTGCGGGTGAAGGGAGTGAAGGCGGAGCGCTCCCCGTGCATCCAGCGCAGGACGCTGGTGACGATGACCGTGGTGGCCGAGCTGCGGCCTTCGGCCGAGAGCGAGGCCAGGCGGTTGCGATCGCGGGTGGCGCCACTGTGGACGTGACCGCAGCGCAGGCAGAAGCGGAAGGTGCCGGGCATGAACCACACCGCCGCCCCTGAGCCGAGGCGGCCGTCCGGGGCGACCTGGCGGCGGCTGACGCGGGCTTTGCGGTAGTAGGCCTTGAGGCGCGCCTCACCCTTGGTGTCGAACTCCAACCATGACTCGGGGTAGTCGTGCACGGCGTCGGTGAAGTCGAAGCCGATGTCGCCTTGTTCGTCGAGGGTCATGAAGCCAAAGACTTCTTGCTCCGAGGCACTGCGGCTGTCGTCGGTGCTGGTGTCGCTGGCCGGCGGTGCGTCGTCGATGCTGCGCGGCATGGCCACCTGTTGACCGCCGTCGGCGACCAGGCGAACGGGGTGATAGGCGTGGCCGCACTCGCGGCAGAAATAGACCGGGTAGAGGCGTTTGTGGGGGGCGGCGGGCAAGAACTGCTGCCCGTCGACGACGACCGTGCGGTGCGGCGGCGGCTCCAAGGTGGCATAGGCTTGGCCAGCTCCGGACAGGAACTGGTGGAGCTTGAAGGCAAAGAAGCTGTTGGCGCTGGCACCTGGGTGCGGGCTCCGGCCGCGTTCGGGGGTGCTGGAGAAGAGGAGCATTTGGCGCAGGGCCTTGCGGCAAGCCTCTGCTGGCCGGCCGGCGTCGCGTTCCAGGGCGGCGACAGCTTCGGTCTCGGTCATGGGGCGCGCACGCCCCCAACGCTGATCGACGTCGGAGAAGGTGACCCCGAGGCGGGTCTCGATCCAGATGGCCAGAGGATGCACGGCGAGTTCGGCGTTGGTGAGGGTGGCACCGACACCGGCATCGATGGCGGCCCCCAAGAGCGGGAGGATGGCGGCCGTGCTTTGGTGCGGATCGGTGATGCGCTCCAGGGTCTCGCTGACGACTTGGCTCGCCGGGATGTGGACGGCGAAGAGCTTGGAGGCGACTTCGGCCACGACGGCGTTCTTATCCTCCTGCGAACCCTCACTGGCCATGGTGGCCGAGGTGCCGATGCACTGCAGTGCGTCGGGTTGCAAGCGCTCGCGCACGCGGCGCACCAGGAGCGCGACGTCGGCGCCTTGTCTGCCGCGGTAGGTGTGGACCTCGTCGAGGACCAAAAAGTGGAGGCCGACGCAGTGATCCATGACATGGCGATCGACTTCCTCTTGGCGAGTCATGAGCAGCTCGAGCATCATGAAGTTGGTCAACAGGATGTCGGGAGGATGGGTGGCGATGCGCTGGCGCTCTGCGGCGTCTTCTTGACCGGTGTAGCGGGCGAAAGTGATCGGCGGCGTGCCCGCCAGGTTGCCGACGAACTTTTGCAGTTCCTCGATTTGTGAGTTGGCCAGGGCGTTCATTGGGTAGACGATGATGGCCCGCGTGCGTGGTGTGGCATCGCGCTGCTTCTCGTTGAGGATGCGATGAACGATGGGGATGAAGAAGCAGAGCGATTTGCCTGAGCCCGTCCCTGTGGTGACGACGAAGCTTTTCTTGGTTTCGGCGAGGCCAATGGCTTGTTCCTGATGCTTGTAGAGGGTCAGTGGGACGCCATTGACCTGAAAGATGTCGGCGCAGCCGCGGTGCAGGAGGCCACTGTCGACGAGGGTGGCGATGTCGGTCGCGCGTTTGTAGTTGGGGTTGATCTGGATGAGCGGCTCGGGCCAGTAGCGATTTTCAGCGTAGATCGCGTCAATTTGCTCTCTGATGTCAGCGGCGTGGATGGTGGTGAAGGAGGTGGCGAAGCGTTGGTATTCGCCGATGACCGCGTCGCGCAGGTCGAAGATATCGAGGGCCGCTTGGGTTGGGTTGGTTGTCATGGTGTGTCCAGGTGGTACGGAATCGGTGATCAGCGCTGTGCTTTTTGTGGCAGATGCTCCATTATCTGCCAGGAGAGTTAGCACTTTTCGCCCGTTTCCGGCAAGGCCGTACCCTTCAAGTCGCGCAAGTGGGCGCAGGTTGGACAGGGGGTGACCGGTGGGGGAGGCGGGCCGGGGGATTGCCAGCCCCAGTGTGGGGCAGGCTTTCTAGCCTGCCCGTGTCAGTGCGGGTTTGGAAGAGGCAGGCGGGCGTTGGAGACCTCACCCCCCAGCCCCCTCTCCATGAATGGAGAGGGGGTGCCAAGTTTACGCTTTTAAAGGACAATTCGGCGGGGGCGCGGGCCTGGGAGAGGCAGGCCCAGTGTGGGGCAGGCTTTCTAGCCTGCCCGTGTAAGCGCGGGTTTGGAAGAGGCAGGCGGGCCCCAAATCGGCCGACGCATAGGTCGGCCGGTACGGTTCTATTTTGATTTTGTGGATGGCGGGCCGGCGGGGATGCCTCATGGGGGGATGGCTGGCCGGCGGGGATGCCTCATGGGGGGATGGCGGGCCGGCGGGGGCAAATTATCACGCACGGCGGTGGTGCGGGCCCCGATAACTCCCCAGACGCGCGGGTACGCTGCCCGCACGGGTCCA
>CAYVQF010000085.1:0-17377 GCA_964454015.1 uncultured Myxococcales bacterium
ATGATTCCGGCGCCTTGTCGATCCTCTGGAACTATGCGCTACACGCTCCTAGCCACACCCCCTCCTGACGCGCCGCCTCCATGGCCGTGGCGTAGTGCGACAAGTCAATGGGAAGCAGCTCGGTCAGCACACAGTCAAGCGCATCAGCAGCACAGTGACCCAAGCAAGCCTCTGCCCCAACGCTCCACGCCGCCACCTTCTCTTCGGCATCGATCAGGAGCAAAGGGACAGAGATCGCTGCAAATCGGCTCTGGAACCTGCTCTCACCCACAGCCACCTCCACCGACGTCTCATTGCCTAGGCAGCATAACAGCGGTGTCGCCCCCATGCATCCATAAAAGCAACGCCCAAGCGCGAAGCACCCCCCGCGCTCAGGGCTCGTCCGCAAAAAACGCGCGCCGGCGCCAACGCACCCGGTTCACCGCCTCGCCGACCCGGTGCGGCCCAAGCAGCCAAGCGCCGCCCAACCCGCGCCAACGCGCGCCCGCGGTGTCGAGCAGGGCCATGCTGGCGCCCTGCAGGCCAACCCCCAGGACCTTGTCGCGCAAGCGCCGTCCCTGCCCCACCAGATACAAAGCGCGCCCTGGCGCCTGGTCAGCTCCCAGCATGGCGTGCGCCACCGCGTGGGTGGAATGACGAACGAAGCGCCTGACAGCGAAACGGTCTAGCACCGCAGGGCTGAGGCCAAAGCGGGTCGCAAGACCACCGGCACCCAACAAGGGCTCACCGCAGAGCGTGCCCACCGTGGCCAACGCCCACGCCATGACCCCGCGCAGGCCCAGCGCGCTCACCCGGCGCTGCACTCGGTGCAGGTCGACCTCGGGCGCGCACCGGTCCAACCAGGCCGCGATGTCCACCAAGGTCTTGAGGGCGCCCAGGTGCTGATGGGCGTGCAGGAGCAGATGGATGAAGCACAAGTCAGGCGGCAGGATGGAGAGCGCCGTCCCCGGCCACAGAGAACACCCTTGGCGCTGCGCCAGCACCTCCGCCACGGCCGGTGCGGGCAGGGGCGGCAGGGCCAACCGCCAGTGCAGCTCGATGGGGACCAGCTTGGGGGCGGTCAACATGACCTGGTTGTAGGTCCACGGGCGCAGCGCCTCGGCCCGGTAGCCGAGGGCCGCCAAGGCCGCGATGGCGGGCTTGATCTGCGGCGGCGCGAGCAGCAAGTCCACGTCCGTCGAGGTGCGCAGCGCCGCATCACCCATGAGGGCCACCGCCAGCGGCTCCCCCTTGAGGAGCACCACGGGGCCCACGGGCGCCAACGCCGCCAAGGCGCGCTGCGCCGTGTGCCGCACCCACAGCCGGCGCGCCTGGTGCGTGCGGCGGGTCTCGTCCAGCAACTGGGCCGTGTCTTCCCCATTGCCCAATAAGCGCGCGTAGACCGGAAAGAGTCCCAGGGCGCTGGACTGGGCGACCAAGCGCCGGCGCTCAGCGTCCTCGAGGGCCGCAGCGGGACGCACCAACGCGGCCTCCAGCAATGTGCGTACGCGCGGTGTGAGATCCATCGGGTCTGGCTCGCGCAAGAAATGGAGATGGGCACCAACCTCTCGATTGGTGCCCACGTCCCCGACGGGATTTGAACCCGTGTCGCCGGCGTGAAAGGCCGGTGTCCTAGGCCTGGCTAGACGACGGGGACATTTGAGCCGTGATGGAATCGAACCATCGACCAACAGATTAAAAGTCTGCTGCTCTACCGACTGAGCTAACGGCCCAAGGCAATTAACACGGCCGTCGCGTCGGCGCCGCCGCGAACGTGGCGTTTGTAGCGAGTCTCAAGTGGAGTGTCAAGCAAGAAAGAAGCAGGCTGACCTTTTTGCGTTCGTTTTTTCCCAAAAGCGTCGGCGCACCTCCGCGGCTCCGCGCCACCTTGCCATCGCCCCGGAGAGGGTCATAATTGCTGCACGTGCGTCGCCACCTTGCCCCGGGAAGCCACACCATGTCCGCATCTGATGCTCAAACTCAGGCCTTCGCGCCGCGCCCAGATCTGCTCACTGAGAGCATCGACGGCGAGATGCTCATTTTGGATCTCACCAACGACAACCACTTCAGCCTCAACGCCAGCGCGACGCTCATCTGGCAAGCCATGGCCCACGAGCCCGCCACCAAGGCTGACCTACTGCAAAGCCTCCGCGCGCGCTACTCCCAGGTTCCCATCGAGGAACTAGAGACTGATCTCGACGAGATCTTGAACACTTGGCTAGAGCAGGGGTTGATCCACCCCATCGCCTGAGGTCTTGACGCGGATGAGACCTTACCACGCTTACGACCTGTGCTTCGCCGCCGACTTTGCCTTGCCCTATCCCACCCGCGAGGCCGGCCCGGCCTTCACTTTGCGCTGCGGACCCGCTGCGGCCGAGCCCTTCTGCGCCGATTTCTTCCGCGACCACCAGCTCCTCCACGAGGCGGCAGAGTTGACGCCAGGCGACTTCACGCGTCTGAGCCTCGAGAACGAGATCTACTATCTCAGCAGCCCCCAGTGGCACACCTCGTTTTCGCCGCCACAACGGGAGATCGTCTTCACCCCACACCCCAGCACCGCCCCTGACACCCTCCCGGGCTTCATCGAGCGCCTCTTCCTACCCCTCTTCACCCTCCTGGCGCGGCCAAGCGCCATCGCCCTCCACGGCGGCGCCATTGGCTGGCACGACCAAGCCTGGCTCTTCCTCGGCGCCTCCATGAGCGGCAAGTCCACCCTGGTGGCACGCCTCGTCGAAGCCGGCGGGCAGCTCCTGGCCGACGATCTGACCCTCGTCGACGTGGCGCAGGGAGTGGTTCTGCCAGGGGCCACCACCCTCTACGTCCGCAACGCCGCCTTGGTGCCGAGCAACACCCTAGCCCAGGCGCCCCTCCCCTTGAACCCCACGAAGATCCGCTGCGTGCTGCCGCCGCGCTGTGTCGCCCCCCAGCCCCTCCCGCTGGCGCGCATCTTCCTCTTGACGCCTGGGCTGGCGCCAGGTCCCCTGCGCGGCGCAGCGGGCGTGACGGAGTTGCTGCGCAACGTCTTCATGCTGACCCATGGCGGCGCCGAGTGGTCGACGCGCCGCACCCGACACGCCGCCGACCTGGCGCGCCGCTTCCCCCCGGAGGCCTTGGCCCATCTGCGCGGTCCCGACAACTTCGGGTCGTCCCTGGGCGCGCTCGTGGCGCGTGCGGCCGAGGTCGACTGAGGTGCGCTGCCCCCCCCCCTTGGACAAGGCCTTGGCCCTAGCCTTGGTGCCGCTCGTAGCGCTGATGCGGCTTCACGAAGCCTGGCGCGGCGTGCACCCAACGCTCGTCCTGGTACGCCGACTCGCCGCCGCCTTCCCCCGCAAGCCGCAGGACCCCCTCGCCGAGGCCGCGATCTTGGCGACCACCGAGCGCGCCCTCTATAGGGCTGCGCGCCTGGTCCCTGGATCCACCTGCCTGCATCGGGCGCTGGCCGGCCGGGTGTGGCTGGCCCGCCAGGGCTTGGACAGCAGCCTCGTCATCGGCCTGCGCCGACAAGGGCGCGCCTTCACCGCCCACGCCTGGCTCGCGACCCCCCAGGGCCAGGTCATCTTGCGCGACCGTCAGCAGCCAGCCATCGATTACCCTGTCACCTGGTCTGAAGCGCAGCTCGTGGACCGTGGTAGCCAGTCCCCCCAGTGGCAGTGGCGCTAATCGCCTTCCTGCGGCGCTTCTCGGTGCAAGCGCCCCGCCTGCAGGGTGTAGACCGCGTCGGGGCTGAAGCCCTCAGGCAGCCGGTGCCCCAAGTAGAGCACGATTAAGCCCTCGACTTGGCGCAAGCCCTGAAAGATGTGCCGGCACAGATCGGGCTCCAGATCCGAGCCCAACTGATCGATGACCAAAATCCGCGGGCGCCGCACCAGGGCGCGGGCCAGGGCGACGCGCTTCTTCTCGCCGCCTGAGAGGGCAGCGCTGCGCGGTCCAAGTGGGCTGGTCAGGGTCTCGACCTTGGTCGCCACGATCCTGTCCACGGCTGCCGTCGCAATGGCCCAGGCGATGTCTTCAGACACCGCGTCCTCGTCCAGGCCCCAACGCACGTTGTCCTCGACACTGCCCTCCACCAAGAACGGCGTCTGCTCCACCAGGCCCACTTGTCGGCGCCAGGACGCCAAGTCGAAAGCCCTGAGCGGCGTCCCATCATAGGTCACCACCCCCTGCGTCGGATCGGCCAGGCGCGCCATGAGCAGCGCAAGGGTGGATTTACCGGCGCCTGAAGGCCCAAGCACCGCCAGGTGTTCACCTGGCGAAAGCTCCAAATCCACCCCATCGAGAGCCGGTCGCAAGCTCTCTTCATCATAAGAGAACGAAACCTGCTCGAAGCGCAGCGCCGCCTCAGCCACAGGCAACGGTTCGGGCTGCGTCGGCACAGGGAGCCCGCTCTCCCAGGCCAAGACCTCAGCCATTCGCGCCCGCGCCGTGACATAGCGCTGCCTTGAAACCAGGAGGTTCCCTACAGAACGCATGGGGACCATGGCCCGGGCCAAATAGAGTTGAAAAGACACCAGGGTCCCCAGGCTCAAGCTCGCCTCGATGACCATCCACCCCCCAAGCCACAGGGAGGACATGACCATGAGCGCCGCCGCGACATCGAGCAGCGGGCTGACCTTGGCGCTGTGGCCAAAAGCCGCCACCTCCTCCGCCTCCAAGCATTCGCCCTCGCGCTGGACCGCACGGTAATAGCGATGCTCCTGCCCGAAGAGGGCCACCGTCAGCGAACCGGCGAGGGCCTCGAACACCAGCTTCTGCAACTTGGCGAAACGCTCCATCACCGAGACCGTTCGCAGGGCCACCCCCTTCTTGAACAAGCGCGCCACGACGACGGCCAGAGGCAGGGGAATGAGCGCCAAGAGGCTGAGCTTGGGGGCGATCAAGAACAGCGCCAGCCCCGTGCCGCCGATCCCAATGGCGGCTTGTATCATCCCCGGCACCACCGCCGCGTGATACTCTTGTTGGGTACGCGTCTCATATAGTACCCGCGCCACCAACTCAGCCGGCGCCTGCTTCTGCAGATGGAGCGGGCTTTGGCGCTGCATATGCGCCAACAGCAGCTCCCGCGCGCGCCGCCCCAGCGCCTCAGCCCGGCGAAAGACCCACTTTCGTCCGACGTAATTGGCGCCCGCTCCCGCCACTTGAACCAGCAAACCAATGAGCGCCAGCAGGGCCAGCAGCCCCAGGTCTCGGCCGAGGATGCCCCAGTCGATGGCCCACAATACCAAGAGAGGCGTGACAAGGCTGAGGAGCTGACCCAAGGTCAGCGCGAGCCCCCCGAGGTTGACCTTCATCACGATTGCCAAGTGCCCCTATTCAGGTCGAAAGCGTTCACCCCAAGGCGAGAATGGGTGCCCATCAACGCCATTCCAGTCTAGGCGACACTAAGGAAGTGGCGTAAAGGCCGGGGGACCATCGGAGTCGCTCGACCCGGCACCCAATATGAGGGCACCAAGCTTCCCCATCGCCTGCATCCGTGGGCGCACATAACCCCGCTCACCCTCAGACACAACCGCCTCGGAATCGCGCGCCGATGCACTTTCTTGTTTAAGATCTTCCATATTGCCCCACCCATGGTACCCAAAGGCCCGCAAGAGGCCAAAAAGACGCCAATCAAATGACGGCTGAGACCCACCTCAAAGGGTAGAGCCTTCGGCCTTGTGGGTCAAGGCTCGCTTTCATCGCTGCCAGCCGCCAATCTGTCGCCGAAAAGCAGCGCTCATGCCATAGCTTGCTGCCAAAGCTGGGCACTCAGCAGCGCCCACACGAGCTGATGCGAGGTCGCCCCCCAACCATGGCGCTGACAATAGGCACAGTAAGCAGCGTACGCCTCCCGCGCTGCGGACACCTCGATCAACGAAAAGGCGGCCGCCGAATCCGATAACAAGTCATCCCCCACCGCCCGCGCACCATGCGCCAGCCCGTAGTTGCCCAACGCCGTAAAAGACTGCGTCTTCTTGCGCTCGACAATGGTTGCAGGCAACCACATGGCCGCCATTCGCCCCCACAAAAAGCGTCGCCCACGGTTGTTGAAGTGCAGATGAGCAGGAACACCTAATGACAACGCCTGCACCCCCACATCCAACAACGGGTCGCGCAACCTCACCCCGTGCTTGCGCGAGAGGAGATAGAGGTAGCGCACGATGAGCTCCCACTGCCAGTCCCGAAAGCCCTGCAATCGCCACGCAGCAAAGGCCGCTGGCTCGCGTACTTCGGGCAAGGCGCTCCCCGTCAGCCAGTTCTCAGCGCGCAACCAGGGTAGCTCAGGTGGACCCGGCCGGCGCCACAAGCGCGCCACACGCCCGTAGCGCTCCGCACCCAAATGCTCACTTAGGCGATCACCCGCCAATTCGCTGATGAGTCTGCGCCGCGAGCCCGGCGGGTGAACGAACCCCTTGGACCACTCGCGCCAGGAAGACGCCTCTCCTAGTTGAGAACACCAGCGATCCTTGGGCCGCGTGCGGATGGCGTAGTTGCCCCCAAAACCCGTGAGCACGAGGTCACTCCCCCGAACATCCTTGACGCGCGTCAAAAGCGCCCCCCAGAGTTCCAAACCCCATGCACCGTAGGGACCCATCACCCCACTGTCACCATAAAGCTGGGGCTGAAACAGTGGCCACAGCCCATCCATCTCCACCGTGTGTAGATCGATGGGAAGGGCCCGCGCCAAAGTAGGTAGTACCGTCGATTCGTCACAGCTTGGGAAACGCGGTGAAACCCATGAAAAAGCCGGGATACGGCCGGCACTACCAGAGCTCCCCGAGAGACCTCGGTAGCGGGCCAGCGCTGCACACACCACCGTGGAGTCCAGGCCCCCGCTCAAAGTGCACGCTGCCTCTGAGACCCCTGGAATCCGTGCCACGGCCTCCGCGATCTTGCTCCACAACACCGGCGCCAAGGTCTCCACGGGCTCAGAGATCGGTGCAAGATCTGGATTCCAGTGCCAGGCGTACTCCGGCGCAACTCCAAGGCGCCAAGACATTCGCTCGCCTGGTCGAAGGCGGTTCACGCCCTGAACGACGTCTTCCCGCCCCACATCGCCAGAAAATGACAGAAAACCTCGCATGCGCACAGGGTTGACCCGAAGCGGTGTGGGCACGTAGGCCAAGGGCAACACCGGATCGCTGCTCACCAAACGCACCCGCTCCGCAGCAGCGCCGGAACCTTGGACCACCAAAATCGGAATCATCCCCAGGGGATCGCGCCAGACAAAGGCCTCCTTGCGCACGCTGTCCCACACCGCCCCGGCCACCACACCCTCTAAACGCTGTGGGAGGCTCTCGCCCCAGCGGCGCCAGGCCAGCGCCCAAAGCCTGCCGCTGTCATGAGGTGACACCCCAAGCAGCCCTGCCAAACGCGGGAGGTTGCTCGCCTCACCCACCCACACGCCGAGCGACCGCTCATCGCTCCACTCGCCCGATGGGTAGGGAATGGGAGAAGAAGTGTGAGCCAAGATCATCCCGTCGCGCCCTTGCCAACGCCAGTCCCTGGTCAGGAAATGACCACCCCCGTCCCCTACCTCCAGCATTGCGATCTCACCCATGGGCCCACCTTGGATTGGCTCCCCGCCACCACACCCGCATCATTTCAAGATGATGCGACACTTCCCTGCCCCACGCAAGCGCCAGATACGGCCAGCAGTCAAAGCGATTCGTCGGAGAACGACTTGACATCAACTTGACCTTCCACGCCCTTTAAGCAAGATTCTAATGAAGCAGCATGACGTGAACGCCACTGCCTCCTGGCCGCTTTGGCTGCCAACCCGTTGACGATGGCCGAAGCGGCTTCCCTATAGGAAATCCCATGAGTCTCACCCACGCATCTCGCAACGCTACCCTCTTGTTGAGCCTCGCCTGCTGTACCGCCCTCTGGGCGCTCGTTGCATGCCACGAAGGTGACTCGCATACGCCCTCGGAGACCGCGCGAGAACGCACCCACTTCGCCCTCGAAAATACCGCGGCGCCATCGTCTTTGCCCACCAACGTCGGCAATGCGCCTCCGGCGCTCACCCTCGAAGCGAACCCATTGCTGGCGACGCAACGCACCTTCGATCTGCGCCAAGGGCTCGCCCGCGCCACCGTGCTCCCCTTGCAGGCTGATGTCACCATCGACAAGCAAGGTCACCTGCAGATCCACCCCACGCCTGCGGTTGACCTGCAAGGACGCGAGCGCCTCCGCTCCTGGACTTACCACCTCGCCTTTGACAGCATTGGCCGCCAACACAGTGCACGCGCCCCAGGCAACGCCCGCGCCGCCGGCCTCACCCAACAGCGCTGGATCACTCACTATGAAGGTGGCCTCGCCCTCATCTATGCCCACCTCCCTGAAGGTTTGGAGCAGCTCATCACCCTCGACACCCCCCCACCGGGCGACGGCCCCCTCGTCATCACCTTCAAATCCAGTCCGGAGACCGAACACAAGACCATCAGTCCCGAACACATCAGCGTCTGGGTGGGCGGTCGCGAGCGGCTGCAATGGCAAAAACTCATCGTTTACGATGCCGCGGGCACCATCCTCCCAGCCAAAATGGAGGGCCAGGGTGACACCTTGCGCTACACCATCGATGACAGCCTAGCCCGCTACCCCATCACCGTCGATCCCCTCGCCACCAGCCCAAGCTGGAGCTCGAGCGGCGCCAACGCTGCGGGCTATCACGGCATCTCGCTCGTCAATGCCGGCGACGTCAACAACGACGGCTACCAAGACGTGCTCGTCGGCGAGCCCGGCTACACCAACGGGCAGACCAACGAAGGGCGCATCTTGGTCTTCCATGGCAGCGCCACGGGCCTGCAAGCCACGGCCGCTCGCGCCATCGAGTCCAACCAAGCCAACGCCTGGTTTGGTAACAAGGTCGTGGCCCTGGGTGATATCGACAACGATGGCTTCTCTGACATCGCCGTCGCCGCCCCCTATTTTACTTCCGTCGCCCCCTCAGATGGGCGGGTCACCGTATACCGCGGCAGCTCCTCGGGCATCCTCGCCACCCCAGCCTGGACCGGCGTCGGCGAAGGCGGCACTTTCGGCCAGAGCATGGCTGTGGGCGACTTCAACTGCGACGGCCGCCTGGACCTCGCAGTTGGCGCCTTCATGTTCAACGCCTTCAGAGGACGGGTCTATCTCTACAACGGCCTCGCCACCAGCCCCTACTTCAGCGCCACACCCCAGATCATTGAGAGGGCCATTGCTGGCGAGCGCTTTGGGGCAGCCCTCGCCGCAGGCAATTTCTCTGGATCCGCCGGAGCAACCGGTGGGCGGAGCTGCAGCGACTTGGCCGTCAGCGCCCCCCTCTCAGCGGGTACCCCCGGCAATAGCACTGGGCGGGTGCTGGTGTATGCGGGCACCGAGACCGGACTCGATCTGTCTAACCCTTGGAATCAGGAAGGCATCCGCGCCAGCGAACAATTCGGCACGGAACTACTCGTGGGCGACATCAACGACGACGGCTACGACGACCTCCTCGTGGGTGCCCCCTTCCATTCATCCCTGGCTACCCGCACCCGCGAGGGCCGTATCGCCCTCTTCCTTGGCAGCTCTGCTGGCCTTGTCCTCCATACCTGGCAGCAACTGGGCGGCGCCGCTGAAGCCGCCATGGGCCGCGGCATGGCCCTGGGCGACTTCAACGGCGACGGCTACCTCGACCTCCTCGCCGGTAAGCCCTTCTACTCGACCACCACCCCTGGCTTCGGTAGTCTGCACCTCTTCATGGGCCTGTCATCCGGCCTCACCCCTGACGCCATCTGGAACCTCACCGCGGCGGAGATCAACTCCGCTTTCGGCTACACCGTCGCCGCGGCCGACGTCAACGGCGATGGCCGCGCCGACGCCATCGCCGGTGCCTACTTCGGCGATGGCATCACAATTGACTCGGGCACGGCCTACCAGTACCTGGCGGTCCCCTCCTGCTGGCAAATCGGCGCCTGCCTCATCAACAACCAGTGCCATCCAGAGGGCACCATCAACCCCGCCAACTCCTGCGAGGCCTGCAACCCCGATCTCGCCGTCGCCAACTGGTCCGTACGCCCCATCGGCTCCGCCTGCGATCGCCTCTTCTGCATGGTCGACGAGACCTGCGACGCCATGGGCTTCTGCGGCGGCGGCGTCCCCCGCGATTGCTCCAGCGCCATCACCGACTGCACCACCAGCGCCGTGTGCTCCGAGTTCAACCGCCGCTGCGTCCCCACCAACCCCGTCGCCGATGGCAGCCCCTGCTCCGACAACAACGCCTGCACCAGCGGCGACCAGTGCCTGGGCGGCAACTGCGTCGGCACCCCACAAGACTGCGACCACTTCGCAGACCAATGCAACATCGCCGCTTGTGACACCGTCACCGGCGACTGCTTCGCCGACCCCGTCGCCAACAACACCCCCTGCGACGACAACGACGCCTGCACCCTGAACAACACCTGCCAAGAAGGCCTCTGCGCGGGCATCCCGCGCGTGTGCAACGACAGCAACCCCTGCACCACCGATAGCTGTGACCCCGTGACGGGATGCGTCTTCCCCCCTCTACCCGACAACACCCAGTGCGCCGCCCCTTCCTGCTCGCCCGATGGCAGCGCCGCCTACGCCGCCGCCACCTGCCAAGCTGCGCTCTGCACCCCACCCATGCCCCAACCCTGCGCTCCCTTCACCTGCAGCGGCGGCGTCTGCCTCACCGCATGCACCCAAGACAGCGAGTGCCAGACCGGCTGGTGCAACACCCTCGGCCAATGCACCGCCACCAACCGTCCACCCGTCGCCGACGCCGGCCCCGATCAGACCGTCGCCTTGAGCGCCCGCGTCGTCCTCGACGGCACCCGCAGCCAGGACCCCGACGGCCATCCCATCACCGCCCAATGGATTCAGGTCGCCGGCCCCAGCGTCACCCTCGACGGCGCTCAGACCCTGGTCGCCACCTTCAATGCCCCCGACACCATCACCAACCTCGGCTTCGAGCTGCGCGTCAGCGACGGTGACATCGTCAGAAGCGACACCACCGCCGTCTTCGTGACCGACACCGCCAACAACCGGCCCCAAGCCAACGTCATCGTGCCAGCCTTCGCTTCGCCGGGCAGCACCATCTCCCTCCAGGGCCACCAGTCCTCCGATCTCGACGGCGACCCCCTGACCTATAACTGGAGCCTCGTCTCAGGCATGCCAGCAGCCGTGGTCATCGGCCGCACGGAGATCGTCGCCGCCGCCTACATCCCACCGAGCGCCCCCCCGGGCACGGAGTACACCTTCCGCCTCATCGTCAACGACGGCAAAGCCAACAGCGATCCCCGCTTCGGCCTGGTCACGGTGCGCGCCCCTCTCCAGCCGCCGGTCATCGTCCGCCCCGCAGAGGGCGAGCGCCTCGGTGACATTCAGCCCACCTTCT
The DNA here is from genome assembly GCA_964454015.1 of uncultured Myxococcales bacterium. Lineage (GTDB taxonomy): Bacteria > Myxococcota_A > Bradymonadia > UBA4248 > UBA4248 > CAYVQF01. Next base: position 11,333 of record CAYVQF010000085.1, read on the forward strand.
TTGGCACCGCAGCGGGCGCCGCGGGTGGACAGGTCGAGGTCTATCGCTCACCCGATCTCACCTTGGTCTGCGTCGCCAACGTCACCCAAGCTGCCGCCTGGGAGTGCCGCTCCGACCTCAACCTCACCGAGGGTGAGCACCGCATCTACGCTGTGGCCATCGACCAGAGTGCCAACCGCTCTGAGCCGAGCCCCCTGCGCAATTTCGTGGTCGACACCAGCATCCCCCGTACCCCCACCCTCTTGGCCCCCGTGGCCCTCAGCGTCCTGCCCGCCGGCCCAGTCAACGCCATCGGCGAGAGTTCGGCCCTCGTCAACATCTCGGTCTACCTCCAGAGCGAGCCGGCCGACCTCCTGCTCTGCACCACCGCCACCGACGCGAGCGGCAACTTCAACTGTCCTCTTGGCCGCCTCGAAGACGGCATCTACACCCTCTACGCCATCGCCACGAACACCTTCGGCGTCACCTCGTCCCAGAGCATCCCCGTGACCTTCTTCATCGATGTCGACGGTGACACCGATAACGATGGCATGCCGGACTACTGGGAGCGCCTCCACGGCTTCGACCCTCTCGACGCCGCCGATGCTGCTGGCGACGCCGACAACGACACCCTCACCAACCTGGCCGAGTTCCGAGCCGGCACCAACCCGCGCGACGCCGACAGCGACGACGACGGCGTCTGTGACAACCTCGAGCTCGCCTGGAACCAAGACAGCGACGGCGACGGCGCCGTCAACGCCATGGACGTGGACTCCGACAACGACGGCATCTTCGACGCCGTCGAGATGGGGCTCACCGAGCCCTGCGGCTCCGCCACGGACAACCGCCGCCGCACCTTCCGCCCCGACGCCGACCCCAGCACCACCACCAGCATGATCCTCGCCGACACCGACGGCGACGGCGTCCGCGACGGCGCCGAGGATCCCAACCACAACGGTCGCATCGACGCCGGCGAGTACGATCCCAACGATGGCATCACCCCCAACAACGCCCCCGGTCTCGAAGACTCAGACAATGATGGCATCACGGACCGTGAAGAGGTCTACTTCCGCACCAACCCCATCGACGCCGACAGTGACGACGACGGCATCCGCGACGGCTTCGAGCCCAACTGGTCCGTCGACGGCGACGGCGATGGCCTCATCAACGCCCTCGACCCCGACAGCGACAACGACGGCCTCGCCGACGGCACCGAGTTCGGCGTCGCCTCAGCGACCAATGCCACCGACTTGGCCCGCGGCCGCTACAAACCCGACGCCGACCCCGCCACCACCACGGTGATCTTCCTCGCCGACAGCGACGGCGATGGCATCCGCGACGGCGCCGAGGACTTCAACTTGAACGGCCGTGTCGACGCCGGCGAGAGCGACCCCAACGATCCCTACACCGATCCCAACCACCTCCGCTTCACCGATAGCGACGGCGATGGCCTCACCGACGCCGAAGAGGACCACCTCCAGAGCCTCTTCGGCCCCGGCACCCCCCAACTCCGCAGCGACGCCGACAGCGATGACGACGGCATCATGGACGGCCTGGAGGCCAACTGGTGGGACGACCACGACGGCGACGGCCGCCCCAACATGCTCGATCACGACAGCGACAACGACTGCGTCTTCGACGGCACCGAACGCGGCCTCACCGCGCCCCACGCCGACACCGACCTCGGCCAGGGCAACTTCCTCGCCGACGCCGACCCCAGCACCACCACCTGGGCCGTCAACAACGACACCGACGGCGACACCTTCACCGAGGACGAAGAGGACCTCAACTGCAACGGCCGCGTCGACCGTAGCCTCGGCGAGACTGACCCCAACGACCCCAACGATCCCCCCGTAGAATGCCGCCAACACGCCGACTGCCCCGGCGGCTTCTGCGTCGATCTCCAGTGCGTCTACACCGAAGATCCCCTCGAACCACCTGTGGAGACCGACCTCGAGAGCCTCGAAGAAGACCTCCCCACCCTGGCGCTGATGGGCGGCGGCTGCACCTGCCAAATCAGCGACAAACGCCACAGCTTCCCCGTCGGTGCCCTGCTCCTCACCTTGGGTCTAGGCCTCATGCTGCTGGCGCGACGACGACGCCCTTGTTGAGCCCGCTCAGGCTTCTCTGGGGATCCACGTCCCCAGGGCGCACCCTTCTCACGCCGCGCCGTCCCCTCGGTAATACGACGCCTCTCGCGCGGCCTGCTTATCCCTCGTCGACGTCGAAATCCCCACTCGATGGCACCGCTGGTAGACGACGACGTTCGCTGCGGTCGCTGACGCGACGCAACCACATCTCGTTGTAACGCACCATCTCTACGGAGCCGAGGTTCTGCGCCAGGATCAGACTGCGGTTGAGCGCTTCTCTGGCCGCCTCACGCTCCCCTCGCTCCAGATACACCACCGCCACTTCATGGAGCAGGCGCAGACGGAAGGACACATCACCACAGCGCGAGGCGGCATCGATGGCCTGCTGGTAGGCATGCACCGCCTCTTGAAGATTCTCTTGAGCCCGATGCGCCGTAGCGATGATATGCCACACCCGCATCTGCCCAATGACGTCAGCCGCCTCATTGGCACCTGCCAACGCAAGCTCGAAGGCCTGAATCGCACGGCCAAACTGTTTGACCTGCAGGTAGACGCGCCCTTGGATCAGGGCCGGCTTCCAGGCCTGTTCTCGATGCAAAGGCCCCAAAGGCTCCCGCACCTGTTTGAGCAGGTCCATCGCCGCATGGGCCGCTGCGGCACACTCCCGCAAGGCATTCTGGTGCTCATAAACGCTCGCCATGCAAATGTGGGCATGGGCCAGCAGCGATTTCAAGCTCTCGGGAATCTGCGGGATGATCGCCCCCAGGACCTGGGCCGCTTCATTCACCCGATTCAGCCGCAGCAGGCACTCACCTTTGAGCACCTCCGTCTCACAGCGCATCGCCAGTTTGTTGGTCGGCGGCAGCTCGAACAACAAATCCAACGCGTCCTGATGGTGATCGGCTTTGATCAGGTAAAACGAAGCCTTGAGCACCACGATATGGAGGCTGGGGTGCCCCATGGGGAAAGTCTGATGCGCTTGGTTGAGAAGCGCGTCGACCACAGGCAGCGTCGCCACGGGGCCGTAGCTCAGCATGACCTTCTCAGCCGCCATGGCATAAAGCTGGACGGACTCGCTGAGGTCACCACAGGCCGCGAGCTGGCGCGCCCACTGGAAGTCGTGATCCGGGGACGACTTCTCGCCACGGGTACGCTCGTAATAGGTCGCCACCCGCCGGTGAATCTTCAGCAAGGTGTCTTCCATGACCTGAGCCCGCGCCAAGTCCGCCAAATGCCCCGGTTCAAAGCGCAGCCAGATGCGGTCCTCGTCTTCATGAATCGAGAAGAGATGGGCCTGGCCAATGGTCTGAAGATTCGCACGGAGATCCCAAGACTTGGGGCAGGCACCCGCCAGGGCGTCCAACGGGAATGAAGCCCCCAGGACCCCCGCAATGGCCGCCAACTTGCGTGCCGACTCAGGCAGACTCTCCAAGTGAAAGGCCAGCACCTCGAAAGGATCCTTGGGCAAAGCGTCGGCGCTGAGGACGGTGTGAGTGCGCAGGTACTCCACCATGTAGCAAACACTCTCAGGAGAGCCTTGCGTCAGCTTGATGACTTGACGCGCCAACACCTCATCGAGCTCGGGAAAGGACTCCCACAGAAAACGAGCGATGGCATCCGCAGAAATCGGGGCCAGTGGCAAGCCGTGGTGCGCCGCCGCAAAGGCCTCCGAGAGCGGACTCTCAGACATGCCCGCCACCACCAGGCCGCAGCGCTCACCGCTGAGGGCGTCGGCCAGGTTGTTCATCACGGTGAAGGAGACCATGTCGATGGCTTCGAAATCATCCGAGAGGATCAAGACTGGCAGCCGCCGCGACAGGGCCCGCAACAAGGCCACACCCGCGCAGGTCAGCATGTCGACCCAGTTGTTGGCGAAGTCCAAAGGCGCCGCCCCTTGGAGCAGCCGCTCCAAGACCTGAATGCTCTCGTCATCCAGGTCCAGCTTGGCCATCGCCTCGACCAGGCTGTCTGCAGGCACTAGCTCGAGGGCGCCTCGCACCAAGCGAGCCAAAGCCAGCGCCGGCAAGGCGGCAGGAAAACGCTCACTGCTGGCGTGAATCAGCGCCACCCGTTGCGCCTCAGCGGTGCGCGCCAGGTAGCTCAACATGCGCGACTTGCCACTGCCCTGGGGTCCGGTAATGGCCAAGGACACGGGCTTGCCCTCGACGACCCGCTGAATCATCTTGCGCAGGAAGGCGACCTCTTCCTCGCGCCCAAGCAGCGGTAGGTTGACCTGCAGCGGCGAAGAGCGGCGCTCGACCTGGGCGCGCTCCTCGAGCCGCGGCACGTAGATCCCCGAAACCTCCGTGGACAAGAAGCGAATCTGGGTCCCGCCCCTATAGGCACTCTCGTCGGCCAAGATCCTATCGTCGGCCATATTGGCCAACTGCAGCGCCTGCTCCAAGGGCTCCCCATAGGCAGCACTGATATCCCCCGAGGGGACAAAAATCGTCCCGGCAGCGATCCCGATCCCGATGGTCAGCGGCAGGCGATGCTGCGCCAAGGTCTGGCGCAACGCCTCGGCGGCGCTGACGGCACTCCTGATATCATCGTCAGATGTCCGCGGGTAGCCGAAGACCGCCGTCGAGACGAGCCCCACATGTCCCGCAGAAACACCCGTGTGAAAATGAACCACCTCATCGAAGGTCTGGCGGAAATCGTTGCGCAGGCGAACCTCGTAACCCGCGTCGCGCCCCTCCTTGATCCGGACGTGCACGGCCATTACGGCGCAGCGAACCTGATCTCCCGCCGTCTGCGAGCGGTGGAGCGCGACGAAGTCGAAGACGCTCTCAGCGACGTTCGAGCGCGCCCGGTTGCGAAAGGGCTCCAAATCCGAGGGCGAGAGGTCCATGGAGGACTTCGGTCGATGCGCCGGCGCGCTCTTCCGGGAGCCGATGGCAATGAGGGCCTCGCGAAACTCAGCCGCCGTCTGGAATCGACCCTCGACATTCTTGCGCATGGCCCGCAGGCAGATCTGCTCCAGCGAGGGGTCGATGTCGACGTCAGGGCGGCGCTTGGAAGGCGGCTCGGGACGCTCACTGATGACCCGCGTCAACACGTGCATCACGACCTTGCCCTCAAAGGGCAGCTCCTGCGTCAACATCTGGTAGAGGATGGCCCCCATCGAATAGAGATCGCTGCGCGCGTCCGTATCCCGGCCATAAGCCTGCTCAGGGCTCATGAAGTGCGGCGTCCCCATGACCATCCCGGCCATGGTCATCGGTCCCGCGGCGTCGAGCTCCATCGCTTTCGCCACCCCAAAGTCCAGCACCTTGGCAAAATCGGGATTGCCAGGCACATCCTGCAGCATGATGTTCTCAGGCTTCAGATCGCGATGGACGATGCCTGCATTGTGGGCCACCTCGAGGGCCGTCAAAATCTGCGTCAAAATGCGCACCGAACGCTCGGTCGGCAGCGGAAAATCCTGCTCGATGACATCGGCCAAGGTACGCCCAGGCGCGTACTCCATCACCAAGCACAGCGTCCCGTCAGACTCGGCGCCATATTCGATGATCTGGATGATGTTCGGATGCCACAGCTTACTCGCCGCCCGCGCTTCGCGCTCGAAGTATACCCGCGCGGCCTCCGTCCCCTGGTGCTCAGGATGGAGGATCTTGACCGCAACGATGCGACCCAGGACCCGGTCCACACCGCGATAGACCCGCCCCATGCCTCCACCTCCGATGAGATCCTGGAGCTGGATGCGATCATCGCGGATCAAGCGTCCAACGAAAGGATCAGACTCGGAGTTCGCAGTCAACGACACCACCCAATGCAAGAATCGCGGTCAAGAAAGCGGCGCATGAATACGCAAAGGAATCGCCATGGATACCGCAGCGCGTGCCGTACTCTAACCAAAAGCACCCGCGCTGACAAGCTCGCCTACCCCGCTCCATGCCGTTTCCAACATCACCTTGCCCCCCCCTGATCCACGGTCAAGAAAAGAAAAAACCCCGTTGTTCTTGGAGAACCAAGA
>CAYVQF010000086.1:0-16505 GCA_964454015.1 uncultured Myxococcales bacterium
TGATTCCGGCGCCTTGTCGATCCTCTGGAACTATGCGCTACACGCTCCTAGCGCAGCCGCCAGCGCCCGAGCACGGTCTGCTCCGCCAGGGCTGCCAACAACAGCGGCCGGATGGCGTCGGGTGCTCGCGCGATGTGCCAGGCCACCTCGGTCGCGGCGGCGTCGGGCAGGGCCCCCGGGATGAGGGTGACGGCCTTGACGCCGTAGTAGAGCGGCCCGAGGGCGTGGTCGGCCATGTGGGGCGTCGAGACGGCCTGGGCCGCGGCGCGGGCGGCAGCGCCCGCCGCAACGGTCTTGGCGGCGCGGGCCGCGGCGTGCGCGGCGACGGCGGCCGCCCGGGCCTCTTTCACCGTCGCCGCGTCGTTGGCCCAGGCGCGGGCCACGGCGATGGCCTGGGCTGGCCGCGCATCCTCTGGGTGGGTTTGGGAAAAAATCGGCAGCAAATGTTCGGCGCAGTCCGCCGCCCAGTGAGCCAGGAGGCGATGGGTGGCGGGCTCGAGGAGGCCGCCGCGGTGCAGGGCGATGAAGCGGGGGTCGCGCGGCATGGGGACACTCCTTGGTCGTGGTGGCATGGCGTCGCTCTTGGGGCACCATGCCTGTAGGCGCACCTTCAGGGCAAGCGCTCCCAATTCTCCTGTAGCCACGTCAGCAGGGTCTCGTTGGCAGAGGACCTCTTGGCGCCCATCTGGGCCAGGGCTTGCGCCGCGTCCCTGAAGCCGGCGATCTCCTGCGCGAGGGCGGTCTTGAGCAGGGCGACGGCGACGCCAAATTCGCGTGACGAGACGCGCCCTTCCACCAGCCGCGCCAGCCCTTCTTGGGCTTGGCGGTGCCAGCGCGCCTCAGCCGGCGCTGCTTGGAGCAAGCCCGCCAGCAGCGCGAGGCGCTCCTCGCGCTCCTCTTCCTCTGCCAAGCGCTGGGCGAGGACCTCCTCGGCGGCGGCGCCAGCGCAGGCGGCGTAAGCGCGCACGACCAAGGCCCGGTCGCCGTCATCGAAGCGGCCCAGATGCTCCGCTACGGCCACGGCCATGGCAGGCGCAAAGAAGGGGCGTGGCGCCTCCAAGACGGCTTCGACGAAGAGGATGGCCGTGCGCCAATTGGCGCCGGAGAAACGCGCCGCCGCAAACATCTCGTGTAAAATCTCGCCCGCCACGGGTTGACCCGTGTCCACGAGATGGAAGAGGGCATTGCCCGTGGTATCGACTTGCCAATCGTTGAAGGCCGCGGCGAAGCGACGCGCTTCCTGCACGACGAATGCTTGCGCCGCCGCGCCTTGCTCCCACAGGTGGGCCGCCAAGAGGGTCACCTCCAGGCGCCGGCGTCGGCCAAAGCCCGCGGGATAGAAGGGCTGCGCCTGAACCACCTCCATGAAGGCCACGAAGTCCCCCATGGCGAGTCCGAGGCCAAAGAGCGCCCCAGGCACGGCCATGGGGTGCGCTTCGGGGAAGGTGGCGCCGCGGGCCACCGCCGCCTGGAAAAAGGCCAACCAGCGGGCATCCACCAGCTCGCTGAACGATGCGTACAGGCGCGCGACGAAGCTGGTGTGGCCGTTGCGCAAGCGCATCTCATAGGCGATGCGCTGGTCCATCGACGCGTCATCGAAGGACGCACGCGCCATCTGGACCTCGGCGTTGTTCAGGTCTTGCGCCATGCGCTCCAACACGTCCCACAGCCCCAAGCCCTCGGAGACCACGGGATCACCGAGGGCCTCCAAGGCTTGGCGCGCCGCGTCGAGCGCCGCCTGCGCCGCGTCGCGCTGCGCCAAGGCCGCCCGTGTCCGCGCCGCCCCCTCCTCGGTGAAGAGCGCCGTCAGCCCTTGGTCCAAGGCGCTGCCCCGCAGCCCTCTCACCTTGGCATCATCCCAGAACGGCGCGCTCACGGCGGCGTCACGGAGCACCTCCTCGGCAACGGCCATGAGCTCCGCCACGGTTGGGTGGGCGCCCTCAGCCACGGCCAGCACTTCGCCCAGAGCCTCGCGGTTGTCGAAGACCAGGTGGTGCATGAGCCAATAGGCCTGCAGATGCGGCCATTGCGCCACCACGGGCGCCTCGCGCTCCCAATCGGTTAAGGTCGCCGCCTGCTCCAGCGCGGCCTCATAGACCCCCAAGCCCAGCAACAGCTCGACGATCCAGCGCGTGCGCCCTTGCATCCGCGCCACCTCCAGGTGGGGGGGGAATGCCTCGTCATCGCCCGCGTCGAGCAGGGCCACGGCGCGCTGCCAGCGCGCCCGCGTCACCCCCGGAACATAGAGGTCTTCAAAGGCATATTCGCTCAACATCTGCTGCACCAGGAAGGCCGCGATGGCTGGCGCCGCGCGCTCAAAGATGGGCTCATCTTGGTGCTGGGCATAGACCCGGCTGCTGCCCCAGCGGGTGGGCCACCAAGCGGCGATCCACAGCTTTTCGTCCTCGGTATAAATCACACTCGCCGGCAAAAAGGCCGCTTGCATGCGCGCAATCCACGTCCCATCTTCGGCGGCGACGGCCGCAGAGAGGGGCGCATTGCTCGGTTGGATGAAGCCCCCGGCATAGGCCGCGCCTACGCGAGCGGCGAAGTCATCGCCAGCGTAGCGCCGCAGCTCCGGCGCAAGCACCTCGCCGAGCGTGGCGCCAAGAGGCCAAGTCTCGTTGCAGAGGGCATCCTCGTCTTCGTCTTCGTCTTCCTCTTCCGCGTCCTCTGCGTCGGCCTTCCAGATCGGCATGGCCAGCCGCAGCAGGTGTTCTCCCTGAGTGCCCAGAATGGCGAGGGCCCCCTCCAGGGTCATGGTATCGGTGCGCAGTGAAGCGATCCACTCGGCATAGGCGGGCGTCGTGGCGATGAAGTCCAAACCCTCGGCGTCGGGGTCGGCGGCCAGCAGGGCGCGCACCACCTGGAAGGCCTCGTCGTTGCGGCCCATGGCATAGAGAACCCGTGCCTCCAGCACCCGCAGCGTCGCGCTGGGGTCGTGCGGCATCAAGGCCACGGCGCGCCGGCTCGCGGTCAAGGCCTCCTCCAACGCCGCAGGCGACGCCACGGCGAGCTTGTGTTCCGCGAGAAGGGCCAGGGCCTGGGCCAATGCCGCGGCGAGGCTGCGCCCACTGGCGGTGAAAGGCGCGAGGGGATAGTCATCGCAGCGTTCGAGCAGCGTCGTGGCCACCTGCCGCGCCTCGTCGCGGGCGCCCTCCCCTACTGCGCTGAGCGTCCGCAGCAACAGCGCGCCGGCCCTGGCGATGGTGTCGACCTCCGCAGCCTGCAGGGCGCCCTCCCACGAGGTACGGGCGGCGGCGCAAGCTGCCGGCACGTCGCCATCGGCCAGGGCCAGCTCCGCCGCCGCCTCCTCGGCGCTGGCGAAGCGCTGGTTCAGCACCTCGACGCCGGCGGCGTAGGTCACGGCTTGCTCCAATTGCCCCTCTGCCGAGTAGAAGAGCCAGCGCCCTTGCCGCTGCGCAGCGTCGTTGGTCGCCCCCAGCAGCCAGCGCTGGCCCGTCGAAGAATAGACGGCCGCAGCGGGCACCGTGGCTGGGCGTTCGGGCACAGGGGCACCATCCTCGCCCACGGGCTCACCCGCGCGGTCGAAGCAGCGCCCGCCCACGACGCGGTTCTCTCGCATGTCCAGCTCGGCGCGCCACACCGCTGGCGCCAGCCCCGCTGGGAAATTCTCCGTGGTGGGCGCGTCCGAACGAATGAAGACATCCGTGCCGTGCAAGCGCCCGTCGACGAAGGTCCCCTGCCGGGAGATCTCACCCGACTCATGGTAGCGTTTATAGGGGCCGTGGGGCTGCCCATGGACGAAGGTGCAGTGGTTGACCAAGGTCCCATCGGGCCGCCAATAGGTGACCAAGCCGTGCATTTTCCCCGTGGCATCGCGCGGCGCCAGCACCCACTCGTCATCGTCTGCTGACCACAGGGCTTCTACTGGCACACCCGCCGGACGCTGCTTCGCCATCTCGCCTCCTTCTTCGTGGCGGCCATGCTGGGGCCGTCTCCACGCGCAAACCGATGGTGACGAGCCTAGAGGCGGCGCGCCGTGAGGGCAAGGCCAGCCTAAAACGAAGCGTGGAGGTACCACTGGCCTGCGTGGCGATCTTCATAGATCCACAAAAGGCAAGCCAGCGAAGTCTCGACATAATAATAGCGCCGAGCGACGGGCTGCGCCCACCACCGGCCATCGAGGGCAAAGGGCCCCCAGGCGCGCCGCACCCGCCCCAGACTGTGACCGGCGCAGCAGATGGGCACATCGCCCTCGAGACAGAGCCGGGCCCCGAGGCGCAGCGGCGGTTCATAGAGGCGGCGCACGGCGACGGTGTCCGACCCGGCGGGGGAGGTCGGGGCCGGCTGGGGCGCGTGCAAGGCGGTGGCGCGAGCCAAGCTCGCCTGGTCCTCAGGCAAGTGCTGCGCCCGAGGGCTGGCCAAGCACAGGCTCTGCGCCCCGAACTCGGCGCGCAGGCGGTTCATGCAGCGCGCGGCCCTGGCCAGGTCGGCCTGCTCAGGCGAGACGAAGAGGGCGCCCTGAGCGCCCGACCACGGGACGCCGTGCAGGCGCAAACGCAGCCCGCGCACGCCCGCCGCCAAGGAGAGGCGCTCCAGGCGCAGGCGGAGCAGGTCCACCAGCTCGCCCTCGCCCCGCCCGCCGAGATCGGGGTAGATCCAGAAGGCCTCCTCCGAGCGATCGTCGAGGAGAAGTGAGACTTGGAGAGCCAAGCAGCGCTCACCGCGCGCCTGCAGCCTGGGGAGGAGCTCGGCGAGGACGCCTTTGAGGGCGAAGAGGAGCTGGGTCTGCTGGCTCAGGGGCGCGTCGAAGTCGCGCTCGGCCCCGATCGCTTCGGTAGCGTGGTGCGCCTCGATGGGCTCAGTGGGCTCGCCGTGGGCCACCCGCCACCAGCGCAGCAGGCTCGGGCCAAAGCGATCGGCGAGCCCCCGGGGCGGGAGGCGGCCCAGGTCGCCGAGGCAGCGCACGCCGAGCGCGTCCAGGGCGTCGCGTTGCGCCATGGACAGATCGAGCAAAGCCAGCGGGACGCCCTGGACGCGCTGCTGCTCTTCGGCGCGGGAGCTCAAGAGGGTCACGCCCGCCGTCTGGCGCGCCAGGGCGACGGTGGCCCACTTGTCGAAGCCCACCACCACCCTGGCGCACCACTGGCCGCCGCCGGTGGCGGCCAGTGGTGCGCCAGGGGAGGCGTCGGCGACGGGCGTCTCTTCCGCGACGACAGGCGCCGCCGCCACGACCGCCGCGATGTGGGCCGCCCAAGCGGCGACATCGAAATCACCCGGCGCCGCCCCAGGGTAGAGGCGCTGTAAGCCGGCGGCGCGCAACCAGAAGAGCCCCAGCGCCTCCCGCGCCGCCTCCACCCAAGGGCTGCAGCTCGAGAGAGCCCGCAAGATCCCCGCGGCCGCCGCCTGGAGCGCCGCTGGCGCCACGGGCCGCGCCACGAGATCCGGCGCGAAGCTCAGCGCCTGGCCATAACGCATCCCGCGCCGCACCCCCGCGACATGGGCCGCCTGGTTGACCCACTGCACCTCGGCGTTGAGGCCCACGGCACTCACGACGGCCAGCGGCGCCGTCCGAAGCGCCGGCGGAAAGTCCTGGGCCAGGCGCTGCAAGGCGAAGGCCGGCAGCCACACGCAGGCGACCCGCGCCGCAGCATCGCCCCCTGGTCTTTCTGCTGTAGACCCCTGCTGCATCTCCCCCCTCCGGCATCCAGCGTACTGAACATGCGCTCAGAGTCAAGACGCAAAGCGAGAGGGGACAGGGTGGCGGGCCCCATGCGCGTGCCATCGCCTGCGGCGTTTTAGAAGACCGGCACACCCACCCCAGTACGCGAGCGCTCGACTTCGACATCGAGCTCGATCCCCTGCAGGATCTCTTCCAGGCGCGTCAAGTCGGCGCCCAAGACCAACTGGGTCGAGCTCTGCCCCAGGGCACCCAGGCGATCGAGATATTTCTCACGCAGGCGCAGGCGCACCGCCTCTTCGCCGCCGTCGACGGAGACGGCCTGGGCGACGCGTTCGATGGAGGACGCCGTGGCTTGGGCCAGCGACAGGATCTCGCTGGCGCGCCCCTCGGCCTCATTGATGCGGCGCTGCATCTCACCTTCCGAGCGAGCGATGAGCTCGGCCTTGATACCTTCAGAGCGATCGACCCGGGACTGACGCTCGCCCTCGGCCTTGGCGATGATGGCGCGGCGGCGACGTTCGGCCGTCACTTGGAGCTCCATGGCATCCTTGACCGTGTCGGGCGGCTCGATGTTCTTGATCTCGTAGCGCAAAACCTGGATGCCCCAGCTCTGCCCGGCCTTGGAGACCTCTTCGACCACCTTGGCACTGATCAGGTCGCGCTCTTCGAAGGTCTTGTCCAGATCCAAGGTGGCGATGATGGCGCGCGAGGTGGTCAAGGCGAGCTGGGTGGCGGCGCGGCCGTAGTTGGTCACGCCGTAGCTGGCTTTGACGGGGTCCGTCACCTGGATGTACATCACGCCGTCCACGGCGACGCGGACGTTGTCGGCGGTAAAGCACTGTTGGGGCGGCACGTCCACGGTGAGCTCGCGCAGGTCGTGGACGAAGGAGACGCGGTCGACCCAGGGGATGAGGAAGTGGATCCCCGGCTCCAGCTTGCGCGAGAAGCGCCCCAGGCGCTCGACGATCTGGGCCGTCTGGGTGGAGACGACCTTGATGCAGGAGAGGGATCGTTTCAGGAGGTAGAGGGCCAAGATGCCCCAGAAGGCAACATTGATGAAAAGTTCAAAGTCTTGCATGTCGTTCATGCCGAGGCTCCCTATTGGCGAAGCTGCCCGCAGGCAACGTCAACTTGGTTTCGTAGCTTGGGTCTTCGTGCAGCATCCACGTCAGCTCAACGTTTCGCGGCGCGCGCGCCGCCACGTGCGGCCGCCAGGCCAGCGTTGTCGAAGTTGGCACCATCGAGGCCGCTGACCACATGGCCCATGCCCTCGAAAATCGACTTGATGCCGGCGATCTCTTTGGGCACCACGGTCACTTTGGCCGTGGCCAAGATCTGCCCGAGCTGTTCCACGAAGAGCTCGGCGATCTGTAGCCGCACCGCGGCGGCGCCGCCGGGTTTCTTCAGGGCCGCCGCGACGAGCTCGATGGCCTCGGCCGTCGCACGCGCTTCGATGGAGATGGCCTTGCCGCGCCCTTCGGCCTCGTTGATGCGGCGCTGCTTGTCCCCCTCGGAGACGTTGATGGCCTCTTGGCGTTCGCCCTCGGCCAAGGCGGTGCGCGACTGGCGGTCGGCGTTGGCCTCGAGGATCTTGGCGCGCTTGGCGCGCTCGGCTTCCATCTGCTGTTCGAGGGTTTGGATCAGGTTGCGCCCGGGCTGCACCGTCTCCACTTCGTAGCGCAGGACCTTCACGCCCCAAGGATCCGAGGCCTCGTCGATCTCGCGCACCACGTTGGTGTTGATGGCGTCGCGTTCGGAGAAGGCCACGTCGAGGTCGAGCTTACCGATCTCGCTGCGCATGTTGGTCATGGCCAGGTGCACCACCCCCTCGGCATAGTTGGCGATGCCGTAGCTGGCCTTGATGGGATCGACCACCTTGAAATAGACGTCACCGTCGACCTGGACCTGGATGTTGTCGCGGGTGATACAGACCTGCATGGGGATGTCCACGACCTGCTCCCGCATCTCGTGGCGGTAGCGCACCCGATCCACGAAGGGGATGAGGATGTGGAAGCCCGGCTTGAGGACACAGTTGAACTTGCCGAGGCGCTCTTTGATGCCCACTTCGCGAGCGGAGATGATGACCGCCGTCTTGAAGAGGATGAAGAGGGCCACAGCCGCCAAGATGGTGACATAGGTCATGGGGGACATAGAATACTCCTCGGTGAAGGGGAAAAGCGTCGTCGCACGGGTTGTCGCCACACGGGCTCAAGGGTGCGACACAATGCGCTCATGGGCAAGGGTGCGAACCCTCGTTCATCCGTCTTTCTCGCCGCAGCGGGCCACGCCCAGATAGGGCTCGACCCACCACACCAGGTTGTCGCGGTGCACCAAGCGCGCCCGCTCCCCTTGGGGGATGGGCTCGGTGATGGAGGTCGCCGGCCAGGTGCTACCGCGAAAAGCGATGCGGCCGTGGGCGTGCCCTTCCTCGACGGCGACGATGACCTCGACGACCGTCCCGAGGGCCTCGAGATCCTCCTCCTCGAGCTCATAACCGACCTCCTGCTTGGGGCTTGGCCCGAAGCATTTTCGCAAGACCTTGGCGAGCCATCGACCCACGGCGTTGACCTGCGGCAGAAGGAGGGTGAGGCCCCTCAGGAGGTGGCAAAGCGGCGTCAGCGAGCAACGCCGTCAGTGCTAGCACCAGCGCGCGGTCGACGCAAGCGCCGCAAGGGCAGCGCGCTCTGGCGCGCACGCCCCGGGGAGGTGGATCCGGTGAAAGTGATCGCACCGACGCGCCCGAATTGCTTATTGGCAAGTGCGCCATAAAGACCTATATAGGTGCCCAAGTGGCCCTCTCGCTTGGGGGAGAGGCTGCCGCGGGCAGGGCAACAGGCACGTCGCTGGAGTGGGTAATGGCCTGGGAATACAGTGAAAAGACGAAGATTCTCTTTATGAATGCCGTACACGGCAAGCCGGGCACGCACCTGGGTGAGATCGAGAACCCAGACGGCATCGGCGAGCACGGCTCCATCGCCTGTGGCGACGCCATGCGTTTCACTTTCCGGGTCGAGCGCCATCCCGACGACCCGAGCAAGGACGTCATCACCGAGGCTCGCTACCTGACCTTTGGCTGCACCTCGGCCATCGCGGCCTCAGAGGCGCTGTGCACCATCATCGAGACGGGGCGTTACACACCGCTGGAGGCGCTGAAGGTCTCCAATGAGGATATCGTGCACTTTCTGGAGGGTTTGCCCTCGCAGAAGGTCCACTGTTCGGTCATGGGCGCCGAGGCGCTCGAGGCGGCGGTCTTCAACTGGGCCCAGAAGCGCGGGGTCGATCTCAAAGCGCACGGTTTCGAGGTGCCAACCCACGACGAGAACGAAGGGCGCATCGTCTGTCATTGCTTCACCCAGACCGAGCCCTATATCAAACGCAAGATCGCTGAGTTGAACCTGCGCACCATCCCCCAGATCACCGACGCCATCAAAGCCGGCGGCGCCTGCATGGCGTGCCATCACCAGCCCGGTGGCTTGCAAGACCTCTTGGACGAGGTGTGGGGCAAGAACAGCGACGGCGAAGACAGGGCGACGGGGACCCAGACCGACCCCAACCAGCCGGCGCCAGAGCTCTCGCCTTACCAATTCGCCAAGCAGGTCGAGAAGGTCTTGGATGACTATGTTCGCCCCATGTTGGCCCGCGACGGCGGCGACGTGGAGATCATCGACATCAAGGGCCAGCTCGTCTACGTGCGCCTGGCTGGCGCTTGTGGCTCTTGCCCTGGCGCGGCGACCACCCTCAAGCTGGTGGTCGAGAAGACCCTCAAGGCGCAGGTCGACGAGCGCGTGCGGGTCATCGCCGTCTAGACCGCGCGCCGCTGCCAGCCAGGGCCCCCTCTCTCAACCCAACGAGGAGCAGATGACCCTCATTTATTTGGACAACAACGCGACGACCCCCATCGCTCCCGAGGTCGTGCGCGCCATGGAGCCCTATCTCACGGCGCACTACTTCAACCCCTCGTCGATGTACGAACCGGCGCAGCAGGTCGCCACGGCGCTCAAGGAGGCCAGGGCCACCGTCGCGACCTTCGTCGGCGCCAGCCACCCCGACGAGCTGCTTTTCACCTCCTGCGCCACCGAGGCCAACTCCACGGCCATCCTCGGCGCGATCAAGGCCAACCCGAACCGGCGCCACATCATCACCACCGAGGTCGAGCATCCGGCGGTCCTGGAGCTGTGCCGCGATCTGGCGCGCAACGGCTACGACGTCACCTTCTTACCCGTCGACCGCAACGGACGCCTCGATGTGCGCGATTTCGTGCGCGCCCTCCAGCCCACGACCCTCTTGGTCACCATCATGCACGCCAACAACGAGACGGGGGTGCTCTTCCCCATCGAGGAGCTGGCGCGCCTCACCAAAGAGACCGATCCCCGCATTCTCTTTCACACCGACGCGACCCAGAGCGTGGGCAAGCTCCCCATCGATCTGGGCGGCGCCCATAAAGACATCGATTTCCTTTCGTTCTCTGGGCACAAGATGCATGCCCCCAAGGGCATCGGCGCGCTCTACATGCGCCGCGGTGCCCCCTGTCGCCCCTTCCTCCTCGGCGGTCATCAAGAGAACGGCCGCCGTGGCGGCACGGAGAACGTCCCCTACATCATTGGCCTCGCCGAGGCTTGCCGCTTGGCCTCGGCTCACATGGCCGACGAGGGCGAGGTGGCGCGCCTCAGAGATCGCCTCGAGCAGCGGCTCAAGGCGGAGATCCCTCACATCGTGGTCAGCGGCGAAGAGGCACCACGGCTGCCCAACACCCTGAACTTCTCGGTGCATTTCATCGAAGGCGAGGGGATGCTCTATCAGCTCAGCGAACACGGCGTCTGTGCCTCGAGCGGATCGGCGTGCACCTCGGGCTCCCTCGAGCCCTCCCACGTGTTGCGGGCCATGAAGATCCCCTTTACGGCCGTGCACGGCTCGATTCGCTTCAGCCTGAGCCGTTACAACACCGAAGAAGAGGTCGACCAGGTGGCTGCCATCATGCCCGAGGTCGTGGCCAACTTGCGCCACCTCTCGCCCTACTGGGACAATGCGCGCAACTGCCCGCGCCCAGATGCGCCGGGCTACGCCGAGATCGTTGGCACGAACTGAGACGGAGGAGGCCACAGGCATGTCCATCGGCAACGCCATTCCCCTCGCGGACGCCTACCGCATTCTCAACCCTGGCTGCGTCGTCGTGGTCAGTGTCGGTGACGGACAGCGGGACAACGCCCTGGCCATCACCTGGAACATGCCAGCGCGCCGCAACCCGCCCCGGGCAGCGATCCTCTGTGGCCAGGGGCACTACTCCTACCCCTTCATCGCCGAGACCCAGTCTCTGGTCATCAATGTTTTGGGGGCCAGGTGGGTTGACGCGGTCTATCGCCTGGGCGCCGTGAGTGGCCGAGACGTGGCCGACAAGTTCGCCTTCGCCGGCCTGCACCGCACGCCGGCGCGAGAGGTGGCGGCGCCCATGGTAGCCGAGGCGATGGCGAGCCTGGAGTGCCGGGTGGCCGAGTCGCTGCTTTGGGACGGATCGGCGCTGTTGGTCTTGGACGTGGTTCGAGCCTGGGCCGATCCAACGTGCTTTGCCAACGGAGAGTGGCGCTTTGGCAGCGGCGACGCCTTGCTCCATCACCTCACGGGGCGCCGCTTCTGTCTCAGTGAGCGCACCCTGCTGGCACAACCCATCACCAAGGACTGATGCGACGCTTAAACGGGTGGCGCTGGCGGGCGCAGGAATGTCAGGCCGTAGATGAAGGTTGCACAACAAACGCCAGGGTATCTCGACCTGGCGACCCCTCGAGGCTTCCCCGAAGCCCTTCACTGGAGTTGCAGGTATGCGAACATTGGAGATGCAGGCACTGTTGAGAGATAGCACCCGCTACGGCGAGGTGCAGAACGTGTTGGAGCAAGGCGGCCTGGTCTGTTTGCCCAGCAAAACGAGCTATCGCATCATCGCCGACCTGACCAACCCCGAAGCCGTCAATCGCCTCCATCAGTCCAAACATCGCACGCAGAAAGCGCCATCTCTGGTCTTCATCGCCGAGCCCAAGATGCTGTCTCAGGTGGCCCAAGAGATCCCGGCACCGGCGCGCAAGCTCGCTCAACAGTTGTGGCCGGGGCCCTTGACCATCCTCTTCTCGGCCCACCCCGACTTGCCGCCCAAAGTTGTGAAATCGCTGATCAAAGCCAACGGCAAAATCGGCGTACGCATCCCCGATGAGGTGTGGGTCAAGCGCATCGTCAGTGACCTGGGGCGCCCGGTGCTGGTCTCGAGCGCCAATCGAGAGAAGAAGGTCGGCGCTGGCTCTCCGGCGCAGGTGCGCAAGAACTTCAGCCGTCATGTGGACCTCTTCATCGACGCCGGTGAGTTGTCCCTGACTGAACCCTCCACGGTGGTGGATTTCCAAGACGGCCTGCCCATCATTACCCGCCAGGGTGCCATCCCCTCGGAGCACATTACGGCACTTTTCGCCCCCTAACCTGCCCGACGCACTGGCCATCAACCAGAAGCGCTTTGCGCATCGCCCTTGACCGCCGCTGGGCAGGGCGCACAATGACACCGACGCAGCGGCGACTATCCTGGGGCACGCTGACGCTAGGAAATGTCGTCCTGTTGGGTCCCCAGCGCGGCTGTGGGACCCGAGCTTGCGCCACCGGCGTTCTTTCTACCCAGTGTCCCGTGTCTCCTATTGCAAAGCGTGCATCCGCCTGAGGTGCCTGTGCGCCCTGCCTCATCTCTCTTTGCATCGACGCCGCCCGCTCCCGAACCGCAGGAAGCGCCGTCGGGGCCAAGCGCCTTTGCCGAGAGCGCGCCCTCGCCGCGACGGGTGCTGCTTCTGCGCCGCGGTCAACTGTGCTGCGCCGGCGTGATCGTCGCTTTGGGCGTAGTGACCTGGTTGGGGTGGATCTTCGACCTGCCCCGCTGGCGCGGGGTCTATCTCGACTACGTTCCCATGGCGCCAAGCACGGCGTCTTTTTTCATTTTGTTTGGGTTGCTGCTGGCGTGGAGTGCCCGCTTCGAAGGCCACGGCCACCGCAGCCACCGCGTCGCCCAGGTGGTGACCCTCGCCCTCGGCGGAACAGCGCTGCTCCTTTTGGTCCTGCAAGCCATCGGCATCAAAAGCAGCTTCGAACATTTCGGCCAGACTATCGCCGGCTGGGTCGGACGCATCGCCATTGGCTACATGGCCCCAGTGACCGCCATGGCCTTCACCCTCGCCTCCCTCTCATCATGGCTCCTGCTGGGGAAGCGGCGCCAGATCTGGGCGCGGGCGGTCGCCATGACCGCCGCCACCAGCATCGCCGCCATCGCCCTGGTTGCCCTCTTCGCCTACACCCATGAGGGCCCTCTGGTGGTCGACGCGACCATCACCCCACCAGCGCTCAATACCTCTCTCGGCCTCCTCTTCCTCGCCTTGGGCCTGATGGCCATGGCCTTTCGTCGCGACTTGAAACAGCAACGCCATCACCTCAACGATGCGCTCCTGGTCACCTATTTTCTCCTCGCTGCGGGACTCTTCGCCGTCGGCCATTTCAATTATCAGGGCTACGTTCAGCAGGTCAAAGCTGAAGGCAATCGAGAGCTTTACGCGGTCATCGATCTCAAAGTCCAGGATCTGGAGCGATGGCGGAAGGAACGCCTGGCCGATGCCCAGGTCTTTCACGGCAATGCCCATTTTACCCAATTGGTCGCAGCCTTCCTCGCCCAGCCACAGGCGCCAGCGCTACGCCAGCGCCTCTGGACCTGGCTGGATCACGTCCAGCGCGCCTATGATTACGAGCAGGTGTGGCTGGCCGACGCCACCGGCCTTCCCCTATTGGTAGCGCCCCTGGCCCCTCTCACAGAAGCGGAGATCTGCCTGCCCGAGGGCATGCGTTTGAGCGACGCGTCCGCGCCGATCCTGGTCGACTATCACCTCGCCCCTGGAAATCACAAGGGTCACATGGCGGTGCTCACGCCACTGCGACGCGAGGGTGAAAGCGAGCCGCTAGCCTACCTGGTCTTTCGCATCGATCCAGCAGCGGGCCTGTGGCAACAAGTCGGTGCCTGGCCGGGCCTGAGCGATAGTGCCGAGTTGCTGCTTGGCAGCCGCCACAAGGCAGAAATGCGTATTCTCAACCCCCTGCGATTTCCTGCAGCCAAAGACTTCGACATGGGTGAGAGCCTGCTGCATCAAGCACTGACAGCAGACTTGCTGACCGCCACGAAGCAGCCAACCCTCCTCGAAGGCCGTGACTATCGCGGGGTGGAGGTCATCGCCGCGGTGCGCACCGTGCCCGCCTCGCCGTGGTTTCTCATCGCCAAGATCGATAGGGAAGAGTTATACGCCCCTCTCGAGGCGCGCTTGTGGCAAACCATTATCATGATCATCTTGTTATTGACCTTCTCTGGCCTGCTGCTGGTGGCCATCGCCCGCCAGCAACGCGCGCGCCATTTGCGTCTTCATCTCGAAGCGAACGCCGCGCTCCTGGCGAGCGAATTGCGCTTCAAGAGCCTCATCGACAACGCACCCGTGGCCATCTTCATCAACCGCAACGATACCATCGTCGAAGCCAACCAAGCCTGCTTGACCCTCTTCGGCGCAGACACCCGGACCCAGCTCATCGGCAGCAACCCCTTTGACCGCTTCCACCCGGAGGTCCACCCGTGGGTGCAGCAGTGCTTTGCCGCCGCTGATGACGAGCACGTGGCCAAAACCTCCCGAGAGACCAAGATCATCCGGCGCGACGGCGTCGAGGTAGCGGTGGAGCTCACCGTCGCCCCCTTCGCAGAGCATGCACTTCGCGCCCATCACGTGGTGCTGCGCGACATCACCCCCCTCAAAGCGTCCTTGAACGCCCTCAAGGAGAGCCAAGAGGAGCTCCATCAACGCAACGCGGAGCTCGTTCGCTTCACCTACACGGCCTCCCATGATCTCAAGAGCCCTCTGGTGACCATCCAGACCTTCCTCGGTTATCTGGAACAGGATCTCGCCCGAGAGGCCACGGAGGATATCGCCAAAGACCTCCACTTCATCCGCACTGCCGCCGACAAAATGGCACGCCTCCTGGAAGAATTGCTGACCCTATCGCGGGTGGGCCGGCGCATCGCCGAGGAGATCGATGCACCCTTGCGCGCCATCGTCGAAGAGGCTCTGGCCCTGGTCGCAGGCCGGCTCGGGGAGGCGGCCATTACCCTGACCTTGCCCAGCCAGGCGATCATTGTGCGCGGAGACCGCGCCCGGCTCGTGGATCTCTTGCAGAACCTCCTGGACAACGCGGTGAAGTTCATGGGAGAACAAGGCACACCCCACATTGAGGTCGGTGCCGAGCCGCAAGCTGCGACATTGCTGCTCTGGGTCCGTGACAATGGCATGGGTATAGAGGCGCGCTATTTGGACAAGGTTTTTGGGCTCTTCGAGAAGCTCGACGCCCACGGCGACGGTGTCGGGATGGGGCTCGCCATCGTCCGCCGCATCGTCGAGGTCCATGGCGGCCGCATCTGGGCCGAGTCCGCTGGCCTGGGGCGCGGCACGACCTTTTTTTTCACCCTCCCGCGAGACCGCTGGTCTATCTCGCAGACGGAGCCCCCCCCATGAGAGACTCAGGCAGCCCGGTGCACATCCTCCTCGTCGAAGACGAAGTGGCCCATGCGGAGATCGTCAAACGCAACCTGCGTGACTTCAATGTCGCCAACGCCATCCATCATGTCTCCGACGGCCAAGAAGCGCTGGACTATCTCTTCGGCCTCGGTCGCTACACCGACGCCGCACGCCGCCAGCGACCTGACCTGATTCTCCTGGACTTGCGCCTGCCCAAAATCGATGGCATCGAAGTCCTCGACACCCTCAAGCGGGACCCCGATCTGCGGGCCATCCCCACGATCGTCCTCACCACCTCGCCGGCCGAAGAGGACATGGCCCGCGCCTATCGCGGGGGCGCCGCTTCGTATCTCGTCAAGCCATTGGACTTCAGCAAGTTCACTGAGCTCATGAAGAGCTTTGGCTTTTATTGGCTGCTCTGGAACCGCTTTCCCTGAAGCGCTTAGGTAGGCTCATGTCCACTCCCCCGCTGAAAGTGCTCCTCGTCGAAGACGACCCCGCACACGCTGAAGCCCTGCGCCGCTCCTTTTCCGTCAGTGGTGGGCGTACCCTCTTGAATGTGGTGGCCTCCTTGCGCGAGTTTCGCGCTCAGGTGGCCAAGGAGCCACCGGATATCGCCGTCATCGACCTCAACCTGCCCGATGGTCGCGCCATGGACGCCCTCAGCGTCTCAGAGGGCAACGCCGCTTTCCCCGCCATCATCCTGACCAGCCATGGCGACGAGCAGAGCGCCGTCGAAGCCATGAAAGCCGGTGCCCTCGACTACATCGTCAAGTCGCCCGAGGCCTTCGCCAACCTGCCGCGGGTCATCGAGAGCGCCCGCCGCGAGTGGCTCCTCGTCCAAGATCGCCAACGGGCTGAAGTCCGCATTCAGCATCTCAACACGCTCTTGCAGGGCATTCGCCAGGTCAACCAGCTCATCACCCGCGGCAGAGATCGCCACCACCTCCTCCAGGACGCCTGCGACATCCTCGTCGAGACCATCGGTTACCGCGGCGCCTGGATCGCCCTGGAAGAGGCCGACGGCGCCCTGCGCCTGGTCGCGCAAGCCGGCATGGCACGAGACGCCAGCCCCTCTATGACGGAAGACACCCTGCCGCGCTGCGCGCAGCTCGCTCGCAGCAGCCAAGGGCTCGTGGCCTTGCGCCTCCCCACCCCGGACTGCGCCCACTGTCCCATCAAGCCGCCCCTCGAGGGCTGCGGTCTTTTGCTGACCCGCATGGAGCATCAAGACATCGTCTATGGCCACAATCCACGACCAAAGCCGGCATGGGGCTTGCTCGTTGTGAATTATTGTG
>CAYVQF010000087.1:0-15640 GCA_964454015.1 uncultured Myxococcales bacterium
ATGATTCCGGCGCCTTGTCGATCCTCTGGAACTATGCGCTACACGCTCCTAGCCCGTGCCCAAGTCAACGCAACACGGGCTTTCGGGAATCGGCGCCGAGTGAGTGGGTCAGGGGGCGGTTCGGCACAGGCGAAAGCCGAGATCACTGCCGCGGTAGGTCGGTGTGCCTCGCCCACGGAAGGCAGCGCGCACCTCTGCGGCGTCAGCGTTCCAGCCACCTCCACGGGGAATGCGCTGCGTCGCCGTGTCGCTGCCGGTGGGGTCGGCGGTCTTCTGGGTCGGGTATGGCCCGTACGCATCCCACACCCACTCCCACACATTGCCGTGCACGTCGTAGAGGCCCCAGGCGTTGGGCTGCTTCTGGGCCACGGCGTGGGTCTGGGCCGCGGCGGTGTTCTCGTACCACGCGACCTCGTCTGGCGCTGACTTGCTGTGGTGATAGCGGCCCTTGGCTCCAGCCCGGGCCGCAAACTCCCACTCCGCCTCCGTGGGCAAGCGATAGCCCAAACAGGCTAGCCCTCTGGGCCACGCGATGTCGCTGCAGTTAAAGGCGCCATCGCCCGGCTGTCCGGTGCAACCGCTCAAGACGTAGCAGGCCTCCAGGCCTTCCGCAGCCGACAGCGCGTTGGCGTAAGCCACGGCATCCCACCAGCTCACCCGCTCAACGGGGCAGTCATCACCGCAGGTGGAGAAGTGCGACGGGTTGTTGCCCATCAGCCCTCGCCACTGCCCCTGGGTCACTTCGGTGGCCTGCATCCAGAAATCCCGGGTCAAGACGGCAGTGAACGGTCCTTCGTCGCTGCCGCGCTGGGGCTCCCGCTTCGGCGAGCCCATGGTGAAGCTCCCTTTGGAAATGCGCACCAAGCCGACGGTGGTGGGGCTGTTGACCACCAGGGCGAGCCGATGGTGACCGTTGTGTTCCACCGCTACCACGGTCTCGGCGCTGCCCTCGGGGCAGTCCACCTTGATCAGGTGTGGCGTGGCGGCCAAGTTCAACTTCATTGGTGTTGTGCCGCCCTCCGGCTGCCCGTTCACCGCAACGGCGCCAGCACAGGGCGCGCCGTCTACGGTCGTCGCCATGATCGAGACCATCCCCAAGCGCGGCGTCAAGGTGCTGGCGACATCCGTACTTTCGTCCCGCTCTACCCGCACCTTCTCGCTGTGCTCACCGTGCCCCGGGAGGCTCAACTTCACCACGTAGGTGCCGGGTTGCAAGCGCAGGTCCAGTGGGGTCGTACCGTAGTGTCGCCCGTCGATCTCCACGGCCGCTCCGCTCGGGGTGGAGCTGAGGGTGAGGGTGCCTTGGTTGGGACGAAGCTCGGCGTGCCAGGTGCTGCGCTGGCCTTCTGTGACCTCGACCTGGTGTTCTTCGTCGAAGTGGGCCTCTTTGCGTACCTGGATGCGATAGACGCCGGCCAAGCGTTCGCCGTGCTCGTAGGGCGTGAGACCCACAGGCTCACCGTCGACGAAGACTTCCGCTGCGTTCGGCTCGCTGCTGACGACGAGGTGGCCAAAGCGCGGGCGCAGGGCAAAGCGAAGCTGAGCGCCTTCCGTCGTGAGGTTCACCTCTTGTCGGCCCGGGTAGTAGAGGGAGCCGCCGTCGACGACGACCACATATTTCCCCAGCATCATCTCGTCTTGCCAGGGCGTCTGGGCCACAAGCTGGCCGTTGACCTGGACCCATGCCCGACTGGGCTCGCTGGTGATGGACACAAAGGCGCTGTCATCGACCAGGGTGTTGACGATGCGCTCTCCGCGATCCAGCTCGGGTGTGGGAAAGGGTTCGGCACCAGAGAGGGTAGCGCCGCGGCCACCCGTCTGGGGCAGCGCCAAGCCGGCTTCGGCACAGGCCGTGCTGATGCGTTCGACCTCACAGAGGTAGTCTAAGGCCAATCCGGGCAAGTGCGCCCTCGCCGCTGCCGCCAGGTCGCGACCCTTGGCGGTGACCGTGTGGATGGAGAGTCGGCTGCCGTTTTCGTCCAAGACCGTGAGCATGAGCTCCCAGTCTTTGCCAAGCTTACGGGCACTGAGCTCGTAAATGACTTCGACCATGACCCTGCGCGCTTCGCGGAGGAGGCAGGCACGCTCCTCCGCTGGGGACAGGCCCAATTGCTCGCGGCACTCGGCCACGAGGCGTTGGCGAGCGAGGTCGGCGGTGAAGGCAAAATGGCCGTGCCGGGTGATTTGCTGACTAAAGCGATGCTCTTCGGCTTCTAGGATCGACTGGACCTCAGCGTCACCGCGGAAGATGACGTGGACCAAGGTGGGCGTGTCGTTTTGCGCCAGTGCCAGGGCTGAGAAGAGCAGGCCCAAGGAGATCGCCAAGAGATACGCAGAAGCGTTGCGTACAAAGGTGCCCATGCGAACCTCATCACAGACGTGGAGATGCGCCCCCGATGGTGAATGATAAGGATCGCATGGCGTTTGGCCATGGGGCAGAGGCAGAGATGCCTGGCGGCCTCTGCCTCCTCCCGTTGAACGCTGGGGGACCGGCACGAGACCGGTCCCGACCGGTTGCAGTCGGGCTCACCTCTTGGTAGTGAAGGACCTTCCAACGCAGGCTCGTGAGGGCTCGGCGAATACGTCGCCCGGCCGCAACGCCCGCAGGCGTGGCGTCGCGCTGCTGGCGCGCGCCCCTGGACGGTTTATGGAAGCCATCCCCATCGTGCTGATCGTCTTTGGCGCCATCACTGCGTGGACCTTGGGACCCAAGTATCTCAAGCTCCGCCATGAAGAGCGCCTTCTGCGCCTGAAGGGAGGTGGCGAGCCCCGCCACGCCCTGGTCGCTGAGCGGGATGAGCTACGTCAGCGCTTGGACCACCTCGAAGCCATCGTCTGTAATGTCGACTTCGAGCTCAACGCCAAGCTCAGCCGCTTGGCCACCCACCAGCTCGCCTTGCCGGCGCCGGTGGCGGCGGTGGCGCCACCAGCCGTGGCAGACGCCCCGCCCGTCGTCGATACCCAAGCCTTCTACTGCGGCAAGGTCGCCGAAGGCGCACGTATCGCCAAGCGCTTCGTCATCCGCAGTGTCCTCGGTGAAGGCGGTGTCGGTGCGGTCTACGAAGCCTTCGACGAGACCTTGGGCGAGACCGTCGCTCTGAAGGTCATCCGCGACTCCCACCTCGCCCACCCAGACACCTTGGCCCGCTTCCGCCGTGAGGTGAGCCTGGCGCGATCCATCCAGCACCCCAACGTGGTGCGCATCCACGACATTGGCGAAGAAGGCCCGCTGCTGTTCTTGACCATGCAGCGCGCCCGTGGCACACGGCTCCGTGACATCATCGCCAAAGAGGCCCCCCTGCCACAGAGCCGGGTGCGCACCCTCCTCGACGGCGTCCTCTCGGCCCTCGAGGCCTGCCATGAACAGGACATCGTCCACAGAGACATCAAACCCGAGAACATCATCGTCAGCGCCAACGATGTCCCCGTGATCATCGACTTCGGACTCGCTCGCCTCGACGCCGTCGGCAGCCTCACGGCGACCCAGGCCATCTTCGGCACGCCGCACTATATGGCCCCCGAGCAGTGTCGGGGCGAGCACGTCGACGCCCGGGCCGACCTCTACGCCGTGGCGATCTTGGGCTATGAGATGCTCACTGGGCAGCCACCTTTCTCTGGTAACAGCGCTATCTCCTTGATCTTCGCGCACTGCAGCCACCCGCCTGCGCCTTTGCCTGCAGAGAGCGCTGCTGTGTGGCAAACCTTCCTCTTCAAGGCCCTCGAAAAACAACCTATGCGGCGCTACACCTCTGCCCAACAGATGCGCGCTGCGTTGCAAAAGCTTGAGATCAACCACATCTAGTGGCCGTCTGCCCTGGGAGTCCTCATGAACCATCTCCGCTCGATGGGCCTCGTCACCCTGCTCTGCGCGATCAGCCTGGCCTGTGGCCCCGTGGCTCGGGCCTTCCACCCGGGCAGCGAACACCTCGACTCGGGTGACCTCGCGGTGGATGACTATCCCTCGCTCATCGCTTGGACCGTCGACGTCCACCTCCCTCACGCTCCCGATTGGCTCGACGCGCGCCTCAGCATCGACTACCTCGACGACGAAGATCTCTCGGGCTTTCTGCGCCAGCGCTTGGTCCCCCGTGTGTGGACCGAGGCGCCCGCGGGCTATGAGGGTCCTGTAGATCACAGCGGGACCTACTCAGCGGGGAGCTACCTCAAGATCGCCCAGAACGACACCGCGGGGCTGCGCTTTGCGCCTTGGCTTACCTACGCCATCGCCAAACCGGGCCGCTATGTCATCAGCGCCATCGCCATCGAGGTGGCCTTCGACTACGGCCAGAGTTGGCAGAAACTCGTCTTCACCGTGCCTCTCCTCAACCCCATCCCTTTTAGCCTCGAACCTGGCGCCAGAGTCTTCATTGGCCACTTCACTTTCCACTTCGAGGCTGCGCCTGATGCGGTCTACCGCCATCAGTTGATCTGCACGGAGATCGAATCCTTCGCCAGAACACCTGCGCTCCTGCAGTGGATCGACGCCGCACTCCACGACGCCGCACCTGCCTTGGCCCTGCGCTTCGCCGGGCTTGCGTGGCAGGGGGGAGAGGAGGCAGTAGCGCTTGACAATGCGCCCTAGCGGCAGTGCCGCCACAAGCCCCCTGGCTGCGGACCTAGCCAAGGGCAGATCGCCACGTTTCCTGGGGCCGGTCGCAAGGGGACCCTCGGCGACGGGGTTGATAGCCCTGACCCTTGTGTCCGTGTTGCCCGTGGCGTTGGTGCCTTGATCCACCCCCAAGATCCTTGGCGGTGGCTCTGTCAATCCGCGTGCGTCCGCAGGCGTGCCTCCCTGCCGGCCGCCGAGGCCGGCTGCGCTGGCCGACGCACGGTGCTGTCTGCCACAATGGGTTACAGGAAGCGTCCGGGGAGTCACGGGCATGGCCTTCCCTCCCCATGAGCTGGCTAGGGTGCCGCGTGACGCACCGAGTGGCGTGTGGTAGGGATCGCACCCTATTCGTGCGGTTTTGGGGGCAAAGCGACCCTCGCTTGGGTCGCGCCCCGAAGGGCCGTGGGGTGAGAGAAGAGGTCGAGTCCATGAGAAGACCGCGCAGCGACCGAGAAATCCTGATGCTCCTGGCCACGGTGGTCGCTGTGCTGGCTCTGGCGAGCCTGGCCTCTGGGTGCTTCGCCGGGTGCGCGGCCTTGAGCGCGGCAGGGCTGGCGTGGTTGGCTGCGGAGCTGGCGGAGATCCCCGTGAGCTCGGCGATCGTGGGACTGGTGCTGACACCACTGGTTTTCGTCGTCGGCGTGGGACTGCTGTGGAAGGGAATCTGCGAGTCCCTGATGCGGACCGAGACGGCAGGGACGATCATGACGAGCCGCATCCGAGAGGTTGGGGGTGACAGCTACGAATGGCATGTGGTGAGCCGGGTCACGTACCACTTGGACGGCGCCATGCACGTGGCCGAAGCTGAGCACGCCGCAGCTTGCCCCAGCGAGGTGGCAGCCCGACAACGCCAGGCGCGCTTAAAAACCGGGGATCCGGTGCGCGTCTTCTATAGGCCTGGGGAGCCCGGGGTGGTCCGGCTAGACGCGCCGCCGCCGCGCACGAGGACGTTGTTGGCGGTGGGGGCCTGGATCACCTGCACGGGGTTCATCGTGCTCTTCCTCACCGGTGTGATATTCGCCTGCTGAGCTTCCTTGCCTTCCACGTCCAGGGGGCGTCCTCCTCTGGCTAGGCCCCGGGCTGCCATTGGATGGCCGCACCACCGCGAAGGGCATCGGTGCCCATGAGGCTATCGTACTCGGCGATGGGGTCGTTTCAGAGCTGGGCGTCGGCCTTGACCAGCACCAGGACACCACGCCAGGGCGAGTTGCGCCCGTGCGTGCGCTGAGCCTGGTGAGGATGGCGCTGCATCATCCTTCCTTTCCCATGCCGCGGCGGCTACCATGCGCCCCTGGCCGGCGCCAGGCCGCTGGTCTTCTGTGCTATGTTTGCGCAAACATCGGCGCAGGTGCCCCATTCTCCCCACTGGGAACGGTCCTGCAGCCCCACCGCGAGGTGTCCTGTGTATTCGCCTTTCACCCTCAAAGTGATGCCCATGGAGCGGCTCTTCCTCATCAACTTCGAGAAGGACCCCGACGCGGTCTATATTGGCTTCGAACCGCAGTGGTTCGATGACGCGGCCTACGGCACGGGCTTGCGCATCATCGCCTGGCGCAAGGACGGCTATGTCGACGTCTACCAGCAACCCGGCCTGACCCTGGAGGACAAGCTCGATGTCGCGGCCAAGGGCCTGGCCGAGTCCTTCGTCAGGCCGCTGAGCAACGCGCGCTTCGAGGTCACCGCCAGCGGCATCGATGTCGCCTTTGCTTTCGAGGACAAAACGGGCCGCGCCGTCGAAGTCGAGGTGGTAGAGCGCAGCAAGAAGGCCACCCGACCCTTTCCGCTGCTCGCCCCGGTGGGTTCGTCTTCGACCCATCCCTCCTCTCTTCCTGTCTACTTCATGTACGACTTCTACTTCGTGCGGCGAGCGCACACCGCTGTCACCATCCGCATCGCCGGACGCCAGCATCGCCCCGACCCCTTCGTCTTCCCCTTGGGGGGGGCCCGCGTCTACTTCATGCGCTACAGCGCCGACACCTTTCTGGTGGACTGGTGCCCGGCGCAGTCCAAGGCCCTGGAGGCGCTGCAGGTGGAGGGCGCGCAGGCCACCGGGCCGGACCAAAGCCGCTACGAGCTCGTGGAGGATGCACATGGTCTTGGGTTTGCGCGTATCCACGGACAGCGAAAACGGCACGCCTTCGTCGCGGAGTTCACCCCACCCTTTCCCGAGATCACTCGTGTCCAGGAGAACGCCTCCCTGCAGGGCGCTTTCGTCTTGGGCGCTGACGCCTCGGTCGGCGTGATCCGCGGCACCTACCGGGTCAGTCGCCGCGGTGACGAGGTGGAGGTGATCCTCGAGCCCAACGGCGGGTGGGAGCCGCGCCCCCAGACCCTCTTCCTCCGTTTCCTCTTCACGGCGGCGAAGGTCTTTCGCCAGTGGCCCAAGACCTATAGGTGGACGGCCAAGATCAAAGTGGACGAGAAGGCGGCGCCCTTCATGGTGTCGCAGTGGACGCGCATTTAGCGCCGCTCGGGCGGGGCGCGCTGGCTGTGGCCGCCCTCGCGCAAGCGTCCGCATCGGTCTCGACATCGGGGTGGATTCCGCGTGGGCTGACACCAGGACTACACCCGAGCTCAGGCAAAGACCACCGTGCGGTTGCCATAGACCAGGGTGCGACTCTGCAAGTGCAGCCGCACGGCGCGCGCCAGCACCATCCTTTCGACGTCTTTGCCTTTGCGGACCAGCTCCTTGACGTCGTCCCGGTGGCTGATGCGGACCACGTCCTGCTCGATGATGGGGCCTTCATCCAGATCACTGGTGACGTAATGGGCGGTGGCGCCAATGATTTTGACCCCGCGCCTGAAGGCCCGTTGGTAAGGGTTGGCACCCATGAAGGCCGGCAAAAAGGAGTGGTGGATGTTGATCACCTGGTCAAAGGCATTGAGAAATTCCGGCGAGAGCACCTGCATGTACTTGGCGAGCACCACGAGATCCACTTGGTAGTCCTGGAGCAGCGCCAATTGGCGTTCCTCTTGTTCTGCCTTGGTGGCTTTGGTGATGGGGAGGTGGTGAAAATCAATGCCGAAGCTCTCGGCAATGGGCTGGAGGTGGGGATGGTTGCTGATGATCAGCGGAATCTCGGCCTTGAACTCGCCGGCCCGGTGCCGCCACAGCAAATCGAGCAGACAGTGATCCTGATGACTGACCCAGATGGAGAGGCGCGGCACCGCGTCGGAAAAACGCAATTGCCAGGTGGCCCCCATGGGCTGAGCGATGGCGTTGAAGGCGGGCCCGATGATCTCTCGGGGCAGGTTGAAGCCATCCATCTCCCACTCCAGCCGCGACAGAAAGAGCCCAGCCTCGGGGTCGCGGTGCTGGTCGGCATGGAGAATGTTGCCGCCATTGGCGAAGATGAAGTTGGCGAGCTTGGCGACCAGGCCCTTTTGGTCGGGGCAGGAGACCAGCAATATGGCCGTCGGGGAATCCATGATCCTCAGCCTCGTGTGCTCTCGGTGAAGCGCTTGGTGGAAATGCCATGGGAATGCCCGCGGTCCCTCGGGTGTGCGTCCTTCGGAATCACTCCAAAGGGACTTTGGGTGCGGCGAAGGTAGGGCAGAAAAGGGAAAATGAGAAGAAGCTTCGCTTTGCCTCGGGGGCCATGGGTGTTCCGAGAAGCGGCACGCACCCGCCGCGACGCCGGGAACCTGATGCGGCTGTGCAGCGCCCTTGGTTGCACGTTGCGCCGCTTTGCTCGGGCCGCCCCTCTGGGGCGCGATCGCCGCCGGGTGAGTTCGGCCTCTCTCGGCCCTCGCGGGCATCGCGGCTGGTAGCCGAGAGAGTCCCCTGCGCCGCCGCCGGGTTGGCTATGGCCTCAGGGGGGGGGGCTCCCTGTGTCTGCGGGACGGCGTCCCACGCTGAGACGCGTGTTTTGCGCTTGATAATAACTTACGTGACGGTTATAAACGAAAACGCCACGTGAGAAGGAGAGGACACCCCTGCTGTGGAGCTGCACATGAACCCCGAGACGAAGAGCGCTTCTGACCTCAACGACGACGACATTCGGGCCCTGGCCGCCCGCTACGGCCTCCTCCTGCAAGGCCCACTGGACATCAACGAGCTCGGCCTCGACTATAGGGTCGTCATCGCCAGCGCCGCCGATGGAACGCCCTGGGTCTTGCGCATCCCGCGCCGCGCCGATGTGAGCGCCAAGGTCGCCGCTGAGGCGCGCGCTTTGGCGATGCTCAGGGCGCACCTGCCCTTCGCCGTGCCCGACTGGCGCGTCGCGGCGGCCGATCTGGTGGCTTATCCGCTGCTCGATGATAGGACGGCGATCATCCTGGAGCCGGGATCCACTACCCCCGAGTGGGTCATCCAGCAGGATTCGGAAGCCTTTTTGACGAGCCTAGCTGCGGCCATGGCCGCCTTGCACGCCATCCCCGTGGCGGCGGCGCAAGCCGCCGGGATGCTCGTGCGCTCGCCGAGCGAGGCGCGCCAGCAGGTGGCCGACGACATCGAGCGCGTCTGCCGCGAGATCGCCGTGCACGCGCAGCGGCGCGAGCGCTGGCAGCGCTGGCTCGCCGATGACGCGTCGTGGCCGGACTTCTGCGTCCCCGTGCACGGCGATCTCTATGTGGGCCATGTCTTGGTCGACGCCACGGAGCGGGTGAGTGCTATGATCGACTGGAGCGAGTGCCGGGTAGACGACCCGGCCATTGACATGGTCGCGCACTTGATGGTCTTTGGCCCGGCGAGCTTGGCTCGGCTCATCGAGGCGTACCAGGCGTGTGGTGGGCGGACCTGGTCGCGGATGGCGCACCACATCGAGGAGCGGTTGGCGGTGTGGCCTGTGAGCTACGCTCTCTTTGGCCTCGAATCGGGGGATCCCCACCATTTGGCCGCCGCGCAAGCGCAGCTCGCCGATGCCGAATGAGGGCCAGGTCCTACGCGCCGCTCCTGACGCTGCTAACGGCTGCTTTCCTCTTTCGGATGGGCAACGCTGCGGCGCGTTTGGCGCTGCCGTGGTTGGCCCTGTTGCATACGGGGAGCGCGGCGTGGGCGGGCACGATGGCGGCGGCCAGCGTCCTGGCCACCATCGTCGGCGCCTGGCTGGGAGGGGGGCTGGTGGACCGCTGCGGCCACGCGCCAGTGGCCTTGATCTCTGGTTTGGTGGGGGGCGCCGCCACAGCGGTCATTCCGCTGCTCCACGCCCTGGGTGAGCTCTCGAACGGCGCGCTCCTGGCCTGTGTGATCCTCGGCGCGGCCTTCGACGCTCCTGGGATGGCAGCGCAGGACAGTCACTTGCCGGCCCTTGGGCGGCGCGCCGGCTTGTCGGTGGAGCGGGTGTCATCCATGAAGGCCGTGATGAGCCATGTCGCGTTCCTGGGCGGTCCGGTGGTGGGCGGCGCGGCGGTGGGGCTCTTGGGTGCGGCGGCGACCCTCTGGCTCACGGCGGGCGCTTCTCTCGTGGCGGGCTTGCTCGCGGTGCGGGTCCTGCCGCGGCGCGCCGAGCAGGCACCGCCGAGCGCCGCCGAGCAGGCCTTTCGCGTCGGCGCCGTCTTTCTCTGGCGCGATCCCTTGCTGCGCCCTTTGCTGGCCCTGGTGCTGCTCTTTACCGGCGTGGCCAGCGCCAACGCCAGCGTGGTGATACCCGCGCTGTTCTTGGACGCTGGCCGCTCGGCGGCGGAGCTTGGCCTCTTCTCCTCGGCCATGGGAGCCGGAGGGCTCGTGGGCATCGCCCTGCACGCGGCCCTTGGCGCCAAGCAACCGCCGCAGCGCTGGCTGGCCCTGGCCTTTGCTTCCTATGGCGCCGCATCCATCATCCTCGCCCTGCTGCCAGGCGTGGCTTGGCTGCTCTTGCTCGGTGGCCTCGTGGGTGCGCTGACGGGGCCGGTCTCGCCCATTCTCAACGCGACCATCTATCACCGGACGCCGCCGTGGCTTCTCGGGCGGGTGCTGGGCGCCGTTGCCGCCGTGATGCTGTCGGCGGCGCCGGCGGTGACCGTCGCGGCGGGCGCTCTCGTCGACCTTGCTGGTGCGGGCATGGGCCTTGTAGTGTTGGCTGCGCTCGCAAGCGGCGTCGCCTTGCCCACGCTTTTCCTTCGCTTTCAGGCTGGCGCTGCGTCCGATTTTTCGGTTGGCGACGCGTCTGTCCACGGCCAGAGGTGAACCCTGATGCCGCGCCCCAAGCTCAAGTCCGATGCGGAGATCCTCGATGCCGCCAATATGGTGCTCAAGCGCTGCGGTCCCCTTCACTTCACCCTCAACGCCGTCGCCAAGGAAGTTGGGCTCTCGCGGGCGGCGATCATCCAGCGTTTTGGCAACCGCGATCAACTCCTCGAGCGCATGATGGCGCGAGGGGTGTGCCAAGTGCGGGCCCACCTGGCCGCGATGCCCGCGGGTACAGGGCCGGATCTTCTGTGGGATTTCCTGTGCGCCCTCGTGCGCAGCATGAGCACGCGCTACGATTTCTCGGTCAACTTCCTCATCTCCTGGTATGAGACGCAAGTCCCGGCGCTGCGCGCGTTGGCCATGCAACGCAACCAAGCCGTGGTGGAGGGGATCCACCAGCGCTTGCCGTGCGCCGCGCCCGCGGGAGCGGCGCAGCTCATCCACGCGGTCATTGCTGGCGCGACGACGCAGTGGGCCATGGCGCCGCAGGGCGAGCTGGCCGAGCATGTACTCACCCAGGTGGCGGCCCTGCTGCGCCTGCTCTTCCCGGAACAGGCGGTGATTTTCCATGGTTAAGCCGCTCTCCCTGCTTTGCTTTTCGCTGTGGCTGGCGAGTTGTGGCCCGACTTTGCCCGCGGAGCGCGTCGCCCAGCGGCAAGCGATGCCCAGCGCGCCCGCGCCGGCTGCCTTGCTCCGTTTGGACTACAACCTCGAGGAGATCCTTGGCTCGATGCCGTCCGAGTTGATCACGCGCTTCCTCGATGCGCAGTGGGATAGTCTCCATGACTGCCTGGCGGCGCACCCCGCCCCAGTGCCGCCCGCAGCCTTTCTCGTGTCCATGATCTTTGACCGCGGCGGCGCGGTCGTTCACAGCGGCATGGTGCCGCCGCCGGGCGATGGGTTCAGTGAGTGTGTGTTGGCCACGATGCAGCGCTGGACCCTTCCCAGCAGCCGCAGTGGCATGACCCATATTCGCGTGCGCATCAGCGTGACCGCGCAGAGGCCTGCGTCCGAGCCGTGAGCGCTGGGCTGGGGGACGGGCCACGCGCGGCGCATCAAGGCGCCTGAGTGGCCCTGGAGCTTGGCGCGACCCGGCTCAAGGGTCTTCGTCTTCTGGATCGGCAGGCCAGGTCTGGGTGCTCTCGTAAGCCTCATCTTCGCGCCAAAGATCGCACGCGGGATCGTAGCGGTAGACCCGCCGCCCATAGCCGATCCAGCAGGGGAGCTCGTCCCATTCGTCACCGACATCATCGGCCATGCTGGCGGCTGTGGGAGGCATGTGTGGCCAGCCGTGGGCGTCGCGCACGCAACGGTGGTTGGAGCCGACCGTCTCGTAGACGTAATCGAGGTGACCGTCACCGTTGACGTCTTCCGTGCTGATCCGGTTCCGGCTGTAAGTGGGATGAGACGGGCTGGCGTCTAGCTCTCGGTTTGAGAGGGAGAGCTGGAGGGTGCTGCGCTCCAGGTCGAAAACCTTGAAGTGGCTCTCCTGGTCCCAGCTAAGATCGGTGGTGCGATAGGCGAGGGCAAGCTCGTGGCGGCCGTCGCCGTCGAGATCAGTCACTTGCACCGAGGTGAGCTGCGGCGCGCAGGCCTTGTCGAGCGCGACTGCGCGGATGGGCTGAAGGGCCTCGTCGAGCATGACGAGGCTCAGCAAAGTCAACCATGGACAAGGGTTGACGTTGCTGCCGCGGGTGCTCTCTTCCTCGCTCTCCAGGCAGGCTTCCTGGAGCTCCTCATCATCGAATACTGCCTCGCACAGCGCTTCGTGATCCGTCTCCACTTGGCCGAGGATGAACACCAGGGTCATGCACTCTGAACGCTGGGACATCCGCTGCAAATCGGTCGCACAGCGCTGCAGCCGGGCTGCCGGCGCGATCTCCTCTAGCCGCGCGCGCAGACAGGTCTCAGCGCAGAGAAAGTACTCTGCCGTCTTGCGGTACATCGCCTGACAAGCCTCGAAGCTGCTCGCCATGGTCGGACACTCGGGGAGCGTGACATGGGCCACGGGTAGATCGAGGAGGGCGAATCGCTGCAGCACACCCTCCTCGCCGAGCACCTCAAAGACCATGCCGGTCTTCAGTGGCCAGCTCGGCACCCAAGGCGCGGCGCCGCTCAACGACCACTTGGGCAGCTCGGCAAAGCGCGTGCTCGCGAGCAGCGTCTGCACCGCGGGATCGTCCATCCCAAGGTCGTCGGCTTCGTCCAGGTCGTCACATCGCGAGTGGGTGAGCTGCGCTTCAGGCTCGGCTTGGGTAGGCTCGGCGGTGAGCGGCGATGCTTCTTGGGCTTCCATTGGCCGTGGTGCGCCAGCACAGGACGTGACCAACACGCAGCCGATGAAGAGGGCCGCTGGGGCGTAAGTGAACGTGTGTGACAGGTGCATCGCCGCGTCTCCCCTGGGTCGATGGGCTGTGGCGTGTGGATCAGCGCGATCCGCGTCCGCCGAATTTGAGCTTGCGCTCACCCTCACTCGGTGCGGTGTCCGGACTCACGGCGTCTCTGCGGACCTTTGGCGGGCGCTTGCGTTCCGGAGTACCCAGTCCTTTCTCCGTGCTCGCGGGGGCTGTGGCGGGGGCGTCTGCAGGGGCCTCGGCGAAATCTTCTGGGGGTTGCAGTAAATCTGCCGCGTCCCATGCCGTCGGCCCGTTGAAGAGGGCCTCCTGCAGCTCCTCGACCTCCACCAAGAGCCGCTGGCGTTGTGCCAAGTCGGCCCGGACCTCTGGGCGGAGCGATGCCGACCCGGCGTCGACCAAGGCCGAGATGGCGGCAGCGACGTTGGCCAGTGGCGTGAGCTGGGTGATGCGCAGGCTCAGGTCCTGTTCGTCAGCCCGCAAGCTCAGAATGGAGAGCCCGAAGACTTGGAAGGTCTCGTCGAGCTGGGCCCGCTCATGTTCAGCGGCGAGGAGGTCGAGGCGATCCAGCTCCCGGCGCAGCTCTTGGTACTTGGCGAGTTCTGCGGCCCGCTCGGGCTGGGCGGAAGAAACGGAAGAGATTGGGTAGGCGCGGGAGGATTGCGTGGCAAAGGTCCCATAGAAGACTTTGGGATCCACGGCCACGAGCACGGCGTGGGCTTCGCCCAGAGCTGCGCGTGTGGTGGCGTCAGCGCCCGCGAGATAGGTGCCACCTTCTTGGAGGCGTGTCGGTAGGGCCGGGTCGGTCGAGATCCACAGGGCATCGGCGGTGAAGCCCAGGTAGACTTTTCGCCAATTGGGGATGTCCATGACGTAGCGACCGGACACGTTCTTTATCAGCGCACTTACCTCAGGCCGGGCGAACAAGAGCGAGACGATCGTCTCCAGGTCTTTGCCCTCCCCCATGCCGAGGACGAAATCGAAGCCCAGGGCGGCTGCAGGATCGGGGGCGCTAAAATCGAGCTGACCCGTCACCGCCAAGGCCACCTCACCCGAGATCGCTTGGGTCAACAGGGCCTGCAGATCCAGGCCGACTTCTTCCTTGGCCAGGGCGGCCATGGCGGCAAAGTCCATCTCTTCCCCGGCTAGGGCCCAGTCGATGAGCTGTGGCAACTGGGCGGTGTCGATGGCGGCGGACAAGAAGACCAGGGGCTGCTGGTTCTGCGCTTGGAGGAGGCGCGGGGTGCCAGGGTGTTCGCGCAGGGCGCGTCGCAGCGTGTACTCAGTCGGAGCGGAGACGCGCAGAACGGCGCGCGCCGCGGCGCCTTCCAAGGAGAGGGCCGCCGTGAGGTGGCCCAGTGGCTGGACGAAGGCCTGGAGGAGGCGCTGCTCCTGGCTGACGTGGGCCGCCTCGGCGGCCATGAGCCCGCGCAGAATCTCGGCGAAGTCGGCGTTGCCATCGGCTTCGGCCCGGGCGATCTCCGCCTCGTAGAGGGCGCTGTTGTCCTCGCCGCGAGCGAGATGGGTGGCGAGGCCAGGGAAGTCGAGGTAGGCGACGAGGTCGCTCCGGCCATCGAGGCGCTGCATGGCGGCTTGGAACTTGGCATCGGCGGCCAAGCTCTGGGCCAGGGGCAGCTCGGCCAACGCCGCCAGAGAGAAGAGCTCGGCCGGCGGCGCGTTCTCGACGCTGACGACGATCATGGCCATGTCCGCGCTCACCAGAATCCCCGGGGTCGAGGCCGAGGGAGCTTTCCACAGGGTGGTGTCGCCTGTCGCCTGGCGTTCCACCTCGGTTTGGGAGTCGGCGAAGATCTTGTCGATGAAGTCGGTCACGGTTTTGGCGTCGGCGACCTCGACGAAGAAGGCGAAGGTACCTGAGGGCAGATCGAGGACGGCCAAGCCGGCGAAGCCCTCGGGGCGCAGGCCAATGGCGCGCAGGCCTTCGGGAGAGGTGAGATCTTGACCGGTGACCTGACGGATCTCCTCTTGGACTGGCGAGATGAGGGGCGCGAGCTTCTCCATGAGGGCCTCCCGGCCCAGGGCATCGCTCAGGGCGAGCACCGTCGGGGCGAGGTAGAGCTGGCTGGCGGTGGCGGGCAGGCGCTTGGCTACGCGGTTCAACGTCTCTGCCTGCGCCGGGTCCGCGGCCGCAGGAGGTACGACAGGTGTCGGTGTTGCCTCTGGTTGGGCCGGTGGATCTTGGGCGGGCGTGCCGCTGTCATCGGCGACGGGGGCTTCGCCTGGCGCGGTGGGATCTTGCGCCGCGGCTTGCTCCTCTTTGCCTTTGGGCGCCGGAGCCGAGTCGGCCGGTGGTTGACTCTCACAGCCAAGGAATGAAAGGGCCGCCAGAAGGAGGGGCCAACGGGACCAAGTCACATGGGACATACGAACCTCCGCGATGGGTGAGCGCCGACAGGGGCAGCGGCGGCCTGGTGGCCTGGTCCTGCTGACCTTGATGCTCGGCGATGCCCCAGGCATAGTGGCGCGCGTTGCGAGAGTCAAGGGGGCCTGGTTCGCCACAATCCACGACCAAAGCCGGCATGGGGCTTGCTCGTTGTGAATTATTGT
>CAYVQF010000088.1:0-15499 GCA_964454015.1 uncultured Myxococcales bacterium
GACCCATCAAACGCCGCCAGTGTAGACCAGCCGCCTACAAGGGAGCAACCACGCCTCGTTTACACACCCACCTCGCTGGGCGCCGGCGGCGCCTCCCCCGCATCGCTGACCTGGGCC
The DNA here is from genome assembly GCA_964454015.1 of uncultured Myxococcales bacterium. Taxonomy (GTDB): domain Bacteria; phylum Myxococcota_A; class Bradymonadia; order UBA4248; family UBA4248; genus CAYVQF01. Next base: position 118 of record CAYVQF010000088.1, read on the forward strand.
GGCGAAGCCAGGCGCCCTGTCCCGTGGCACGCAGCGCCATCGACAATCCACTCGGCCAACAGGCCAAAATCTATCCCCCGCGCCGCGGCAATCTTCGGCACCAAGCTCTTCTCCGTCAAACCAGGCACGGTGTTCAACTCGATGAAGTAGGCCTCCTCGTCGTTGGGTGCCAAAAAATCGACCCGCGCGACACCATGACACCCCATGACGCGATAGAGGAACTCAGCCGCCGCCATCACCCGCCGCTCCAAATCCGCTGAACGCGTGCTCGGGATCAGATAACGCGTATCGTTGCGCTCGTACTTCGCCGCGTAGTCGTAGAACTCGCCCCCGGGGCAGATCTCGCACACCCCGAGGGCGACCCCGTTGACCACCGCCACCGTCAGCTCGTGGCCAGGGACGAAGCCCTCGATCATCACATCGCCGAAACCCGTCAAGGCCAGCGCCACCGCAGGCGCAAAGGCCGCAGGATCGTGCACGATGCTCACCCCGACGCTCGAACCATCGGCGCAGGGCTTGACCACCACCGAACCCGGCAGCGGCGAATGCGCGCTCCCCGACGCCAGACGCGCCTGCGCTTCGCTCCGCGACCAGCAAAACCATGGCGCCGTCTTCACCTCGTAGCTCTTGGCCAAGGCCTTGCTCTTTTCTTTGTCCATGGCCAAGGCGCTCGCCTGTACCCCGCTGCCAGTGTACGGCACCCCAGCCATCTCCAAAAAACCTTGGATCTCACCATTTTCCCCAGCCCCGCCGTGCAACGCCACCACGGCCACCTCGAAGCCCGCCGCGAGGAACTCCGCCATGCGCTGCGCGGCCCAGTCGAAAGCCGTGACGGCGTAGCCCCGTGCCTCTAGCGCCCGCACCAGCGCCGCGCCGCTGCGCAAGCTGACCTCGCGCTCAGCGCTCTCACCGCCCAAGAGCACGGCGATCTTCTTGGCCCGCTGTCTCCCACTCAGATGGACCTCATACGGATGCTCGACCATCACCAGCACTCCTACCGCCGCCCTCAGGCGAGCTCTAGCTCACACCCTTCTCCGCGGCATCTCGCGCCGCCGCGGGATCCTTCCAACCTGCCATGCCCAAGGACTCCCGCGCCACATCCCGCGCCGCCTCGGGTTGCGCGAGCGCCAAGGCCTTGGCGGCGCGCAGCCTCACCTCCTCGGGATCGCCCAGCAATCGCTGCAACAGCGTCACCAGCGCGTCGCCAGCCAAATCGTCGTCCGTCAGCATCCACGCCGCGTCGGCCGCGACCATGGCCTCGGCGTTGCGCGTCTGATGATCGTGGGCTGCACGCGGAAAGGGCACCAGAATCGCCGCCTTACCCGCCGCCTTCAGCTCCGCCAGGCTCGTCGCCCCAGCGCGACAGATCACCAGATCTGCCCAGCGATAGGCACCAGGCATCTCGTCGATGAACGCGCTCACCTCCACCTGACCGGCGAAGCCGGCGTAGGCCTCCTCCGTCTCGGCTTGCCGCCCTTGCCCTGCCTGGTGCCGCACCACCAGCTTGGTGCCCTGCTCCCCAAGGGCACGCAACGCCCGCGGCACCTGCCGATTGAGCGGCACCGCGCCTTGCGAGCCGCCGAACACCAATACGTGCAACGCCTCGGCACGCCGCTCCCTATCGGCCACCGCATCGCCCATCTCTCGCACTGGGTTGCCCAGGGCCCGGATCTTCTTCGCCTTGAAGGGATAGCTCACCCCCGGAAAAGAGACGAATACGCGGCGCACCAGCGGCCCCAGCAGGCGATTGGTCAGCCCAGCGATGGCGTTCTGTTCCATGATCGCCGTGGGAATGCCCATCAGCGACGCCATCGCCACCAGAGGCCCCGAGACGTAACCACCCGCGCCGATCACCACCTGCGGGCGCAAACGGCGCAACAAGCGCCAGCACTGCCAGGCGCTCCGCGGCAGCAGGGCCATGTGCTTGAGCTTCTTCAACAAACGGGTGCCCTTCAAGAAGCGGACATCCACATAGTCCACGGCGAAGCCGTAGCGCGGCACCAGGCGCGACTCCAAACCGTGGCGCGTGCCGACGAAGGACACCTGCACCGCAGGCGCCAAGGACTGCATGGCCTGCGCTACCGCCAAAGCCGGAAAAATGTGGCCGCCCGTTCCGCCAGCGGCAAAGAGCACCCGAATCGACTCACTCACGCGATCCTCTCCTGCTGACGCCGGTCCAGTATGCGTTGGCGTTTGCGCTCCCACCGCTCCTCGCGCTTGCGCTGATCCTCAGCAGCGCGTTTCAGCAGCCACTCGTCATCGGCGCAACGCGAAATCGATAGCAGAACCCCAATGGCGAACATGCTACACATCAGCGATGAACCCCCATACGAGACGAAAGGAAGGGTCAGCCCTTTGGTCGGCAACAGCCCCGAAATCACCCCCAGGTTCACCGCAGCCTGGAAGCCAAAGAGCAACGTCAGCCCAAAGGCCAAGTAGGTCCCGAACTTGTCTCGGGCGTGGATCGCAATGCGAATCCCTCGCCAAATCAACACCAAGTACAACGCGATCAACACCGCGATGCCAAAAAAGCCCAGCTCCTCGGCAATGGCCGTCCCAACGAAGTCCGTCTGAAGCTCCGGCACGAAACCCAGCTTGCCCAGACCATCACCCAGCCCTTGCCCCGTCAGACCGCCAGAACCAATGGCGATCATGCTCTCCGTCAACTGATAGGCGATGCTGTCCTGGTGGTCCCACGGATCGAGGAAGGCCATCACCCGCTTCATCCGGTACGGGCTGTGCACGATGAGCTGCCACGCCGCCAAACCCGCTAGCACCAGCGCCGACAAGATATAACTCACCCGCGTCCCCGCCACGAAGAGGATGCTGAACATCAACATGGCGATGATGACGCTGGTCCCAAAGTCGGGCTGCAACATCAACAAGCCCACCACCAAGCCCACCACCATGAAGTGCGGCACCAAACCCACGGCGAAGCTCTTGATCCGCGACTCCTTCTTCGCCACCGAGTAGGCCAACACCATCACCATGGAGATCTTGGCGATCTCTGCCGGCTGGAAGTTCAACGGACCCATACGAATCCACCGCGTGGCCCCACCCACCGTCGTGCCTTTGAAAGCCACGATGACCAACAAGAGGATGGTCACCCCCAATATCGGGTACACCGCCCGCTGATACCAGCGGTAGTCCACCCGCAGCCCCACGTAGAGGAAGGCAAAACCCAAACAGAGGAAGAGAATCTGTCGCTTCAGGAAGAAGGTCGGATCGTCGAAATTCCAGGTCGCCGTCACGGCACTGGCGCTGAACACCATCACCACGCCCAGACCTATCAGAATCGACACCACCAGCAGCAACCAGCCGTCCCACTGCTGCTCCACCCCGACCGCTGCCAAGCCGTCGTCGCCCTTGCTCGCCCTTTCCATGGCTACTCCCTCGACCTAAATTGCCCCCATCCACCGTGATCGGGGCCGCCTCCCTCAGCGCAGCTTCAAGCTCGCCAAGGCGACCAATGCCAACAGAATAGAGATGATCCAGAATCGCACAATAATTTTAGGCTCCGCCCAACCCTTCAGCTCAAAGTGATGGTGAATGGGCGCCATCTTGAACACCCGCTTCCCCGTCAGCTTGAAACTCGTCGTCTGGGTGATCACCGACAGGGCCTCCACCAAAAAAATGCCAAATATCACCAGACTCAACAGCTCATTCTTGGACAGCACCGCCAACATCCCCAAGGATCCGCCCAGCGCCAAGGAGCCCACGTCGCCCATGAAAACACTGGCCGGATAGGCGTTGAACCACAAAAATCCAATGCCGGCCCCCAAGACCGCTGCGCAAAACACGGCCAACTCCGCCATCCCGTGCACGTGGGGAATCCGCAAATACTCCGCCACATCAAAGGACGCATAGACCTTCAGCCCGTCCACCTCGGCAGGGATCGTCAAGATCGTACCCGCGCCATAACACAGGATCAAAAAGGTCGCCCCCGCCACGATCACCGGACCAATGGCCAAACCATCCAATCCGTCCGTCAGATTCACCGCGTTCGAGGTCCCCACCACGACGATCATCGCGAAGAGACCATAGAGCACCGTCGGCAACACGATGGAGAACTTGTCCGCCGCCACGAAAGGCAAGTACAGGTGGTTGTTGAATTGAATCCCATCGTCCCAGAACAACACCGTCACCACCGCCGCCGCCAAGGCAAACTGCAACAACAGCTTCCACCGACCCGGGAGACCCCGGCTGCCCTTGTGCTTGATCTTCTTGTAGTCATCGATGAAACCGATGATGCCATAACCCACGGTGATGGTGATCACCATCCACACATGAGTGTTGCTCAAATCTGTCCACAGAAGCGTCGCCACCACCACGCACAACAGGATCAACGACCCACCCATGGTCGGCGTCCCCCGCTTCTTCAAGTGCGTCTGCGGCCCATCATCCCGAACCACTTGACCGATCTGCGCGCGCTGTAAACGCCGGATGAAACCCGGGTACATCATCCAGCTCATGAACAGCGCCGTGATCGTCGCCATGACCACGCGAAAACTGACGTAGCGAAACACGTTCAGTGGCGCAAAAACATCCTTGTACTCATGCAACCAAAAAAGCATCGTCCTGCCCCAATTCCTAGCCTCGACGGCTCGCCTTCAGACCCTCGACCACCCGCTCCAATGCCACGCCGCGGCTGCCCTTGATCAACACCACGTCATCCGCCGCCAGCCGCGACTCGAGCAGCGCCACCACCTCGGCGATCCCATCCACGCTGACCTGGCGCACCGCTGCCGGCGTCATACCGGCTGACACCGCAGCCCCCGCCAACGCCACCGCCCCTTTATCACCAACGGCAAAGAGATGCACCAGCCCTAGCGCCGCCACTTCGCGACCCAGCGCCGCGTGCAAGGCCTCGCTCTCCGCACCCAGCTCCCGCATCTCGCCCAAGACGGCCCAGCCATGCCCCGGCCGCGCCCGCTCCCTCAACACACCCAACGCCGCCCGCATACTCGCGGGATTGGCGTTGTAGGCGTCGTGCAGAAGCTCGGCCCCCCCGGCACACGACCACAACTCCAAGCGCCCAGAGGGCAAGCGCAGCCCAGCTAAAGCACCCTGAATCTCTGCCTCACCCAAGCCCAACGGCTCTAACGCCGCCAAAGCCAAAGCCAGGTTCAACGCGTTGTGGGCGCCCAACAGGGGCAGCCCCACGCGCAGCCTCCCACCGGGCGTGTCCAAAATCACCTCTTGCCCATCGCCGACACTGCGACGCGACACCACCCGCCAACCCGAAGCAGCGCCGCCAGCCGCCTCTGCCGCGCCACCCTCGTCCACCCAGGTCACCCGGGCGTCACCGACCAGCGCCGGATACCACGCCGCAACGCCTCTCGGCACCACGATCTTCGCCAAAGATGCGCCGCTGAACAGCTCACCTTTCGCCGCCGCCACCCCCGCCAGCGAACCAAAACCCTCCAAATGCGCCGGCGCCACACACGTCAACAAAGCGACATCGGGCGCCGCGATGTCCACCATCGCCGCGATCTCACCCGGCGCGTTGGCACCCATCTCCAGAACCAACGCCGTGTGCGCCCACTTCAGACCCATCACCGTGAGCGGCATGCCAATCCAGTTGTTGAAATTACCCGCCGTGCGCAACACCTGGTGCCGCGCCCCCAGCAGGGCCCCCAACAACTCCTTGGTCGTCGTCTTACCATTGGAACCCGTCAGCGCCACCACCTGCAAGCCGCCGCGCTGCCGCCGCCGCGCGATCACCGCCGCGGCCAAACGCCCCAAGGCCCGCGTCGTGTCCGCCACCTCAATCACCACCAAGGCCGCCGGCCACGGCCCCTCGCCGCGCTCCACCACCACGCCCCACGCCCCGCGACGCACCACATCCGCCACAAAGGCGTGACCGTCCAGACGCTCTCCACGCAGCGCAAAGTAAAGCCTCCCCGCCACCTCGCGCCGACTGTCCGTGCTCAGATCCGGCAGCCGCGCTGTGGCGTCTCCCTGCACCAGGCGCCCACCCAGCGCTGCCGCCACCTCACCCGCCTGCAGCCCATGCAAGACGAAGCCAGACCCCTCAACGCTCATAGCGCCCCTCCTCTCTTCGCCCTTTGGGCCTGACGCTCGGCCAACGCCGCCGCCACCAACGCACAATCGTCCATCTCCAGCCGTCTCCCACCCACGATCTGGTAGGTCTCGTGCCCCTTGCCTGCCACCAACACCACGTCCTCGGGCGCCGCCTGCATCACCGCCGCCTGCACCGCCTCGGGGCGCTCCAGAATCACCTCGCTCCGTCCCCGCCCCGCCGCCGGAACCCCGTCCCAAATGGCCGCCGCGATGACCTCGGGTGCCTCCGAGCGCGGGTTGTCCGTGGTAATGATCACCCGATCGGCATAGCGCGCCGCCGCGGCACCCATGAGCGGTCGCTTGCCGGCGTCACGGTCGCCGCCGGCACCGAAAACCACCCACAGACGGCGCGGCGCGCTCTCCCGTAGGGCCTCCAAGGCACACACCAGCGCCTCCGGAGTGTGGGCATAGTCCACATAGACCCGCGGCGCGGCACCACCGCCTCCCAACATCTGCAAGCGCCCAGGCACCTGCGCCACCTGCCCCAAGACCTGGGTCACCGCCGCAGGATCTTCGCCAAGGGCCACGCAAGCCCCCACCGCCCCCAAGGCATTCTGGAGGTTGAAACGACCCGCCAACGGCAGAAAAAATGGGAAATCCTGGCGCCCATAACGCAGGTGACCGGACCACGTGCCATCCACCTGGTGACCTGATGCCACCTGCAGCGCCCGCCCAAAAACAGGCGCTGTATCAGCGGACGTGGAAAACCAAAGACTCTGCCCCCAGCGCGCCGCATCGGCCGCGGAGAAGCTCTCTGAGATCGCCGCGTCATCTTGGTTCAACACCGCCCACGTCGCACGCCCCTTCGCGCTTGACGACGCTAAATAGCTTGAGAATAAGCTCTTCTTGGCCTCGCGGTAGGCCTCCATGCTGACGTGGAAGTCCAAATGGTCCTGGCTCAGGTTGGTCCACACCCCCACATCGAAGTCCATGGACGCGACCCGATCCTGCGCCAGACCATGGCTCGACACCTCCATGGCCAACCACTCCACCCGCGCGTCCACCATGTCCCGCAACAGCGCTGCCAGCTTGAGCACCCCCGGCGTCGTATTGATCGACGCCTCAGAGAACCCAGGATAACGATGGCTCACCGTACCGATGACCCCGACCCGCTTCCCCAAGCCGCGCCCCAGCGACTCCAGAAGGTAGGTCGTCGTCGTCTTGCCGTTGGTCCCGGTCACCCCCACCACCCGAAGCGAACGGCAGGGATCGCCATAGACCAAACGGCTCAGGGCGGGCAGCCGCAGCCGCGTGTCGTCGAGCACCACCCACGCCGCGCCGTCCACCCGGCCGCCCGCCGCGAACCACGCCTGGGAGCAAAACACCACCGCAGCGCCGGCCTGCACCGCCGCACCGATGAGGCTGTGCCCGTCCCGCGCCGAACCTTGCAGCGCAACGAAGCCCCCACCGGGCCGCACCGCCCGCGTGTCATCGCTCAAGTGGACGAGACGCCCTGGCAGCTCACCGAACACGGCGAGGGGAGACAGCCCTTGCAACTCCGCTCTCAGACTCATTGCAGCATCCCCACGCGCACGGGCTGCTCTTGCCCTTGCAGCGCCTCGACCTGACGATAGCGGCGCCCCATCTTGACATCGACCTGAGAGCCCATCCCCACCAGCGTCCCCGCCAAAGGCCACTGCTCGACCACGAAGCCGCTGTCCTCGACCCGCAGCGTCAAGCCCGCCCCCTGAGCACGCTGCAACGCCCCCCGCACACTCATCCCACGGAAGTCAGGCACCCGCACCATATCTGCCTGCAGCGATTGCCGCACCAAGGGCCACCCCTCGCCCATGGTCGGCGCCCCCGTCACCTCGGGCGACGGCGTCGGCAACGCCACCAGCTCGCCCGTATACACCGCCTCGGGATAGACCCCGCGATAGGGCAACACTTGGCTGACGATCTCCGCGAAGGCAGGCGCCGCCACGACGCCGCCGTAGTGGCTCTTGCGCGGCTCATCGATCATCACCACCACCACCACCTCCGGGCGATCAATGGGCGCTATCCCAACGAAATTGGCCATCCACTTGTTGGTGTAAGCCCGGGTACGCGGATCCACCTTCTGCGCCGTCCCCGTCTTGCCCCCCACGCGATAGCCATCGACCCAAGCCCGCATCCCCGTCCCGTCGAGGACCACTTTCTCCAAGGCCTGCCGCGTCAATTGGGCCGCCTCAGGCGACACCACCCGCCGCCGCATCCGCGGCTCCCACTGCGCCACCACCTGGCCCTCCCGATCCCGCACCTCTTTGATCAACAGCGGTTGCGGCAGCTCACCCCCGTTGGCCAACACTGAAAAGCCCGCCGCCAACTGCAAGGGGCTGACGCTGATCCCCTGGCCAAAGGCGATGTTGGAGAAGGTGATCTCAGCCCAGCGCTTGGCCGGCCACAGGATGCCCGCGCTCTCGCCCGCCACCCCGACCCCCGACCGCTCACCAAAACCAAAGCCGCGGAGATACGCGTAGAACAGCTCCTTGCCCAAGCGCTTGGCGATCTTGTACGCACCAATGTTCGAAGAATCTACCACCACCCGCTCCGCCGTCATGTCCCGAATGGTGTGGGTGTCAGAGATGGTGTGCTTGCCGATCTTCAGCTTGCCCCGCTCTTGATCGATGGGCTCAGCCGGGTAAATCAAGCCCTTGTCCAGCGCCGCGGCATAGCCAAAAGCCTTGAAGACAGAGCCCGGCTCAAAGACGTCCAAGACCGCCCGGTTGCGCCGCGCGTCGCCATCGAAATCGCGAAAGCGATTCGGGTTGAAGCGCGGCCACGACGCCAACGCCAAGAGCTCACCCGTGTAGGGGTCCATCACCACCGCCAAGGCACCTTTGGCCTCAAACTCCGTTGCCACGCGCTCCAAGGCGTTCTCCGTCACCTTCTGGATGTACTGATCGAGGCTCAGGACCACGCTGCTGCCTTCCAAGGCGTGCAATCTGGGCGACTCCAGCGTCAACAACACCCGGCCGCGGGCATCGCGCAGCCCCTTGAGCTGAATGGCACCGCCGCGCAAAACCTCGTCGTAGGCCGCCTCGATCCCTTCCAAGCCGTTGTTGTCCATCCCCACGAAACCCAGCACCTGGCCCGCGAGATCCTGACCGGGGTAGTAGCGCTTGCTCTCTCGCTTGAGACCCACCCCCCGCAGCTTCAGCGCCCGAACCGCCTCCCCCACGGCTGGATTGACCTTGCGCGCCAACCACACGAAGGAAGACTCACTCTCCAGCTTGGCCAGAATCTCCGCCCGCGGCAGCCCCATGGCCTCAGACAACGCCGTCGCCGCCGCCTCCCGATCGACCACCTGCCGCGGATGCACGAAGACCGAGGGCGTCTCGATGCTGATCGCCAGCTCATAGCCGTGGCGATCCAAAATGTAGCCGCGATGCCCATCCAAGTGGTGCTCCCCCCCCGCACCCAGCGTGACCTGACCCGCCACCTGACGCGCCGCCCGCACCACCAAATGCTCCTCCTCGGTCTGTAACACGAAAAAGCGCTGCAGAACTGCGCCGAAAAGGACCATGATCGCCACCGCTACCAAGGCCATCCGCAGGTGCATCCACATCCGTGGCCGCTCACTCTTCTCAATCCAGGCCATGATCCCCTCCTGACGCCACCAACATCCCTTCCACCCCACCAACACCCGTCGACAGACCGGCAGCGCTCGCTGGAATCACCGGTAGCGGCAGCACTTCGGCCGGGACGTACCAAACCTGATCGGGACGCGCGTAGGTCATCCCCAGGTCGCGACGCGCCACCGGCTCCAGCCGATCCCGGCGCTCCAGCATCCGCAGCTCGATCCGCAAACGCCGGTTCTGCTCCAAGAGCGTCTCGCGCTCGGCCGTGACCCCCGCAAGCTCGTAGCCGAGGTTCAACACCCGGTAGCGGGACCAAACCTGCACCAGCAACAGGGAAACCACGATCAACGTCGCCACCAAGGCGCCAATGACCCGCGCCGCACCCTGCCGTCGCCGCGGCCGCAGCGGCACCTCACTCTGCGTGACCTCATCCGGAAGCTCCGCCTCAAAGACCGCCTCACCCTTCGCCTCGTCCATGGCCTTCTGTCCCATCCCTGGCTGCGATGCCTGTCAGACCGTGCCCGACCCTGGGCACGGTGCATCACCGTCACCTGCCGCATCTTAACGCTACCTGCCGCAACGGCAATTTTTCGGGTATGCCAGCGCCAAAGGCCCCACCCACCGCCTCACCATCGCCACCCACACCGCCCCCGAGCACACCGCCCCACCCGACCTGCGCCAAATCCGCCGCCGCGCCGCCGCACCACTACACCCTGGGAAGCGAAACGAACGTTGCAAGTTCGCGCCGCAAGTGTTAGTGCCTGGCCGCGTCGCGCGCAGCACCCCCCTGCGCCCTTTACCGGAGCACGCGCTCCTCCAAGGAGGTCAGACCATGGCTTTCATCACGGAATGGCCCGTTTGGGCCATCGCTACCTTGATCTTCACCCTCCGCGTATGCGACGTCTCCCTCGGCACGGTGCGCACCATCGCCGTGGTCCAAGGACGGATCAAACTCTCTGTTGTCCTTGGCTTCTTTGAAGTCCTCATCTGGGTCTCCGCCGTCTCACAGGTCATCGTCGGCATCAAGGACAACCCCATCCTCGCCGTCGCCTACGCCGGCGGTTTCGCCGCAGGCAACGCCGCAGGCATCACCATCGAGCGCTTCATGGCCCTGGGCAACTCCGTGGTCCGCATCATCTCGGCCGAACATGGCCTCGAGATCGCCACCAAGCTGCGCGCCATGGGCCAAATCGTGACCAGCTTCACTGGCGACGGCCGCGACGGGCCCACGACCTTGCTCTACGCAAGCTGCACCCGCCGCGACACCAAACGCATCATCGAAGCCGCCCGCACCATCGATCCGAGCGCCTTCTACATCGTCGAGTCCGTCGCCCAGACCAGCCGCGTCCGCCAGCTCGCCCACGCCACCACCGGCTGGCGTGCCCCGTGGAGCCGCAAGTAAGCCCCAGGCTCGAGCCCCCACATCTACGCGACGCTGACCAGCACGCCTCACGGCTCTTGCCACGCCGCAGGGGAAGCCCTACCCTGCTTGCATCATCGCCACGCCAAGCAGAGCGAGCCCCTGCTTCAGCGTCACCCGGCAGGAGAAACCGATGCGAAGAGCCGAAGCGCGTTGCCATCTCATCGCGAGCGTGCTCGCCGCCGATGGCCTCATGGGTCAAGGCGAGCGCGACCTCCTCGACTACGTCATGGACCACTGGCAACTGGACACCAGCGAACGCCGGCGCGTCACGACTTTCGAGCGCCAACACGAGGCCATGGCCATCATCCAGGCCTCCCCTCCACAAGAGAGAGAAGCGCTGATCAACGAATGCCTCGCCGCGGCCCTCGCCGATGGCAAAATCGCCCCCCAAGAACAGCTTCGCATCCAACAACTCACCGCGGCCCTCGGGCTACCATGAGCACGCCGCCGACATGTTAGTCAAACCCAGCCCGGAAGAGGCCCTCGCCCAACTCGAGACTTGGCTCATCGCGCCCAGCCACGATTACCGCGTCACCCTCTCCTGGCTCGCCGTACTCCCCCCCAAAGACTACGAACTCTACCTCAGCTACGTCGCCGCTTACGCCGAGGTCACCCCAGAAGGGCTCGCCAAAGAGGTCGAACACCGAAGAAAAATTCTCGACCCGCCCCAGGTGCACCCGCCCTACTCCCCCCAAGGGGCAGCGCCGCCTCCAGCCTACGGCAACCCTGCCCCCTACCCATCCCATGGCGCGCCCGTCCCCTACCAAGGCTTCGGACCGCCGCCCCAACAGCCCTACGGACCACCTCCAGCCTACTACCCTGCGCCACCGCCGCAGCCCACCTACCCACTCGCCCCGCGCTGCAACTTCTGCTCCTCGCCCTTGCGACCCAGAACCAAATCTCAAGTCTCTGCCACGGGCTGGGCCCTGATCCTGCTCTGGATCATCCTCACCTTCACCCTCAACCCAGCCTTCCTCTTGCTGCTCCCCACGGGTCTCTTCTTTCGCAAGCGCTTCGAAGTCTGCACCACCTGTCGCCGTCGGCTGACTTGACACCTCACGCCAGATCCCCAACAAGAATGTAAAGAACGGCTGGCCCATCGCCTTCGTCTTCTCACCCGGTGTCGAGGTTATCCCAAACATGACCAACGCCCTCTCGTCCGAGCTCGCCATCGGCACCCTCGTCGCGGCGCGCTACCGCCTCGAAAAGGTTCTTGGCCAAGGCGCCAACGGCGTGGTTTACCGTGCGTGGCATTGCCAAGACGAATACCCGGTCGTCCTCAAGACCCTCCTCCCGGAAATCGCTGACGACCCCATCGCCATGGCCCGCTTCGAGCGCGAAGCCCTCGTCACCACCCGACTCGACCACCCCCACATCGTCTCCATCATCGATTTCGGCGCCGAGCGCGACTACCTCTACATCGTCATGGAGTACCTCGACGGCGAAACCCTGGGCGATTTCATCCGCCGCAATGCCCCCCTGAGCATCCCCCAGACCCTCGACATCCTCGAACAAATCCTCTCAGGCCTGCAGGTCGCCCACCAAGCCGGCATCATCCACCGCGATCTCAAGCCACCCAACGTCTACGTGTGCCGCGGTGAAGACCAACGCCCGTGGATCAAGCTCATCGACTTCGGAATCGCCAAACCCAAAAACCCCGACACCGAGCTCACCCAGGCCGGCTTCGTCATGGGCACCCCAGGCTTCGTCGCCCCCGAACTCTTCCGCAAAGAGAGCGCCACCGAGGCCTCCGACATCTACGCCGTCGGCGCCATGGCCTACGAGATGCTCGTCGGCAAACAAGCCTACACCGGCTCCACCCCCCTCATCATCGTCACCAGCCAAATGGCGCGCGACCCCGATCCGCCCCCCCCGCACATCGCCCAAGAAGCCCTCTGGCGCGTCGTCGACCGCATGCTCGCCCGCGACCCCTTGGTCCGCTATCAGCACGCTGGCGACATCCTGGAAGATCTCGAAGTGCTCCGCCGCCAACGCGGCGAAAGCTCCGCCATCGGCGCCTTCGGCACCATCAAACAAGACGCCGTCCCCAAACGCCCACGCTCCACCATCGACAACAAGGCCGCACCCACGACCAAAACCCTTCCCTTGCCCAGCGTCGCCGCGACCCGACCGCCGCCACAACCCTCCCAAACCACCGTCACCCTCCTCCTCATCGGGGTCGCCTTCGCCCTCCTCGCCGCCGTCGCCTGCGCCCTCTACTTTTTCGTCCTCTGACCCGCGCCCACCCTCCCCACCGCTCCGCAACAAAGGGCTTGACAGCCGCCCACGGACTCGGTAAACAGGGGCCGCTTCAGGTGAGAGGTCGTCCCCTCGATCCCACCTCAAGCGGGAGTAACTCAGTGGTAGAGTGCAACCTTGCCAAGGTTGACGTCGCGGGTTCGAGTCCCGTCTCCCGCTCTGCACGACACCCTCGTGTTCGTGACCCCTTTGACAACCTGCGGGAGTAACTCAGTGGTAGAGTGCAACCTTGCCAAGGTTGACGTCGCGGGTTCGAGTCCCGTCTCCCGCTTCTTCTCATAGCGACATCGGCCCCGAGCTTTTCGGGGCCTTTTTTCTTTCTTGATCCACCTGCCACCAGGCGTGCGCGGCGGCCACGGCGCCGTGACCATCACCCGCCTCTCGTCAGCCCGCGCCTCACGCGCAAAAAAAAGGCACCCCGTCCTCGTGCCGATGTCTCAACCATGACTGCCACTTAACACAAGTCTACCTCCCCCCTGGCCTCACCTCAAAGGCTCCAAGACGCGTTTTCCTGGAATACACCACGGCATCGCATGTTCCTTCTTGGCATTCGCTTCTTGCGCGTCAGCACAGACCGTGCGTTGCCCCACAACCAACGCTCGTCTGTTCGGTACGCATCGCTTCGTTCGTGTCTTATGGACCACGCCCCAAGGTCTATCGCCTTGTGATGGCGCGGCGCGGATTGAATTGACTCAGCCGACTAGGAGGACAACCATGCGACGCGTCGACACGACCCTTGGGTGGCACCTTGCAACCCTCTTGGCCTTGGGAGCCCTAACCTTCAACGGCTGTGATGATGGCGGCAAGCTCCACTACAACGCCGACCAGGGTTTCGAGGACCTCTTCGACCTCTTCGAAACCCTGGACGTCACCGAAACCGACCTCGCGCCCGAATGCACCCATGGCGAACAATGCCTCAGCGGCGTCTGCGACCTCGAAAGCCAGCGCTGCCTCGCACCGACTTGCGTCGACGGCGTCAAAAACGGCAACGAAAGCGACCTCGACTGCGGCGGTGACTGCGACCCCTGCCAAGACGAGGCCCGCTGTCGCAACGATGCCGACTGTGCCAGTAAGAACTGCGACAACACGCTCAACATCTGTCAGCCACCGAGCTGCGAAGACGGTATCCACAACGGCAACGAGACCGACATCGACTGCGGTGGTGACTGTGACATCTGTCCCAACGGCAGACGATGCAATGAAAACACCGACTGCATCAGCGATCTCTGCCACCAAGGCTACTGCGTGGCACCACATTGCACCAACGGCATCCTCGACGGCGACGAGAGCGACGTCGATTGCGGCGGCGCTTGTGCGCCATGCCTCCCTGATGCAGCCTGTGTCGACGCAGAAGACTGCGCCGATCTCGTCTGCACCGACGGCATATGCCTGGCTGCGACCTGCGACGACGGGGTCAAGAATGGCAGCGAGGTCGATGTAGACTGTGGCGGCAGCGACTGCCCGCGCTGCGCCAACGGCAACACCTGCTTCAGTGACCTAGACTGTGAGATTGGCACTTGCGTCCAGGACATCTGTCAACCCGAGAGCTGCGTCAACGGTGTCCAAGACGACGATGAGAGCGACGTCGACTGCGGTGGCCTTTGTCAGCCCTGTGAGAACGGCAGCGCTTGTGAAGGACCCAGTGACTGTCAGAGCACGGTCTGCGTAGACGGCCTCTGTATCGACGCGCCTTGGGTCACTTTCGATCCTCAGGGCGGTACGGCACCAACGCCAGCAGGCAGAGGCGTGCTCCCAGGTGCCCCCTACGGCGAGCTACCGAACACCGAACGCACGGGCTACACCTTCGTCGGCTGGTTCGACCTCGCCGAGGGTGGAGACCAAATCACACCCGAGTCAATCGTCACGCAGACCGAGGACCACACCCTCTACGCCCAGTGGACGGCCAACACCTACACCATCGACTTCGACCCCCAGGGTGGCGATCCCACCCCGGCCGACGCCACGGTCACCTTCGACGCACCCTATGGGGAGCTCCCCACGGTCACCCGCACGGGCTACACCTTCGCCGGCTGGAACACCCAAGCCGACGGCAGCG
>CAYVQF010000089.1:0-15480 GCA_964454015.1 uncultured Myxococcales bacterium
CCTCTTGGAAACCCAAGAACAACGGGGTTTTTTATTTTCTTGACCGTGGATCAGGCCGCGAAGGGACGCCGCGTTGGCTTAGCCGAAGAGGGTGCCGAGGCCCCATGCCACCCCAGCGCCAAAGCCCACGAGGATGATCAACAAGGTCAGGAGCACCGCCACCGGGTGGGCGTTGGTGGTGCGGAGGATCTGGCTCAGGACCCGGCGCACGAAGGTCATGGGACACTGGACGGCGAAGGTGCCGTCCAAGACCCGCTGCAAGGCCTGGATCATTTCGTCAACCGACTGGTAGCGGGCGGCGGGCTCCTTGGCCATGCCCTTGGCGATGAAGTGGGCCACCTCGGGGGCGACTCGCCCCTGGTGCGGGCTGCTGACGAAGGACACGAAGGGCGCCTTGGCGTGCACCGCCCCCATGAGCATCCCCTGGAGGTTGGTGCGGTCGTGTAGGTAATGCTGCAGGCCCATCAGCTCGTGGTAGATGACGCTCAGGGCGTAGATGTCACTGCGGGTGTCGATGCTGGCCGTGTCGCCCAAGGCCTGTTCGGGGGACATGTAAGCCGGGGTGCCGAGCAGGGTGCCCGCTTGGGTCTGAAAGAGGCGTTCGTTGCCTTCCTCGGGGCCGCCTACCTGGACCAGGGTCTGGTTGAGGTCGGGGGCGGCGCCCTGGGCGATGGCGTCGTCTTCCTCGAGGATCCTGGCCAGGCCCCAGTCCATGACCATGGCTTCGCCGTAGGGGCCGATCATGATGTTGGCGGGCTTGAGGTCGCGGTGGATGACCCCCTGGGCGTGGGCGTACTGCACGGCGCGCAAGACCCCGAGGAAAATCTGGGTGCGCACCTCGAAGGTGTAGCGTCGGTGGGCCTCGGGGTCACCGGCGGCGAGCTTGGCGATGATCTCCTCCAAGGTCTCGCCTTCGACGAGCTTCATGACGAAGAAGAGGGCCCCCTTCTCGTCGACGCCGACGTCGTGGATGGGGATGATGTTGGGGTGCTCCAGGCGCCCCACCGTGCGAATTTCATCGACGAAACGCGCCACCTGCGCCGGCTGATGCACCTTGAGGCGCTTCATGGCCACCTTGCGGCGGATGTCGTTGTCGCGGATGAGCACCACCTCGCCCATGGCGCCCTGGCCCAGCGCAGCGACGGGCTCATAGCGCACCCGGTCCTCGACCACCAAGGCGTCGCCCTCGCCCACCCGCGCGACGCGCGGCAGGATGGTGGTGCGCAACAGGCGTTGGAGGTCCGACTGGGACAGGGGCCGCGCAGAATCGCCCAAGTGGGTTTCGGCCAAGGGGTCGACTTCTGGATCCACGGGCCCAGAGAGCCACGCCGCGTCAACCAGGGTGGCCGTTAGCTGGGCCGCGGCCTCGGGGGTTGGGGGGCCAGCGTCGGCGATGGTGGCGAAATTCTCTTCGGCAGCGGCGTGCGGCATGGTCAGTCGACTCGGGTGGTGGTCCCTGCCTCCCTGACGGTACGGCGGCAGCGAGGGGTCCCCTTTTTGTGGTAGCGCAAGTGTGGACATGGTGCCGGCCAAGCGCAAGCGGCCCAGAGCATGGACCGACGCGGCTCCCAGGGGGGCTGCTGCCGCGCCATGGCCCGGCGGCGCAGGGTTGTCACCGAGGCCTTGTCGATGATAATACTGTGCAAACGGCGAGGCCCGTCACTTTTGTCAGGCCCACTCCCGGTATGAGGCAAAGAATATGCGAACCTTCGTCACCGAGCCCGAAGTTTACACCTTGTTGGCCCAGGCCGGTCTCGCCGTGCCCACCCATCGCCTGGTCCGCCAGCGGGCCGATCTCGATGGCGCGCCCTTTGCCCCAGCGCAGCCGGTGATCGTCAAGGCCGTGGCCGATGATCTGTGGCACAAGAGCGATATCGGTGGCTTGCGCGCCACGACCTACAGCGCCGACGGCGTGTGGGACACGGCCGAAGAGATCCGGCAGAACCTTCTCGCCGCGGCGGTGGCCCCAGCGGCGTGGGTGGGGGCGCTGGTGTGCGAGCGGGTGTGTTGGGCTACGCCGGCGGGCTTGCCCGTGGAAGGTTTCGTCTCCCTGCGCCACGACGCCAGCGTCGGCTGGGTGTGCACCATGGGCCTGGGGGGCATCCACACCGAGATGTGGGCCAAGGCAGTGGCCGGCGGCGTCTTGCAGTGGCCCATGCAGACCGTGAGCCCCGAGTGGGCCGTGGCGGAGCTGGCGGAGCACCTCCTGGGTCGGATCTGGCTGGGGGCGCTGCGCCAAGGCGAGGCCCTGCTCACCCGGGCGGCGCTGGCGGATTTCGTGGCGGCCCTGTGGCGTCTGCCGGCGATGCTCGCCGCGGCGTCCCTGGAGCTGGTGGAGATGAACCCCGTGGTGGTGGATGGCCAGGGGCGGGTGGTGGCCCTCGACGGCGTGGGGACGCGCCGGGCGAGCGTGCCCGTGCCTGCGCGGCCCGCCCTCGACGTGCGGCCGCTGTTGCGGCCGCAGCGCATCGCCTTGGTGGGGGTTTCGGCCCGGGTCGGCTCGGTGGGGCGGATCATTTTGGACAACCTGGCCGCGTCCACCTTGGGTGCCGACGGCCTGCGCATCATCAAGCCCGGCGTGGAGGAGATGGAGGGCATCGCCTGCCTGCCGGACCTGGCGGCCCTGCGGGCGTGGCCCGCCGACGTGTTGGTCTTGTCCTTGCCGGCCCAGGCCACCCTGGAGGCGGTGGAGGAGCTCATCACCCAGGGGGGCGGCGCCGAGGTGGTCTACCTGGTGGCCGGCGGCATCGGCGACGGCGCCGACAAAGAAGGCTATGGCGCGCGCTTGGAGGCGCGCCTGGCCGAGGCGCGCGCTGCCGGGCTGTGGACGCCGCGCTTGGTGGGGCCCAACGGTCTGGGGATGTTGAGCGCCGCGGCGCGCATCAACACCCTCTTCATCCCCGAGAGTCGCCTGCCGGTGCGCTTGGATCCCGAGAGCCCCGTGGCCTTCATCAGCCAGAGCGGCGCCTTCCTCATCACGCGAGTGTCCCGCGACGCGCGCCTGGCGCTGCGCTACGGCTTCTGCATCGGCAACCAGCTCGACGTGAGCTGCGCGCATCTGTTGCAGGCCCTCTTCGCCGAGGAGGGGGTGCGGGTGGCCGGGGTCTACGCCGAGGGCTTCAAGGCCGGCGACCTGGCGGCCTTGTGCCAGGAGGTGCAGCGCTGGGTGGCCGACGGCCGCCAGGTGGTCTTCTACAAGGGCGGGCGCACCCAAGCGGGGATGCGCGCGGCCGCGGGTCACACGGGCGCCATGGCCGGCGACTATGCCCTGCAGGCGCGGGCGCTGCGGGCGGCCGGGGCCGTGCTGACGGAGAGCTTCGCCGACTTCTCGGGCGCCCTGCGCTGGCTGGCGGCCTACCCGCAGCTCGCCGTGGACCGCATCGCCGTGCTCTCCAACGCCGGCTACGAGACGGTGGCCTCCCAGGACGCCATGACGGGCACTTTGCGCGCCCACGCTCTCACCGAGGCGGCGCGCGAGCAGCTCGCCGCAGCCATCGCGGGGCACAAGCTCGGGGGGCTGGTGGCGGCGACCTTGCCGCTGGATGTCACCCCCATGGCTGACGAAGGGTTGTACGCAGCAGCGACGGCGACGCTGGCGGCGAGCGGCGCCCAGGTGGTCGTGGTGGGCTTGGTGCCATTGACCCAACGACTGGGGGTCTTCGACGCCGAGCGCAGCGGCGCCTTCGCGGCGGAGCTGCGGGCGGCGGCCACGGCGAGCGGTTGCGCCGTGGGCGTTGTCGTGGATTCGGGGAAGCTGTATGAGGGTTATCGCGACGCGTTGGCCGCCGCAGGGCTCCCGCTCTTCGACTCGGTCGAGGAGGCGCTGGGGGCGTTGCGGGTGGTGGCCGACGCGGCGGCGATGCAGGCGCAGGCCGGGTAGAGAGCGCGACGCCACCCCGACCTTTTTTTCGTCCTAGGGTGCTGAGGTCGATCTTCATTCGGGAGGAAGTAGCATGAGCGCGACACGCGCGGACAATGCGCCCACCTTTCGCCTCGCCGACGCCTTTACGGCGCTGGACGAGAGCGCTTGGCGGGCCGAGGTGGAGCTAGCCCTGGCGGGCGCTCCCTTTGCCAAGAAGCTCGTCACCCAGACTTACGAGGGGCTCAGTCTGCAGCCGCTCTACAGCCAGGCGCCGCCAGGGGCGCAGCCGCCGCTGCCCGAGGGCTGGCGCGTGGTGACGCGTCACGTCGTCAGGCCTGGGATGGCGGCGGCCGTGGCGGAGGATCTCGGCCGCGGCGCCCACGGGGTGACCTTGGCCTGGGAAGACGCGGCCAGCGACGCGCCCGAGGTGGCGGCAGCGCTGCCCTCTCTGTTGGCGGCCATCGCGGCGGCAGGGGCCCAGCTCGACGTGGAGGGCGGCCCGGACGCGCTGCGGGTGGCGTCACAGGTGCTGGCTGCGGCGCCGGCCGCTCTGCCAGTCAACGCCAACCTGGACCCCTTGGGGGTGTTGGCGGCGCACGGCGCGCTGCCGCAGCCGCTGGCGGCGGCTCTGAGCGAGGCTGCGGCGCTGGCCGCGGGGCGGGTGGCGCGCTCGGCCCCAGGGCGGACGCTGGTGGTGGACCTGCGCCCCTACCAGCAGGGCGGCGCCCACTGGGTGCAGGCTCTGGCCTATGCCTTGGCGACGGGCACGACCTACCTGCGCCAGCTCGTGGCGCAGGAGCTCTCGGTGGCGCAGGCGGCGGCCCAGATCAAGTTCCGCTTTGACGTCACGGGCAACTTCCTCATGGAGATCGCCGCCCTGCGCGCGGTCCGGCGTCTGTGGCAGGCGGTCCTCGCCGCCAGCGACGCTGCCGCCGCTGGCGTGCCCCTGTCGCTCCACGTCACGCCGTCGTTGCGGGTACAGACGGTCATCGATCCGTGGATGAACCTCTTGCGCACCAGCGTGGCCGCCTTCACCGCGGCCATCGGCGGCGCCGATGATTTCACGCCCTTGCCCTTCGACGCCCTGGGCGGCACGGTGGACGGCTTCAGCCGGCGGGTGGCGCGCAACACGCCCATCGTCCTGGCCGAAGAGGCCCACCTCCAGGCGGTGGTGGACCCGGCGGCGGGCTCCTACGCCATCGAGACCTTGACGGCGGCTCTGGCCGAGCAGGCCTGGACCCTCTTCCAGGGCTTCGAGGCGCGGCCCGACGGCTTTGCTGGGGCGCTCGTGGCGGGTGAGGTGCAGGCGGCGGTGGCCGAGGTGGCGGCGGCGCGGGCGCGCAACGTGGCCCGGCGCAAGGAGGTGGTGGTGGGGGTGAACGATTTCCCCGGGGCTGCCTACCGCGAGGTCTACGCGCCAGCGCCGGTGGCGGCGGCCCAGGCCGCGGCCCAGGCGCCGGCCATCCCCCTGACGCGAGACGCGTCGCCCTTCGAGGCCCTGCGCGCGGCGGCGGCGGCGGCGACGGCGCAAGGGCGCGCGCCGAAGGTCTTTCTAGCCAACCTGGGCAGCGTGGCAGAGTATACGGCGCGGGCCAACTACGGTCGCAATTTCTTCGCCGTGGCGGGGTTCGAGATCCACGCCAGTGAGGGCGTGCGCAGCGTCGCGGAGATCGTGGCGGACTTCGTGGCCTCGGGTGCCAAGTTGGTCTTGCTCTGCTCCAGCAACGAGCGCTACCCGGCGCTGGTGCCGGAGTGCGTCCCGGCGCTGCGGGCCGCAGGCGCCCGCACGCTGGTCTTGGCCGGGCACCCGGGCGCGCAGGAGGCGAGCTACCGCGCCGCTGGGGTGGACCACTTCATCTACGTGAGCTGTGATGTGGCAGAGGCCCTGCGTGGCTTCTTGCGTGAGGAGGGTGTGCTATGAGCGCCATCCCGAATTTTGCCGACATTCCTTGGAATGGGAGCGCCCCGGCGGAGGTGGATCCCAAGAACGGCGTGGCCGAGCGCGCAGCCGCTTCGGACCCGTGGCTGACCCCCGAGGGCATCCCGGTGGCGCGGCGTTACCAGGCGGCGGACCTGGAGGGGCTGGAGCATTTGGGGGGCTGGCCGGGCTTGCCGCCCTTTGGCCGCGGCCCCTACGCGACGATGTACGTGCAGAAGCCGTGGACCGTGCGGCAGTACGCGGGTTTTTCCACGGCCGAGGACTCCAACGCCTTTTACCGGCGCAACTTGGCGGCGGGGCAGAAGGGGTTGAGCGTGGCCTTCGACCTGGCGACGCACCGCGGCTACGACTCGGACCACCCGCGGGTGGCGGGCGACGTGGGCATGGCGGGGGTGGCCATCGACAGCATCATGGACATGCGGGTGCTCTTCGACGGCATCCCCCTGGACCAGATGTCCGTGTCCATGACGATGAACGGCGCGGTCTTGCCCGTTTTGGCGCTCTACATCGTGGCGGCCGAGGAGCAGGGCGTGCCCGTGGGCAAGCTGAGCGGCACCATCCAGAACGACATCCTGAAGGAGTTCATGGTCCGAAACACCTATATCTATCCGCCGGCGCCGAGCATGCGGATCATTGCGGACATTTTTGCCTACACCAGCCAGCAGATGCCGCGCTACAACTCGATTTCGATCAGTGGCTACCACATGCAGGAGGCGGGCGCGACGGCTGATCTGGAGCTGGCCTACACCTTGGCGGACGGCCTGGACTATGTGCGCACCGGTGTGGCTGCCGGTCTCGATGTGGACGCCTTTTGCCCGCGGCTGAGCTTCTTTTGGGGCATCGGCATGAACTTCTTCATGGAGGTGGCCAAGCTGCGGGCGGCGCGCTTGGTGTGGGCCAAGCTCATCAAGGACTTCAACCCGAAGAACCCCAAGAGCCTGTCCTTGCGCGCCCACAGCCAGACCAGCGGCTGGTCGTTGACGGCGCAGGACGTTTACAACAACGTGGTGCGCACCTGCATCGAGGCCATGGCGGCGACCCAGGGGCACACCCAGAGCTTGCACACCAACGCCCTCGACGAGGCGCTGGCGCTGCCGAGCGAGTTCTCGGCGCGCATCGCCCGCAACACCCAGCTCTTTTTGCAGAGCGAGACGGACACCTGCCGGGTCATCGATCCTTGGGGCGGTGCCTATTACGTGGAGCGCCTCACCCACGACCTGGCGCAGCGTGTCTGGGGGCATCTCCAGGAGGTGGAGTCTTTGGGGGGCATGGCCAAGGCCATCGCCGCGGGTATCCCCAAGCTGCGCATCGAAGAGGCGGCGGCGCGCACCCAGGCGCGCATCGACTCGGGGCGCCAGACCGTGGTGGGCCTGAACAAGTACCGTCTCGATGAGCACGAGCACGTGGACGTGCTCAAGGTGGACAATTCGGCGGTGCGGGCGGCGCAGATCCGGCGCCTGCAAGCGCTGCGTGCGGGGCGGGATGCGGCGGTGGTGGAGGTGGCGCTGGCGGCGCTGGAGCAGGTGGCCGCCACGGGCGCGGGCAATCTCTTGGCGGCCTGCGTCGACGCCGCCCGGGCGCAGGCGACGGTCGGCGAGATGAGCCTGGCCATGGAGCGGGTCTTTGGCCGGCACGAGGCCTCGGTGCAGGTGGTGCGCGGTGTCTATGGGGGGGAGATGGGCGAGCGGCAGGCTGAGGTGGAGGAGGTGCGGGCGGCGACGGCGGCCTTCGCCGAGCGCGAAGGGCGGCGGCCGCGCATTTTGGTGGCCAAGATGGGCCAAGATGGGCACGACCGCGGCCAGAAGGTCATCGGCACGGCCTTGGCCGACCTCGGCTTCGACGTGGACATGGGGCCCCTCTTCCAGACGCCTGAGGAGACGGCCCAGCAAGCCGTGGAGAACGACGTCCACCTGGTGGGTGTGAGCAGCCTGGCGGCGGGTCACTTGACCTTGGTGCCGGCCCTGCGCGCGGCGCTGGACGCGCTGGAGAGGCCGGACATCCTCATCGTGGTGGGCGGCGTCATCCCGCCGCAGGACTACGAGGCCCTCTACGCTGCGGGCGCCACGGCCATTTTTGGGCCGGGGACGGTGATCACCACCTCGGCGTTGGCTCTGTTGCGGGCCTTGGACTAGGGTCGCGGTGGGCGCCCCCCAGGGGGAGAAAAAATTGGTCAACCACATTCGCGCCCCCATTGTCACCATCGCCAGAATGGGATAGTGAAGCCCCGTTATCGAGACGGGGCTTCACGGCGCAGGTCGCGGTGAGCACGCGGTCCGGGCGCAGGTGGCCCAGGCGAGGTGGGTGGTGCAGATAGTGAGAGAGAGAGAGCAGGGTGAAGGGTCCATGCGCGCTCTGGTCGTGGGCGGGACGGGTTTCTTGGGGCTGAACCTGGTGGAGGCCCTCCAGCAGGGCGGGCACGAGGTGGCCATCACCCGACGCAAGTCGAGCAACACGATTTTTGCGCGCCGCCTCAAGGTGCCCCTGTTCACGGCGGAGCTCGATGACGAAGAGGCCTTGACGGCGGCCATGCAGGGGCGTGACGTGGTCTTCATGATGGCGGGCCACTACCCGCGCTTCTCTGTGGACACGGCGGCGCAGACGGCGCAAGCCCTGGCGCGGCTGCGCACGGTGCTGGCGGCGGCGCGGCGGGCGCGGGTGCAGCGCCTGGTCTTCACCAGCTCGACGGCGACCTTGGGGACGCCGGCAGAGGATCGCCCGGTGCGCGAGAGCGACGGCTTCTGCGTGCCCGAGGCGGAGAGCACTTACTTCGTGATCAAGGTGGCCCTGGAGCAGGAGGTGCTGCGGGCCGCCCAAGATCTGGACACGGTGGTGGTGTGCCCCGGGGGGTGCATTGGCCGCTACGACTACAAGGTCGGGACGGGCTTTTTCATCCTGGGCGTGGCCACGCAGCGCTTGGATCGCTTCGTCGACGGCAAGGTGTCCATGGTGGACGCGGCGGACATCGCCGCGGGCCACATCGGCGCGGCGCGTCACGGCGCGCGCGGCCAGCGTTACATTTTGGGGGGCACCAACCTGACGGTGAAGTCTCTCTTGGCCGAGGTGGCCGCCCACTGCGGCGTGGCGCCGCCGACCTGGGAGCTGTCGCCGGCCGAAGCTTTGGCGTTGGCCGAAGCCGAAGAGCAGCGCTGCCTCTTGGACCGACGGGAGCGGCCGCTGATGACCCGGGAGATGGTGGACATCGCTCGCTTTGGCCGCTTCGTCGACGCCTCTCTGGCGCGACAGACCTTTGGATATACCCCGCGTCCCTTGGCGCAAGCCCTCCAGCGCTCGCTGGCGTGGTACGCCGAGAATGGCTATTGGAATGACCCGCGCTTCATCAGCGCATCGACCACGCGTTCGCCCTTGGCAGCACTGGATGCTGCCGCGCAAGAAAAAGGAGAAGTCCATGCCCGATCGTGATGCCATTTACCAGTCCACCCTCGTGGTGGTCGCCGAAATCGCCGACATGAGCGCCGATGAAATCCAAGCCACGGACAAGCTGCGGGACGACCTCGGCCTGGACTCGCTCCAGGAGATGGAGATCATGTCGCGCCTGAGCGAAGAGTACGACATCGAGCCGGAGATGAAGGACGTGATGAACGTCCGCACCGTGGCGGACGTCGCTGATTTCCTCGTCACCTACCTCAAGGACTGAACCATGGCGAACGCTCCAGATCCATTCAGCACCATCCTGGCGCAGGCCGAGAAGGTGGGGCCGGCTTTGACTCGCTTTGCCCGCGACGCCGGCGAGGCGGAGATGGTGGGCATCGTGCTGCGCTCGGTCTCTGATTGGGCGGCCAAACGCATCGACGCCCCGGCGATCGATGAGAGCCACCGCATCCCGCCGGAGCTTCTGGCCGAGGCGGCCGAGCTGGGGCTTTTTGGCATGACCATCCCCGAGGCCCACGGTGGCTTTGCCTTGTCCATGACGGCGGCCTGTCGCGTGGTGGAAGAGCTGGCCCTCTTCGACCGCTCCGTGGCCACGGCCATTGGGCTCCACTGTGGTCTGGGGCTGCGGGGACTGATCCATCACGCCAACCCGACGCTGCAGGCGGCGACCCTGCCGGCCATGGCCACGGGCGATAAGATCGGGGCCTTTGCCGCTACCGAGCCGGGCGCGGGCTCGCACATCGCCGGGATGAAGACCACGGGCAAGGTGCAGGAGGACGGCAGCATCGTCCTCAACGGGCAGAAGATCTACGTGACCAACGGCGGCTTCGCCGACTACTACACGGTGGTGGCCAAGACGCCCGGTCTGGCTGGGGCGCGGCGTGGGTGGAGCCTCTTCTTGCTACACCGCGATGACCCCGGGCTGAGCGTGGGGGCTGAGGAGCACAAGCTGGGCATCCGCGGCTCGTCGACGACCACCCTGAGTCTGGACGACGTCCGGGTCGGGATGGATCGCATCATCGGCGAGCCTTCCAACGGCCTGGAGGCATTCCACGAGATCTTGGCCTGGGGCCGCACCATGATGGCTGCGGGTTGCCTCGGTTCGGCGCGCGCCGCCTACAAGCTCACTTTAGGCCAGGTCACCAGCCGGGAGCAGTTCAACCGCCCCATCGGTCACTTTGGCCAGGTGCGGGAGAAGATGGCCGACATGCGGGCCACGATCTACGCCATGGAGTCCTTGGTGCGCCTGGTGACGGTGTGCCAGGAGCACCTGGGGATGGACATCAACTTCGTCTCCAGCGTGGCCAAGATTTTCAACTCCGAGGGTTCCTGGCAGGTGGCCGACGACGCCCTCCAGCTCCACGGCGGCAGCGGCTACGTGGAGGAGACCGGGGTGGCGCGCATCCTGCGCGACGCGCGCATCACCCGGATCTTCGAGGGCGCCAACGAGGTCTTGCGCTTCAACCTGGCGGCTTTGGCCCTGGGTGGGGTGAACGAGGCGCACGAGGTGGCGCTTTTGGCGCCCTGCGTGCGCCACCCCGAGCTGGCGGCGGCGGCGGCGGTGCACGACGACGCGGCCCAGCGCATTCAGGATGCGGCCAAGGCCCTGCTCGACCGCTACGGCTTCAAGGCCTTCGAGCGCCAGATGCTGCTCAAGGGCATCGCCGATGCCCAGATCGCCCGCACCCTGTTGCTGGCGGTGGTGCTGCGCACCGACGCCGAGCTGAGGGCCGGCGAGGGCGTGGTGGCGGCCCAGGCCCTGCGCCTGACGCGCTACCTCGCGGGCAAGTGCCAGCGGGCCATCGACGCCGGTTTGGCGGCGACCCTGCGGGCGGAAGAAGAAGATCTGGTGACGGCCATCACGGCCTGCGAATACGACCAGGTCGACTAGCGGCGCCGGCCACGGCCCTTGGGGAGGTGGCAGAGGCCGCGGCCCTTGTCATCTCCCGTGGCCTGTGGCAATGCTCGGCTTCCTCTGCTCGCGTGGCCGCGGCGGGTCTCGTGCCGCTCACGGCCGCGTGGGGTTGCCACTTGCAGGAGTCGGGGTGATCGGGACTTTCCACGCCGGCGAGCTCATCGCCGAACGCTACGAAATCATCGGCCCCTTGGCCGAGGGCGGCTTCGCCAAGCTCTATCGCGCCACGGATCACCAGGCCGACGGCGCCGAGGTGGTCATCAAGACCTTGCTCCGGGGCGCTCAGGACGAGGACGCGGCCATTCACGAGCGCTTCGTCCGCGAGGCGCAGGTGGCGCAGCTCTTGCGCCATCCCAACACGGTGCGGGTCCACGATTTTGGTCGCGACCAGGAGGGGCGCTTCTACCTGGTCATGGAGCGCCTGCGCGGGGTGACCCTGGATCAGGTCATCGCCAGCGGTCCGCAGCCGCCCGCGCGGGTGGAGAAGATCCTGCGCGAGATCCTCGGCGCCCTGGAGGAGGCCCACACCCTGGGCGTGGTGCACCGCGACCTCAAGCCGACCAACATTTTCATTTGCCGCGAGGCGGCCGAGGGCAGCGGCTATGTCAAGGTCATCGATTTTGGGCTGGCCAAGGTCCTGACCTACGCCTCGGGCCTGAGCGCTAACACCCTGACGGCCGACGGCATCTTGGTGGGCACCCCGGGCTACTTGGCGCCCGAGGTGGCCCAGGGCCAGGAGGTCAGCGCCCAGGCCGATCTCTACGTGGCGGGCCTCATCGCCCACGAGCTGCTCACGGGGCAGAGCGCCTACAGCGGCACCCCCCTGCAGAAGGCGCGGGCGCAAGGCTCACGCAACCCGCCCGAGCCAGGGCGCGACATCGCCCAGACCCCCCTCTACGGCGTGGTGCGCAAGCTCATGGTCCGCGATCCCGAGCGGCGCTATACCAGCGCCCGCGAGGCCTTGGTCGACCTCGAAGACCTGGCTGAGGGCGGCGCCGACCTGGTACGCGTCCCCCAGCACAGCCGCTGGCTCGGGGTGGGCGTGCTGCTTCTGGTCGTTGTGCTGGTGGTCATCATCGCCCTGGCGTTGTGACCCGCGGCGGCGGCGCTCACTGCGCAGGGGGGAGCTGCTCGGCCAGCCACGCCGTCCGGGTGGCGCCGCGCAGGGTGCGCCCGCTGGGGTCGCACACGATGCTCCCGGGCAGCACCCAGCGCAGGTGCTCGACGCGAATGCCCAGAAGCGCCAAGAGGGCCGTGTCGATGGCCTTGTTGGCTTCGGGCACGGC
The DNA here is from genome assembly GCA_964454015.1 of uncultured Myxococcales bacterium. Lineage (GTDB taxonomy): Bacteria > Myxococcota_A > Bradymonadia > UBA4248 > UBA4248 > CAYVQF01. Next base: position 12,393 of record CAYVQF010000089.1, read on the forward strand.
CGTGACGGCCTCGACCAAGACCACTAGATCCTCCGTGCCCGCCTCGGGGTTGGGGATGGCGAAGGCCACCACCGCGGCCGGCGGCAGGTCCAGGACTTGGGCCACGGTGTGCTCCACATCCTCGGGGTAGTAGTTGCGGCCGCGCTTGATGATGAGATCCTTGCAGCGCCCGGTGATGGCCAGGCGCCCTTCGTCCATCACCCCCAGGTCGCCCGTGCGCAGCCAGCCGTCGACCAGGACCGCCGCCGTGTCCGCGCGCTTGCCGTGATAGCCCGCCATGAGGCTGGCGCTGCGCAGGCGAATCTCGCCCTCTTGGCCGCGCGGGAGGAGGGTGCCGTCGGCGGCGGTGATGGCCACACACTGCCCGGGGATGGGCGCGCCGAGCCAGGCCGTGAGGCCTTGGTCCGGGGCGTGTTCCAAGGCCGCCAAAGGCTCGCCGATGGGGCCGGCGCTCACGGCCAGGGCGTTCTCGGCCAGACCGTAGGCGGCCACGACCGTGCCCGGGCGCAGGCCAGCGCCGGCGAAGAGGGCCTCGAAATCGCGGGCCGCCGCCACGTCGATGGCCTCGGCGCCGTTGAGGGTGACGCGCCAGCGGCTCAGATCCAGGGCCGCCGCCTGCGCCGGCTTGATGCGGCGCGCGCACAGGCGATAGGCAAAGCTCGGCGCCGCGCTCAAGGTGGCCCCCAGCTCGGCGATGGCCTTGAGCCAGCGCAGGGGCCGCAAGAGGAAGGCCTCGGGACGCATGAAGTACGACGGGAAGCCCCACACCAGGCTCACCAACAAGACCCCCACCAGCGCCATGTCCTGGAAGAGAGGCAGCCAGGTCACCCCGAGATCCTCTGGCCCGAGGTCGAGCGCCTGGCCGATGCCCAAGACGTTGGCCATGAGGGCGTCGTGGCGCAGCACCACGCCCCGTGGCGCCAAGCTGGGCCCTGAGGTGTACTGCAAGAGGGCCACGGCGTCGGGCGCCACGGCAGGCAAGGGCGCCAGGGGAGCCGCGCCTAGGGCCGCCACGCTGCACGCCTCTACGCCGATGGCCGCCAGGTGCGGCACCAAGCTCTCGGCCAAGGCCGCGTCGCTGATGGCCCAGCGCGCGCCGCAGTCCGCCAGCAGCGCTCCCAGAAGCGGCATGATCTGGCCCATGTCCTCGCCGCGGGCGAGGAAGGGCGGCGGATAGGGCACGGCCACGCCGCCCGCGGCCCAGACGCCGAAGAGGGCCGCGACGAAGTCGCGCCCCTCGCCGGTCATGATCAGCACGGCGTCGCCAGGTCGCAGGCCGCGGGCCATGAGGCCCGACGCCACGGACTGGGCTGCGGTCCAAGCAGCGCCGCAGCTCAGGGTCAGGGGCGTCTCTTGGTCGCCCAAAAAGCCCACCAGCAGCGCGTCGGCGGCGCTGGTGGCGCGTTGGCGCAGGGCGTCGAGGACCGTGGGGTAGGGTCGCGCCGGCAGGGGCGCCCCGCGGAGCACGCTCCAAGGGGAGAGGTCGAGAGTGTCTGGTAGATCGCCGCGCGCGGCGAGGGGCTGGGTGTCACACATGGAAGAGGCCTCACGAGGAGATGAAGAGGGGGAGGCAGCGCGAGCCGCTGGCCTAGGTCCCGCTGACACAGGCGCTCAGGTAGTCGTCGCAGCGCTGGTTCACGCAGCGGCCGCTGCGGCACTCGGCGCTGGCGCTGCAGGTCGCGCCGGGGTCGAGGAAATCGACGCACAGACCTTGCACACAACGGCCGGCGGCGCAAGGGCGCTGGGCGTCGCATGGGGCGTCGTGCAGCCCCGTGGCGCGGCAGACGCCGCTTACGCACTGGCTCAGATAGGGGCAGCGGCGGCTCGCGTCGCAGGCCTCGTCCAGGGCGACGACGACATAGTCGGCGCAGCGCCCGTCCTGGCACGATGAGCCCACCTTGCAGGGGGTCGTAGCGTCGCAGGCGCTGCCTGGCGGCACGCGCTCGCGGCAGGTGCCCTCGATACAGCGCGCCGCGGCCTCGCAGGTCAGTTCGCCGCCACAGGGCGCGTCGATGACCGCCGCTGCGCGGCAGGTGCCGCAGAAATCCATCCCGATGACGCAGGTGGCGTCGGCGTCACAGATAAAGGACTCCACCCCCAAACCACAGGCCGCGCCCGCCGGCCGTCGCCCCTGCCACACCTGGGCGCAGCCCAGGTCGAGATCGAAGATCTGGGCTGAACAGGTCACGGTCGCCAGATGAGCCGCGCAGGCTTCCAGCCCCAGCCGCGACAGGCGCAGCCACCCAGCCGCTTCCAGCGCGGCGTAGTGCGGCTCGTAGCGGGCGTTGCAGGTTTCCAAGAAGGCGACACGACAGGCGGCGACATCGGCCACGGCCATGCGCCCACAGCGGACGTAGTAGTCGCAAAAGAAATCGACGCTGCGTTCGCAGTAGTCGTCGGCGGGGTAGAAGTCGGGCTGGGGCGGCAGCTCCGGCAGGTCTTCGGCCAGGTCTGGCGCCAGGTCCTCGGCCAGGTCCAGCTCGGGCACATCGACCTCGGCCACCTCGGGGCTCAGGTCGCTGGGGAGGTCGGCGTCGCTGAGATCGCCATCGGCGAGGTCCGCCAGGTCGGCCTCGGGGGCAACATCGCTGCCATCGGGCGGGGGCAGCGCGGCGTCTTGTGGGTCGTGGTCCGCAGCCAGGTCTTGGGGATCCACGTCCTTGGAGGGGGCGTCTGCGCACGCCCAGAGGAGGCCAGCGCAGAGAAGACAACAGACGAAGAGGGTAGGCGTCGCGGCGCTGGGCATGGTGCGGCTCGTGGGCTTAGGGGCGAGGAAGGTCAGGGCGGCAGTGCGCCGTGGCTGTTCAAGGCAGTAGCAGATCGTGGGCCTTCTTGACAGGGGGGGAGGTCAGGATGGGTGTTATGTGTTGATCGTTTGAGACCTCACCCCCCTTGCCCCCCTCTCCATGAATGGAGATGGGGGTTGCATGCGGAGAAGTTCTGTAAAATCAGTGTATTGTGTTGATCGTTTGAGACCTCACCCCCCTTGCCCCCCTCTCCATGACTGGAGATGGGGGTTGTAGGCAGAGAAGGTCTGTAAAATCAGTGTTATGTGTTGAGCGTTTGAGACCTCACCCCCCTTACCCCC
>CAYVQF010000090.1:0-14502 GCA_964454015.1 uncultured Myxococcales bacterium
CTTGGTTCTCCAAGAACAACGGGGTTTTTTCTTTTCTTGACCGTGGATCAGGGCTGACGCTCGCCGCGGAGGGTGGCGCGCGGTGTCAGTTGAAGTGGCACCTGGCGGCGACTTCTGCCTGGTTGTTGTCGGTGTGGCACTCGGCCACGGCCTGGCCCAGGGCGTTGACCCGCAGGCGGAACTGAAGCTCCTCGAGGCTCTCACCCGGGCCGAGTGGATAGTCGTAGCGGAGGAGCTCACTCTCACCGGCGAGGAGGCGGGTGGTGGTGGTGACTTGGCCGAGCCAATCCCAGTTGCCGTCGCGCATGGCAAGGACCTCGACCACGATCCCTGCAGGTGCGGCAGACCAACCGCCATTGTGGACGCGGAAGTAGACGCTCATGCTCTCGGGGCAGGCGCGGACGTCGACGGCGGCATCGGTGAGCTGCAGATCGGGGAGGTTGGTGGCGCCAGGCTGCACGTTCTGGCGGAAGTTGTTCAGGGCGTAGTGGCCCCAGTTGGGGGCCTGGACGCGGGGGACGCTGCCGTCCTCGGCGATGTTGGTGATGTGGTAGGCGTGTTGGTTCCAGATCTGGCGCGTGCCGACCCAGTCGCGGTTGGGGCTGGCGAAGGCGCGAACCCCGGCGAAGCCCGTGGTCTCGCCGGCCTCGATGAGGGCGGCGACGCAGGCATCGCGGCCTTGCTCCGGGGTCTGGGTGGTGGGGCAGTTTTGGCCGATGAGGGTGTTGGCGGCGACGACGATTTCCGCGGCGCCGTCGGCGTCTACGTCGACGATGACGGGGTACTCCCACAAGGTGCCGCTGGGGTTGCACTGGCAGAAGCGGACCGAGCCGTCGACGCCGTCGTAGACGCGCAGCCAATACTCGTCGTTGTAGACGGCCTCGGCGATGCCGTCGCCGTCGAAGTCGAAGACGCTGGATCCGGTCTTGCGCGAGGAACGGTCGCTGGTGGGTGCGAACCACTTGAGGCTGCCATCGTGCTCGAAGACCACGTAGGCGTAGGCACCGGCGAGGGCGATTTCCGGGTAGGGATCGTCATCGAAGTTGGCGATGGTGGCCGGTCCGCCGCCGCCAACGGCGCCACTGGCGAGGTCAGCCGCAGGGGTGTTGGCCTGGTTGATGTCGACGGGGCCCCAATAGTCTTGGCCGTTGGCGCGCAAGGCTCGCAGCCAGTGGTTCCCCTGATAGGGGGTGGGCGAGAAGGCGCTCTGGACGACGACGATCTCCGGGACGCCGTCAAGATCTAGATCGCCGATGGCCGGGTAGCCGTCGTCGAGGTCGGCCGTGCGGTCGTAGAAGACCGAGCCGTCGTAGCGATAGGCGACGTTGCCGCCGACGATTTCGAGCTTGCCGTCGCCATCGAGATCGGCGGCGGTGGTGTAGTCGCAGGGGCTGTGGGAGTCCGTGGCCCAGCCGCCGGTGCGTTGGCAGTCATGGTGCCAGATCACCTCCCCCGTCGCGCCGTTGACGACGGTGTAGCGGAGGAAGACCTCGGGTTGGCCGTCGCCATCGAGATCGGCGATGGAGGGTGCCGCCTGGCCGCATTGCACCCGGGCGTCGTTGGTGCGCCACTTCAAGGTCCCATCGTGGTTGAAGGCGATGAGGTCGCCCATGCGGGCCGGCGCCACGGCGGCGCAGGTCACCAGCTCCACCCGGCCGTCGTTGTCGATGTCGCCGATGGCGATCTGCGAGCCAGGCAGGGTGCGGTGGGCCGGGTCGGTGACGTCGAAGACGCTGCTGGCATCGGCGCCGCTGATGACGCGCAAGATACCGTCGTTCGAGTAGTTGGATCCGGCGAAGCTGTTGAAGGCGACGTCGGGGATGTGGTCATCGTCGATGCGCGCCACGACGGGGGTCATCATGACTTGGTTGTAGGTGGGCATGACGGCGCCCTGGCCATTCCAGGCCCAGAGCAAGGTCGGGCGCACCTCACCCCCGCTCGGTTCAGCGGCGCAGACCTCGCCACTGGGCTGGGGCAGGCAGTAGCCCAGCAAGGGCTCGCAGTAGCTGTCCTGGGGGCAGTCGATGAAGTCGATGCAGGTCTTTTCGGGGAGGAAACACTGGCCGCTGGTACAGATCTCACCCTCGCCACAGCAGACCTCGCCGGCCTCCCCCTGGCAGCGCACGCGCTCGCCGCAGTCACGGCGGCACACGGCGCCGTCGCAGACCTGGTCGGCCGTACAGCAATGGTTGCCACAGAGGCTCTCCCTGGCACAGCACATCAGGTTGAAGCCGCAGACTTCGGCAGGCGTGCAGCAGGACTCTCCGCACGGGCGGGTGGGGGAGGGACAGCCCGGTGGGAGCTCAGCCACGTCGTTGGGGTCCACCTCCGTCGGCGCGTCTTCGAGATCTGGCAGCTCTGGCTCAGGCGCATCGGGGAGCGCGTCGGCGTCACCCGGCGGGAGGTCGGTGGGGTCCGTGGGGGTGTCCGTTGGGTCGAGATCGTGATCGGGATCCACGTCCGTTGGGGCTAAGTCTGTGGTGTCCCCAGGGTGCTTCTTTGCGGCATCGTCGGAGCACGCCATGTTGAGGGAGAGCAGGGCAAAGCAGCAGAGGGTGAGCAGGCGAGCAGTGAGTGGCGTGAGCATGCGCTTCTCCTGGTGGTTTGGCCGATGACGAGACCGCTGGCGTGAGGCCGCGGCGCCGTGTGCGGAGAAGTTTAGCAGAACACGGCGCGCATGGCGCTGACAAAGCACCACAACGTGCGAGTGGTTGTGGCGGTTTAGTGTTTGCTTTCGTTGGCTTGGGGATTGATGGTGAGAAAGCGCATGAAGTCGTGGATGGGCTCTTCTCCTCAGGGCTTGAGGAGGCCGTAGATGGCCATGGCTTTGAAGAGGGGGTCGTCGGAGTCGCTCTGGGTGAGGAGCGTGTTATGGACCAGGCCTTTTTCTAGCCGGAGGATGGCGCGCAGGGCGATGAGGCGTACCCGGCGGTCGCGTTCGTCGTCGAGGACCTTGACGAAGCGTTGGACGTCTTCGGGGTGGGGTGTTTCGGCGAGGATCTCCATGGCCCGCATGCGGGTGTCGCGGTCGCCGCCGTGATCGAAGACGAAGCGCACTCTCTCGAGATTGCGTGGAGGTGTGGCGTAGCGGGTGAGGAGGCGACCGGTGATGGAGCCACGGTTGCTGCGCACGGCTTCATCCTCGAGGCGTATGGCCATCTCGGGGCCGATTTCCTCGAGCGTGGTGAAGAAGGCCTCTTCTGGGACTTCCCCGACGAGGCGGCGCATGCGCTCGCCGTAGACGGTGGGATCGATGTTGAAGAGGGCGAAGGCCCCCACCCAGCGCATCTCCGGATCGGGGTCTTGGGCGCCGATCTCGATGGCCGATGCGGCCTGGATGGCGCGGAGCTGGCCTAAGGCGACCATGGCGGCGCGGCGCACCTGTTTGTCGTTGTGGATCATGAGGAGCTGGAGGTGGTTGACGGCTTCGGGATCATTGGTTTGGCCGAAGGCGGCGACGATGCGCAGGAGGGTCTGGGCGTCGCTCTCGGTGGTGAGTGCCTTGGCGAGGATGGGGGTCGCCGAAGGGGAGCCGAGTCGTCCCAGTGATTCGGCGGCGGCGCGGCGCACTTCGATGGAGCCGTCGTTGATGAGGCGCTCGAGGCGGGTGTTGCCTTCGGGGTGATTGGCGAAGCCGAGCGCATGGGTGGCGGCGACGCGGTCGGACTCGTAGGAGCTGGCCAGCTTGTCGCTGATGAGGCGGTGGGCCTCAGCGTTTTGGGCGGCAGCGATGAGGGCCATGGTGGCTTTGTAGTCAGCCAGGGCGATGCTGGGGTTCTCCCGCTGTACCACCGGGAGGAGCACGGCGTAGAGGTTGGGCGGATCGTAGCGCATGAGGCGCTTCATGCTCTCGAAGTCATTCGGGTTCTCTTGAATGCGCCGCTCCAAGAGCGGGGCGAGGGCCGGATGGCGCTGGGCTTCGAGGAGCGATTCCGCCAGGTTCTGCACCTCGGGGGTGCTGTCGTCGAGTCCTTTGGCGATGAGGTTCAGGGCTTCGTAGTTGGCGATGGCGTTGGCCAGGCGCAGGCCTTCGAGGCGCTGGGGCGCTTCCTTGGCGGCCATGAGGCGCTGGGCAAGGGTGAGCGCTTCAGGCGGGGGATTCTTGATACAGAGTTCGATGAGCGCCGTGCGCTGCTCGGGCTCTTTGATGTTGGCGATGGCAGTGATGAGGGTGGCAAAGGCCGGCTGTTGCGCGCTGATGACGTAGGCATAGAGTGCCTGTTGCAGTGGCGGTGGGGCTTTCTTGAGGGCCTTGTCGATGAGGCTCGCTTGGGTGGCCGGGGGGAGGGGGGTGATGAGCTCGGCCACGGCGCGGTCGACTCTGTCCGCCTCGGCGCTGGCGAGCTCTTTGAGGATGGCTGGCTCTGCCTCTTTGTCTTTGCGCAGGGCCAGGACGACCCAGGCAGCGTACCTGATGGTGGGGTCGACATCTTTGGTGTAGGCCTTGAAGGCCTTGACCTCGTCGTTGGTGGCCAGGAGGGCGCCCAAGCTCAGGACGGCGAGGCGGCGCACTTCGCCTTGTTCGCTGCTGAGGTTGGCTTCCAGGGTCGCCCTGAAGGTTGCCAGGGTGTCTTCACTGAGGCTGAACGCTTGCTCCTGGGCCCACAGTGCGGGGGCCCACAGGCCAAGGGCGATGGCGAGCAGGAGTAGGATGCGAAAGACGCGTGAAGTCCTCATGGCAATTCCTGGTGGCGAGTGGTGCTGCGGTTGAGAGGGCGCGTTTAGGCGGGGAAATACTCTTCGAGCTTGGTGTCGATGCGCGACTCCACCTTGCCCATGAAGGGTTTGGCCAAGAAACTCAGATCGATGTCGATGCTGATGTCCGTGGCGGTGACCTGAAATTTGCCTTCGAACATTTTACCTTTGACCTGGGCCGAGGTGTTGTCGTTGTTCCAGCGGATGTCATCGACGAGCATGGGGTAGGACTGCTTCACGTCTTCCACGATTTTCTTGACCAAGACTTTGGCGTCGTCGAGTCCGAGGGTGTGTTTTCGCGTGCGATTGATTTTGGGCATGGTGTCCTCACAAGAAGAAAGAGAGAGCCGGAAAATCAGCTCAGGTTGTGTTTGTTGAGTTTGTTGATGAAGACCGTGCGGCTCAGGCCGAGGGCGCGGGCTGCTTGAGACTTGTTGCCGCCTGCGTCCTCGAGGGCGAAGGCGAGGAGGCGGGCTTCGACTTCGGCGAAGGTGCCCGCCAAGAGATGCTGCGCGTCGCCCTGCGGGAGGCTGTGTACGCCGCCGCCTCCTTCGGTGGGCCGCAGGGCGTCGAGTTCTTGATGCAAGCGCGCGATCTGGGCCTGATCGCGCTCATGCAGCGCTTCAAAGTCGTCGATGCGCGCCCGCAGTTCGTCGAGGCCAGCGTCGTCGGCCTCGTTCTCGGGGTCGTGGTCCAGGTTGGTGCGCAAGTTCGCCATGTCGAGCTGCTCGGCTTCCCCGCAGACCAGCACGGCGCGGCTGATGACTGCCTGCATCTCGTCGTAGTTGCCGGGCCATGGATAGGCGGCGATGGCGTGCAGCGCTTCTTCGGAGAAGCTGGTGATGGCCTTGTTGTAGCGCATGGCAGCGCGCAAGAGAAAAAAGTCCGCCACGGCGCCGCTGTCGTCTTGGGCGCGCACGGGCGGCACCAGGACCACTTCGGCGGCGCTCTGATCGATGAGGGGTTGGAAACGTGGGGGAACATGGCCAGACTCGAAGTCGATCGCATCGGGGTCGGTGTCGACGGCCATGAAGACGCGCACCATGTCGTCATCGGGGCTCTGTTCCACTGCGTCGAAGAGGCTCTCGACCAGGGACGCGGGCAGGCGGTCGGCGCCCTCGATGAAGAGCGTCCCGCCCATGGCGGCGGTCAAGCGGCCGGGGGCGTCATCCGTGCCGAAGAGCTCGAGCTCCAGGACGGCTTCGGGCATCTCTGCCGCGTCGAGGATGACGAAGGGCCCGCCGCCGAGGCGCTGGTGGGCCAAAGTGGCGATGACCCGTTTGCCCACACCGGCCTCTCCCAAGAGCAGAGCAGGGGCGCCCAGGGCAGAGAGATCGTCGAGGGCCTCTTGCTGAGCGCGGGGCAGCTCGACGTCGTCCACGGGGTAGAGACGGTGCACTTCTGATTCGACGGCGCGCAGCCGCGCTTGCAGGCGCCAGTACTCCTCGCTGGCCTCGGTCTCATGCGGGGTCGTCTGCGGGCGCGGTGCGGCAGGCGCAGGCGTCACAGCGGCGGGTGGCGTCGGCGTCGGCGCCGCTTCGTGGCCTTTTGCCTCGGGCGCCGTGGTAGGCGCTGCTGTGGCGAGGTCGCCAGGGACATCGCCTCGCCCCTCGCGTCGATCCATGAAGGCCACGGCTGAGAGGTAGACCAGGGAGGGCGCGAGGTCGTGGATCTGGGCGAGGCGCGCCTTGATTTCGGGGAAGGCGGCATAGACCAGGCTGGCGACCTCTTGGGGGTCGCGCTCGAGGTCTTGGGTCGTGGCGGTCAGGGTCAAGGCCGAGAGAGAGCCGCCGGCGGCGTCGATAAGAGGCCAGGCGAGGCAGATGCCTAGTCCTTCGGCCATCCCGGGGACGGGATCGGTGTCGTCGGGGTTGGCGGCGCGGGGCACCATGCCGCCTTCCGTGCGCAAGACATCAAGAAAATCCTGCCATTCTTTGGATAAGGGTTTGAAATTCAAGTCGCCTTTTTCCGTGGCTTGGATGTGAACCGCCGGGTAGGGCGGGGGACGGTCGACGACGAAGGCGACGTCTAGCCCCGGCAGCAGGCGGCTGAGGCGCAGCAGGAGCTGGCTGGTCGGTGTGGTCGAGAGGACCAAGTTCTCCTGGTTCTTCCAGAAAGGACGAGGGAGCTCGAAGAGCATGGCCAGGTTGCCCACGAGCTGGGCGACGAGGGCGGCGATGAGGATGATGGCGGCGCTCTTGATGTCGTTGGTGGAAAAGTAGAGATAAAGGGCCGAGAGGGCGAAGAGGGTGCTGAAGCCCAAGCCCACATTGGCCCCGTTGATGGCGAGCTGGGGGTCGGCGCCGCGGATCCGGTGACGGACGACGGTGATGACGGCGTCAGCGACGATGTAGGCGATGACCACCAGGTGTAGCAACAGGAGCAGGGTGTCGAGTCGGGCTTCGCTCTCTGGCGAGATGTCTGCGCCCCACCACAGGGAGAGGTGGATGATGCTGTAGTAGAGGATCTGGATACAGACGACGGCTGGCACGGTGTAGAGGGCGACCCGCAGGAACCATTCGAGTTTGGCCCAGGCGGCGCGCTGTCTGACGTGCATTTCCAGATCGACGGCTTTGACGAAGGCCAGGCCCACGGCGCAGAGCCCGAGGAGGAGGGGAGAGCTCAGCAGGGGCGCGCCGAGGGCGAGGGGGACGATGGCGAGAAAGGTGAGGAGAATGAGGGCGTTGAGGTAGAGGGGCCGCAGGTCGTTCGAGTCGGCGTCACCACGGGCGGCGGCCAGCCAGAGGGTGAGGAGGATGAGGAAGAGGCCGATGAGGGCTAGGGCGGCCACTGGCCAGTGTTGCGGCGCGGCTTGCAGCGGCACGAGGAGGAGGAGCTCCTCATGGGGGCGTTCAAAGTAGACCATGAGCCCGCTCTCACCGGCGCGTTCGAAAACCAAGTGACGCAGCGCCTCGAAGTCGACCGCGGCGAGCTCGACGAAGGTGGTGTCGGACTGGCAGGCCATCCCGATGGGGCGGTCGTCGGCCTTGACCCCGGCGGGGATGTCTCCGGCGGCGAAAGAGGCAGGGGTGAGGTTGCGTTGAAAGGTGAGGTCCGTGCGTCTGAGGAGGATCTCCGCTTCTCCCTCGGCCTGTCTGATGGCGTGCCAGAACTCGGTCTTGGAATCGACTTGGCTGCCGTTGACCGCGAGGATGACGTCGCCCTTTTGCACCTCTTCGAAGGCCTCGCTATCGGTCCCCTTGGCCTGCAAGAGTCCCGTTTGCGGGTGGAGGCTCACATCGAAGGGGAGATGCACCGAGGCGTGGACCAGGCTGAACAGGGCGACGAGGCCTAGGAGGTAGGCCGAGACTATCGTCAGGTGCAGACGGAAGTGAGGGAGGCTGCGGATAGCTGCCAGATCGATGGGACTGGGTGTCATGCTCTCGCACCACGGTGGACGAGGCCGGCGCTGTGGCGTGGCTTCGGCATCCACCTAAAAAATAAAAGAAAGTTCGCGTACAAGGGGGGACGTGGCCTGGCGTCCGGGAGCCCCTGGCGAGGGGATTATGTCTGCATTGCGCTTCGTCGACAATGGCAGCGGGTTTGGGCGACGCGCTGGAGGCAGCGGCGGCGGAGTGTCGTGGGGTCTTGGGGGAGTGCTGTAGGGTGCGGCGTCATCGCCAGGGCCGCGACGCGTGCCGGCTCGAAGTGGGTTGCCAGGATGCCTGCCCCTTGCTAACCTGGCGGGCAGCCTCGAGTCTAGGCTATATTATGCGTCGACCATGCTATCCCAATAGGAGCAACAAGCAACCATGGCCGAGATTTTTGATACCCTCCTCCTACTCGCCCTGCCTGCGTCCGGAAAATCTGAGGTCCGAGCCTTCTTGACCTCGAAGAATCCGGACATCTTTCACATGGGGCCGACCATCCAGCTCGATGACTACCCCTATGTGCACTTTCAATTGCTGGTCGACGAGGCCCTGCTCGAGCTGGGTCAGCCTCGCATTTATCACAGCGAAGACGATCAGGGCGGCCGCAATGGTCCCTTCATCGATGCCTTCGATTGGCCGGCCCTCATCGAGCTGATCAATGAGGACTACGCCGAGATCCTGGCGGGGAAGGCCGAGAACCCCACCCACGCGGCGAAGCGCCTCTTCGAGCGCCTCGACGCTGCCTGTGTGAAGGCTGGTGGCCACGCCAAGATCACCACGCTGCCTGCGGCGATCGTGGCCAAGCTCGAGGAGAAACTGGAGAGCGAGGCGCGGCTGGTCTTCGACGACAAGATCAAGAACATCCCTGCCTCGCGGGAAGGTAAGACCATCGTCATCGAGTTTGCGCGTGGCGGGCCCGAGGGCGAGGTCCCCTTGCCGAAACACTACGGCTATCTGGGGTCTTTGCCCGCGCTCTCCCCGGAGATCCTCGCCCGCGCCGCCGTGCTCTATGTGTGGGTTGAGCCCGAAGAGAGCCGCCGCAAAAACCGCGAACGGGCGCGCCCCGGCGAAGATCACTCCATCCTCTTCCACGGGACACCCGAGTCGGTCATGTACCAGGACTACGGCCGGGACGACATGGACTACATGATCGGCCTCTCTGACCGCGAAAACTGCCTCCGCCTCGAGGCCCACGGGAAGGTCTACTACGTTCCCGTGGCGCGTTTCGACAACCGCAAGGATCTGACCACCTTTGCGCGCAAGGACGAGGCCGATTGGACGCCCGAAGAGATCGCGGCCCTGGACGATGGTATCCGGGGCGCGGCGCTGAAGCTGTGGGAAACCTACAAACAGCGCTAAGCCCTTGGGCGGCCCCAGGGCTCGCCTGACCTGGCCCAAGGCGCGAGTGCTCTCGCGCCTTTTTTGCGTCGTGCATCGCTCTGGGAAAGTCGCTATGCTTCTGCCGATGGCGCGTTGAGAACCCTGCGGCTGAGGTGAGGCGATGGGCGAAAGGATGCAGAGAGCGGGCTGGATGGTTATGGCGTTGGTGGTGGTGTGGGCCTGCTGGGTGAGCCCGCAAGCCTTGGCGGTGGCCATCGTCGCCGACGGAGATAGCAGTGATTGGCCTGTGGTCTTGCCCACGGGACCCAACACGGGTCATGTGGTGCGCACGGCGGCGCACGAGGGGGTCTATGTCTGGCGGGATGCCCTGGGCGATCATCGCACGGATCTGGGCAACACCATCGATATTCACACCTTCGCCGTGACGGCTTCCGCCACCCACCTCCACTTCCTCGTGACCTTGGGCCCCAATGTGGCCGCCAGTCGGCCCCAGATCCAGATCGCCATCGACACCGACCAGGTGCCCAACAGCGGCCAGCTCCTCTTTGCCAATTACGCCGACACCAACGTCCACCCCGCCGCGGCCTGGGAGTTCTTGATCGCCACGCGTTTTGGCACGGCGGCCACCCGCCCGGCGGTCTTCAACACCGCCTGGGCCGACCTCGCCTCCGCGGGGGCCAAGAACGCCATCGACGCCGGCCCCCTCAGCGAGGGGCGGGTCATCGAGATCAGCGTGCCCTGGTCCGACTTGGGGCTGCCGGCCGGGCCCAGCGGGACGCTGCGCTTCACCGTTGCCGCCTTTCTCTCCCAGATCGGGAGCGATAGCACGGCCAACATCCACGACAACACGATCTCCAACGCCGTCGATGTGGTGAGCCATTACGGCGCCCCTCGGGCTGGGGCCCAGGCCAATACCTGGGAAGAGGTGCAGGACCTCATCGTCGACCATTACCTCGATGTCGATTTCAGCAGCGACCCAGATGGCGAACCGGCGCCTCCCGTGCGTATCAACGAAATTTTCTTCGCCAGCGCCGAAGATGGCCTGTGGTTCGAGCTCTTCAACGCCTCGGCTGCGCCAGTCGACCTGACGGGCTGGCGCTTGAGCACGGCCTCGGTCGCCGGTGGCAGCGGCGCGACCTTGCGCTTTCCCGCCGACACCGTCGTGGCCCCTGGGCGCACCCTGGTCATCGCCGGCGCGGCGGCCCCCTTTTTCGCCCTGCACGGCTTCTGGCCTGATCGGATCCTGAGCGGCAGCCATCCGCTCATCCCCTCGCTGCAAGCCGATACGGCGTGGGCCAGTGGGACCTTCTCCGTGGCCAGCACGGGCGGCGCCCTCTTGTTGTTGGACCCCGGCTTCAGTGTCCAAGACGTGGTGGTGTGGGGCAGTGGCGCTTATTCGGGCGTGACCGCCTTCACCGCTCCGGGCGCCGCGGCGTCGGCAGAGCGCTCCCCCAGCCGGCGCGCGACTTGGGACGGCAGCGCCGACTTCGTGGTCCGCTCGGTCCCCACCCCTGGTCGTGCCACCGAGAGCTGTGTCGCGGCCCAAGGCACGGGGCACGTCGCCGAGGGCACGCCCTGCGATGATGGCGTGGCTTGCAACGACGGTGCGTTCTGCCACCTGGGCACCTGTGGCGGTGGCCAGCCGCTGCTCTGCGTCGACGACGCCAACCCCTGCACCCAATCGGTGTGCGTCGAGGCTTACCGCGGTTGCCGCGCGCCGGAGCCCGCTGGTACGCCCTGTCCCGACGACGATCTGTGTTCTGGTCCCGACACCTGCGATGGCCAGGGGAGCTGCGTCCGGGACCAAGCGGTCCAGTGTCCGGTGCCGGAGAACGCCTGCCAGCTCGCGGTCTGTGACCAGGACTTGGGCTGTTTTGCGCCGGCAGAGCTCGCCTGCGACGACGGCGATCCTTGCACCGAAAATGGACGCTGTGACGGCCAGGGTGGGTGCGTGAGCCAGGACCTCACCTGCCCCAGCGATGATTCTTGCAGTGTGGGCACCTGTTCCTCCGCAGCCGGAGGCTGTGTTTATACGGCCCTGGCCGACGAGACGTCTTGCCAAGCGGCCGATCCGTGCGTGGAAGAGGCGGCCTGCTCTGGCGGTGTCTGTGTGGGGCAGCCCAAGAATTGCAGCGAGCTCGACGACGCTTGCAACGTGGGGCGTTGCGACCCCACGACGGGCACCTGTGTCCGTGTCCCCGTGGAGGCGGGCACGCCCTGCGATGACGGCGACCCCTGTACGGAAGGCGAAATCTGTCAGTCTGGGAGCTGTTATGGGGGTCGCGACATCTGCACGGCCGATCCTCTCGAGGGCGACGACCCCACGGTGGAAGGCCTGGACGGCGCCGACGGGGCCGACATTGAGCTGCCGCAGGCCGAGAAAAAGGACGAGGGCGGCTGTGGTTGCACCTTGATCCAGGGCCCGCCTGCGCCGCCGCTGTGGTGGTTGGGCTTGCTCGGCTTGGGCGGCTACGGGGTGTGGCGGCGGCGCCGAAGCCGCTGGTTAGACCCGGCAGAGGTTAGGGCCACGGCTGGTCGGCGCTGAGCCCTGGGCGCCGGGGGCGCGGAGGGGAGCCGGGGCGGGGGGTGGCAGGAGGTGCTCAGGCGAGTTTGTCTTCTTCGACGAAATCGGCGGGGCGCGGCAGGATGTGCCACCCTTTGGCGCGGGAGACCTCATGGAATGCGGCGTTGGGGAAGACACTCCAGCGCACGGTCGTCGCGAGCTCGATCATGGCGGTGTCGAGTTTGCCGTTGCCGGCGGCGAAGTCGATGGGGCCCTCCCAGAGGGATTGGACCTTGACGGCTTTGCCGTCGTCGGCGCAGGAGATGCCGCGGTGGCGGCCCGTGATGACTCCTTGGGCGTCGAGCTCGAAGTCCATGCCGACGATGGCGTGGACAGGGAGGAAGGAGCAGAGGGGCAGCATGGTGTCCGTGGGCGAGCCCGTGACCACCCAGATGGTGTAGTCGCGATCGGCGAGGAAGTGCATGGCCTCGACTACCTCTGGGACCCAGTGACGCATGGCGTGATCGCGCCACCAGAGGTGGACGAGCTCATGGACGCGGGTCAAGGTGAGGCCGGCGTAGAAGGAGAGGAGATAGCGGCAACCGGCGGCGTGATCGTCGCGGTAGATCTGGATGTACTCTGGCCAACGGTGGCCCGTGTCGACGTGGCGATTGTGGATGAGCCACTGGGTGAAATCATCGGCGACGTCGTCGCGCCACAGGGTGCCGTCGGCGTCGAAGATGGCGAGGCGGTCCGTGCCGCCAGCAGGCAGATCCTGCATGAAGCTTGGACAGAGTTGGGGGGCGCGATCGGGTAGATTGTAGGGGTTCATCGTTCACCACACGGAATGGGGCTCTGAGAGCATGGCGTGGACTGCGGTGGTTCAGCGAGGTTTACGGGGGCCACGTGGTCGGTTGTTGGGGCTGGGTTGAGGCCGTTGGCGCGCGGGCGGCCGCGGCGCTGTGCCGTGGCTGCCTTTGCCGGCGCGGGGCCGCTGCCCTTCGGGGCTGGGACGTGGGTCACGGGCGCCACTGCGCGATGTGCGGGCGACAGGAGGGGCATCGTTGGGGCGGGCCCAGCGTTCGTAGCCCGGGGTGGGGTCGCTGTGGCGCCGCGCTTTGGTGTCGTCACCTTGGCGCCGCGGGCGTTCTCCGGCGCCGTCATCGCGGCGGGCGTGGCGTCCCGGTCGCGGGCGTTCTCCCGTGGCGTCATCGCGGTGGGCGTGGCGTCCCGGTCGCGGGCGTTCTCCGGCGATGGCGTCGGTGTGGGGGGCACCGTGGCGCCGTTCTCGCGGTGGGGTGGCTGGGGCCGCGTCTTGGTCACGGCGCGCTTGGTCGCGTTCGCCGCGGCGGGTGCGGGAGACGGGGGCGGTGCCGTCGCTACTCTCCCCCGGGCGCCCACGCCCCGGCGCGAAGCCCGGCGGCTTATGGCCGGGCTTCGCGCCGGGGCCGTCGGCGACGAAGACCCCGGGACGAGGTTGGCGCACCCGCGGCCCAGGGGCCGCGGCACGGGTGCGGGGGCGGGGTGCTTCGTCGCCGCCGGGGCCTGCCTGCGGCAGGCGTGGGCGCCCTGGGGGACGGATGTGTTCCCGGCCCGCTTCGCTGGCATGAAGGATGCGCGTCCCCGGCTTGGAGCGGACGGGCGGCGCGTTCGCCACGTCGCCTCCCACGAGCTGGTAGAGGGTCTTGACTTCACCCGGGGTCAGATCGCGGAAGGCCCCCTGAGGGAGACCCTCCAGGGTCAAGGGACCAAAGGCGGCACGGCGCAGCTTCAACACCGTGTGGCCCACGGCCTCACAGAGGCGGCGCACGATGCGGTTCTTGCCCACGTGGATCTCGAACTCGATCCAGGTGTGGCGGCTGGTGTAGCCCAGGATGGCCACACGGTCGGGCTGCACGAAGCCGTCGTCGAGGGTGACGCCCTCTTTGAGCTGAAGCAGGGCGGGACTATCATCACGCACCTCGCCCTTGAGCTTGGCGTGATAGACGCGCGGCAGCTTGTGGCTGGGGTGCATCAAGCGATGGGAGAGGTCGCCGTCGTTGGTGAGCACCAAGAGGCCCTCCGTGTCCCAGTCCAGACGGCCCACGGGGACCACCCGGGGCATCCCCTTGGGCAGAAGATCCACCACCAGGGGCCGCTGCTCGGGGTCGCTCAGGCTGGTGATGTAGCCTGGCGGCTTGTGCAGCAGGACGTAGACCCGCTCGGGGTGCCAAAAGACGGGCTTGTTGTCCACCTCGATGCGGCTCTTGCCCGGGGTCACCATGACGCCCATGTCGGTGACGACCTTACCGTTGACTTTGACGCGGCCGCTGGCGATGAGCACCTCGGCCTTGCGTCGACTCGTCACGCCAGCACTGCTCAAGAACTTGTGAAGGCGCTGTTTATCCTGATTCAGCATGGACCTTTCCTCGAAAGGGGAGCCGTTGGGGGAGCGGGCTGGACACGAAAAAGGCGGCGCGCGACGCTGAGCGCGCCGGCCGCAATCCGCCCAGGGGCCTTCATAGTCTGTGAGGTCACCAAGTGCAAGCCATGTGGTGCATCCACAATCCACGACCAAAGCCGGCATGGGGCTTGCTCGTTGTGAATTATTGT
>CAYVQF010000091.1:0-14279 GCA_964454015.1 uncultured Myxococcales bacterium
CTAGGGCTGGAAGGCCGCCTTGACCTCGGCGCAGCAGTTGTCGGCGACACAGGCTTCTTCGGCCTCGTCGTCATCGAGGTCGTCGCAGCCGTGCTGTGCTTCGCAGGTGTTGAGGGCTTCCCACTTGGTGCGGCACTCGGTGGTGAAGTGCTCGGCGCAGACCACGGTCTCGCAGTTGCTGCCGCAGGCGATGCAGGCGTTGAAGTCCATACCCATACAGGGCACGAGGCAGTCGTTCATGAAGCACATGGAGACGCACTGGGCCATGGCGCAGCAGGGGCCGGTGCACGCGCCGTCGGGATCGTAGTCACACTGTCCCGGGGTGATCGGCGTGGTGCCGCCGGAGCAGACCAGCTCATAGCCGGCGATGGCAGCGACGCCCACTTCAAAGGTCCCGTCTAGGGTCAAGGTCCCGCCGCCCTCGACGGCCACCAGGCCCACGCCGGTGAACTTGCCCGATACCTTGTCACCCATGGACTTGGGGCACTCATTGATGGTGACCGTGCCCGTCCCGTTCGACTCGTAAACCATCGCCCCCTGGATCACCATCACGAAGACCGGGTCGGCCGGCGGCGCGCCGACGTTGAAGGTCCCAGGCAGCTTGTGGCTGTCGTCGGTGTTGATGGTCACCGAGATGGCGTAGGCCGCGCTGGCGTCGGGGACGAGCCAAATGCCCAGCACCGGCCCAGCGATCCCCGCGGCGAAGACGTTGGGTGCCGCATCCTTCTGCTCATTGCTCACTGCCCCGGGCGCGCCGTCACCGGAGAGGGTCCCCGTGAAGGCCTGCTTCTCCGCCTTGGCCGGGGTGTCAGATTTCTTCCCCTCGTCATCGCCACAGCTCGCCAGAGTCCAAGCAAAGCCCAGCAAACACAGACATAAGAACCGCCAATCTCCGCGCATGAGATCTCCTCCTTGGGATACCGAGCCCAAGGACCCGGTGAGAATTCGCGCACAGACGAATTTTTCTGTATCAAATTCAACCAAGCCCCACACTTTCTGGGTAAGTGTCTGCCATGTCGATCGTTTTTTTGTATCCACCGCCACACGGGCGGGCGCGTCATGCCCGCGTCCCGAGCGCGCCAGGTGGCAGCGCAGCCTCGGTCGCAGGCCGACGATGCATCTTTTCCCTTGCATTATTTTCACCTGGCATTAAGTTGCGCCCGTCGGTTCCGCTGATGCTGCTGAGAGACGAAGTCTCAGCCCATCTGAACCCCCAACAAAGCAAAGCCAGTCGACGCGTTGCACACACACAGCGCGGCGTCTTGGTGCGCCTTGCCTCTGCTGCCCAGGTGTGCGTCACCGACGCGCTCTCGGCAGAAGGACGGTGGCGCTTGCGTTGGAAGAACGGGTAAGGGCGCAACCGCGCGAGGAGGCCCCGGCGCCGCTGAGGCCATGGCAACGTGTGTGGAGAGAGAGAGAGGAATGTTCTGGATTGAGACCTTGGGGTTGGTGGCATCGCTCATCGTGGCCATCTCGATGACCATGAAAAACATCAAGATTTTGCGCTATCTGAGCCTCTTTGGCTCGCTGCTCTTTGCGGCCTATGGGGCCATCCTGATGCTGTGGCCCGTGTTGTTGCTCAACATTTTCGTCGTGGCCGTCAACGTCTACTTCCTGTGGTCCATCGCCCATGCCAAGACCTGGTTTCAGATCTCGACGCGCCGCGACTTGGACAGCCCGCAGGTGCAGAGTTTTCTTCACTTCTATGCGGACGACCTGCGCAAGTCTCACCCCGACTTCCACCTGGACCGCGACCACAAGGACTACAAGGCCTACTTCATCCTGCGGGAGACCCTGCCCGTGTCGCTGTTCATTTATTACGAGAATGAGCGCGGCGAGCTGGAGATCGCCTTGGACTACGTGGTGCCGGCCTATCGCGACTTCAAGAACGCCCGTTTTCTTTTCCACCAAGGCGCCTTCTTCATGGACTTGGGCGGACGTTACACCTTCGTTACCCACAGCCACGCCACCGCCCACCAACGCTATCTGAAGCGCATCGGCTTTGCGCCGGACCCACATGCCGATGCGCCGCACCGCTTCGTCTTCCACCTGACCTTTCCCGTGGAAGGCCACAGCTCATCGGGTCTGCCCTGCCCCTGTTGAGGGCGGCGGCGCTCAGATTTTGAAGGCAGCGATCCAGCCAGAATCGTGTTCGACCACGCGGTCCCACGGGAGAACATTATCCTCTCCCTGTTGATCCCGAGCGTCTTCGTCGTTTTTCTCGGACCATTGATGGCCCTTGCCGTAGGAGGTCTTGTCGGCAGGGTCCAGGACCAGGCGGCCATAGGGATCGTCTACCGCCACCCCTGCCCGCCACTTGCCCCGGCGCCGCGACGCCAGCGGCGCGCCAATCCGCCAGGGGTTGTCCAAAGCTAGGGCCACGCGCTCATTTCTTGGCCGGCAACGCACCCTCACGTGCTATCTCTTTTTTTGTCGCGCCCCATTGGCGCTTACCCGGCACATCCTGACCCCAGACGCCCGCCCGAAGGGGCGTCTCCACCACCCAAGGAGCGGCCATGGTCAAGCAAGCAATGCATGTCGTCGTCGAAGCCTACCAGGTCGTCGACCAGCGTCGCCTCGTCGACGCGGCCCTCGGCCTGGGCACAGCCATCGAGTGCATCGAGGCCTACTGTGCCCAGCACCCCGGCCCCTGGGTGCGCCTGGTGCTCGCCGTCAGGGGCCAACCCCTGGTCGACAACCCAGCCCCCCAGGACGACGTCTTCATCCTCCGCCTCCTGGCCGAGGCCTGGGAACAGCGCCATGGCGCCAGCGTCAGCCAACCGCTGCGCGATCACTTCGGCGCGCGCTTCGACCGGCCCAGCTTTCGCCCGTCGCCGCGCCAACATCCCCTCGCGGTGCTCCGCGTCTACTCCGTCGACGAGTTCACCGACGACTACGTGGACGTGCTCTGCTTCGACGTGCTCATCCCCGAGCGCTTCGTCATGGGCCTCGAGGGCCTCTCCTGGGACAGCACCGCCAAGGGCGCGCGGACGCCGCAACTGCGCCTCTGGCCCTTCGAGGGCCAAGTCGCCGCACAGACCTTGCCGCGGCGCACCGTCATCGACGCCCGGGGCCAGTGGGATCTCCAGCCCGACGCCACCACCTGGCAACACCACAGCGCGCCGTGCTGTGTGACCCCGCGGGTGCTGCGCGGCCACGGCCCCCACGTCTGGGTCGGCTGCAAAAACCATCTCCTCCGCATCAGCGACGGCGGCGACATCGCGCGCCTGGCACCTCACCTCCCTCTTCCCGGCTTGGATCGCATCATCGACCTCGCCCCCACGGCCGACGGCGCCGTGTGGATCGCCACCGAGTACGGCCTCATCCACTGCAGCGCCAGCGGCACCTGGCGCCACCACCCGCGCTTCGAGCCCCCCATCCCCATCACCGCCTTGGCCGCGGCTCCCGACGGCGCCCTGTGGCTCAGCACCCCAGGCCACCTCTACACCCTCGACCCGGAACAACAGGTGCGCCGCACCCAGTCGCTGAGCCACGGCCCCATCCGCCAGATCTCCGTCGACGCCGCTGGCCACGTCTGGATCTCTGACGACGAGAGCCTCCGCTGCCTCGACGCCAGCGGCAAGACCCTGTTGCGCCGCACGAAGTTCGAGCCCAATCTCCGCGGGCACTTCACCGACCCACACGGCACCTGCTGGCTCATCGGCACGGGCATCTACATCCAGACCGATTTGTCCGGCAAGCACCTCGGCTGGGACTTCATCGACCCGCCCCTGGCTCGGGGACGGGCATGGGACTACCACCCCACGCACGGCCCCCTCCTCCTCGAAGCGCGCGGCCGCCTGCTCAGCCTCAGCGAACACACGGTGCTCCTGAACTCCTCCCCGGCCCTGCCCGCCGCCCCGCCCAAAGTGCGCTTCTTCTCCCTGGCCTGCACGGCAGAACGCGTCTGGCTTGGCACCTCACACGGGCTCATCGGCTTCGACGCCGCCGACCTCGGCGCCGGCATCGCCCAAGGCCTGGACTGCTGGACCGAGCTCATGGCTGCAGAAGAATCCTACTTCGCCGCGGCCGCCCCTTTCCTGGCGGGCGACCCCCTCGACGACGAGCTGGTCAGCAGCGATGGGCGCCTCAGCACGTCCTGAGCCACCACCTCTGAGGGCTCTGGATCCACGGCCACCAGGCGTGCGCCCTAACGGGCCAGGTAGTCCCGCAGGAGCTGATCGTAGCCGTCTCGCCCCTTGATCAGGCCGTCCAGGACCAACTTCTCCACTTGGCCCCCTACCAGCGGCAGACGCACTTCGACATAGTTGTCGCCTTCGAGGATGGCGCCGTCCCCATCGGCCTTGATCTTGTTGCCACCCTTGATGGTGAAGCGCGCCGCATGGGCGCTGGTGCTCTCGTAGGTCCAGGTCGCCGTCATCGCCTCGAGATTCCAGTCGACTTTGGTCACCGAGCTGATGGTCTTGTTCTTGTCGAGCCCCGTCACCCCGCGATCATACTCCGTCGCCCGGATCTCGATCACACAGCGCTGCGCATCGCGCACGGTCACTTCGGCCGTCGCTTTGGTGACGGCGTCATCCAGCTCGCGTTGTTCGGCCTGGAAGGCGGGATCGGTGACCACGGCGAGCAATTTCTCGGGCGAGACCGCAAAACGGGTGCTTTTACTTCCACTTCGAGCCATAGATTTTCCCTCTCTGTCGTGTCCCAAGGGTGCGATGCCGGCTGCATCGAAGAGCACTTTGGATAATCGAAAGCCTGGCAAGGGTCAACGGCGGGCCTGTCATGGCAATAGCCACGCGCTGGAGCGCCGGCAAGGGGGATGCAGCGCTGCCGGGGGGGCCGAGCCAGCCGTTCTCTCGTCGCCGGTGAAGAGCTCTGCCAGCGCCCATGCCAGGCGTCGTTTGAAACCAACGAGGGTGACGAAACCATGGAGCGAGATTGACGGGGCAAGGCCCAGGCGCCACACTCGCGTTCTGGTCGTGGGCGCCGCGCTCCCACGAACAAAAGTTCTTTAAGTCTACGTGGCGCCTTCGAGAGCGAGCATGTCGTTTCACGCATCGAGAGAGCGATCTTCAGAGCAAGCAGCCTTTGGAGAAGCCCTCACTCAGATCGCAGAGGTAGTCGAAACACGGGATGACTATCTCTTTCTCGTTGCCATGGGCCTCACACGGTTGCCACCGGAGATTGGTCAGTTGACCTGGCTCAGAGAGCTGGACCTCAGTCACAACCACTTGTCATGCTTGCCTCCCGAAATCGGCGCGCTCAGCAGTCTCCAGCGGCTTGCCGCCGCCAGCAATGACTTGGTGTCTTTGCCGTCTAGCCTTGGTCACTTAAGCAGCCTGGAGCATTTGCACTTAAACGACAACCGGTTGCAGGGATTGCCTGACGAGCTGGCGCACCTGCACCGCTTGGAGTGCTTGGAGCTCAATCGCAACACCTTCGACACGTGGCCGGCGGCGCTGCTCCAACTCCCCTCGTTGGCCTATTTGCATATGAACAACAACTGCCTGCGGAGCCTTCCGCCTGAGATTTCGCGCATGGAGGCCTTGGTGCAGCTCTATCTCCACGGCAACCAGCTCAAGACCTTGCCTTCTCAGCTTGGAGAGCTTTCCAGGCTGCGGGTGCTCGACGTGAGCGGGAATGGCCTAAGGGCGTGGCCAGAAGCCCTGGCGCACATGAGACGCATCGGCGGTCCCGAGATTGAGTGGGGGCAACATTGAAGACACCCAGAAACGGACTTCCTTAGCCCAACTGCACCCCCTTGCCGTTCTTTCACTCCCCCCCTCGTCGCCCTTGAGCCGCAAGCGCCAAGATAGCTTCTTCTCCCATGAAGCGGATGGCCTGCCCCTTAGCGATGCGTGCCTCTGCCTGACGCACCTTGACCGGCACGGCGCCGCTCTCCTCTTTGGCCAGCAGCCCCTCGCCGATGATCACCACGCGCGTCGCCGCGGAGACCTTCCCATCGACGCGGTAACCCAGGGCCTCAGCCGCGGCGATGACCTCCTTGCGCCGCCGCACCAGGGAACCGGCCAGCACCACCCCCTCGGCGGCGTTCTGCGCCTCCGCGCCCGGCGCCGTACTGGCGCTGGGCGGCGCTGCTCGCGACGCGGCCGGGCTGGGCGGCGCTGGCCGCTTGGCCTTGGGGAGCTTCACCGGCTGTTGCACCCGCACCTGCCACTGGGGGATGTTCAGCCCCTTGCCGTGGCAAGCCGCCAGGACGATGTGGGCCGCCGCCAGCGCGTCTTCGAGGGCGTCGTGGTGTTTGAAGCGATACCCCAGAAAGCCGCAGAGCTTGCCCAAGCCATAGCTCCCACACTGCTCCTTGTCCCAGGCCCGGCGAGCGATGGCCAAGGAGTCGAGCCAAGTGCAGGCGATCTCTGGCAGACCATAGCGCTCGGCGGCGCAGGCCAAGGCCCTGCGGTCGAAACCCGTGTGGGCGATCACCACCTCGCCGCGCATTGCCTCGGCGAGCCCGCGGTAGATCTGGGCAAAGTTGGGCGCGCCGGCTACGGTCTGGGCCGTGATGTGGTGGATCCAGATGTTGCCCGCCTCGAAGGCTTGCTCGGGGTCGACATAAGTCATCCAGGTACCGTCGACTTTCCCAGCGCGCACCTTGGCCAAGCCGATCTGACACACCGACCCCGGGTGGCTGTTGGCGGTCTCCACGTCGAGGGCGATGAAGTCCATGCCCTCCAGGGGCAGATCGAGTCGCTCCCAGTCGACCTGCTGGGGTGCCTGCGCGCGCTGTGGCGCCGAGGCCTTGGCCCGGGGCTTGGGCGGCGTTTGGAGGGTGCGGACCGTGGCCCACAGGGTGAGCTCCGCCGGAGGCGGAAAGTGCAGGGGCAGCGCCGCGAGGTCGAAAGGCAGCGCCAGCGAGGCCGCCGCTTCCAGGGGGGTGTGCAGCAGCCCGGCGTGGGCGAGGAAGGCGTGCTGGAGCTTGAGCACCCGCCGCAGGAGGTAGATGGGCGGGAAGCGGCCCGCCCGAGCCAGCCAGCGCAGGACCTCGGCGTCCGCCTGGGCGGCGCAACACTTCGGGCAGCTCCACACGGCGTTGAAGGGGACCAGCTTGGTGAGCGCCAGCGCCGGCATGAGGGGGGGACGCGCCAGGTCGCCGGGGGCGGCGCAGTAGGCGCAGCGGCGGCCGTAGGTGGCCTCGATGGCGAGCTCGTCCGTCAGGGGCCCCATCTTCTTGGCGCCGCTGCACAGGTCGCGGAAGAGGGCGGCGCGCACGACGTGGTGCTGCGTGTGGTAGGCGTCACAGCCGGCCTCGAGGGCCATGTCGGCGCGGGCGACGTTGGCGTAAGCCCAGAAGAGGGCCTCTTCGATGGTGTGAAGCTGCGGTCCGGCCATCCCTCACTATCCTTCCGTGCATTTTCCTGGCGTAAACGAGCACTTGAGCGGGGATTAGCACGGATGACCCGTGCCTGTCGAGGAAGCCGTGGCGCAGGCCAAGGCCACGTCGCCAGCGGCCCTGCTCAGGGCGCGTCCTCTGCGTGGAAGGACAGCAGCTCGAAGTAGGCCCCAGGGCTCGCCTGGGAGCCGCTGCAGATGTTTCCCTGCCACACCACGGCGCGATACTCCGCCCGCGTCAGGTAGAGCAGGCCAGTGCCCAAGTCCAGCGGGACGCCCAGCTCCAGGGGGCGGCCGTCGACCCTGATGTCAACGGGCAAACCCACCTCTTCGCAGTCCAGCTTGAAGGCATCGCAGCCGAGCTGGGGCGTGGCGCTCAGGGTGATGCCAAGGGCCTCAGGGAGGGCAAAGCCCGCGACTTGCCTATAGGAGCCCACGGCGCGCTCACCCTCCCACAGCGTCACACGATAGCTGGCGCTCCACCCCTCCCAGTCGACACTCAGGCTGCGGCCCGCCTCGGTCAGCGGCGCCATCATCATCTCGGGAGCACACCACTGCCAGGAAAACCACCGCGGGGCGAAGTGCTCCGGGGGCGCCTCCAGCAGGATCTCTACGCAGCCCTCCGGCATGCTCAGCGGACGCAGCTCCCGCACGGTCCAGCGAATGACCTGCCCCCCTTCGCCGCGTGTGGCGGGCAACCTGCCCACATCCCAGGCCGGCGCCAGCAACTCCCGCGGACAGGCTGGCAGGGGGCTCACCACCTCTTCACCCCAGGCGAAGGCATAGGCCTGCACCCCCTCCCACGTCCAGGAGAAGCGCGTCCCGGCCGGCGGTTCGCCATAGGAGCGTTGCCACAGACACGAGGCGTCGTCGTCAGCGCAAGGCCGGTGGCCAAAGGGGGGCACGGCCTCACTCACCCCGGCGTAGTCCGCCGTCAAGGTCAGGTGCGGACCTTCTGGGGCCCCTTTGGGGACCGCCACGGGGTGCTCCGCCTGGGCCATGGGTCCCGCCCACACCACCAAGAGGCGATCCGGGCGAATCGCGGCGTAGGGCTGACGGAGAATCCACGCCAGGTTACAGTCCCGCGTCTCGAAGGTGTCCACCCCGGCCTGCTGCCCCGACATCAGGGTGTAGTCGTCGTGGATGAAGGTGGGCGTACGCGTCGCCAGCCGCAGCGGCTCGGCCAAGAGCACGGCACAGTCCACCGCCTTGCCCGGCGCCAAACGCTGCACCGACAGGCGATGCACGTGATGGGTCATATTGCGCACCACCATGGCCGCTGCGAAGCTGGGCGCCTCCTTGGGCTCCGCGGGACCACAGCCAGGCAGTCCCACAGCGAGCCACAGCCACGCCATGGCCAAGAGCCTTCCGCCTCGTCTCATGGTTCCTCCCACATGGCTTCCACAAAAGTCGTGACTTTCGCGGGCGCGGGCACGAGTGGCCAAGCACCGTAGTTGACGCACGATGGGCTGACCACCACCGGGTAGGACGCGCGCCCGAGCCACAAGGTCCCACCGGCCAGGGGCACAGCCGCACCGGCGGCATGGGCCCCGAGGGCGCCGGCCACGGCGAGCTGCGCGTCGACCCAGGTGTTCAGGCAGGGGTCCAGGCGCGGGCGGCACGCGCCGACGCTCACTTCACCCTGCCAGCGCACGGGGAAGCCTTCGGGCGGGGCATAGGCGCGCACCAGCAGCAGCCGGCGCGCCAAGGGTGGCGGCGCCTCGGGATGGGCGGCTTGCAGGGCTATCTCCAGCATCGACCCTTGGTTGCCAGCGACGTGGGTCGCAGCAAAGCGCAGGCGGACCCCTTCCAAGAGGGCGTCCTCCATGACGCGGTGCAGGCGCGCCGGGCCACACAGACTCAGCCCGCCGCGCCCGCCCTCAGGCGCGGCAGCAGGCGCGATCATATAGGCGCGGCAGTCCGGGTGCTCCGGGTTCTCCATCACCTCCAGCACGACGACCCCCTCGTCCAAGTCAAGGTCTGCGGCGAAGGCCCAGGCCACCCGCGGTGTCGCACCGGGGTCTTCGCAGCTCCCGGGCGTCTCCTCCGTGGGCCAAGACCTCACCTGCACGGGGGCGTTGGGGAGGGCCTCCCAGGCGTAACGCGCGCCGGCCGGGGCTTGGCTCGGCTGACAATCCCAGCCCTGGAAGCGGTAGTAGTCGCAGCCCGGCGCGGGCCAGGTGTTCATTTGGGTGGCATCCACGGCGCCGTAGTCGGCGCGCAACACCACGGTCGCCTCGGAGCCCGGCCAATCTTCAGGGAGCTGCGCGTCATAGTCGAAGGTCGCCATGGGGAGGGCGTGGGTCCAGAAGACCAGGGCATCCGCCCCGAAATTCCCCTTGAGGAGAACGGCCTCACAGGATTGCCCAGGCACGAAACTGGGCCCGCCCCCATCCTCCTTGGGGATCGGCCCGCCCACGCGCGGCCCCAAGGGCGCCTGCTGTCCCGAGCCCAAGGGCCAGGTGACGCCACGGGCCTCGAAGTGCCTCGGGCTGAGCATCGATGCGGGATCACTGGCGACCACGTCACAATCCATCAGGACGGGCGACGTCAGGGCGTGGACCGTCACCAAGCGCTGCTCCCTGCTGCCGTTGACGGCGGCCACGCGCGCTTCGAAGACGCCGGGAGAGACGCGCTTGTCAGGGATCTCTTCCGAGGGCGTGGCCATACAGGCCAAGCCGCCCACTGCCGTCGCCAGGCCGCGCCCCCAAGCGCGCCAGGGCGCGCCCGCCGGGGCTTGCATGGCCGGCCAGAAAAACCACAGGGAGAGCGGCACCATGGGCAGGGCCATGAGATCCGTCGGGTCCACCGTGGTGTGCCAGCCCCAGCCAAGGGCGCGCCAGAGGGCGTCCCACGCCAGCGCTGCGGCGGGCCACAGGTTGATGGCTGCAAAGACCACCCCAACCGCGACGGCACAGGCGATGACCCCTCCTGGCCGGCGCCGCCGCAGCAAGGCCGCCACCAAGACCGGCGCCAGAAACAACCCCGCGAAGTCGCTGAGCTTGCCCGTCAACACGCCCGCCCAGACGCTGCCTTTCAGCAGGTGATCGTTGAGCACGAGCAGCGCCACGGCCGTCAACCAAGCCGGATGTAGCAGCGCCTGCCCAGGCCTGAGCCAGCCTTGCCTCTCGTCGTTTTGCGTCATTGGCCTGTGCTCCTCTTGGGGTGGCCACACCCGTCCTGCCCTGCATCTTCGGCGCAACGCCCACGCTCCCCTCCAACTTACAGAATTGTGTCGCCCAACGCTCCCCCTTCTCACGACCTCATGCGCTCCGCGCTGCTGCTGCTGGCGCCGGGGCGCGCTCGCGGGGAGCTTTGGGTCAGGCACGACGGGGACCAGGCTATTGCCGTGGGGCGCGGGGGGCGGCTACACTGAGTTTCCTGCCGGAAGGGCAGCGCGCGACTTGCGGAGGTGGATCCATGAATCAGGTGATGTTGGCCAAATACTTTCTGGTTTCGTGCGCGGTCTTGGGCCTGGTGGCGCTGGCGTGGTCCTGCGACGGCGACACGTCCACGGCTGAGGACCAGGACCTCGTGGCTGACCAGGTTCCTGAGGATGTGGGGCCGGAGATCGCTGAGGTCGAGGTCTCGGACCTTGACGCCGAGACCAGTGAAGACGTCGAGGTGACGGCGGAAGTCGAGGTGGCAGACGCGGCGGACGCCGTGGAGGACACGGGCGAGCCGCCCATTCCGTGTGGTGCGCCACTGACGCCGGTGGGGCCGCCGTGTTGTGTCGGTGGCAACCGCGTGAGCGATGGCGAGTGTCGCGACGGGGTGTGGTTCTGCGCCCAGGGGGGCTTGTGTCAGTGCGCCGGGGCACCCATCACCTTTGTCTGCAGTGATTTTTGTGGCAGCGGCGCCTTCGTGGACGCCGTCTGCGGCGATGAGGGCTGGAGCTGTGGCGCGCTGGTGCGCTCCGATAGCTGCCCGCCGGAGACCTGCTGGGGCGACCCGGGCGACTGCTGCATCAACCCGAGCTGCGTCGACAACCGTTGGGAATGCGAACGCATCGGTGAGGAAGGCGTGGATTGCTGAAGCGAGGCGCGCGACCTTGCAGGTGTGAGGCTTTTCGCCACATCCGTGGCTTGGCCTCACGCGCTTGTGTGGGGCCGAGTGAACGGACTAAGTTGGGGCCCATCGTGCCTTTGGCACCGCGCCTTCGGCTTCTCCTTGCGCGCCTGAGCATGCCCTGATGCCCAAACCACAGTTAAAAAAAATCTTTCGCATTGCCTCCTTATCCCTCCTTTTCGCAGCGCTTTTCGGCGCCGCGCTGCTGTTGTTGCTCGTCGTATGGGAGAGCGGTGACTACGGTGGGCGCATCAGGCGCACTCCCCTGCTCCCCATCGGGGCGCTGGTGGAAGGGCCAGCGCGGCTGCAAGGGGAAGTCGAGGCCCTCCCCGATCACCCCCCGCACCGGGCGCCCACGGGGGAAGCCTGCGTCTATTACCGCGAAGAACGCCTGGTCGTCGGGGAAGATGTGAGCGGCGATTGGCCCTGGGTCGTGGCCGACAAGGAGGAGACGGTGGTCCCCTTTGCCCTGCGCGACGCGACCGGGGCGGTGCGCGTCGTCTTGGACCCGCAGCACCTGCACTACGCCTCGGTGGTGGACTTCGTCGAGAGCGACGACGAACGCTGGGTGCGCTTCTGTGTGGCCGTGGGGGCCACCGTTTCGGTCATGGGCACCTATGACGCGGCGACGCAGCGCGTGCTGCCAGCGGGGGCGCATGGCCTCGACGGGATGATGCTGAGCCTGGACGACTGGGCCACATTGGGCAGCCATTATCCGGGGGATGAGCTGATCGTGAGCGCCGTGGCGCTGGCCATGCTGCTCGGCGCACTCCTCGTCCTCTCACGACTCTTGGACTTCAGGTTGGCCAGGCCGCTGTGGCTGCTTTGCGCCGTGCTCTTGGTGTTGGTCCAAGCGGGCCGCGGCGTCGTCATCCACCTGGAAGATTTCGACGCCGCGGCTCGCCACCTGGAGGCCCAGTGGCAGAGTCGC
Organism: uncultured Myxococcales bacterium; assembly: GCA_964454015.1. Taxonomy (GTDB): domain Bacteria; phylum Myxococcota_A; class Bradymonadia; order UBA4248; family UBA4248; genus CAYVQF01. The sequence goes on from CAYVQF010000091.1 coordinate 12,311, forward strand.
CTGGCTGAGAGCGCGCCCATGGCGGCCACCCTGGGCCTGAGCCCCGAGGCGCTATTGCGGGCCTGGCCGGAGCTGCGCGCCAACAGCGCCACCGAGCTCGCCCTTGACGAGCACGCCCTGGACGCGGACGACAGCCTGAGCCTGGGGCGGCTGGCCATCGCCCACGGGCAAGCTCGCCTGCGGGCTCGCCGGGGGCTGCTGAGTCTGTGGCGCGGGCCGGCCTTGCCGGCGCCGCTCACCCTCACCCCGGAAGAAGGGCAACGACTGGCGCGCTTGTCCTGGGACACCTTCGAGCCCCAAGGCCTCCGTGGCGAGGCGGCCCTCTTCGGGGCTCTCCTCCTCCTCGCCGCGGCCTTCTTCGTGTTTCTGGGTCATAGAGAGCGCCACCTTGCCCGCTGGCTCAGGACCTTTCCCTCGAGCGTCGCCAAAAACGTCGTCTACGGCCACACGGAGATCAGCGCCACGGCCGTGCTGCGCGAGCCCCAGCAACCGCTGACTAGCCCGCTCACGGCGACCCCCTGCGTTTACTACCACCACTTGGTGCAAGAGCGTCAGCGCTCCGGAGGCCGCCGCAAATGGGTCACGACCCACAACCAAGTCAAGCGCCTGGGCTATTGGCTCGAAGATGAGTCGGGGCGCGTCGCCGTCGATCCACAGGGCGCGACCTTCATCCCGGCTGCGACCACCTCGCACCAGGAAGGCGGGCGCCGGGAGACGGAGGCCACGGCCCCCGTCGGAGCCAAGCTCTACGTCTTTGGTTTTGCCAAAGTCCGCGCCCAGAGACCGCATCACCTGGAGATCGCCGCTTACCCCGACCCCAAGGCTCGGGTCCCCTTCATCATCAGCACCCTGAGCGAAGCGGCGGTCACCGAGCGCTACCTGAGCAAGGTTTTCGTCCTCTTTTATGTGGCCTTCATGCTGGTTTTCGCGGCCATGCTCTCGCTGAGCGCCGCCTGGGCCGGGATGACCCCGACGACCTACCTGGCCTCGGCCTTCATCCCGACGCTGGCGCTCTTGGCAGGGCTCGTCGAGCTACAACGGCGCGACTTGGCCTTTTTTCGCGAACAGTTGTCGCTCATGCAGCGTCGCGTCGAAGACGTGCTCGCTGGCCGCCTGGATCTCTTGCCCTTGGTGCGGCGCCACCAGGCCTTTGCCGACGGCGAGGCGTCAGCAGGTTCTGAGGGCGATGCGGACTATTTCGACCGCAAGATGCGGGCATGGCTCGAGAGCGGCGCGGCGGCGAACGCGACGGACCCCGCCCTTACGCGCTTGCTGGAAGGCCTCGGAGCGATTGGCGAGGAAGCGGCGGCGGTGCAAGAGGGATTCACGGCCATGGCCGATCTCTATCGCCAGCGGCTCGAGGGCGGTCTGGCGCGGTGGGTCGGGAAAATCTTTCGTTTTGCCCCGGTGACGCTTCAGGAGAGCAGTGTGGCGCTGCTGGCCCTCTTGGGTCGCGTGGGTGGCTTTGCCTGGGAGGCCTTGCCGACGCAAGAGGCGTCAGAGGTGATGCGGGCGCTGCGCGCTGTGCCCACGGTGGCGCAGGGGGAAGTGCGCGCCCCACGGACGTGGATCACCTGGAACGGCACGGGGATCACCGTGACCCGCGCGGGGGAGGCGACGCTGCGCTGGGAGATCGACGCCATGCCGGCGATTCAGCTCTCGCAATGGCAACGCCCGCTGCGGCGCACGCTGGGGGGCTGGCTCACGGGTGCTCCGGCGCGGATGCAGCATTATTGGGGGGTTGAGCTGCGGGCGCCTGGGGCGGTGCGGCTGCGGCTGCGGCTGTGCGCCAAGGCGCGGGCTGAGGAGGTCGCAGGCTTGCCTCGCCTCGCCCTGGAGGGGCCTGAGGTCGATGGCCAGGGGCTGATCGCGCTGTTGCAGCAGGCCGTCGCTTTGGGGGCCACCATCGTCTCGGCCTAGGAGCGTGTAGATCAATGGACAAGCCCCAGCGATCAGCAGCGCCAGCATG
>CAYVQF010000092.1:0-14157 GCA_964454015.1 uncultured Myxococcales bacterium
CTTGGTTCTCCAAGAACAACGGGGTTTTTTCTTTTCTTGACCGTGGATCAGGGCTCAGCGTGGCCACGGACATGCGCGCCCGGGTCCAGGCCGAGTTGGAGCGTCACACTTTGGAAGAGCAGTTGCGCACGGCCCAGCGGCTCGAGTCCATCGGCCGACTCGCCGGCGGCATCGCCCACGATTTCAACAACCTCATCTCTGTGGTTTTAGCCTACACTGGATTCATCCTGGCCGAAGTACCCGATGACGATCGGCTGGTCGAAGACCTCCTCGAAATCCGCAGCGCGGGCGAGCGCGCCGCGAGGCTCATCCGTCAACTGCTGGCCTTCAGCCGAGATCAGGTCCTGGCACCGTCCACGGTCCACATCAATCATCTGCTTCAGCAAACACGCAAGGCCATGACCCGCATACTCGGTGACGCCATCGTCCTGGAGATGAGTATGGGCGAGGAGATGGCGCCGATCTTGGCAGAGCCGAACCAGCTCGAGCACGTCCTCATCAACCTGGTCGTCAACGCGCGCGACGCCATGCCCCACGGAGGCGTTCTGAGCATCGCGACCCAGGTCAGCACCCTGGATCGTCATCAAGGTGCTGTGGTCGGTCTGCCCGCTGGGGACTACGTCACGTTGGTGTTCCGTGACAACGGGGTCGGCATGGACGCCCGGACCATGTCCCGCATTTTCGACCCCTTTTTCACCACCAAACCCGTGGACAAAGGGAGCGGTCTCGGTTTGGCCGCGGTCTTCGCCACGCTCAAGCAATGCCGGGGCGCTATCGACGTCCAGTCCGAGCCCGGACAGGGGACGACATTTACCCTGTATTTTCCAGTGGCGCGCGTCGACCCAGGGGCGTGGAAGCGCGAGCAACACTCCCAGGAGGACGGTCGCTCGCAAGCACCCGCGTCCCCCGAGGACGGCGCACGGCAGGCCACGGTTCTGGTGGTTGAAGACGCCGCTCACCTGCTCCAAAGCCAGTGCCAAACCCTAAGCAACGCCGGCTACTTCGTCTTCGCGGCGTCAAGTAGCACGGAAGCACAACTGCTATGCGAGAGTCACCCACAGGCCATCGATCTCCTCATCACCTCTGGCCGCCACTCCGGCGTCAACGCCCTGGTGCTGATCGAGAGACTCCGCCAAACCCAGCCCAACATGGGTGCCATGGTGCTGGTCGATTACCCCGCAGACCCTGTCCTCAGAGAGTCGATTGATCGCGCCGGGCAAATCTGTCTCACCCAAGCCGTTCAGGGACAAGACTTGCTCGCCCAGGTCAGAGAGTTGCTCCGGCGCGAAGTGCAGGGAGGACGCCGAGAATGAGTCATGCCACTCCCCGTCATTGCCCCGATTGTGGCACGGCGCTGCAGGTCAAGGCCAAACGTTGCCCCGAAGGGCGGCGCATCGAGGTCGATCTCTGCAAGACCTGTCAGGGCGTCTTTCTCGAACAAGGGGAGTTTGACGCCATCATCGCGCCCCAAGTCTCTCAGTCTGCCATGGAAGACTTTTTGCGCGCCACGGCGCGGCCCGCCACCCAGTGCCATCACTGCGGCGCCACTCTCACCGGGGCGACGTGTGACACCTGCTTCCGCGACACCAAGCGCCCCTGCCCCCACGATGGCACGGACCTGCACGCGGTCCACACACCGGCTGTTGCCTGTTCCCTGTGCCCCGCCTGTGGTGGTCTGTGGATCAGCGGTGAGGATCGCCGCGTGCTGGCACGTAGCATCACCGCCTCGACTCCCGCCACGCCCAGCGCCAGAGCCCAGCACCCAGCCAAGCCGTCCATCGCCCTGGACTACGCCCAAGCGACGCCAGCACCAAGCCACGTGGATTGGGTGCTCTGCGCCACCTGCCGCCGAGACGTGCCGCGCAGTCAAAGCTTGAGCCAAGATGGTCTCAGCTATTGCGAGCAGTGTCTGGCCAGCGGACAGGTGCCAGGGATCTTCTCCCAACCCTCGGTGGAGGATCGTCAGCGCTTTGTTGCCATCGCCATGGCGCACGAACGCGGCGAACTGGAACGTAGAAAAATGATGATCGGTGATGCCCGTGAGCTCGTTCGGCATCGCGGCGGGTTCTTTCGCCGTGGTCCCCAAGAGGAAGCCATCGCGGGCTTGGTCGGGTTGATCCGCGCCTTGTTTCGCTAGCCGGCGCGTCGTCGATCCTTGCCCCTCACGGTCATTGCCTTACACTCATAGATAAGCAGGTACCCCGACGCTGCCAATGACCTAACGGCTCGACATGATCAACCACAACGCGTTGTTTTTCCTGAGAACCTGCGGGTGTTGGCCTCTTGTCGCTTGCCTCGCCTTGGTTTTGCTGGGCTGTGCCTCGACTCCACCGGAATCGGAATGTCCGTCACCGCACCCGAGTGACCCAGTGGAGCCCAGCGCCCCAGTCGTCTCCGACGCCCCCTTCGACGCAAGCCGTGCAGCACCCGCTCGGGCGGAGGCCAGGTGCTTGAGAGGTCTGGAGACCACGCTCGGTGGCGGTGCCCTCTCGGGTCCCCTTGGGGCTGTCATCGGCCGCCTCCCCCGCGACCCCCAGAGTGTTTCAGAGCGCGGCATCGATCGCCATGGCTACTTTCATGCACCTTCCGAACAGCCGCTGCCGCCGCCACACGTGTGGCTTCTCTTGGAGGATCTCGACTTAGCCGAAGCGATCCTGATGGCCGGCGACATCGTCGCCCTCGATGTTCTCGAAGACAACCACACCGTATTTCGAGGCCTGTTGCGCCTCAGCGCGGAACACGCGGCGCTCTTGGGGCGGGAGAGCATCCGGGTGGCCTTCAAGCCCGCCGGAACATCTCTTTACGGCAAGGAATATCGTCGCGAACTGGCCTATTACAAGTTAGCACGCACCTTCTCAGCAGGGGGTACCATCCCCCTGGTCGAGCGGTGTGTCGCCTGGCGCCCCCTCGCGGAGTCCGTGTGGGAGCAACTCAGTGACAAGCAGCGGCGAACCCTACAGATTTTTGATAGCGCTACGGACGCACCCAGCCTGTACGGCACGGTGCAGCTTTGGGTTGAGGGTTATGAGCCACGCATCGGCTATTTGGCCACTTCCCACGGTCATCTGCAACGGCTGGCACAAGAGTTACGTCCTGGGCGCAAGATGGACATCGAAAACGACCCACTGTGGCGAGGGCTCAGCGACATGTTCGTGATGGATTATCTCGTGGGACATAATGATCGCTCCCTCGAGGTTGGCACGGTTCGCCTCCCCAACGGTGGTCAACGCATCGTCTATGTCGACAACGGTGATGCCTTTCTCGGCTACAATCGCCACGAGGTGGAACGCAGCCAGACATTGGTTGAGATGATCGAAGTGTTCTCTCCCAACGCGCTCCACGCTCTCGCGACGTTGGACTTGGCGACGCTGCAAGGCCTCATGGTCGACAGCGAGGGCCAAGCCCTGGTACCTGCTGCTCAACTGGACCGCGCTGCCCAACGGGCGCGCGAGTTGCGACGGAAGACTTCGCGATCGCAGAGACGTCGCCGCCACGGGGGCGGCGTCTTTGCCAAGGCATCGCGCGTGCATTGAACCCCCACCCAAGCCCCGGAGCAAATGATGAGCCCCCTCGACATCAAAGTGCCCACAAGCCTCGACGCGGCGTTGCGCAAGAGCGCGGAGTTGTTCCACGGGGGACAACTGCAGAGCGCGCTCGAGCTCAGCCAGATCATCGCCGAGCGCTATCCTGAAGACGCGCAGAGTCTCTACACCCAGGGGTTGATATACGAGAAGTGGGAACAGGGCGATAACGCCATGCTCTGCTTGGAGCAAGCCCTCGAGCGGCGTCCCGATTTCTCCGACGCGGCGCTCAGCCTGGCTCTACTGCGCTATGACGTGGGGAATCTGCCCGGTGCCGCGGCGGCGATTCGGCAAGGACTCGCTGCCCAGCCGATTGAGAACACGGCAGAACGCCTTCTGCTGCTGAAGGAAATGGTCGAGCAGGATGCGCTGCAGAGCTTGCTCATCCACGCGGCCCAGGTCGAAGCCGGTTATGTGCGCGCCGTGGCCCTCAAGACAATAGCTCGGGCCATCTCGACCCTGTTGGCCGAAAGCATCGACTCCTGTCATACCGACCCGGCAGAGGTGGACACCTTCTTTCTCCGCGGGCCGCAGACGGCCTATCGCGCGGTGCTCGACGCAGGCGCTGATCTCATCATCACCAATCACCGCGATGAAGAGGTCTACCGCAAGACCATCGTCAGCCAGAACGAAGGTCCCCAGAGCGGCATCTACGAGTTGCCCGACGATCGGGCACACGTCACCTACCCATTCCAAGCCGGTCCGGTTGGGGTGCGTCATTTCTTGGCCTACGTCCACACCTTGTGCAATTTCCTGGGGACCTTACCCGACCGCCTCTACCTCGTGAGTCGGCCCAATGAGGGTGAGCCTTGGGATCCGCCCACCTACTTCGATCATCGAGCTTGGCGCGACATCTCCGCCGCATTGGCCGACGCCACCGCTCCGTGGCGCATCGACTTTTTTCTCAAAACCAAAGACATCTACATAGAAGGACACGCGGGCAACGACGATCCGCCCAGCATCGCCTTGACAGCGGATCACCATCGCCTCGAGCCGCTCGAGAAGCTCTACCTGGACGTCGAGGAAGCCTGACAGGCGGCCCTCGCCTTTGCCCGTTCTACATACTGTAGGTGATCACCGTGACGAAGGATTGGTTGCGCTGTTCCGGGGTTGAGCTAGCCGCAGAGATCAAGGCCCACACGGTCAGCGCGCGCGAGGTCGTCGCTGCCCACATTGCCCACATCCAGCGCGTCAATCCTCGTCTCAACGCCATGGTCCAGGAACGCTTCAGCGTCGCCATGGCCGAGGCCGTAGCGGCTGACGCTGCGCTGGCGCACGGCAGTGGCCCCTTGCCACCCTTCCTCGGCGTCCCCTGCTCGATCAAAGAGTGTTTCTCCTTCACTGGCTTCGCCAACACCTCGGGCCTCATCGCGCGGCGCGACCGCCTGGCGAGCAGAGACGCCACGGCCGTGGCGCGCTACCGAACGGCTGGGGCCATCCCCTTGGGCATCACCAACGTCTCCGAGCTGTGCATGTGGATGGAGTCGTCCAACCCACTCTACGGCAGGACCAACAACCCTTATGACCTCCGTCGCACCGTTGGCGGTTCATCAGGAGGAGAGGCGGCGATCATCGCGGCCGGTGGTGCACCCTTCGGTTTGGGCTCAGATATTGGCGGATCCATTCGCATGCCGGCCTTCTTCAATGGCATCTTTGGCCACAAACCCAGCGGCGGCCTGGTCCCAGGCACGGGTCAGCACCCGATCGCCGTCAATGAAGCCCTGCGTTACCTCTGCACCGGGCCGCTGGCGCGACGGGCCGAAGACCTTTTTCCCTTGTTAGAGATCCTGGCCGGACCCGATGGTGAAGATGCCTCGGTGTTGAGCCTCTCCCTCTCGGATCCGCGCACGGTTTCCTTCGATGGCATGTCAGTACTCGTCGTGGAGGACAATGGTCAGACACCTGTCGAGCCCATCTTGGTGGATGGGCTTCACCGCGCTGCACAGGCCCTCGAACAGCGTGGTGCCGTGGTCAAGCCACAACGCTTCGCTGGGCTCAGGAAATCCTTCGCCATCTGGGCCTCTATGCTCAGCGCCGCCGGCGGGCCTTCGTTTGCGGCGCTCATGGGCGATGACGGTCCCGCCGTGCGTCCCCTCCGAGAGTTGCTGCGCTGGCTGCTAGGTCGCTCGGCGCATTCTTTCCCAGCCATTGGTTTGGCTCTGACCGAGCATCTCACCAAGCTCACCCCGCGTCGATCGGCGCGCTTCTTGGCCATGGGCAAAGCGCTGCGCGAGGAGGTTCAGAGCACCATCGGCGATGGCCTCATGCTCTTTCCGCCCTACCCTACTCGGGCCCCTTTGCATGGGCGAGCGCTCTTGCCACCCTTTCAGTGGGTCTACACTGGGATCCTCAACATGATGGAGGTGCCAGTGACCCAGGTACCCCTTGGGCTCTGTCCCGAAGGCCTCCCTCTTGGGGTGCAGGTCGTCGCCAACCATGGACAAGACCACCGCAGCATCGCCGCAGCCCTCATTCTCGAAGAAGCCTTTGGCGGTTGGACGCCACCGCCCATTTTCTACGGCAGCCACGGGGCACCGGCCGCGCATCACGCAGCTTGACTCTCCGCTGGCACGTGCCACTCCGTACCATAGAGATCCTGGGTGACCAAACGATTGATCAGGGACAAGCGGCGGTAGATCATATTGGGCGCCAAGATCGAGGTGAAGCGCTCGCGAAAACCGAAGCCGGGACCACCGTTGCAGGTTCGCCGCGTCGCGTAGCGCAGGGCCCGGCGCAGCATCTCAGGCCAAGCGTAGACCTTGTTGACCAGGTCAGTGTAGGCCTCTTCGAGGGCAAGGCCGCTCATGTGCTGCGGTTGCATGACCACACTCGTGATGTCGTAACGCGACCAATCTGTGGTCAACAGTCTCCCAGCGGCCGCCATGCGTTGGTGCAGCAGCGTACCTGGATAGGGTGTCAGAAGACTGATCTGGGGCACGTCGATGTAGGCGCGGATGAAGCGCCAAGTCTCGTCAAAGACACCAGGGCCGTCGTCGTCCAAGCCCATGATGAAGCAACCTATGAGGCCGATTCCATGGGCATGGAGGCGCTCGATGGGGGCCACGTAGTCCGTGTTATTGGCGTACTTGCCAATCTTTTTGAGGTTAACCCGGTTGATACTTTCCAGTCCCACCAAGAGGAGGTGGCATCCCGACTCAGCCATAGACGCGACCAGTTCTGGATCATTGCCTGCGCCGATCTCACCTTGGCCCACCCAGTGGATACCGAGGGGAGCGATGGATGCAAAGAGTGAGCGCGCATAGGTCGTATCAATGCGACCATGTAAGTGGTCGCTATCGGAGACGATGTTGTTGTCGGTAAAGAAGACCGTTTTATCGGGTGTTAGAATCCCCTTCTCTTGCAGGGTCTGTATTTCGTCGACGATTTCCGTCACGGGCCGGTGTCGCCGCTTCGCCCCCTGAAAACGGGTTGTGGAGCAGAAGTGACAAGCGTTACGGCATCCGCGACTGGTTTGAACGGGAACGATCCAGGGGCAGTAGTCACCATTCCTGGCGAGATCCCAGCGTGGCACGAGCAATCCGGCCAGGTCAGGACACAGCTTGCCGTCGTAACGATCCTTCAACGTGCCTGCAGTGAAATCGCGTAGGAGCAAGGGTAGGCTGCCCTCCGCTTCTCCAACGACGATGGCTGTCGCGTGCTGACTCGCTTCGTTGGGCAGAGAGGAGGCATGGATGCCGCCAATGACCGTGGTGACCCCCTTGGCCCGCAAGGCGTCTGAGACACGATAGGTCTCCAAGGCGTTGCTCGTGCCCGCGGTAAACAACACCAAATCGACGTCATGGAGGGCCAGGTTCTCAGCCTTCTCGTCAACGGTAAAGATGCGGAGCGGCACACCGGCCTTTGTCGCATAGTCGGCGCACAAGGCTGCCAGATAGGGCAAGGTCAACTGCGGCATGAAGGCCATTCCTTCAGTCGCTTCGATGTGAGCCGCCATCGCCTTTGCTCCAAGTCTACGGAGTCCTTTTCGCAGTAATGGTGGCGTTCTCCACTCGAGATCGCTGGCGCTTCTCACTTTGACAATAGCGATGGTGGACATGGGGGACCTCAGCAAAGCACGGGACGCGTGACCTTCCCCAAGCACGGCGTGGTTGTAGAAGATGTCAGCGCGTCTCACCGTGCGAGGCTCCCTTCAATGTAGAGAAGCCATGTCACCTTCTTGTCACGAGTGGGTCGCTATTTCGTTAAAGCGGTAGCCCACCCCGTGCACGGTCTCGAAGTAGGTCGGCTGTCCTGGACAAGGCTCCAGTTTCGCTCGCAGGCTGCGCACGAAGTTGTCAACGGTGCGCGCTGTCCCCTCGTAGTCGTAGCCCCAGACCTGCGCCAACAGTTGTTCGCGCTCAAAGACCCGTCCGGGGTGGCGGAGCAGGAAGACCAAGAGCTCAAACTCCTTGGGAGTCAATCTGACATCCCTCCCTTGCCTGATGATTCTCCGCTGTTTGAGGTAGACCTCGACGTCAGCGAAGCGAAGCACCTGCTCGATTTGCGCCAACCGAGCTTGACGCGGACGCCGCAGCGCCGCCTCGACCCTGGCCAGCAACTCCCTGAGGGCAAAGGGTTTGGCAATGTAATCATCGGCACCCATTCGCAATCCCTGCACCTTGTCTTCTTCGAGACCACGTGCGGAGAGAATGAGGACCTGCGCCTCCATGGCAGCGCGACGCAGCGCTTGTAAAACCTCCAGTCCACTGAAATCAGGCAACATGAGGTCGAGGACGATGAGGTCGGGGCGTTGGGACATCGCCAGCTCCAGGCCCTGCTCGCCATTCAAGGCCACCAAGACCTCGTAGCCTTCGTAGCGGAGGTTGTGGGCCAATCCTTTGGCGAGGCTGAGGTCATCCTCCACGATGAGAATCTTTTCGTTTCTGACTTGCATTCGCCACTCGTCATCGCGCTGGCAACCAGAGGGTGAAGATCGCGCCGCGCTCAGGACCGTTCTTGACAGCCACCCTGCCCCCAGCGCGGTCAGCATATTCTTGGACGATGGCCAAACCCAAACCGAAACCGGGAATCCCGGAAGTCGTGGTCGATGTACCGCGCTCAAAGCGCCGAAAAATTCGCTTGTGATCTGCCTCACTCACCCCAGGTCCTTCGTCGCGCACGTCGATGGCCACCCCACCGTTGTCGCCTCTCACCGTGACGACCACGACCCCCTCTCCACCATGGCTCAAGGCATTTTGCAACAAGTTCTGCAACGCCGAGACAAAGGAATCCCTCGCGACATGAACCCGTGGCAACGCCGGCTCTGCGACGAGATAGATCCGGTCCACGTAATCGGCGTGCCGTTTGAAAGGCTCCAGGACTTCTTCCACCAGCGCAGGCAAAGCCAGGGAGGAGAGACCCTCCACAGGCTGACTCTGGCGCTGAAAACCTAAGATCTGAGCGACCAGCGTGTGTAGCCTTTCGGTCTCGCGCTCGAGGGCCGACACACAGCCGTCGCGCTCTTCCTCACTGCGGAAGCGACCCATGCTCAACGTCTCGACATACATTTTGATCGATGAGAGGGGTGTTCGCAACTCATGGGAGACCTGGGCGATGAAATCACTCTGGGAGCGGTTGAGGCGGTTCTGCCGCACCAGTAGCACCAAGGTCAAGATCGCGCCGGTCAAGGCAAAGACACTGAAGACCAAGGTCAGTACCCCGAGGGCGATATCACCCGCTGCATCCCACAGCGCCAAGGTCGTAATGCCCACCACCATGGTCGCCAAGGCCGGCAAGAGCACGGCACCAAAAAGCAACCAAGGAATGCTCCGGTAGATCTTCAACCGCAAGCGCATGCCACGCTTGTCCATCTTCACCTCGCGTGTTTCACGTGAAACGTCGGCTGCCCCCGGGTCACTCATGGACCCCCTAAAGACACATCGCGCACATAGGGCCGCGCTTGCTTGAGGACAATATGCCTGTCACGCGTTCCCTTTATCTCGACATCCAAGCTCAGGGGACGCAACTCGGGATAGACCTCCGCAGCGAAAGCGTCCTGGATAGTGAAGAGCAAACGCGCTAGGGCCACGGCCTCATCTTCACGCCATAGGTTCCCCTCAACCAGAGATGAGTTGATCTGCACGTTCATCTCCACCGGCCCTTCTGCCCCGCGTCTGAAGGTCATGACCTCGGCCACGGCCGTCGGGTCAGCAGGTCGCACCACGCTCTCAGCGCCGTGCTGTGACACGACGCGGTAGAGCGGCTGCGCACTCTCATCCAACTCGGTGATGGCCACGGCGTTCACCTCCTCCAGAACGAACGCAGGGTGGACGGCCAGCCCCATGAAGGCATCGGTGTGGGCGATCCCATAATAGGATCGCTCCACGAAGGCTCTGTCGTTCCACAGAGAGGCCCAGACCGCTCGCAGGGCATCCTCGATGGGACGGGAGCGCTCCAGGTCTCTCTCGATGTCATTGATGATCTCGTCCAACCAATAACGTTCGGGGTGATTCTCACGCTCAATGAGGCGCAATGCCAAAGTCTCGCGGAGATGCTCCTCTTCGTTACCGTCGAGGCAACGGGAAGGGCCTGGCATCTGCAGGTCATCTCCCAAACACCCGCTCCGGGAGTCGTAAAGGCCTGCACCCGTCAACGCCACCAGGTCCTCAACATTGGTACTCGAGCGGAAGCGCATTTTGGTGTGCGTTGCTTCCGCACCATAGCGCGCCTGCAGTGCCGCGACGATGGCCTGTCTCAGCGTTGGGTCCACAGGCGCCTGCCTGATGCGGTTGCGCAAGTCCTTCAACATGCTGCGCCGATAGGCGGCATCACTGTGCATCCTCGGTTCGTTGGCCAACCGTGTGATCATGGGCACGATGCCATTCTGGACGATGTGTTGGTGATACCATGCGAAGGGTATGCAGAAGCCATCCTGACGATGCTCAGGCTCGAGGATTCGGTAGAGATGGCCCAGGTTCTCCGCCTTGGCCCCACAGAAGCGCGCTGCATCTTCGGGCATCTCGCCGAAAGGATAGAGTTCTCGCACCTCGAGGTCGTATCGGGGCGTTGGCACCACGGGACGCCTACTCTCCCAAAAAGCGGCGGCCTCAGCGTAGTCAGCCGCCCGCATCTCTACCCCATTTTCATCGGCCTGAAGTCGAACCAATTGCCCCGCCAAGGTCTGAACGACCGTTTGCGAATAGATCGACGGCAAAGCGGCATTGGGAATGCCCTTTTCCACCAGACGCAAGTTGACGTGACTCGCCGGGTTCTGCAGCTCCGCCGTCACCAATGCCGCCACAATGCCGATGTCGTTAGGAGCGCTCTGCGTGACCACCACGTCGCGGAGCCCATAGTCGCGCAGCCGCTCCCCCAAGGGAATGACCTGGAGCGTGCCATAGGCAATCCCCTCGGAGTAGACCTCAAAGGGCACCCCTTGCGCCAAATCGCGCGGATAAACCACCGCTACCCCCTGGTCCGCGAGACGGTCCTGTAACGCCAAGGTCTGTTCCTGTTGCGGCGGCTCTGTTGGGAGAAATGCTAATAAATGCGATATATTTGGCATGCAGGACTTGAGCCGAGCGTCCACCTCCAAGAGATGGGCGAAGAGGGCCTCCGGTCCGCCTTCACTTTCTCCGTATACGCTGTACGCAATGACACCAATGCCACCGCGCGGGTGGGGCACTTGTGACCAGAAGCGCACATCGCCAGCCCACCAGATGCGCGAAGGGTCGCGTAAAACCAGATCCGTATAAGCTTCAAAGGTCAGATCGGCATAAGCCTCGAAAGTGCGCAGAAAGGTGAAGTGCCAGACATGGAGGTTCATGTTTTGAAAAGTACAAGCCGCGGTCAAAGGCGGCCACTGGCTGCGACCATCGACCGCGGCCAGGTATTTCACCGCTCCCCCAGCAACACCCAAACGCCACAGATCCGACAAGCCATTTAAATTATTGAGATATAGAATCTTTTCCTCTTCTCCACCATCGGCATCATCGCTGTCTAGGTGCTGATCGAGGTCTTCGCTGTCTCCAAGTTCAAGGTCAATGTCGGGTTCATGGGCCCTTTCCGGGTCCCCGTTACAGGCCCAAGCAAGCAGCGCCACGGAGATCAAGCCAAGCACTTTCTCTTTCATGCGTACGCGCATCTCATCTCCCGCTCATGGCGCCTCAACAAGACCTGAGAACGGCACGGGGTTCTCGTGCCCACCATCACTTATCCCTCTGCTCAACCTAGGCGCCAAGACCACTGGTTGTCCAACTCGGCCGGGTACTTTCTTTGTTCCTGCGTTGTTAGCGCAGCTAAAGCCGTCCTAGCGTGCGCTCGGCAGCGCTGCGCGCCCCCAGAGGCTCGAAGATTTCCCGCCTGATTTTGTTCAGCCCAGCAAAAGAGTGGATGTCACTGGAGAAGAAGGGTGCGCCATAGATGGGGGTGCGGCCGTTGATCGCTTGGTCCAGCCATCGCAACATTTTGGCGTCGCGTTCGGCGAGGACATGAAAATCGCGTGCGTTCTCGAGCAAGTGCTCGGCGAGTCCGGCCAGCTCCTGCCCGTTGTGATGATCACCGAGTTCTCGTCCGATTTTCTTGACGAGTCTCTTCTCCACCTCACGGGGATCCGAAGCCAAGACCGGCTGGGGCACAAAGGCCTGATGCACCCGATTTACGACGATCCCTGCGATGGGCAAGGCCGCTTCCTCAAGACGTTGGTGGATGTACTTCGCCTCATGGAGGCTCACGGGATCAGAGGCCGAGATAATCAAAAAGGCTGCGTCATCGCTGCCTAATATGCGCTGGACTTCCTTTGCGCGTTCTTTGAAGCCCTCCCACAGCCCACCAAAGGACTCGACAAAGGCACCAAACTCATCGATGAATGCGGCCCCTATGAACACGGACAACACCTTGATGAGATAGCCTGCTCCCAGACGAAGCAAGCCCAAGCTGAACTTCGGCGATTCTTTGCCTCGACTCGCCAGCCAGCGAAAGGCGCCACTCTCGATGGCCCGAATCATCCGTTGTGGCGCCTCAATGAAATCGAGGGCATACGCAGTCGGCGCGGTGTCGACGACGATGAGATCGTATTCGTTGGCACAGTAGAGTTCATGGAGGCGTTCCATGGCGGAGTACTCTTGAGCGCCCGCCAGGGACGATGAAAAGTAGTTATAGAAACGGTTGTTAAGAATTTTCTTTCGTTGTTCTAGGTCATCGGTATATCGCGCCACCATCCTGTCGAATGCATTCTTCATGTCGAGCATCATGGCCGACATAGGGGCCAAGGGTTCTAAGCCGACACTGCGGAACCTTTCTGGGTCAATGAACTTCGCCTCATCTTCTAGGCTGGCGACACCCAGAGAGTTAGCCAATCGCCGCGCCGGATCGACCGTACAGACGATGGATTTCCTGCCGAGGAGCGCGCCCTGTATGGCCAGAACGGCGCTGGTCGTGGTTTTCCCGACCCCGCCAGAACCGACACAGATGAGGATTCGCTTTTCTTTCAGGCATGCGTTGAGACTGGCAGAGTTGTTATCGGTTCCTGGATCATCCTTCCGCATGCTGTCGCTCTTGCCACATTGTTGTTTTCGCCCGCGTGAGGGTGAACTCAGCCACACGCTGAGCGATGTCGACGATGACGTCTTCTCTGATGTCCTCGCGAAAATAGAAGGGTATCTCAAGCGTTGGTAGTTGCAACACTTGGTCCAAACGCTGCACGTAGCTCTGCTGCAGTTGCCGCCTATCTAGGCGAAAACAAGCGGCTGTCGCCAAGCGTTCCAAGACATCGTCTTCTTCTTCCAAGAGGATCTGTATTCGCTGTACCAGAGCCTCTTGCCCAGCAAAGCGATTGGGAAAAAGGCCATTGATGCAAAGCGCAGCGACGGGAATACGCATACGTTTTTCCAACTCCATGCGGAGCTGGATGCTCTCATTGACGGGCATCTCTTCGGCCAAAGTCACCAGGACAACTGCTGTCCGGAGCGGGTCCTGGAGGAGGCGAACAGTGTCCTCGGCTTCGCGGTGAAAAGGTCCCGTGGGTACAGCATCGCGTACCACGAATGGCACTTGCAACAAAGTGAGGCTGTGTCCAGTCGCTGGCGGATCCAAGACGATGGTATCCCACAGAGCGCGCCCATCTTTGTCCCGTTCTCGTTCGTGGTTGAAAGCTTTCCCCAACCAGATGAGCTCGTTGACCCCTGGTATGCCGTGGATGAGCTTCTGCACGAAGTCGTTCTCGAAGACCAACTTGTAGGCCGTTCGGCTCTTCAGTTTGAGGAGGGCATATTCCCGCATGCCTGAAGTCGTCGTCGGACGCACGGCATAGAGATTTTTCGCCAGCTCGACGATTTCCGTGCCAACCTGGGCATTGCCAAAAGGCAAGGGTCGGAGCTCCTGTCCGCCAAATTGGAAGAGCAATGTTTTGCGCCCACTCCGGGCAGCCGCGAGCGCGATGGACATGGCGATGGTGCTTTTTCCCACACCGCCTTTGCCGGCAACGATGACGAAACGGTGCGTGTGTATCTTGTTGGGTTGCATAGGAGCCATCGCTTTCTTGCCAGGCAGGAACACCTCACCTGCTCCTATCCTTTAATACAGACCCTGATCCACGGTCAAGAAAATAAAAAACCCCGTTGTTCTTGGGTTTCCAAGA
>CAYVQF010000093.1:0-13674 GCA_964454015.1 uncultured Myxococcales bacterium
CATGCTGGCGCTGCTGATCGCTGGGGCTTGTCCATTGATCTACACGCTCCTAGGGCTGGCGACGTATCAAGTGCCATCGTCAGTGCTTGGCGGTCGCGGCCCCCGCACCTCGACGGGTGGGCGGCGAGGCGTTAGGGTCTGGCAGGTGTCAGAAGACATGGGTGCCCCCGGCGCGGGGGTGGGTTGGCAGCGAATCAGTGGAGCGTGTCATGAGCAAGGCAATGGTAGTGACAGTGGTAGCGTGTTTGGTGGCCTTGGCCCTGCCGGCGGGGGTGATGGCGGCAGAGGTGACCATTGCCGCGGATGCCCTCGAGGCGGACTGCGGGAGCTTGAACAAGACCATCACCGCATTCGAGCGCGCCATCGCCGTCAGCAGCGCCGATCAGAAGGCGCGCAAGACCTTGATCGGTCATGTCGATCGGCTCCAGAGTCGCCTAGAGCCGCTCTGTAAGCTGCGGCCCCACGGCCGCGGCGAGCGCCAGATCAAGATCGACGACGCGCGGGCGATCGTCATCCTGGACGACGTCTTGGCGGCCCTGGTCGATGCCGAGACGGCCATTGAAGAGGCGCGCTCCCTGAGCCGCAGCGAGTCGCGGGAGATGGTGCAGGAGATGCGCGGCGCCATGGAGCGGGTGCGCAGCCTGCGGGCCCTGGTGCGCAAGAGCGAGGCGCCGGTGGAGGCACCCGTGGTGGTCACGCCGGTGGTCGCGCCGGTGGTGGTGAGCCAGCCCGTGGTGGTGCCCCAGGCGGTGGACAAGGCCACCCTCAAGAGCCTGAAGACCTCCGTGGGCAAGGCGGCCTTCGCCGACCGCAAGGTGGCCCTGATCGAAGACGCGGCGCGCACGGGCTATTTCACGACGGATCAGGTGGTGGAGCTGCTCGGGTCGCTGAGCTTCGACGACGACAAGGTCAAGGCGGCGGCAGCGCTCTACCCGGTGACGGTGGACCCCGTGAACTGGCACAAGGTCTATAATGCCATCTCCTTCGAGAGCAGCCGCGATGAGCTGCGGGCGCGGGTGAAGTCGCTCAAGCCCCTGGGGCAGTGAGCCTACGGCGCTTCGTTGGTCGGCGTGGCGCCCGTCCTTCAGGGGGGCTCAGGATGGCGTCGGCGTTGACGAGGGTTTCAGCGGCCGCGTTCAGGGTGGGGTGCATGGGGGTCGTCCTGGGCTTGCAGGGTGACGTGGGCGACGAGGCGCTGGGACAGCAGGGCCAAGGAGGCGTAGAGGTCTTCGTTCTGGACGATGATCCCGGGGGGGAGGCGCAGGGTCACGGGGGCGAAATTCCAGATGGCGGCGATGCCCGCGGCCACCATCAGATCGGCGACGGCTTGGGCGGCGTCGGCGGGGACGGTGACGATGCCGATGTGGATGTCGTCGCGGCGGACGATCTGGGCGAAGCGGTCCATGGGCCAGACGGTGCGTCCGGAGCACGGGCGCCCATGCTGGCGTGGATCCCTATCGAAAGCGGCGACGATGTGCAGGCCATAGTGGGAGAAGCGTTCGTAGCCGAGCAGTGAGGTGCCCAAGTGGCCGACGCCCACGAGACAGGCGCGGCTCAGGCGCTGCCAGCCGAGCAGGGCTTCGATGGCGTCGATGAGGAGGGGCAAGGGGTAGCCGACGCGCGGTTTGCCGGCGACGCCGGTGTAGCCGAGGTCTTTGCGGACCTGGGTGGCTTCGAGGCCGAGGTGTTGGGCGATGGCGCTGGTGGAGACGACGGCTTGGCCGCTGGCGGCGCGGTCGCGCAGGTAGTGGAGGTAGGTGGGGAGGCGGCGAATGGTCGGCTGGGGCACCTCTCTGGCGGGGGCGTTTTTCACGGCGGGGGCTCCTCAGGGGCGCAGCGCAACGCCAGGGCCATCTGCTCGGTGAGGCTGTGGCGGGCGCTCTGGGCCTGCTGGGCCAGGGCGAGCTGGTTGCGGGCGCGCAGGAGGTTGTGCGCGCCGCGGCTCGGTGCGCGGGTGGGGTCCCAGCCAAAGTAGCGCTCTTCCAGGGCGTCCGTGAGGAAGCGGGCGCTCAGTTCGTAGGCGATGCGGACCACACCGGTGGCGGCCTGGAGGAGCTCCTCTTCTGGGATCCACTGGCGCGAGGCGTGCGCGTAGCCTTGGAGGGCGGCGCTGGCGAGGGATAGGTCGAAGTTGGCCTGGTTGGCGGACTCGTCGTGGGTGCTGCCCCAGGAGCGGAGGGCGTCCCCGAGCTCGGCCTCGAGGGTGGTCCAGCCCATGGTGTCGAGGTCGACGATGCCAATGATTTCGGGGCGGTCGGGGTGGAAGAGGAAGTTGCTGACCTTGGGGTCTCCGTGGCCGATGCGTTGGGGGGCGTGGGTGGCAGGGCCCTGGCTTTGCCACCAGCGGAGGATGTCATGGGCGAGTGGGGCGACCTGCGCGTAGAGGCGGTGGGTAGGGTGCTCGGCGAGGGCCTTCTGGAGGCGGTCGAGGTGGGCTGCCGTGTCGTGGATGCCCAGGCGCGCAAAGGCGAAGGGGTGGTCGACCTGGGCGAGGGCGCGGTGAAAGGCGGCCAGGGCACGTCCCAAGGCGCGGGCCGCATCGGGGCGGGTGACGCGGTGGTGGGTGAGGCCAGGGAGCCGGGTCATGGCGCGCCAACAATAGGGCTGCTCGGCGCTGTCGATGAGGGTGTAGGGCAGGCCGGTGTTGGCCATGAGGAGGCTGGGGACGGGGACGCCCTGGGCCTGGAGGTGGGGGGTGAGGGCGGCGATGTCGAGGTTGACCTCGGGTTGAAAGATGGGGTGGAGGCGTTGGAGGATGTAGGCGTCGCCGACCTGATAGGTGAGGTTGATGAGCCCCCCAGCGAGGGGCTGGCATTGCTGGGGGGGGATGGGGGCGAGGAGGGGGAAGGCTTGCAGGGCTTGGTTGAGCATGGGCGGTGGGCTGGGGTGGGAGCGTTCGTGGTGGCGGCGCTGCAGGGGCGCGCCGGGGTGAGCAGCCATCTTAGCACAGGCGGGGATGGGGCAGGAGGGTGGGCGCGATGGGTGGCGCGGCGCGCGGTGTTCTTGACGAGCGCTTGGGCGTTGGGCTAGGAGCCTTGGGGTGAGTAGCGGGTGGTGTGGCGAACGAGAGAGGTGATGATGCAAGTTTTTCGCGGCATGGCGTTGGTGGTGGCGTTGTTGGCGTGTACGGTGCCGGGCTTGGTGCAGGGCGATCCCCTGGCGGACGAGGGGCCCGAAGCGATGGCGGGCTTGGGGCTTCTGAGCTGCGCGTCGAGTGGGGATGCGCGCTGTTCAGGCTTTGACACGTCCTATCAGGTGTGGCTGTCCGGGGGCTACCGCTTCTTGCCGTATTTCGGCGCCTATTTGGACGTGACCATTGGTGGCGTCTCCACCGACGTGGGGAGCGGCCACGTGTTGACGGTGATGCCGACGCTGCGCGGGATTCTGCCCTTGGATGCCTTCGAGCTCATGGGTGGGGTGGGGCTTGGTTATGCGCAAGTGAAGGTGGACACGGTCTTTGGCACGGATGTCTCGGACAAGCGGGTGGGGTGGCTCAACTACAAGTTCAGTGTCGGCGCGAGCTACCGGGTGATTCCCATGTTGGCCCTCGGGGTGAACGCGGAGTATCTGTTGCGTCCGGCTGGGGGTGAGCGCTGTGGCAGCTTTGGTGGCGTCGATGTCTGCGTGGACAACGAGGACGACCTGCACGATTTTGTCTCGGTGGTGCTTATGGGCGCGGTGCGTTTCTAAGGCGGCCTAGCGGGGGTCGCTGCCGATGCCGGCGGCGGTGCGCAGGAAGCGATCGGCGCCGAGAAGGGAGGCGTGCACCTTGTCGGGATCGATGGGTTTGGTGAGGTAGGCGTTGACGCCGGCACTGAAGGCCTCGTTGAAATTCTCGTTGTCCCGCAAGGTGGTGGCGATGATGAAGAAGAGGGGCTTGCGGATGGCGGCGCGGACGAGCTTGCACAGCTCGACGCCGCTGTGGCCGGGCATCATCCAGTCGCTGATCACGATGTCGACGTCGTGCTTGAGGGCTAGCGCGGCGGCTTGGAAGCCGTCGTTGGCGCGGTAGCAGGGCATGCCCTTGAGCTCGACGGTGAAGGCCATGAGGTCGAGCATATCGGGGTCGTCGTCGGCGACGAGGATGCGCCACGGTCGGGCCTCGGCTTCCCCGGTGGTGCCGCGCTGGCGGGGAAGGGTCTGGCGCAGGTGTGGTCCCAGGGTATCGGCAAAGGCGAGGTTGGTTGGCTCCGGTCTGCGGGCGGCTGGGGCGGTGCGTTCGGGGTCGTGGTGTTTGGTTTTCTGGCGGTGGTTGGCTTTGTCGAGGCTTTGATGGAGGGCGAGGGTGCGCTCCAGGGCGAAGAGGGCGGCGGTGACCTTGTTCTCGGTGAAGGGGCGCAGCAGGTAGTCGTCGGCGCCGGCGGTCATGGCGGTGAGCAGGCGCCCCTGATTCTTTTCGTCGGAGAGTACGGTGAAGTGGACATAGGGGGCGCCGGGGATCATGCGCAGCCACAGGCAGAGCTCGGCGGCGCTCAGGTCGTGGATGTCGTCATTACAGAAGACGCCTTGCCATCGCTCCTGGAGGAGGTGCTCTTGGGCGGCGGTGGCGCTCGAGACGTGTCCAACGCTGTAGCCACTCTGGGTGAGCAGGTCCGCCAAATGACGACTGGCTTTGTCGATTGGGCAGACGAGGAGGAGGCGGTGCATGCTGCGGTCCTGTGGAGCCATTGGTTTCGAGTCTTAGCAGCGGGCGAGTGAATCGACTTGAATCGTGTTCCTCGCTGGCGCGAAGGGCGCCCGTGATTGGACAAGATAGTGAGGACTATTGCAACCGCAAGGGAGGATGCCTGATCATTTTCCGATTGGAAAAGTAGTGTATTCCATCTGCTTCCACGGACGGAGGAGGTCTTTCACCGCGGCATGGCATGGGTTAAAGTGCGGCAGGTGTCGTCTTGTTTGTCCGATTCGTGTGACGCGACCAAGAGCCCGGGGAGTGCGATGCCGTTGCAAGAGCATTTGATACGCAGTGTTACCGAGCGGGACTTGCCTTACTGGATCAGCCTGGCTGCCAACGCCGGGTGGGTGATGCGCGCCTGTACTTTTGCGCGGGCCGACGTGCTGGTGGTCTTTGAGCGGCCTCTGACGTCATTGACGGCCCGTCTGGCCGATGAGTGTCGCTACGCGCGCAACTTGGAGGAGCTGGCCGTCGGTTTGGAGGGGCTGTTGGGGGGCTTGGTGCGTCCGACGATGCCGTCAGTGGCGGTGCAGCGGCAGTACACGGAGAACGGTTCGCAGCTCCACTTGGTGTTGTGGGCGGGCACGCAGGAGTTTGCCCGGGTGGTGCTCGCCGAGGATCGCAGCGAGTGGTACAGCGACGATCTGGTGAGTCTGTTTCAGTGCGCCGACAATGTGCTGGAGGTGTTCAAGGTGAACGCTCGCCAGATCAAGGCGGCCCTGAGCTCACCCGACGTGGTGTCAGCTTTGGGCACGGTGCTGGGGGCGCGCGTGCAGGTGCAAGCCTCGGGGAGTGGGCGCAATATCCAGATTGCCCGGGGGGACGAGGCCCGTTATTTGTCGGCTTGGGGCAAGCAGCCCGTGGCCCAATTGGTCATTCAGAGCGTCCCCGGGGGGGATCCGCCGTGGATGGTTTTGGGGCTGGCCGAGCGAGTGGCGGCGGAAGTGATCGCCGAGTCTTTGCCGGGCTGTGTTCGCTGAACTAGGTCGCGGAGCGGGCCGGCGGCGCGGCCCGAGGCCGCGCGTTCTCAGGCGGCGGCTGGGGAGGCCTTCTTCTGCAGGGCTTCTTTGAAGTCGATACCCGTCGGTTCCTGGAAGATGTGGAGGCCGAACTCGGGCAAGACCGCGAAGAGGTGGTCGAAGATGTCGGCTTGGATGCCCTCGTACTCGACCCAGGCGGTGGTGGCGGTGAAGACGTAGATCTGGATGGGGACGCCGTGTTCGCTGGGGGCGAGCTGGCGGACCATGGAGATGAGGCCTTTGTGGAGCTTGGGGTGGTTGTCGAGGTAGGCCTGGGCGTAGGCGCGGAAGGTGCCCAGGTTGGTGAGATGACGGCCGTTGGCCAGGATGGACAGGTCGGCTTGGAAGTCTCGGTTATAGGCGTCCAATTCCTGGACCTTGGTGTCGACGTACTCGGAAATGTACTTGACCTTCTTCATTTTGTTGATGTCTTCCTCGCTGAGGAAGTGGACGCTGTTGAGGTCGATGTTGATGGAGCGGCTGATGCGACGACCGCCCGTCTCCTGCATGCCGCGCCAGTTCTTGAAGGGTCGCGAGATGAGGTCGTAGGTGGGGACGGTGGTGATGGTGCGATCCCAGTTCTGCACCTTGACCGTGGTCAGCGCGATTTCGATGACGTCACCGTCGGCGTTGTGGGAGGGCATCTCGATCCAGTCGCCGATGGAGATCATGTTGTTGGCGCTGAGTTGGATGCCGCCGACGAAGCCCAGGATGGGATCTTTGAAGACGATCAACAAGACGGCCATCAAGGCACCAATACCGCTGAGGAGGTAGAGGGGGGTCTTGTCGAGGAGGAGGGCCAGGATGATGATCCCGCCCAGGCAGTACATGATGATCTTGAAGACCTGGATGAAGCCTTTGAGGGGGATGTTCTTGGAGACGGGGAAGGTGCGGTAGATGTCGTCGACGGCGTTGAGCACGGATGACAAGACCAGCATGCTGACGACGATCATGTAGACGAAGGACAGCTTCTCGGTGATGTTCTGGAGGAGGTAGTAATCGGAGAAGTAGAGCGGGACCAGGCGGTAGATGACGTAGGCGGGGGCCAGGTGGGAGAGGAGGTTGAAGACCTTGCGATCGACGAGGTAATCGTCCCACTTGGTTTGGGTGCGGCTCGCCAAATAGTGCAGGCCACGGACGACGAGTTTCTTGGCGATGAAGTTGACGCCCCAGGCCAAGAGGGCGATCGCCACGATGCCGACACAGATGCCGACGAAGGTCGCCAGGGAGCTGGCCAGTCCCAGCTCGATGAGCCATCGCGTGAGTTTTTCGAGCATGTCATTCCTCCACATCAAGGGATTGCAGGCACGGGAGAAGGATCACCCGTGCCGGTGTTAGGTGCTTGTTGAGGGTGCGGCGCTGGCAGCGTGGCCCACCCTTGGTGGGTGCAGGTAAGCGCAGCAAGGCGGTAACGTCAACGGCGTGGCGAAAGGGAAATGGCCACGTGTTCGGCGTCATCTCTAGGTTTTATGCGGGTGCGGGGCACTAGTGCGAGATTTCGACCCGGAGAAATTGTTGGCCGATGAAGAGGTAGTCCCCGCTCTCGAGGCGGGTGTCCTGGCGCACGCGTATGAAGGTCCCGTTGCGGCTGTCCAGGTCTTCGAGGACAGCGCCATCCTCTTTCCAGGCGACGACGAAGTGTCGCTTGGAGAGGTGCAGGTCCTTGGGGAAGCTCATGTCACAGCCTTCGCGCCCGACCAAGATGCGTCCTGAGGGGGAGGCGTAGGCCGTGCCGCGGTAGCCGCCTTCGAGGACTTCAACGAGGCGAAAGCGGACGTCGCGATCGGGGCTCGCCAGTGGCTGCGTGCCGTTGGCTGAGGGGGTGTTGTCGGGTCGCAGGTGCTCGAAGCGGAAGAAGTGGTCGCCGGCGCGGATGATGTCGCCGTGTTGGAGGGGGGTGGGCTGGCGAATCTTCAGGAGGGTGCCGTTGGTGCTGCCTTCGTCCCTGAGGAAGAGGTGGTTGTCTTCGTAATAGAAGTCGGCGTGGTGGGGGCTGACGTAAGGATCTTCAAAGGAGATGGCGCCTTGGCCACGGCCGCAGCGGTGGTGGGTGGCGTTGAGGTGGAAGCTCATGCCGTCGACGGCGTCGCCGCGGATGAGGATGAGCTTGGCTTTGCCCGGGGCTTGCATGGGGCTGTAGTAGAGCGTGTGGAGCGTTCCGTCGTCGTCCT
This sequence comes from uncultured Myxococcales bacterium, assembly GCA_964454015.1. Lineage (GTDB taxonomy): Bacteria > Myxococcota_A > Bradymonadia > UBA4248 > UBA4248 > CAYVQF01. The sequence goes on from CAYVQF010000093.1 coordinate 7,866, forward strand.
CAGCGTACTTGGAACCACAGCGGCCGCAATAGAGGTGCCCCTCAGGGACGACGGCGTTACAATGGCTGCAAACTCTTGGCATCGCTGGCATGGCAGACCCCTAGGGTGAGCGCGCTCCCAAAGCGCGAGGCCCCAGGCTAGCGCCAAGCGCCAGTGGTGGCAAGGGCCACGCGTTCAGGGGGAGGTGGCTTCCAGAAGTCGGCGCAGACCGGGATTGTGTTGGTAGGGGAGCTCGAGGACGTCGTTCCGGGCGCCGAGACGGATGAGGGCCTGGGCGATCTCGATCTGGACGCTGTCGGGTTGTTGGGGGAAGGCCTTCTTGAGGGCCGGGATGGCGCGGGCGTCGCCGAGGTGGCCGAGGCCCCGAGCGGCCATGGCCGCGACGTAGGGGAAGGTGTCGGCGAGGGCGTCGCTCAGCAGGTCGAAGGAAGTCGACGCGGCGAGTAGGCCGAGGGCCCAGGCGGCGTAGCCGCGAGTGGCGAAGTTCTGCGCGCTGAGGGCGTTCTGGAGCGGGGTGAGGGCGCGTGGGTCTTTGCTGCGCCCCAAGGCGAGGGCGGCTTGCATCTTGACGTCGTCGCTGGGATCGCTGCCCAAGGCCTGGATGAGGTCGGGAACGGCCTGGCTGTCGGCGATTTTGCCGAGGAGGCTGGCGGCGTGCCAGCGTTGGGCCGTGACCTCGCTCTGGAGGCTTTGTCGCAGCTCTGGCGCCAGGTCGGTGACGATGGTGGCCAAGGCCGCCCACGGCTCGTCGGTCTCTGGGCTCAGGCGCTGGAGCGCCAGGGCGCTGGGGACGCCGTCGAGATCCTGGAGCACCTGGAGGCGCAGCTCGGGGCGGTCGTCGTTGAGCTTGCGCCGAGCGACCTTGATGAACTCCTGGGCGTGGGTCTTGAGCAGGGGCGTGGGGTCGGTGTCGTCGACGCTGTCAAACTCGCTCTGCAGGATCTCGCCAAGGAGGCCGATGGTGTTGAAGTTACTGCTGTCGTTGTTGATGTCGAGGAAGGCGGCGTTGGCTTCCCACAGGATGGGTCGAGGGGCGTCGACGTGGGCCGTGACGATGCGGCGCAGGGCAAAGGCCGCGGCCTGGCGCGCTGCGGGTTGGTTGGACCAGTAGGTGTCGATGAGGGCCTCGACGGTGCGCGCGTCGCCCATGGCGCCCAGGGACCAGGCGGCGACGGCCGCAGAGAAGGCGTCTTCCTCGCGGAGCATGTTGAGCAGGGGATCGATGGCCTGGATGGCGTTCATGTTGCCGAGGGCCCAGGCGGCGGCGGCGCGGACATTGGGCGAGGGGTCGCTCTTGACGAGGCGGAGCAAGACGTCTTGTCCGGTCTTGTGGCGGCCCAGACCAATGGCGGCGAGGGTGCGGATGGAGATGAAGTTGGTGCCAGAGAGGTCGAGGAGGGCTTGACGGGCCTCTGGGGCGTCGATGAAGCCCAGGCCCCAGGTGGAGATCTCGCGGATGCGACGGTCGAAGGTGTGGCTGGTGGCCTCGACGAGGTAGGGTACGGCGCGCGGGGCGCGCAGGCGGGCCAGGGCGAGGGCGGCGCGCACTTGCACCTTGCGGTTGGGATCCTTCATCAGGTTCGCCATGGCGGGGGCGGCGTTGGGGTTGCCCATCTCGGCGAGGAGATCGAGGGCGAGATTGCGGGTGGCACCTTGATCGTCAGCCATGGCGTCGAGGAGTGGTTTGATGGCGCGGCGGCCGATGTCGTGGAGGCTCTGCCTGGCGACGGCGGCTTCGCGGGCATCTCCGGCGCGGGTCTTGGCGATGAGGTCTTGGGCCATGGCGGCGTAGAGCTCGACCATGATTTGGCCGTAGATGGCTTTGGGGGGGATGCGGCGGAGCATGGGCGAGAAGGCCTGCTCGAGGCTCTCGAGGGTGCCGGCGTAGGCGTTGTAGTCGAGGGCACGGCGGGCGGCGCGCAAGATCATGTTGTCGTCCATGGCCTGCGTCACGACGATGCGGTGGAGCTGGTCGGCGTCCATGTCGCGGTTGAGTTGGATGTAGATGTCGGCGAGGACGAAGTAGTTTTCGAAGGCTCTGGGGTCGACGGCGAGGGCCTCCTCGTAGGCTTCGGCGGCTTTGGCGAAGTGTTTCTTCTTGCGGTAGATGTCGCCGAGCTTGGCGTAAGCGCGGGCATCGTTGGCGTTGACGCGCAGGGAGGCGAGGATGGCTTCTTCGGCCATGGCGGGATCGCCGAGCTTGAGGTGAGCGTCGGCGATTTTTTGCAGATAGATGCGGTTGCGCAGTGGATCGGCCTCGGCGAGTCGTTCGAGCAGGGGGAGGGTCGCTTCGATGTTGCCAATCTCGATGTAGGCCTTCTCTAGGGCCAGGAGGGCGTCGATGTCTTTGGGGTGGTGGGCGACGAGCTGATGCAGGATGGCGATGGCCTCATCGACCTCTTTGAGCTTGAGGTAGGCCTCGGCGAGGAAGTAGCCCGCTTCGGGGTCGGGGACTTCGCGCTCGAAGGCGCGCTGATACTGGTTGAGGTTGGCGCGCAGGGTCCCCTGCTGGGCGTAGATGTTGATGACGTGCGCCCGGGCTTCGCGCTTGAGGAGCTTGTCGTCGCACTTTTCGCCGATGATGAGCCAGGTGTTGACGGCGTCGTTGAAGCGACGCAAGCGCTCGTAGGACTCGGCCATGTCGCGTTGGTAGGAGCAGTTGGTGGGATCCTTGTCGATGGATTTCTGGTAGGCGGCGATGGCTTCGTCGTGCATGCCGTGATCGGCGTAGATGCGCCCGAGGATCTGGTTGGCTTCGGCTTCGTCGCGGACGACTTGGGGGATCTTCTTCCAGGTCTCCAGGGCGAGGTCGCGCTGCCCCGTCTGGAAATAGAAGTCACCGAGGTTCTGCACGTAGGAGGCGTTCTTGGGGTCGAGCTTGATGAGCAACTTGTAGATGGCCAGTGCTTTGTCGTTCTGCTCCCAGCTCAAATACTTGTCCGCGAGCTTGAGGTGGACCGAGGTGTCCCGGGGGAAGGCGCGGGAGAGCTCGTCGAGGGTCTTGAGGGCCCCGTTCTTGTCCTGGTTGCGGTACTGGATATCGGCCAGCTCGAAGCGATAGTTGGGATCGCGGGGGAGGGCCTTGATGAGATCGCGGTAGGCGTCGATGACGGCGCTGACGTCGCCCTTGCGCTCGAGGACCTGGATGAGGCGCAGGCGCGCGTCGGCGTTCGAGGGTTGGGCGCGGATGGCGCTGCGGACGAAGGAGAGGGCGCGTTCACTCTCGCCCATTTCTTCGTGGAGACGGGCGAGGATCATGAGCTGGTCGAAGGAGGGGCTGGTCCAGGTTTCGAGGTAGTAGTCGACCAGGGCGTGGAGCTCGTTCTGGCGGCGGTAGATGCCGATGATCCGCTCTTCGACTTCGTTCTGGAGCCAGGAACCGCTGCTGACCTTCTTGGCGGCGTCGCGGTAGACCTCGATGGCCTTGTCGTCTTTGCCCTGTTTCTCATAGACGTCGCCGATGTCGAGCATGAGCTGGGTCTTGACCTGGAGGTTACGGCCAGCGAGGCGGTCCGCTTCTTGGAGCTGGAGGAGGGCCTCGTCAAAGAGCTTGTTCTCGACCAAGAGCTGGGCGAGCTCCTTGCGCAGGAAGATGCTGCGCGGGTCGAGGTCGACGAGCTGGGCAAAGTAGTTCTTGGCCTTGTCGAGGTGGCGGCGGTGCAGGGCCATGGCGCCAAGGGCGCGGAGGAGGCGTTCCTTCTGGTCGCGATCCTTGGAGAGGGAGAGGGCCTTCTCGTAAGCCTCGACCGCAGGATCGAGGTCGCGGTTGGCCTCTTGGACGATCCCGATGGACTCGAAGACCAGCGCATTTTGTTGGAGCGTGGCTGCAAATTGGTATGAGGCGAGGGCGGCGTCGAGGCGTCCACCGTGGCGCAACATGTGTCCGAGGAGCATGCGCCAGATGTAGTTGTTGGGGTCGGCATCGACCTTGGCTTGGTACTCGGCGACGAGCTTGTCATAGGCCGGTCCGCGGCCCACGGTGCGCATGAGCTGCTTGAAGGCGTAGCTCTCTTCTGCGGAGCGATTGACGAGCTGCTTGTAGCGCTCGATTTTCTTGGCCTCGAAATCGTCGCGCTCGACCTCCCAGTCTTGGGCGCTGGCGGGTGCGGGCAGGGAGAGCCAGGCGGTGGCGGCAAGGCAACAGAAGAAGAGGAGGAGGAGAGGCTTGGAGCGGTGGGCTGGCGAAGAAGTCATGGTCCAGAGACCTCGCGAACGGGGCCGAGGGACCCCGGGGCAGGAGAAAGGAGCTTGTCCGCGGAGCACACCGCCGGGGTGAGAGGCACCTGAGGGTGTGGCGCGGAGAAAGCTTAGCGCGGGCCCGAGGATCGGGCAATGGGGCGGGTGGGGGAGAGTCAGGCTGGGCGGGCCAGGGCGATGATGGCGCGCAGCTTGTCTGCCACGGCGTCGAGCTCGGCGCCGGCGAAGCGGGCTTCAAGGAGGGTCAAGGCCGGCGCCTCGTGGCGGGTGAGGAGCAGGGCCGTTGGCGTCAGCAGCCAGCGCCCGTGAACGAGCTCCACTTGGTCGAAGTCGGACCAGGGCAGGGTGAGCTCGCGGGGCCCAAAGAGACCGTGGGTACAGAGGCAGAGGGTCCCCGCTTGCGGGAGAAAGCGCACGTGGCGCCGGCGAAAGAGGGTGAGGGCCGCCGTGGCCAAGGCGACACCCAGCGAGACGATGACCAGCAGGGAGACGAAGAAGCTTGTGAAGTCTTCGCCACGGTGGGCGTAATCGAGGGCGAAATCGGGCAGAAAAAAGAGCGAGAGGAAGGCGGCCGTCGCCACCACTGCGACCACGAAGACCCGCATGGTGTCGCGGGCTCGGCCCCACCAGCTTTGAGTCAGGCGAAAACCGTCGGGGATGAGGTCGATGCGATAGAGGCGGCCATGATGGCTGAGAGCGGCGTCAACCCGTTGCTCATTCATGAAGGCTCAGCCCTTGCGGCCACAGATGCGGCAGCGCCCGTCGCGACCGATGGTACCAATGCAGGTCTCATCCAGACAGAGACGACGTTTGGCCCAGGCGCTCTTGCCGCGGGGACGGCGACTTTTGGGGCTGTCGTCCTCGTCGTCGTCGTCGTCCTCGTCATCGAGATCATCATCGTCTTCGTCGTCTTCGTCCTCGTCGTCGTCTTCGTCCTCGTCGTCCTCGTCCTCGTCCTCGTCGTCGAAGTCGTCGTCCTCTTCGTCGTCGTCGAGGAGGTCATCGTCGTCCTCTTCGTCGTCGTCGAGATCGTCGTCGTCCTCGTCGTCGATGCCCAGGGGTTTGGCAGCCTGCCTGCCGCAGTGGGTGCAGCGGCCATTGGCACCGATGGTGCCGATGCAGGCGCCATCTGGGCAGAGACGGCGTTTCTTCCAGGAGCCCGCTCCTTCGTCTTCGTCGAGGGCGTCGTCCAAGTCGGCATCGATGGGCGGGAGATCGGCGCCCTCGTCGTCCACCTCGTCGTCGAAGTCTTCGTCTTCGAGATCGTCGTCGTCGAGCAGGTCGTCCATGTCATCCAGGTCTGGGGCGATCTTTTCTTTGTCGACTTTACGGCTCATCGCATTTCCTGCAGCGCGAAGGGGGGGGCACGGGCCTCCGTGTCGAATGGGGTGAGACTCCGGTCGCAGCGCGCGTGACGGCGCTAGGGGCGTATGGTGGAGTCGTGTCGTTGGCGCGTCAAGGTTGCTGGGAACGCCACAAGCCAGGACCAGAGGCGGGGTGGGAGTGGCATTCCCAGTGTGGGGCAGGCTTTCTAGCCTGCCCGTGTCAGCGCGGGTTTGGAAGAGGCAGGCCGGCGTTGGAGACCTCACCCCCCAGCCCCCTCTCCATGAAT
>CAYVQF010000094.1:0-12491 GCA_964454015.1 uncultured Myxococcales bacterium
ATGATTCCGGCGCCTTGTCGATCCTCTGGAACTATGCGCTACACGCTCCTAGGCGACGGGGAGTCGAGGTGGTGGTGATGGCTGAGTGGTGGCGCGGGACAGGGCTTGGGTTGGTGCTCGTTCTGGGAGGGTGGTGCTGGGTGAGCTGTGATTCACCCGAGCCCTTTCAGCTCTCCGAGGTGGCCGAAGATGGGGTCGAGGCGCTCCCCGATGTGCCGCCCGTCGAGGTGGACATGGAAGACGTGCCCGCGACGGACACGAGTGAGGTCGAGGTGGTCTCCGATGCGGTGGACGCAGCGCCCGACACCGAAGAGGTGGCGCCCGACCAAGTGGAGGTGGATCCAGAGGTTTTTGACACGCACCCGGAAGACGCGGTGGAGCTGCCCTGTGATTGCCCGACGGCCTTCACCTGCTGTGGCGCGGGCCACTGTGTGGATCTGGACAACGATTCTCGGCATTGCGGGGCGTGTGACGCGGCCTGCGCGGATTCGGCGACCCACTGTGTGGGGGGCGAGTGTGTGTGCCGCGAGGGAACGTGGTGCGATGACGTGGGCTGCGTGGACTTGGGCACGGACGCGCGCGCCTGTGGGGCCTGTGGCCAGCGCTGCGGCGCCAACCAAGTCTGCCAAGAAGGCGAGTGCCGCTGTCTGGCGGGCTACGGCGACTGCGATGGCCGGGCCGACAACGGCTGCGAGGTCGACCTGGCCTACGACCAGGAGCACTGTGGCGGCTGCGATAGCATGTGTCTCATGGGGCAGGTCTGTGTGGCGGCGACGTGCTCCGGGGAGTGGGTGAACGTCCATGCGGCAGAGTTCACCATGGGCTCGCCCTCGTCAGAGGCGGGCCGGCAGAATGACGAGGCCCAGTGGCAGGCGCTACTGTCGCGGCCCTTTGCCATCCAGAAGACCGAAGTGACCCAGGGGCAGTGGCGCGGCTTGATGGGCGAGAACCCGGCGCTCTTTGCGGGCTGTGGTGAGAGCTGCCCCGTGGAGAACGTGACCTGGTTCAGCGCCCTGGCTTATGCCAACGCGCTGTCGGTCTTGCACGAACTGACCCCTTGTTATGTCCTGAGCGGCTGTAGCGGGCAGGCGGCGAACGGGACCCTGGCGGGTTGCAGCGTGACCTTGGCCGGCGGGGTGGGCAAGCCCTATGGGTGCACGGGCTTTCGCTTGCCGACCGAGGCGGAGTGGGAGTTTGCCGCCCGCGCCGGCTCCGAGACGGCCTTCTCCAATGGCGCCATTACCCACACGGAGTCGAGCCCCCTCGATCCCAACCTCGCCGCCGTGGGCTGGTACCGGGGCAACGCCGCCGCCGAATACGAGGGTGCCCAGAACTGCCCGCTGTGGTTTTTGGGTTCCGTGCGCTGCGGTCCCCAGCCCGTCGGCGGCAAGGCGGCCAATGCCTGGGGCTTGTTCGACGTGCACGGCAACGTCTGGGAGTGGGTGTGGGACTGGTATGGCCCCTACGACACGGTCGGAGAGGCGTCGGAGCCGGCCGGCCCAGCGACGGGTGCGATGCGCGTGGCCCGTGGCGGTGCCTGGGACGCCTTCGCGGCGGCCTGCCGTTCGGCCTATAGGTTCAAGCTCCTGCCGGGCCAGCGCGCCGGATTCTTGGGCTTGCGGCTGGTGCGCTCCCTCTAGGCCAGCGGGGGGAGGAGCGCGGTGGCGCTGCACCATCACAAGGTGAAGTCTTCCCCAAAGCCGTAGTGCTCGATGATGTAGTCCATGTCCTTGTCGCCGCGACCCGAGAGGTTGACCAGGATACTGTGCGCCTGCTTGGGGGCCTCCCGACTCGAGCGGATGGCGTGAGCCAGGGCGTGGGCGCTCTCGATGGCCGGGATGATGCCCTCGGTGCGCGACAGGAGGAAGAAGGCCTCCACGGCTTCGCGGTCCGTGGCGGTGAAGTAGTGCACCCGCTGGCTGTCCTTGAGGAAGGCGTGCTCAGGCCCCACCGAGGGGTAGTCCAAGCCCGAGGCGATGGAGTAGACCGGCCAGGGTTCCCCGGCGTCGTCTTGCAAAAGGTAGGAGTTGAAGCCGTGCAAGACCCCCTCCCGCCCGTAGGTCATGGTGGCGGCGTGATCCCCTCTCTCGGATCCACGTCCGAGGGGTTCGACGCCGTGCAGCGCGCACGGGTCCTCCAAGAACGCGCTGAAGATCCCCATGGCGTTCGAGCCACCGCCCACGCAGGCTGTGACGATGTCCGGTAGGATCCCCGTCATGTCGTGGAACTGCTCGCGCGCCTCGATCCCCACGATGCGCTGGAAATCGCGCACCATCATCGGGAAGGGATGGGGGCCCACCACCGAGCCGATGCAGTAGAGCTGGGTGACTGGGTCGGCCAGGTAGGCCTGGAAGCAGGAGTCCACCGCCTCTTTGAGCGTCTTGAGCCCAAAGGACACGGGGATGACCTTGGCCCCCAAGAGCTTCATCCGCGCCACGTTGGGCGCTTGCTTGGCGATGTCGACCTCGCCCATGTGGATGTCGCACTCGAGCCCAAAATAGGCGGCCGCCGTGGCCAGCGCCACGCCGTGCTGGCCCGCGCCGGTCTCGGCGATGAGCTTCTTCTTGCCCAAGTAGGTGGCGAGCAAGCCCTCGCCCATGCAGTGGTTCAGCTTGTGGGCGCCCGTGTGGTTGAGATCCTCGCGCTTGAGGTAGATCTGCGAGGCCCCCAGCTTCTTCGACAGGCGCTCGGCGTGGTAAATCGGCGTCGGGCGGCCCTGGAAGTGATGGCGGATGGCCCGCAGCTCGGCGATGAAGCGGGCCGAGCGCGAGATGGTGTCATAGGCGTCGCGGATCTCGCCCATGATGGCGACGAGGTCGGGCGGCAGGTAGGCCCCGCCGTAGCTGCCGAAGCGGCCGTCGTGGTCGGGGTAACGATTGAAATAATTGGCGAATTGACTCACGTGCTCCTCCATGACAGGTCCGTGCTCGGTGTCGCAGCGGCGCCAGCGGCGCGGGCGACACCAGGCCGCGCTAGTCAATGAGCCCCGCGCCGCCATTCGTCAAGGGGTGGCGTCAGGGCGTTGGTCCGTGCCCCAGGCGAGCCGTGGCCTCGGGGCGCTGCAAGCGCGGCACGCCTCGGCGGAGGTGGTTACAAATTACAAAAAGGTCGCCAGGTGGCCCGAAGGCGCGAGCTGCGCTAACGCCGCGTGCGGCCGTGGCGGGCCGGCCAGGGGGCCGGGGGCGCGCCACCGCGCGGTGGCGACTATTCTTTGTCGGGGCCGCCAAAATAGAGGGCGATGCCGCCTTGGTAGAAGACGTTGGCGAAGGCGTCGGCGTTGCCCGTGAGGTTGGTGTAGATGTTGATTTCTGGGCCAATCCAGAAGGCTTTGCCGATTTTGAAGATGACGCTGACGAAGGCGCCGCCCATCATGCCGTCTCCCGAGGCCGAGGCGCTGACGCTGTCTTCGTCGTCGGAGAAGTTGCCGCTGCCAAAGGCGAGGATGTAGAGGAATTTGGGGCCGAAGCCGAGGGTGATGCTCTCGGAGACGTTGTAGCCCATGAGCAAGGGGAGGTGCATGTAGATGAGATGAACCGAGGCGCTGCTTTTGACGCCCTCGTCGTTGGTGTCGTCCGTGGAGATGCCGAAGTAGGAGACGGCCGGGGCGATGGAGAGGTCGAAGGCGCCGCGCACGGCTTGATACTTCATGCCGATTTCAGCGCCGACGGAGTAGAGCTTGGCGCCGAGATCCAGGGAGTCCGTCAAGCCATAGCGCAGGCCGAGCTCGAACTGCGGGATGCCTACGTCGCCGATGCCGAGCCAATGCGCCGAGACAGCGCCGCGGATTTCGCCCTCGGGGACGGTGCGGACGGTCTGCATGGTCGAAAAGGAAGGGCAGGCCCAGAGCGAGAAGAGGGCCAGTAAGGAGATCGCGCCAAGGGTGAGCTTTTTCATGGAAGGACACCTTTCGAGGGAGAAGAGGACTGCGATGCCAAAGCGGCACCAAGACGCTTATGCCGTGGGCATCGGAATGTCAAACCTGTCAGAGGCAAAATTGGCGTTTCCTGGCGTTGATTGTGGTGAGGGCGTGCTGCTTGGGGCGAAGCGCCCCTTGCTGCGGGGGGAGGGGCATGCTATTGGGTGAACGGGTGTTCATGTTGCGCTGCCTGGTGGCGTGGGAGAGGTCAAGGGCATGTTGGAGAGGCGCTTTGCGCTGAAAGTTTTTGGCAGTGGTTCTTCGGGCAACGCCCTCTTCGTGCAGCTTGGGCGGGTGGGCTTGGTGATCGACGCGGGGCTGTCTTTTCGGCGTGTGGCCAAGGAGCTGGCGGCCATCGGCGTCGAGGCGGCGGCCATCGCCGGGGTCTTGGTGACCCATGAGCATCACGACCACTGCTTGGGGTTGGGGGGGTGGCGTCGCACCTGCCCCCAGGTGCCCATCTACGGCAGCGCTGGGACGCTCGCGGCTTTACCCACCCGCAAGCGGCACGCTCTCACCAAGGTGGAGGTGCGCGCCAACGCGCGTTTTGCCATCGATGAGGTGTCGGTGCTGCCTTTCGCCAACAAGCACGACGCGGCCGAGCCTCTGGGCTACCGACTGGAGACGGCCGATTTTGCCGTGGCGGTGGCCACCGACTTGGGGGAGGCGACCCTGGAGACGCGGCTGGCCTGTGCCGATGTCCAGGTCTTGGTCATCGAGTCCAACCACGACGTGCACATGTTGGCCCATGGCCCCTATCCGCCGCGGCTGCGGGCGCGGGTGGCCTCGGCGCGGGGGCACCTGTCGAACTGCCAATGCGGGCGCTTGCTGACACAGGTGGTGGGGCCGCGGCTGGAGCACGTGGTGCTGGCCCACCTGAGCGACGAGAACAACACGCCCGACTTGGCGTTGGCGGCGGCCCGGCAAGCCCTGGTGGCGCACCCGGCGGTGCGGATCGACGCGGTGCCCCAACGGACCATGACCCCCCTCTTCACCTACGCGGGGCGCCCGGCGACGCGCGCGCCGGTGGCGCTGGTGCCGCGGATGCGGCAGGGCGCATTGCCGCTGTACTGAGGGGCGCTCTGGGCGCCAGGGCGGGACTTTGGGCGGTCTTGCTTGGCTGTAGTGCCTATGCTAGCGTGCCCGCTCTGCAGCGGTGGCCCGTGGGGTGGCCGTTGCATTTTGATGGATGATTTGGACTCCACCAGACGGAGCTGGACATGTTGGTTTCGCAACGCAGGGCCACGCGGCGCCTCGATTATGCACTGGCTGCGGCGGCGTGCGCTTTGTTTTTGCTCATCGGCTTGGGGGCCCCAGGTTTCTGGGAGCCCTGGGAGAGCGGCCTGGTCCAAGTGGCGCAGTTCGTCGAGGCGCGCAGCCCCGACGCGGGCTTGTTTTGGGTGCCGCAGAACGACAACCACTTGGTCTACAAGCCCCTGCTCCAGATGTGGACGCTGGTGGCGGTGCACGCCAGCGTCGATTCGCCGTCGGAGTTTGTTTTGCGCTTGCCCGGGGCGCTCTTGGGGCTGCTCTTGGCTCTGACGGTTTTTGCGACCATGCGGCGCTACTACAGCCGTGGCGCCGCCTGGGGTGCGCTCTTTGGCTTGTTGTCCCTGCCTTTCTTTACCTTTGGGGCGCGCTTGTTGGCCGGTGGTATTTGGCCGCTGGCGGGCGTGGCCCTGCCGCTCTTGCTGTATTTGTTGGCCCTGCGTCCCGGGGGCCGGTGCGAAAAGATCGCCGTCCAGATCCTCTTTGGCCTCTCGTGGCTCTTCTCGCTCCTCGCCGGCGGGCTCTTCGCGGTGGTGACGGCGGCGCTGGTTTTGGTGATATTCCTGGCCTGGGCCCAGCGCTTGGTCTTGGCGCGGGTCTTCGTGGCGCCCGTGGCCTGGATGAGCCTCGGGGCCTCCCTCTTGCTCGGGGCCTTCGTCTTTACCCAGTACCTGCAGCACGTGGCCTATGTCCTCGAAGACAACGCGCCCATCGATTTGCTGCGGGTCAGCGCCGAGATCGAGGCCGGGCGCGTCGAGCGCTTGGGCTTGCGCCAGGGGGTCTTGCTGGGTGAGCTCAACGCAGAGGGGCAGGAGGCGCTGCGGAGCGAGCGCTTCGTGGTCAGCGTCGATGGGCGGGAGCGCGGCACCGAGCTGTGGCGCCTGTGGGCCATGCAGCCTGCGGCGATGCTGCGGCTGCACCACCAGATGCAGGCCCACGACTGGCTCGACGCCAGCGGGACGCCGCAGCGCCTCGACCTGGCGCCGTCGGGGACGGGGGCCATGCGGGCGACGCTGCGCTTCTTCTTCTTCGATCTCTTCGATCCGGCGCCCCTCATGGCCGGACAGAAGGCGCGGGTGCGCTCCATCGTTGGCGTGGCGCCAGCGCTGGGCTACGTCCACGGCGAGCCCGAGCCCATCGAGGCGGCCATCCGGCGCTGGGCGGGGCCGCTCTTTGAGCCCCCCTCCGTGCCGCCGCCTGCGGCGACGCGCACCTCGGGGCGCGCCGCGGCTCAGACGACCACCCCGGAGGGGGTGGTGGCCAGCCTGCGCAACGGGCAGCACGTGACCCTCATCGCCGCTGCGCCCGAAGCCGGCTGGAGCGAGGTCGAGCTCGACGGCGGCCAGAGCGGCTTCGTGCGCACGGAGATCCTCGAGGTCAGCGACATCATGCCCCACCGCGATTTCACCACCTGGGTGCGCCACGTCGGCTTTGGCCTCTTCCCGTGGTCGCTGCTCTTGCCCCTCGTCTTGGGCATCTTCTACCTCGGGCGGCGCCAAGGCGTGGCCTTGGCCGTCGATGAGGATGGGGACGACAGCCTGGGCGAGCGCGTGCAGGGCTTCTTCCTGATCTGGTTCTCTGTGGCCCTGTTGGCCATGGGCTTGGGCCTGAGCCTCTTCGGTCAGAAGGCCTTCCACGGGGTGGTGCCCGTGGCCATGGGGGTCGGGGTGCTGCTGGGCAGCGGCGAGTTCTGGCGCCGCGTCGAGAGTGCGCCTTTCGCCAGAAAGTTCCTTGGCTTTGGCGCCATCACCCTCATCGCCATCTTCGTCCACGACTACAAGGAGCACCCCTGGCTCTTCATCGACAGCTACCTGAGCGAGCCCGCCATGACGTGGGATGAGAAGCTGCGGGTCATGGAGAGCACCTTCAAGCTCTACCGGGCGGCGGTCTTTCTCCTCCTGGTGATTTTCCTCTTCAACGGCGCTCATTTTGGGGCCCGGATCTTGGCCGGGACCCTGGTCTTTCTCCGCAAGCGCTTTGCGGCGCTCCACCGGCGCCTCCAGGGCCTGCGCGCGCTCGACACGACCTGGTCGGAGCTGAGCCTGGGGCAGCGCCTCTATCGTGTCGCCGCCCTGCCGTGGACCTTTGGCCTGCGCTACCTGGCGATGTTCGCCTGGGCCGTGGCCCAGTGGCTGAGCCGCGCCCGGGTGGCCATGGTGCTGATGGCGGGCTCCTTCGCGGTCATCGCCGTCTTCCTCTACCTGCCCGCCATGAGCCACCACTTGACCCAGAAGGGCCTCCTCGAGCGTTATCACGCCCTGGCCCAAGGGGATGAGCCCCTCTACAATTTGCAGACCCAGGTCGAGAAAGGGTGCCGAGTCTACAGCGACTGCGAGGCGGGCCAAGCTTGTGTGCGCGGCCGTTGCCGCGCCGAGGCCACGTCCTTCTACTTGGGCAGCGTGCCCCACTTGCGCGAAAACGAGCTCCTCGAAATCATGCAGGAAGAGGAGCGCGTCTTCTCCATCATCCCCCGGGACAAGCTCGCCGCCTTCAACGCCAGCTTCCGCAAGACCTTCCCCCAAGAGGCGCGGGAGAACCTGGCCGTCTTGGACACCCGCTCCAGCCGCTTCCTCCTGGTCTCCAACCGTTTGCGCGAGGGCGAGAAGAACGAGAACTACGTCGGTGAGCTGATCTTGAGCCAACGCCCCAGCCCCAAATTCCAGCCATCCAAGCCCGTGCGCTTCCAAAATGGCCTGGAGTTCCTGGGCTACGACCTCGATCCCGAGGCCGTGGCCAGCGGCCAAATCCTCACCATCACCTACTACTTCCATGTCGCCCGCGACATCACCCAAGACTGGCAGATGTTCCTCCACATCGACTACCCGGGCAACCGCATCAACGGCGATCACTACCCCGGCGATGGCCACTTCCGCACCAACACCTGGCTCGCCGGGGACTACGTCAAGGACGTGCAGAAGATCGAGATCGACCGCGGCTCCAGCGCCGGCATCTACGAGATGTGGTTTGGCTTCTTCTCCAGCGGCGACAACCGCCTCCAAGTCGAGACGGGCGACTCCGACGGCAACAACCGGGTGCGCATGGGTGGGCTCCAAGTCACCGGCGGCATCTGAGGCAGCCTGACCCGCCCGCTGTGGCCCTCACTGCTCCAGGCCTAGGGCCGTAGCAGCGCCACGGCTCGGCGCGCCGCCGCCAACAAGGGCTCGGCGCTCACCTCAGTGCCCACGGCGCCCACCATCCATTGCTGCGGCGTCAGCCGCCCCTGCCTGCACATGCGCTCCATCTCCGTCGCCAGGTCGCGCCCCTCCAGATAGGCCTCGATCTGCACCTCGATGAGGTGCCCCAGGGGGTAGTCCGGCAGGTAGAGCCCATAGGCGATCATGTGGCTGTAGATCGCCAAAATGGGCGAGTCGCGCACCCCCAGCACCGGCGCATAATAGGTGTTCCAGATCTCTATCGCCAACGCGATGACCGCCTGGCGCAGCCCCTCGGCGTCGAGCTCGGGGTGAGCATAGAGGTAGCGCCACACGGCGATGTCGAGCATGGCCACACCGGCGATCTCGAAGGTGCTCCAGTAGAGACCGAGATCGCTGGCGGCCTGCTGCACTTCTGGATCCACGGGCCCCGAGGCGTGCGCGCCCAAGACCTCGAGATCGCGCCGCTGAAAGACGAAGGCAAAGGCCTCGGTGAAGGCCGTGTTCGGCACCCCGCTGAGGACGAAGTGATCCACCAGGTTCAGGCTGAAGACCTGCTCGACGTTGTGCCCGAGCTCGTGCATGGCGATGTTGTAGCCCTTGTAGTCCATGCCCTCGGCGCCGACCCGGGTGCGCAGGCGCGCCTTGTCGCTGCGCATCCCGGCCCGCATGGCGTGGCCTGCCCCGCGCGAGGCGTCCACGGCGATGTGCGCCGTGAGCAGCGCGATCTGCGCCGCCGAGAAGCCCAGGCGCGCAAAAATGTTGCCCAGATCCGCCTCAAAAGCCGCCGCCGTCGGATAGCGGGCCTGGGTCTGGGCCGACAGCTCCGCCGCGTCGGGCACGCCCTGACCGCCCCTGAAGCCGTTGTACCAGATGTCGAAGGCCTCCAAGGGCCGCCCGAGGCGGCCGGCGATGATCTCGGCCGTGGTCAGGGCCACGGGATCGGTGAGGACGGCGATCAAGAGGGCCTCTACGGCCTCCACGGACATCTCCCGGCGCAGATCGAAGCGGCGCGCGGGGTGGGTGGGGTGGCTCGGGGTGTAGGCGTCGACGGCCTGCTCAGCGTGAAAAATCGACAAGAAGTGGCGGTAGCGGGTGTTGGGCTCGGGCGCTGGGGTCGCGTCGGGGCGCGCCGGCAGCGCGTTGGCGATGGGATCCCACAGCAAGTCGGGGTGATCGATGACCTCTGCGGGGATCTCCTGGCGGATGATGCGCTCCATGATGGTGTAGATGATGCGTTGGGCCTCCGTGCCCGCAGGGCCGAAGGCATAGTGGGCCTTGAGCTCGTCGCGCAGGCCCCAATGGCTGATCAGCCCTTTGCCCTCTGGGAAGGGTTGCTGCTCGCCGACGCGGATATTGGCCATGTGAATGTTATAGCTGCTGGTGTACTCTCTCACCGCGGCGTAGGTCGCGCCCAGCCTGCGCATGACCTCGCCGGGGACGCGCAGGGCGTAGCCGGCGGCCAGGCGTGCCGCGGCCCATTCGGCGCGGCTCAACGGCAGGTGGTCCAGCTCGGCCAGGCTGTAGATGGGGAAGTTGAGGAGGGCGACGAAGGCCAGGCCGCTGGCGAAGGCGTCCTCTTGGGCGTGGGCCAAGGGATCGTAGGCGAAGAAGAGGCTGTCCACGGGCAAGGGCGCGCCCTGGTCGAGGTCGATGGGGCCGCGCAGGTGGCGGCGCAAGGCCGTGTGGTGGCCGCTGAGGGCCTCCAGGTTCGCGTCGAAGCGCGCCAGGGTCTGGGCCAAGCGCTCGGGATCGGTGATGAAGTGCGTCGAGACGAAGGCCTCCAGGGCCGCCAAGTCACCGTCGCTGCTGCGCCAGCGCTCGCTCACCTGTTGTAGGCCGCGCTGCAAGCGCGGGCCGTGGGCCGCGCCAAAGTGCGCCGTGAGGCGCGCTTGCAGCGCGGCCAGATCGGCTGGCGCGAAGCCGAGCGCCTCCTCGGCCGTGGTAACAGAGAGGGCTGCGGTGTCTGCCGCGGGGGGGCACGGTGCGGGCAAGGGGTGCTGCGCGGGGGCAGGCTGACAGGCCCAGGCGCTGAGGAGGAGGGCGGGGAGTAGCCAAGACGGCCGCTCTGGAAAAGTGCGTTGAGACATCGCGTTCTCCGCTGCGTGAGGGGAATGGGGCGGCGGCGCCAAGCAAGGAGGAGGGCGCGGCGCGGCCGCAGGAGGCCGCCGGCGGCGTCCACCCCGTGACCTATAACACTCACCCCAAGCCCGATGGAAGCAGGGGAGAGCGTTGCGGGCCAGGTCGCGGGCCGCCGCGCTTGTCCTTGGTGACCTCGACGCGGTAGGCGTCGACGCCGCGCTCGGGCTGGGCCTGGAGACAGGCGCGCAGGGTGATGAGGGGGCCCAGCGAGGGCGCCTCAGCTTCCTTGAGGGTGAGAAAGAGCACGGCGTGCTCGCTCTTGCGGCACCAGGCGGCGAGACGGGCGAGGTAGGGGGTGACTTGAGGTGGCGACAGCGGCGGTGTGCGCCTTTGCCAGGGGAGCTGGCAGAGATCGACCAGGATCAGGGCAAAGGCGCTCGATTGCCCCACCCGAATCGCCGCGCGCAGGGCGAGCTCGGGGGTGGCCAAGCGGACGCAGAGCAGGGCCCGCACATCGACGCCGCAGCGCTGCAAGTCGGGAGGGTAGGGCATGATGGCGGGGTCGCTGTGGATCAGGCAGACCAGGCCGCCCTGCCGCTGCGCGGCGGCGAGCTGCAAGGTGGCCTCGGTGAGCAGGCCCCCGCCCAGGCCGGGCGCGCTCAGCTCAGCCAGGATCCCGCGCAGGGAGGCATAGCTCCAACCCAATGGCGCGTGTTCCCGCGGTTGCTGCCAGCGCCGCAAGATCTCCAATGCGCTCTGTGGTCCTTCGTTGCGTCGCGCCAGCATGGGGCACCCTCCTAGGGGAGAGTATACAGAACGCATGTTCAGGGTCAACGGCGACGTTGAGCTGGGGTGAGGTCTGCCGCCACGCTCCCCCATCCCCCGTCCCGCATCCCGCCCCCCGGCCTGCCATCCACAAAATCAAAATAGAACGGTATCGGCCGATGCGTCGGCCGATGCGTCGGCCGATTTGGCGTCGGCATTGGCAGAGCTGCTCTGGGTGCACCTGCGACTGGACAGCAAGGTAAGGCAGAGCCGCGCTGGCCCACCTGCGCCTTCTTTCTGGGTCGCGTCATCGGTCCAGCGGGCGCTTGACGCCCATGGGCCCGTGCTTGACGGGGTGCGTGTTGGTCATCGTCGTTGGCATGTCGCTAGGCGCGATCCACACACCCGCAACAACGCCAGAGCCATCGCCCGCTGTCTCACCCGCTCTCGTGTTCCTGTATGAAGCTCCCTTGCTCATGGCCAAGCCTTGGCAGTCGCTGCGCTGCGCACGTCAGGAGTTCTTGGCGACTATTTCCGCGTGTTGCGTTTCTTTTCCCCCGACGCCCCAAATCACCGGTGCTGGGGATTTCCAAGACTGCAGTCAGTCGATCTTCAGTTGGTCGTGAGATAGGCTGTGTGTCGGTGGGTTGGTGCGTGGTAGGAAAGAAGGGTTGAATTGGCCTAGTATTGTGTTAGAAGTCAGGGGATAGTATGTACGAAGCTGCATCACTAGCGTCAATTCGCAACCGCATGTTGAGGGAGCTGCCACGAGAAGTGGTCGTTACGCGCAGAGAACCCGTTACCGAATTTGGGTACATGACGCCGCAGGTGATGAATAGGCCAACTCGATATCAGACGATAAGCTCGACCGAGAAAAGGCAATCAAAGCTGGTAGGCATCCTTCTGTGTCATCCCAATAGCCCATTGGCAAAGTCAGAAATTCTCGGTCACCTACCGCAATTTCATATTCGTTCCGGAGAAGCCATCGATTTCTTCTGCGCAGGGTATGGTGCTTATTGGCCCTCAAACCATCATGTTGATCAAAAAGTAGTCGCTCGGATTAACGATGAGGACTGGCTCTTCAGTAACGAGGCATTTAATCAAGTCATAGAAGAGCTTGAGCGGGAATCCAAATGGGAGTTCAGTGGAGAGACGGAGCTTTTGCTTATCCCCGTCTCAAAAACGATTGATGGTGACGTCACATTCCAATATCGGGATTCCATTGTCTGCAACTTAGAGGCCATGGCTAAGGCCTCGATCTAGCGATAGCGTCTAGTTGACGCCGCCAGCGAGGGCATCACAGAGCC
>CAYVQF010000095.1:0-12386 GCA_964454015.1 uncultured Myxococcales bacterium
ACAATAATTCACAACGAGCAAGCCCCATGCCGGCTTTGGTCGTGGATTGTGGATGACTCCATCACCTTGACCAAGAACGCAGAGCCTTATCTGGAGCAGCTCGGCACTGTTTTGGCCATCGCTGATCTCGACATCTACGCCCAGCCAGAGGCGGCGCGGCTCTCGGCGCTGGCCATCCTCGACGACATCAACACCCTGTCGGGTTCCTGGGCCTTCGATTTTCTCCTGGGCAGCGTCGGCGACGCCGGACACAAGCAGCGTCTGAAAGGCAACGTCGGCGCCGCGCTGGCCTATCGTTGGATGAAGCGCCTGGAACAACCCCACTTGCCTGAAGGCACCTTGGCCCTCGTGCTCAGCCTCGAAGGACTGTTGCGGGCCACCCCTGCGGCCCAGCTACCCCTGCAGGATGGCCTGGTGCAACGCCACGGTGGGCGCCGCGGCGAGCGCTATTGCGACGATCTCCTCGTGCTCTACCTGTGCCCCAACGCCAGCGCCAACGACGCGCCGTGGCGTTTCGTTGGCCGGATCATCGAGGTCAAGTTCGGAACGGCCGCGTCCAATAGCGTCCCCAAAGGACTGGAGCAGGTCCGTAGCACCCAGCGCTTGCTCCAGACCCATCTCAGTGGCGACGCCACACAGGTGGATGCGCCCTTCCGCCATCGCCAGCTCTCCCTGCTCATCAAAGGACAGCTCGAACAGGCCCTCGCCTTGGGAGTCTACTCCTACGACCAGGTCGCGGCCCTCGATCCCGTGCGGATGAGCGCCGCCATCGCCAGTGGCCGCTACCGGGTCGACTATGCCTACGTCGCTGAGGGTGTGAGCCTTACGGGGGATGTCTTCATCCTCTCGACCGATCCCAACGCGGGCGGCGAAGTCGGGCAGCCACAGATCGCCGTGAAGGAGAAGGTCCGCGTCATCACTCTCGGACGCCAGAGCGTGGAATGGCTGGCCTTTGAGAACGACCTTGGCGGGCCGACGCTGCTGCGGCCGCCGCGCTCCACCTTGCCAGATCTGGCCGTAGTCGTCAGCGCCAAGCAGCCACGCCGCCGCCGAGCGAGGCAGACCCTGCAAGACCCACTCCCCGCGTCTCCCGCCACGGATGGCGTCGCTCCGCAGGCTGAAGCCATGCCCCCTCTGGCGCATCCCGTAGCGCAGAGCCCCGCTGCCATGGATGCCTTCATACAGCCGCCACCTGTCGTGGACTTCGCCCCAGTCGAGGTCGACATCGAGCTCGGAGATTGGGACGACGACGACGCGCCCGCCGTGCTGGATGTGTGGATGGGAGGACCCGAGGCCACAGACCCCAGCGGGGCTGATACGCCGAGCGACCCCGTCTTCACCCATGGGTTCATCCCGCCAGAAGCGCCCCCGAGTCCCGACGTGGCGCTGCCGAGCACTACAGAGGGCCTCGCTTGGACGTCGCTCGGCGCGCTGGCCCCTGCAGGTGGATCCCAAGAAGGGGGACCCGAGCTAGACCCTTGCGACCTCGAGGCGCTCGAAGACGATGCGGCGTCTGGCCCGGATGCGGCGTCCTTTGCGGCTCGGCAGAAGACCGACGTCGACCACGTCGTCTTGGCGCGTGAGAGCCAGCCCCTCCCCTTGGCTAAGGCCGTGGAGATTCCCTTTGCCTGGGCCCAGCCCGACCTCGAGCGGCTGCACGACGCCATGGCGCATCTGCGCAACGCTTTGCTGGCGCACCGTGTGCGCATGGCCGAAGAGTTGACCGCCGCCGACATCGAGGTGGGGCCCCGCTTGGTGCGGGTGCACCTGCGCTTGGAGTCGGGGGAGAGCATCGACAAGGTGCGGCGCGTGAGCGAAGACATCGCCCGCGAGGTGGGCATCGTCGGTGCGAGCGACATCCACATCTGTAATGTGCCGAGCCGCCGGGCCATTGCCATGGACTTGCCGCTGCCGGGCTTGGGTTACGCCGTCGATTTTGCCTCGGTGCAGGCCCACCCCTCGTTTGCGGCAGCGCAGCGCGAGCTGACCCTCCCCATCTGCGCCGGGGTCGAGGTGAGCGGGCGTTTGGTCTGGACCGACCTGGCCAAGATGCCCCACATGCTGGTGGCGGGTACCTCGGGTAGCGGCAAGACGGTCTTCCTCCGCACCATGATCCTCACCTTGATCCTCCACCACCGACCCGAGTGGTTGCGCCTGCGCTTGGCCTCGTCCAAACCCATGGACTTCAACCCCTTCACCCAGGTGCCGCATCTGGACGGGGAGCTGGTCGGCGATCCCGAGGCCATCTCGGTGCTGGTGGCCGAGTTGACGGAAGAGATGGACCAGCGCATCGCGGTCATCAGCGCGGCGGGATTCGACGATCTGGCCGCCTACAACCGCGCCATGCCCACCCCCATCCCCTTCAAGGTCATCGTCATCGATGAGTTCGCCGAGACGGTCCTGTCCTTTCCAGAGCGGGCCAAACGGACGGCCTTCGAAGCGGGCATCGCGCGCTTGGCCCAGAAGGCCCGCGCCGCGGGCATCCACCTGGTGCTGTCCATGCAGCGCCCCGACTCCAACGTGATCCAAGGTGCGATCAAGGCCAACATGTTGCACCGCTTCGCCCTGAAGCTGCCCCAAGCCCAAGACAGCCGGGTCATCTTGGACGAGCGCGGCGCTGAGACCCTTTTGGGGCAGGGCGATCTCCTCTACAAGAACGACATGGCGGAGCTCTTCCGCTTACAGGTGCCTTTCCTCAGCTCGGAACGGCTCCGCGAGTCGTTGAATTGATTCTCTGCCGCAACGTCGCCCCTGGCCTGAGCGCGCTCGGCTTCAACCCATGGCCGCCATCGAACCAAGGATCGTATGCCGTCTCTGTCTCTCCCCTTCCCGGCGACACGGGCGCTCTTGCCGCTGCTTGCCTTTGTTGCCCTCCTCGGCTGCAAATCCACCACGGACACCTCCAACCAAGAGGCCCAGGCCGCGGGCGCCGAGCCCGTCACGGCCCCAGCCCCGGCCCCAGATCCAAGCCCCGCGCCCCAGCCAACGCCCGTCGCCGCCCCTGATGACGGCCCCGCACAGACCCCGCCCGCGCCCGCAGTGACGCCCGAGCCCGCAGCCCCCGCAGCGGCGGCCCCGGCGACGCCGCTCTTCTACCACGACGGCGCCCGGGTCTTCGTCGTCGACCCCGACGCCGCGACGCCCCCCCGCGACACCACCCTGCCCGCGGGCCAGACCTGCGCCTCCACCCTGGGTTACGGCAGCGGCGGGCCCCTGCGCTCGCCTGACGGCCGCTGGATCGCCTGGCTCGACCCCGACCTGTGGCTCGGCGAGGTGGCCACGGGCGAACGCCGACGCATCACCCAACTGCAAGACGACCCGACCTTCGCCGACAGCTTCTGCCTCGAAATCTCGGCGTGGTCCCCCGACAGCCAGGTCCTCCTCTACCACGTCGGCCCGGCCCTGTGCGAGGAGTGCCCCGAGCCGCCGCCCTCACTGGTGCAAGGCTTCCACTGGCTCGCCGTGGACACTTTTGCGATCCACCCCCTGCCAGGCGTGCGCGACTTCCGCCTCTGGCTGCCCGACGGGCGCAGCTTCCTCTCGGTGCACACCGTCCAAGGCGACGACTTGAGCGAGGAGCTGCGCCAGCTCTCCCAGGGCCGCCCAGTGGAGGAGCTCCATCGGGTCGACTTCCCCACGGGCGAGGCCACGCTGCTACACCGCAGCCTCGACGCCTATGCCTTTGGCCAGATCGCCCTCTTGGGCGCCGACGCCGTGGTCTTCAGCCACGAAGGCCGGGCCATACACCGCGCTGCCCTCGACGACCTGGCGCACGCCACCCCGGTCATCAGCGGCGCCTTTGCCGAGCTGCAGTGGCCCACGCCCTCGCCCGACGGCACCACCTTGGCCCTCAACCGCGAGGGCGCCCTCTGGGTCCTGCCGCTGGCCGCGCCGGCCGAGGGGCGCAGCCTGGGTCCGGTGACCAGCAACGGCCTCCGCTGGTTGGACGCGCGGCGCTTGGCCGTGGAGCGCGACGACGGCGTTTATGTGGTGGATGTGGACAGCGGCGCCGCGGTGCAGGTGGCGGAAGGGGGGGCGCTGGTGTGGTGAATGAAGTGTTGTCTTTGGCCACTGCGAGGGCTACTTTGGGTGGGGACAGACACCCCACCGGCTTTGCACGCGCGAGGTTAAAGGCCTTGAGCAGCAGGTAGACACATGAAAGTACTCGTGACAGGGACGGCCGGCTTCATTGGCCACTTCGTGGCGCAGCGTTTGATTGCCCGTGGCGACGAGGTGCTGAGCGTCGATAGCATCAATGACTATTACGACCCCACGCTGAAGATGGGGCGTTTGGCGGTGGCTGGTTTTGGCGACGAGGTGGCGCAGTGGGGCCGAACCTGTACCAGCCGCGCTGATGCCAATCATCGCTTCGTGCGTTTGGATTTGGCTGATAGGGATGGGGTAGCTGCGGTCTTTCGCACCTTCAGGCCAGAGGGGGTCATCCACCTGGCGGCCCAGGCAGGGGTGCGCTACAGCTTGACCCACCCCCATGCCTATATCGACGCCAACATCCATGGAACCCTCAACATTTTGGAAGGGTGTCGGCACCAAGAGGCCCAGCACTTGGTCTTTGCGTCGAGCTCGTCGGTCTATGGCCTCAACACGGTGATGCCTTTCTCGACGGGGCAGAGCGTCGACCACCCGGTGAGCCTCTACGCGGCAACCAAGAAGAGCAACGAGCTGATGGCCCACAGCTATAGTCACCTCTATGCTTTGCCGACGACGGGGTTGCGCTTCTTTACGGTCTATGGTCCATGGGGACGCCCCGACATGGCGCTCTTTCTCTTCACCAAGGCCATTCTCGAAGGTCGTCCCATTGAGGTCTTCAACCACGGTGAGATGCGCCGCGACTTCACCTACGTCGATGACATCGTGGAAGGGGTGATCAGGGTCCTGGATAGTCCGCCTCAACCCAATTCAGAATGGGCGGGTGAGCCGAACCGCTCCTCTGCACCTTTTCGGATCTACAACATTGGCAATGCTTCGCCGGTGGCCCTGGGTGATTTCATTGCTGCCATCGAAACGAGCCTGGGGCGCGTCGCAGAGAAGGTCTACCTGCCTATACAACCTGGAGATGTGCCGGCGACTTGGGCCGACGTATCGGATCTCGAGGCGGATGTCGGCTATGCGCCGGCGACACCTGTCGCAGAGGGGGTGGCGCGTTTCGTGGCTTGGTATAAGGGCTTTTATTTGAGTTGAATGGCGGCCTGGCGTTGGTTGTGGTTCGGAAGTTGGCGGGGACTTGCTGGTCTTGCATCGGGAGATGGGTCTCCATACCTTGATGGGAGGGTGTGGAGGTGGTGGTGATGAAGCGAAGCCTGGCATTTCTGCTCTTTGCCCTCTTGGCTAGCGAGGGGGTGGCCGACGACCATAACTGGACGACCCAGGCGGGTGGGCCGTCGCGCAATCGAACCAGCGTGGCGCCCGGCGGCGCGGAATTGGTTCGTCTCTGGTCTGTCGAGCGCTGGGGGCCGCCTCAGTCGTTGTGGGTGGGTGAGGTCGATGGCGCCGCGGCTACCGAGGTCGTAGTGCAATGGGCTGGGCGCATGGCAGCGCATGGGGTTGATGGGACATTATGGTTATCGGTGCCGGGCGATTTGGGTCGGATCTGGGCGGCAGTGGATTTGGATGGAGATCGGCGACCTGAGCTGATTGTTCGCAACCAGAATGCTGGGTTTTCTCTTCTCCGGGGTGTGAGTGGTGAGATTCTTTATGCTTCAAGTGTTGCTGACCTTTCACTGACCAATCGATATGTAGCCCGAGGCTTGGACGCGCAGGGAACGCTCACTCACCTCTTCACCGAGGTTGACTGCGGGGGGCGTACGCGCGGTGTGGGTCGGGCCATTGCGTATCAGTTCAATGATCCTACGCAGCCGGTGGAGCTCTTCCGCCTAGCGGAACGAAGTCGCGATTACAATTGTGGCTATGGGGTGTTTTTTGCCGATGTTGAAGGTCTTGGTCGGGCAGATGTGGTAGCGGCAGGCTTGCAGTACCTATATCGCTACTCGTCGCATGACGGAAGTCTCTTGGCGCGCTCGGAGCCACTCGGTCAGATGCCCTATGGCCAAGTTGATCCAAGCGTTGCCGATGTTGACGGTGATGGCCGTGAAGAGATTTTGTTAGCGAACAACATCTACTACCCAGCCATGAACAATGCACGTCGGATGGTACTGATGGGCTTGGACGATAACAGTGTTTGGGGCCCACGATGGCAGATTGGGGTGAACAATCCCGCGACAGATTTGCACCTTTACCCCCCGCTACCGTTGGTCGATTTAGACGGTGATGGGACTTTTGAGGTGGTCCACGCTTTTTACGACGCTTCCCTTGGGATTTGGACGACTTTCGTTCGCAACGCCAACGATGGTTTGCCGGTGGCAAGTGTGGATGGCCGCTTCGGTGGCCTAAGCCAGCACCTGGATGGGAGCTTTCGCCTCTTTGTGGCTGACGCGGTTTTTGGGAGTCTTAGCGTTTTCCGCTTCGAGGGCGGGGCGCTCATCCCGGAACACGAGATACCGGGAGACGAGGTCCTCGTCAGAACCGCTGAAGGTTTCTTTGCTTCGGGTCTACCGCGCCAAGAATCAATGGCTGACTGGACGTCTGGGCTGGTGGTGACGGCAGATCGTTTCGACGCGCTAGGCGCGCCGAAGCAAAACGTTCGCTATCTTCTCGTGACGTTGGAAGGCTTGGAGGTGGCGGGGATTGAAGTCGCCGCTGGCGAGGCATTTGTTCCAGGCACGACGAGGTCGGGGGATTGGTTCTTTGCGCACGCGCGCTTGGATGGGTGGGTCGAGCTGTACGACCATCGCTTCCGTCGTCTCAATACGGTGTCGACTCCAGAAGAGAGCAGCTTACGCACGCCAGGCCAGGAGACCAATGCAGTCGTCGCCGCCAAGATGGGCGATCACACGGGTGTTTTGGTTGGCCAGGGGCGTGACATTTTCGATGCTACCGCTGCCAACTTGGCCACCCCCGCGGAGGTGCAGCGTATTGACCACGAGATCCTGGGGCTTGTTGGTGTTGACGATGCGTTCGCGTGGGTGGGCCTGGATACGCAGGTCCGCGCGGATGTTGTCGATTTGCTCATGTGGTCGGCTGCGGGGCAGCCGCTTTGGCAGCGTGACGACTTGGTCGATCATCACTCTGGGCAAGGTTATCAATACTTGCGGCCCAATTTGGCATGGGATCTCGATGGCGATGGTGTCGACGACCTGTTGATCCAGCGCGGAAGCCGTCAATTGGACCAGCTCATGTTGACTCCGCTTACGGGGGGGGCCGGTCTGGAGATGTGGACGGAGCCAGCAACAGGAACTTTTGTCGCCCTCTCTCCCCTGCATCCTCTTCACTTGCGAGGGCCTGGTGGGGGGCGCGTCGTCTACATGCGGGCTGGGCAGGCTCGGTTCTATTCCCCGGATGGGCTTCTACAAGCGACCCACGATGGGCCATTTCGCGAGGCTTTGGCTGCTGATGTCAATGGAGATGGTAGAGACGATCTTGTGGCGACCGCGGCGGTTGGTCCGCGATGGCTTGCCGTCGATCAGGATGGAATTGAGCTGTGGCGGCAAGATAGCCTCCCGAATGTGCGATATGGCGGGCAGGGTGCGGCGTTTGCAATTGGTGATGAGCGGCGCTACCTAGTGGAGGGGAGGGCAGCGACCCTACCAACAGACCATAACCTCATTATTCTTGATGCCGGGACGGGCGCCATCCTCCATCGCCTTGATTTGCTCGGTGGTACCGTGCGGGCGGCGGCCCCCGACTTGGTCTCGACCAACAGCTTGCGACCGGGGGTCGCCTTCAATGGCTCGCCGCCCATGTATATGGTTGGTGGGGCTGATGGTTACCTTTATCTCCTGGATCTGAGTGCAGACGTGACAGATCCGGCCTGTCCCGAGAGCATGCTCCTCGCCAGTTGGTCCATGGGAGCTACGGTTGGCGAACTCTCTGCTGCAGATCTTGATGGAGACGGGAGCGCCGAGGTGTTTGTTCCACACCAAGACGGTGAGGTGGTGGTCTTTGATACGCCTTCTCTGGCGGCCCAACTGCGTGTGGCCGATACGAACTGTTTGGACCCTGTCGATGTCGATATCATAGAGCGAGGCGATGTCTTTTGTGCGGCTTGGACGGTCAGAGGCATGCAACCCGATGGCTTTGTGGTAACGCTCTATGACCAGCGCACGGGTGCACGAATGGCTGCCCGTGTGAACACCGATGCGCACCATGTGACCTTTTCCAACCTGCGCCTAAGCGTTGGGCAGCGCTACGCCGTGGAGGTTCAAGCCTATGCCGGGTCGGGTTCGACAGCACAGGCGAGTCGCTCCTACCATAGTGACGGGGCCGAGCTGGTTGATCCGCAAGAACCTCCCAAGATCTCTCTGAGCGTCGTCCCTGATGCCTTTGTCCCGGGCATCGAGGCTACCGAGATTATTGTAGAGATGATGGATCCTTCGCCCCTAGCGAGCTATCGCCTATGGATCGAGGGAGAGATAGGCGTGGTCTATGAGGAGGAAGATCTGCTGAATACGGTTCACTTCCGTTCAAGTCGCATGTGGGATGGCCGTTTGGCGGGGGAGATTCTACCTGAGGGCGAGTTTAGGGTGGTTCTGGAGGTCGAAGACTTTTCGGGCTTGGTCAGCGCTACCAGTGAACGGCTCCTATTGTTGGCACCACAGGAGGTCGAATCTGCGGATGGCGAGATTCCTGACGCGATGGGAGATGTGGGCGAGTGGGAAGAGGAAGATGCTACGGGAGAGCTGGGAGAGCGCCTCGATGAGGCAGATGTCGTTGACGCTGGGGACGGGGACTTTGGGGAAGATACCGGCGAGGAGCTTGCGGTTCCTGAGCCGCTTCTAGGAGATCTGGTGGCGGAAGAATGGATCACCGGCTGTGCTTGTCGCGTCAGCGTCAAGCGCCCGAATGAGCAGGTTTGGGTGGCTTTACTGCTCTTGGTAAGCCTGGGCTTTGTTGGTTGGTGGCGTCGAAGTGGCAAGAAGTGAGAGTCGCATGCGCCGCAGCGCCAAGCACCTTTTAAGTTGGACTTGGCGCTGTTAGCATGAGCTGTTTCTTGAGCAGGGTCGCGAATCCCTGGGGGCTGACCTCAAAGCGTGAACATCATGCGGGTTGAACGTGAAAAGTAAGTCGATTGGCACGAAAGGGCTCTGTGTTGGGATTATCGGTCTGGGCTATGTTGGCCTCCCCCTCGCGGTGGCCTTTGGCAAGCATCGCGAGGTGGTTGGCTTTGACATCGACACGCAGCGTGTCGATGAATTGAGGCGCAACGTCGATCGCACGGGGGAGGCCAGCGCCGAAGAGCTCGCTGCGGCCGTGTACTTGAAGGTGACGGCAGCAGTGGAAGACCTTCGCCAGTGTAATTGCTTCATCGTCACGGTGCCAACACCGGTGGACAAGTACAAGCGTCCAGACTTGTCAGCCCTGGTGGCGGCGTCGGCAACGGTTGCCAGGGTTCTGAGTCCGGGGGGGCTCGTAATCTACGAGTCCACGGTTTACCCGGGAGCGACGGAAGAGGTATGCGTACCCGTCCTAGAGGAGGGCTCTGGCCTGCGTTACATCAGCTCAGGACACAATGAAGCGTTGGCCGAGAAGGGTTTCTTCGTCGGCTACAGCCCAGAGCGTATCAACCCTGGCGACAAGCAGCACCGCATCCACAATATCGTCAAAGTGACCTCAGGATCGACGCCCGATGCGGCTGAACTCGTGGATGCGCTTTACAAGGAAATCGTGGTGGTAGGCACCTACAAAGCGTCGAGTATCCGGGTTGCTGAAGCTGCCAAAGTCATTGAAAACACGCAGCGGGATCTCAATATCGCGCTGATCAACGAGCTGGCAATCATATTCAACCACATGGGCATCGACACGGAAGATGTGCTGCTCGCGGCGGGCACCAAGTGGAATTTCCTTCCCTTCCGGCCAGGACTGGTGGGGGGACACTGCATTGGCGTCGACCCCTACTACCTCACGCACAAAGCCCAAGAGATTGGCTACAACCCGGAGATTATTCTCGCTGGGCGACGCCTCAATGATCGTATGGGATGCCATGTTGCCAATCAACTCATCAAAGCGATGGGCAAGCGTGGCATTTCAGCCGCCCAAGCGAAGGTTTTGGTTTTGGGCCTCACCTTCAAAGAGAACTGCCCAGATCTTCGCAATACCCGAGTAGTCGATGTGATTCACGAGCTCGAAGACTATGGTTGTGCCGTGCATGTCTTCGATCCTTGGGTGGACCCTGCCGAGGCCAAAGAGGCCTACGCCATCGAGATGACCACTGCGCTTGAGCCGGGCACTTACGATGCGGTGATCATTGCCGTTGCCCACACCCACTTTCCCGCGATGGGAGTGGAGGCGATTCGCGCGTTGGGCAAACCTGTGCATGTTCTCTATGATCTCAAGTACGTCTTTTCTGCCGCCCAAACGGACTTGCGCCTCTAGTGTTGCGCTCCCCGCGCGCTATCCTTTGTCCTTTCGTCAGCGCTCGGACTTGAAGAGGTCCTATGCAATTTATTGATTTGAAGCGTCAATACGAAATCTACCGCGAAGCCATCCATCAGGGTATGCAGCGAGTTCTGGACCATGGCCGTTTCATTATGGGGCCCGAGATCGCTGAGTTGGAAGCGAAGCTTGCGGCTTATGTTGGGGTCAGGCATGCCCTCACTTGTGCCAGTGGGACAGACGCCCTCTTTATGGCCTTGCTCGCGTTGGGGGTGGGACCTGGCGATGAAGTGATAACCGTCCCCTTTACTTGGATTAGCAGCGCCGAGGTGATCTGCTTGGCTGGTGCGCGGCCCATTTTCGTCGACATCGATCCCGAAACCTTCAACCTTGATCCGGACAAGCTCGAAGCGGCCATCAGTGTGCGAACCAAGGCCATCATCGCGGTGGATCTCTTTGGCCAAATGGCGGACTACGAAGCGATTACGGCCGTCGCCAAGAGGCACGGTGTTGCTGTGATTGAGGACGCGGCGCAGTCATTGGGCGCGACCCAACATGGCGTTGCTGCAGGTGCTCAAGGAATCATTGCCTGCACAAGCTTTTTTCCATCCAAAACCTTGGGTTGTTATGGCGATGGTGGCGCCTGCTTCACCCGTGACGATGACTTGGCTGCTCGCATGCGCGCCATTAGGACCCACGGAGGCGAACAGAGGCATCACCATACGGTGGTCGGGATGAACGCGCGCTTTGACACGCTGCAGGCCGCTGTGCTCTTGGCCAAATGGCCCCATTTCCCTGAAGAAATCGCTCAGCGCCGCCGTTTGGGGGAGCGCTACAGCCAGCTCCTTGACGGGCTCTGCGTTGTGCCCCGGGTAGCGCCGGGCAACACGATGGTTTATGCCCAGTATACGATTCGCGTCCCGGCGCTTGCGCGGGAGGCTGTGCAAGAGGTCCTCGAGACGAAGGGCATCCCGAGCGCGATCTACTATCCCAAGTGCCTGCACGAGCAACCTGTCTTTGCGGCTCATGGTTACCACTTTGGGGATTTCCCCGCAGCGGAACAGGCCAGCCGAGAGGTCTTGAGCCTGCCGATGCACCCCTGGCTCAGCGAAGAGGAGCAGGATCAGGTCGTCGCGGCGCTTGCGTTGGCGCTTAAGTGAAGAGGGGCCAGCGCTGGCGTGACGAGGGTGGCAGCAAGGTGAAGAGGCGGTGCGAAGCAACCACAGGAAGTCCATGACTTATTTCGTGCATGAATCAGCCTATGTCGACGAGGATGTGGTCGTTGGAGATGGCAGCAAGATCTGGCACTTTAGCCACGTGATGTCTGGGGCCAGAATCGGGCCGGGTTGTGTCCTTGGGCAGAACGTTCACATCGCCAATGACGTGGTCATGGGGCGGGGCGTTAAGATTCAGAACAATGTCTCTGTGTACACCGGCACAGAGCTTGAGGACTTCGTCTTCCTCGGCCCATCGTGTGTGCTGACCAACGTCACCAACCCGCGTAGCGAGATCAACCGGCACAGCCTCTATGAGCGGACCCTGATCCGGCGGGGGGCGAGCGTCGGGGCAAACGCCACCATCGTCTGTGGGGTGTGCATCGGACGCTATGCCTTTATCGCCGCGGGCGCTGTGGTCACGCAGGATGTGCCTGACTACGCCTTGATGGTGGGCGTGCCTGCCAAACAAGCGGGCTGGATGAGCCGACATGGGCACAGGCTTGGCGCGCCAGATGCCGCGGGGGTGTTGCGTTGCCCCGAGAGCGGTTACGGTTACCAGGTTGCGGCCTCTGGGCTCTTGCGCTGCTTAGATCTCCCCGAAGAGGCGGAGCTGCCTGAGGCGCAGCGGCAAGGGTCGCGATCCTATGTGGAAGTCAAGGCAGGCAGCTAAACCACAATCCACGACCAAAGCCGGCATGGGGCTTGCTCGTTGTGAATTATTGT
>CAYVQF010000096.1:0-11964 GCA_964454015.1 uncultured Myxococcales bacterium
GCATGGGATCGGCCGACGCATAGGTCGGCCGGTACGGATTGATTTTGAGGAATGGGATGGGTGTTTTGTTTATGCATGGGATCGGCCGACACATAGGTCGGCCGGTACGGATTGATTTTGAACCGGTACGGATTGATTTTGATTTTGAAGATGATGGCCCTGCGGGGATTGTTAGCCCCAGTGTGGGGCAGGCTTTCCAGCCTGCCCGTCTTTGCCTTTTGCCTTGCGCTGGCCTGAGCGAAGGCAGCGTGTCACAGCCCTGGTGTTCCTCCTGGTCCGCGTGCTGGGCCAAGGGGGCGAGGGGCGCAATTTAGACTTTAGGCCTGAGGCTGGAGGCTGGAGGGGCGGCGGCCTAGCAGGAACGAGGGG
This sequence comes from uncultured Myxococcales bacterium, assembly GCA_964454015.1. GTDB lineage: Bacteria > Myxococcota_A > Bradymonadia > UBA4248 > UBA4248 > CAYVQF01. The sequence continues at coordinate 370 of CAYVQF010000096.1, forward strand.
GTGGGCTGGCTGCGACGCCGTCAGGGCATTTGGGCCAGCCAGGCCATGGCGTTGAGGGCGAAGGCGCGGTTTTGCTCGCCTGGGGCGTCGTAGGCGTTGTGGGCCTGGTTTCGCTTGCCGTGGGAGTCGGAGCCGTCGCCGAAGGTAGCTGAGTCGACCAGGGCCACGACGCGCCCAGCGCCGAAGGTGGTGGCGACGGCGACCAAGTCGTGGCCGCTCTCAGTGTCGGGGCGCGCCGCGAGGAGGGGCACCAGGTTGGGGTTGGTGCCGGTGCTGTGGAGGGTGCAGCCCTGGAAGATCCCGAGGGCCGAGACCACGCCGTGGGGGCCGTTCAGGACGGGGTGGCTGGGGGCGAGGATGGTATCGATGGGGGTCTTGGGATCGAAGTCGACTTCGTCGAAGGCGAAGCCGAAGGGGTCGATGGCCACGTCGTTTTGGGTGAGGAGCATGTTGAGGGCTTGCGGTGCCGAGACGCCGTTGCCGTCGCGGTCGGCGCCGAGGTGGTTGCCTGCCAAGAGCAGCCCACCCCCGGCCTGGACGAAGCGGATGATGGCGTTGGCTTCGTCGCGGCTGATGGCTCGGCTGGGCTCGATGAGGACGAGGATGTGGAAGTGTTGCAGATCCTGATCATTGCTGGGGTCACCGTAGGAGAGGCGCCCCTGGTAGGAGGGCAGGGTCTCGCAGAGGAAATCACCTTGGGCGACGAGGTCGTAAGCGAAGCTGCTGAGGGCGCCAGCCCAGTCATTGGGGCCGCTGGGGTTGGAGGGGTGGGGGTAGGCTTGCACACCGTCGATGACCCAGTCGGAGTTGGGGCCGAGGGCGGCGGTCTCGTCGAGGCTTTGGTCGAAGAGGACTCGTTTGCGGTTGTGGGGGCAGAGGGTGGGGTCGCGGAGGCAGTCCAAGTCGTCGCAGCCGAAGTAGCCGTCGCCATCGCTGTCGCCGTGGGTGGCGCAGAGGCTTTCCCGGAGCAGGGGTGGGCAGACCTGGTGGTAGGGGTTCTTGGCGCAGTCGGGATCGGCGCAGTCGATGAGGCCGTCGCCATCGTTGTCGCGGCCATCGGTGCAGGCCGCCGGGGAGTTTTCATAGACGGCGGCGTTGCCACAAGAGAAGATGCCCAGATTGCGACTACAGGCGAAGTCTTGGCAGTCGGTGTAGCCATTGCCGTCGTTGTCGATGCCGTCGCTGCATTGAGCGTCGCTCAGGCCTTCGCCGGCCCAGGGGAAGAGGGGCCCGATGGGCGGCGGCGTGACCGTGCCGTCATCATCGGCGTCGTCGGCGGGTGCGTCTTGGAGCTCGGGGGGGGAGAGGTCAGGGGTGTCGTGGCTGAGGACGTCGTCGATCTCTTCGGGGAGCTCCTCGAGCGTATCGGTGGCTTCGTCGCGGTCTTGCGTTGGGGAAATTTTGGTCTCGTTGCAAGCGGTGACGAGGAGCGAGGCCAAGAGGAGGAGGCTTAGGCTGCGAGACATGAGGCTCTCCCAGAGTGCAGCGGCGGCCGCGAGTGCCGCAGTGTAAGGCGGCGTGGGCGCAGTGTTGGCGTCGCGCCGGGAGCTGGGCGCACTCTGCGCTGCTGGGTGCGGGAGGTCAACGGAAAAGTGCTTCCCTGGATAAGGTCGAGGCGAGGGTGGCGGGAGTGAAGGCGCGCGCCGGTTGTAGTCGCGGCCACGGCAGGTGGCGCCGGGCGCCCAAGGGGGGTGGATCCCAAAGCGATGGATGGGGGGGAGGCTGTCACGCTGGGGGGGGCTGGGTCGTCTTGTGGAGGAGAATGCTGATGTGGTGTCAGCCAAGGACCACGGAGACGGCGCGATGATGTTGACGCTGAAAGAGCAACGAGAGCGGGTGGAGACGCCTTACTTGACGACCCCAGGGGGCATCGCCCGGATGGGGGCCAAGCTGCGGGAGACGCGGGCGCGATACCTGGAGATATGCCGTAGCAATGAGGAGGCCGCTGGGGCTGGGGATAGCTCGGTGTGGCACGACAACTTTGCTTATGAGGAGAACCAGCGGCTGATGTACCAGAACGCGCGGCGGATTGCCGAGGTGGAGCAGTCGCTGCAGCGCTTGCGCGTGGTGGCGCTGGGGGGGGCGGGGCCGGAGGCGGCGACGGTGGGGGTGGTGGTGCGCTTCCTCTACGACGATGAGGAAGAGGAGAGCCAGTACTTTTTGGCTGGGTGGGACGACGGGGACCCGGCACAGCGGCGCATTTCCTACAACTCGCCGTTGGGGCAAGCGCTTGTGGGGCGTGGTCTCGACGATGGTTTCGAGTTGCGGAGCAAGGGCGGGAAGCGGGCCGGTGTGGTGGTGGGGTTGCGTTGGGTCACGGAGCAGGAGGACGCGCTGGGGTGTCTCCTGGGTGAGTGAGGTGGTGTGGCTGGTAATGGTGCGTCAAAGCAGGGGAATCCGATGCAAGCGAGAGATATGAGAAAGGGCCGGTGGCCAAGCTACGCGCGGATCGTGGTGACCAAGCGGTGTTCGTTGCGCTGCACCTTTTGCCATCGGGAGGGGACGCCTGAGAGCACCGCTGGCCGAGCGATGTCGTTGCCATGTGCCGAGGCCGTGGCAGGGGCCTTGGCGCGGCTGGGCTTCCGCAAGATCAAGCTGCTTGGGGGCGAGCCGTTGGTCATGGCCGAAGTGGTTGAGGTCGTGCGCTGTTTGCGCCGGGCGATGCCAACGGCGGATCTGTCGGCTATCAGCAATGGTGCGGTCGAGCCGGCGCGGTTGCGTGGCTGTGTCGAGGCGGGGATGAACAGACTCAACGTCTCGGTCCACGGGTGGTCACCCGAGGCCTTGGGGCACAACGGTGGCAAGGCGTGTCATTATGCATGGCGTCAGGAGAACCTGGCGTGGATCATGCGGCGCGCTTTGCCGCTGAAGCTGAATTATGTGGTCTCGGAGGACAGCAACTTCGAGGATCTCAACGGGCTGTTGAGCTGGGCGGCGGACAAGCCGGTGGTCGTTGGGGTGCTCAACGATCTCAACCAGCCAGGCTTCGGCAGCGAGGCCTTGTTGGCGCTGCTGCGCGAGCTACGGCCTGGGCGGCCTGTGGCGCGGGTGGAAGAGGATGTGGACTCCCTGTCGACGCGGCGCTTGTCTTGGCCTGATGGCTTGGAGGTCGAGGTCAAGGACCAGCGGCTCGGCGCGGTGGCGCCGTGGCGGCACTGCGATGGGTGTCCGGCGCGGGCGCGCTGTGGGGAGGGGATCTTTGCGGTGCGGGTGGACCCGGATGGAGCCCTCCGCCTGTGCATGGATCGACCGGAGTTGCGAAGCGACGCCTGGTCGCCGGGGGAAGGGGCGGCGGCGCTGGCTGAGCGGTGGGGCGCATTCATTGAGGAGGCGAGGCGATGAAGACGTTGGTTTTGGTCGGGCCGCATGGGGCAGGGAAGAGCACGATGGGGCGGCGGCTGGCGCAGGTGTTGGGCTGGCGCTTCGATGACGAGATTGGCTATGCCTTGCGCCAGCGGGTGCGCCAGCGGGATCCGCGGGCGTATGCGGAGGGAGAGCAGCGAGACTTCGATCGGCAGGTGATGGCCATGGAGTGGGAGCGGGATCGGCTGTGGCGGGCCGAGCGAGGGAGGGGGCGCGTCATCGAGACGTGGCATCCGGGCAACCTGGCCTACGCTGAGGCGCGCAGTCCTGAGGTCTTTCGGCGAGTGGCCAAGACGATGGGGTCCTGGGTCAAGGTGCAGGGGGAGGTGGTGGTGGTGCCGCTGACCCTGTCGTTGGCGACTTTGGAGCAGCGGCAGCACGAAGAGGGAGATGCTGCCTTCTTCTGGCGGGTGGGGCAACGGGCGGCGGAGTTGGCGCGGGAGATGGGATTGTCCCTGTTGGCTCCGGTGGCAACGGATGCGGCTGGGGTCGAGGCGTGTGTGGCCCAGGTCCTGGTGGGCTTGGCGCGACGTCGCTGGTGTGGGGAGTGGGGTGCCAGGCCGAGCCTTGGCCGCTGTTGGTGAGGGGAAGAGGGCGAGCTGAGGTATGGGCGAAAAATTTGGGGCCAAGTGGAGGTCTTTCGTGCTATGAAGGGCGACCCCGTGGCGGGGCATTTCCTGAATGGTCGTGCGCGGTAGAGGTGGGGCATGGTGAGTTTTCGGGCTAAGATTCTCATTGCTTTGGTCCGCAATAGGCATTGGTTCAAGTTCAAGTTGCGGCCTGAGGTCGTGGACGAGGGCTTTTCGGTGGAGGCCTTTAGGGCGGAAGTGGATCGGGCCACGGCCAAGATGAAGCTGCCCAAAGGGGTGACGACGCGGAAGGAGCAGATCGGGTCGCTGGCGGCGGAGTGGCTTCTTCCGGAGGCGCCGCGGGCCAAGAAGGTGTTGTTGTACGTGCATGGCGGCGGTTTCATCTCGGGATCGTGCCACACCCACCGGCCGCACGTGGCCAAGTTCGCGATGCAGGCCCAGGTGGCGTCTTTGCTCTTCGATTACCGCTTGGAGCCGGAGCACCCCTTTCCGGCGGCGGTGGAGGACTGTGTGGCGGCCTTTCGCTGGTTGTTGGCGCAAGGCCACGATCCCCAGGACATCGTGGTCGGTGGAGAGTCGGCAGGGGCGACCCTCACCTTGTCACTGCTGCTGGCGCTGCAGCAGGAGGGGGTGGCGCTGCCCAAGGCAGCCTTTGCCATCTCGCCGGTGACGGATCTGCGCTGTGAGGCCGAGTCCTTTCGGAGCAACGCGCCGCGAGACATTGCGCCGCTGGGCTCCTGGGGGACCTGGACGGGCTACTACATGGGTGACAATGATCCGATGCAGCCGCTGCTGTCGCCCCTTTTTGGGGATTACACGGGGCTGCCACCGCTGCATATCACCGTGGGCACCCATGAGATTCACCTGGATGACTGCGACGCCGTGGCGGCGCGGGCGTCGGCCTGCGGCGTCGAGGTGGTCTTGCGCCGTTGGGAGGGGATGGTGCACGCTTTCCCGCTGTTCACGCCGTTGTTTCCCGAGGCCAAGGCGGCCTTCGCAGAGATCATCGCTTTTATCGACGCGCATTTGGCTGCTTAGGGAGAGAGAGAGCGGCAGAACGCAATGGCGCGGTGCGACGGGCTGACGCCGTGCCGGGCGCTGGGATTGACAAGGGCGTGAAGGAGGAGAAGGAGATGGGGCCAATGGGTGATCTCAAGCGACGGGCCGAGCTGATTCGGGTCATTCAAGCGCAAGGCGGGGTGGTGCCAGACCGTCCCAGACCTGTGGTGAGCATCGAGGACTTCTTTACGGGCAATGCGGAGCAGGCATCGATAGGCCCCAACCTTACGAATCATCCTGGGATCGCGGTCTTCGAGCGAGTCCTGCGCCAGCTTCGGGAGCGTGCGGAGGTGCAGGAGGTGCTACTCGCCATTGCGGAGGTCGTTGAGGAAGAAGGGTTTACCGATTGGCCTTTTGCGGACGTGGTGATCATCATGGCGTCGTCCTCGGCCCAAGAAATCGCCCATCATCTGCGTGAGCTCAGGCCGGACAAGGTGGGTGAGGGCTGGGGGCCGGCCAGCCGATCGCCCCACGCCCCAGAGGCGCAGGCGGGGATGCAGGTGTTCTTTGCGTGGTGGGACTGACTCGGAGAGCGGCCTTTGTCTGGGTTGGGCGAGTGGCGGTGTGGTGTTCTTGTTGGTGGCGCGAAAAATGGGCGATCGCTGGCTCGAGGAGGGGGTGCGGTCGATATACCTCAGAAAGTTGGCAATAGGCGGTTGAAGGATGGATGCAGAAACGGCTACCATAGGTGCAGGATTTCTGGGGGCAGTGGCGGGATGGGTTTAACGGAACATATCGGAGCGGTGCATCGCGTTGAGAGCCGGCGGGGGGAAAGGCACCATTCGTCGAGCCTGGCGGGACACTCGGCAGGGCTAGCGAATCTTCCCCCAATGCCTCTTCATGCGGGGAGTGTTGCGAGAGCTCTTCAGCGGGCGTGGGCAGTGAGGGCGTGGCGCGGAGTGGTCCATAGGGGCTCCTTGACCGCTCGCGCCGGAGGCAGACGAGCAGTGCGGCGTTCTCTTTGGTGGCCACCCAGTGGCAGCGCAAGGATGGCAGATTGTAGCACGAAAGGGTCAATGGCTGCGGGGTTGGAGATCGGGGCTGGGCAGGGCAGGTCCTGTGGGCTGAAGATAAGATTAGTTATGATAAGTCTCTGGCCAGTGATGGCGACAATTAGACGCTGGCGCACGTTACAGGGTAAACTCAGAACGGTTGGCTGAATTTCCATCCCCTCGTCAGCGGGGACCTGCATGGGCTGCCAAGGGAGGAAGCTGGATGAGGGCTGCGCCGCTGCTGGGGACAATTCTCAAAGTGCCAGGGACGGAGTTGTCCGAGGTGATCGTGGGTGGTTGTTGAGGCTATGAAGGTGACGAGTATGTGGGTGCAAGCTCGCCTGAGGGATGCGAAGGACAGTGGGTGCGGCGCAACATCGCTGGCTGGCGCACCAGCCAAGTGGAGGTAAGATGCTGCTGTTAGCCTTTCTGGTTGGTACTTTCTTGATGTTTTCCATCATGATCAGGAAGAGAGAGATAGTGCCTTTTAAAGTCGTGCGCATTATCTACGGTGGTGTGTGGAGAACCTGGTATCGATCTTCGTTCAGGTTGTGTATCGACGCGGTGTTACTGCTTTGTTTGGTGCTGTTTTTCGCGTTCAAAAGATAGGGCGATTGGCGCGCCGAGGCTGATGGGTAGTGGCTCGATCTAGGGGGAGCGTCGAATCGACGCAGCCAGCGACGGCGCTCCGAGGCAAAACGCCCTCGGCGGAAAGAGGGTGATCGGCCCGAGCTTTTTGGCTCGTTGCTCTTTGCGGGCAAGGGGAATTGGGCAGGAATGAGGCCGATGTCGTCTACAGGCCTCTGGCGACTTCCATGCCAGGGATCGTTCTGATAGTGATGGGCATGACGGAAAATGTCCGTTTCGCGCTGACGACACGGTGCTACTGACCCTGCCACCGGATGGATTCCATGCCACGCTTCAAGAATCACGACTGCATTAGGAATGCCCTCGTTTTGTTTGCCCTGTCCCTTGCCCTTGGTGGCTGTCCTGAGCAAGGCCAAGGGCCAAAAGACCCGGATGCCTGTGAGACCGGTGAGCTTGACTGCCCTTGCAATGGAAACGCCACCTGCAACGCCGGCCTGCAATGCGTCCAAGACGTCTGCCTGCGTCTTGAAGAGCCAACGGATGTCATCACCTCGGATCTCTTCCAAGACCTCACCGAGGACATTGAAGAGACGGACACCATGGTTGCAGACACTGCCCAAGACATCCCCGTTGAAGCCGATGCAGACATCCACGAATCAGATAGGCCACCCCTGCCTGTTGACGTCCGCTGTGGGACCAATGCAGGCGATCATTTCCGCGATAGCCACACGTGGCCAGGCGCGTTCTGTGCAGCAGAAATCCTCCAAGGCGACCCACCCTCGATGCCTGAACCACGGGCAACCGCCCAATGGTCCTGTGGAGGAGAGCATGGCGGCGCGAGCCTAGCGTGTAGCGCTACCCGTCTTGACGCTTGCAGCCCTTCTCGGCGTCCACCCCCCGGCTGGACCCAGATTACGAACAATTGTGATCCCCAACACTTTGCGGAGAGTTGCGTCAAGTGGGGCCCCAAAGGCATTTGGCCCCTTGGATTTCCCGGTGGTTCGGGAAACACGCGCCGACTCGCTAGCGGCTTCGGCCAGATTCCCCAGTATTTGGCCATCGAAATCCGTACCTTTGAACAACTCGCCGTCGGGCGTGGACGCATTACTATGGAGCACGCCGGATCCTACTTATCCGCTGCACCCCGACACATCATGACGATTTCTTCCTGCCCAGGCGATTTCAACCAAGACGCCATCATGGCCGATACGGGCTGTTACGGCTCGTTCTCGCCCCTGATGCCTTTGCGCTGGCGTGGTCCTGATGCTACGGAAACGACGCCGCCAACCAACTGCGTTCTTCAGCCCAACCGCACCTATTTTTGGAACATCATCCCCACCATCTCTCCCCTCGGCACCGCCCCTGACGAGCTGGAAATCGATCCTGTGTGCCTTGAAGGTGTGGGGTGTGGACTCCTTTATAGTCCCGGTTCGCCTTACCCAAGCACGGCTGATATTTGGTCTGAGATTTGCGACCCTGACGTCGACTATGGTTGGACCACTTGCCCCTGAGAGCACACGAAAAGGGCAAGGCAGGTGGGCGATGGGCTAAGGCATGGCGCGTTGAGCCTGTGTAATGATATGGCGCGGCTCATCCCTACTTGGTCGTTGAGAAAGAGCTGGCGCATTGATGCGAAGCTGTCTACAAGTCGAGGGGTTCCCCCCGGTGTCAGGATAGTTGTCGCCTCGTCGGCCCGTGCGTGCAGCCCCAGCGGTCCGCAAAGAGGTGCCCGTTCGGACGCACGCGGACTGGAAGGAGCCACCGCCAGGGGATATGGAGGTGGACCTTGTCGCGCACTCCGGCGGTAACACAGCCGGCAGCTTCGTTCAGACCCTGGTTCTGACAGACATAGCCTCTGGCTGGACCGAATGTATCCCAATCCTCACCAAGGATGGTGCATTACTGGCCCATGCCCTAGAGCAGCTTCGACGACGGATGCCATTTCCGCTTCCAGCCATCGTTCAAGCTTCTGGATAAGACCCAGGTTAGCTCGAAAGTCGCCAAGCGTTATCACTCTCCAGAGACCCCATGTTCGCGCTCGCTTGGTAACGCCCCGTCTCGACACCAGAGCCCAGCCGCAGCTGCAGAGCGTGTTGGTGACACTGGAACCGCTGCGCCTGCTCGACGAGATCCGTGTCGTTCAGCGACACATCGCGGGGCGAGCGCGTGGCGAAGTGGTGCACGTGCCCTCGCACCGGGACATGAACCTGGAGAACTTCCTTCGTAGTCTTGAAACTCTTTGGCGACAGGGCGAGGCACGCCCGACCCACCAGGCGGTATCTCGGCCTGAGCGGCATTGGCGGACAAGGAAGGACCCATTCGAGGATGTATGGCCGAAGTTCGTGCTATGGTTGAATGCTTCCCCGGAGCAAACGGCTACAGAATTGATGCTCCGACTTCAGCAGGAGCGCCCGGGGGAACTCGAGTCCGGCCAGCTTAGAACCCTCCAGCGACGGGTACGGCTGTGGCGCAGAGCGGCTGCGCAACGTCTTCTATTCGGTGGAGACTGACGACTTCAGGTGCTACGGCATGCGGGACTGGGTTGGATTTGGATGACGCATCCAGGTAAGATTGTGAAATGAGGCAACACGAGCGGCAATTATAATTGACGCCAGTCACACGGCCCCCAAACCACCCTGCGCAACGGCTTGCGTGCGCCCACTCAGCTCGTAACGAACTTTATGCGAACCCAGCCGGGTAGCCGAAGCTGGCTGGCGTTGCCGGCGTTCAACTCTGCGCTTCTCTTTTTCCAGTTTTTGTCGTACCTTCTTTTTCACCTGAAAAGCTCCTTTGGTGCGTACACCGGTTGTCTGCAAACACAAGTGTACCGGGCTTTTCAGGTATTTTCTCCCTGCGGGCTAAGGGAAATGTGCTAGATCGAGGATATCGAGGTGTAGCGCATAACTCCAGAGGGTTGACAGGCTGTCGCAACCATGATCAACTTGGACTATGAGTACCAGCATAGAAATGTGCGTCGTGGGCGCCAACGCAGTTATTTCTTTTGCCGCCGTCTCCGCAGGACTGGGTCCCCGCGGGCCAAGGGGAATTTGCTAGATCGAGGTTAGACCCTGAGATGAGTCGAGCGGGAAGATGGTTGGACGGCAACCCATTACGGTCCAGACAGACCACCGAACAACAGCATGCAGCCGTCGCTAGTTGTGTGGATGAAGTAAGTGATGCAACAAAATAAATTTCCACTCATTTTACGTTGTGGTCATGTGCTTGAAACAATAGATGACCTGATTAACTTTGCGCTACAGAATCCAAACAGAATAAAGGGTGAAAGTAGAGCAATTTCAATTTGGATAAAGAGCTTTGGCTATAATGATGAAGAACGGCTGGAGATTGAAAAGAAAGTACAATTTGCGGCTCTTGGTGTGCGACCTCATGAAATCAGTCGCGATATGCTCGACGACATCACGGCAGTCCCCAAGCACAGATACACAATATTACAAAGTGATAGTCCACCTCAAATGGCTAAAATGGGTGACAGATGGTTCAATCCTATTGACCAAAGCGAGATGGTGTATGTACCAGCGGGTAAGTTTTTGAGAGGAAACCATCAAAAAATCTTAATGGAAGTTCTTCCGAGGCTAGGGGTACCTCAAGACAAAATTAACATATTTTTCGATGAGTCGCCTGAAGAGTTGATATATCTAGATGGTTTTTGGATTGATCGTTATGCGATAACCAATAGACAATATGCTCTCTTTCTAGAAGAAACAGGCGCTTTACACGAATGTAAAAACGAGGCCGAAAGATATAGATGTTCTCGAATAATTAAACATGGAAATCATAAAGGAGCAGAATTCCCCATTCATAACATTACATGGTTTGAGGCTGAACGTTATTGCAGGTGGGCAGGTAAAACACTGCCTACAGAAGCTCAATGGGAGAAAGCTGCTAGAGGAGGGGTGGATAACAGAATGTTCCCGTGGGGAAATCAATTGGATTTTCAAAGAATGAATACAATAGAAACATCACTTCCTTTTCCTGACGGCGTAGTAGTCAATCAAAACGAGTTAAATGTAAGTCTCTATGCGTGCATTCAAATGTCGGGGAATGTTGGCGAATGGTGCCTAGATGATTATGATGCAGAATTTTATTCTGCATCGCTACACAACAACCCTATATGTTTAAGGGGCAAAAGGAGTGAATATGATAAAGTCATCAGAGGTGGAAGCACTGTTAGACCAGTCGCATACGCTCGTTGTTCTAGTCGTGACTACGGTTCACCTGGAAAAGAACTCGAATTTGTCGGCTTTCGAGCTGTCTGCTTGATATAGAACCAAATTGGTTTTGCTGCAAGCATCCTCGGAATAGCGCTAGCGTCAAGTTGACACAGCTAGCTAGGACATCTCAGAGCTAAACGCCCAAACCAGGCAATGGGCTACCGCCCGAATCAAATTCGGTAGTTGTTGGCCAGTTTTCGAAATTTCATGGGCGCTCTCAGTGGGGCGCTCCCGGGTTAACAGGCCCAAAGGCGAGCAGGATTGCTGGCCCCGAGCAGCGCCTCTTAGAGGTTGTCTAAGAGGCGAAAGAATACCGGGAGGTGTGGCTTGTAGGCCAGCAGGCGCCAGAGTCGGAGTCGCGCACGATGGCTGATCTGCGCGGGGACATTGATGACGTTGTTCAGAAAGGTCAGGAGTTCCATTGAAGATGCATTGTTCATATGCCAAGTCATGCAGTCAAGGGGAGCCTTTGAAAGTCTGTAGACGCGAACCAATTCGCTTATTTGGATGGCTGAGGAGCAGATTGGGCCTCGCACTTTGCCTCTGGCTCAAGCCGCCGACTTTTTGGAGAAATGCGGCTCAGCATCTTGCCGCTGGTAAGTCTATGGGCGCATGGACGGCGCCGCGGCCGTGGCGGGAGGTACGTGAGGGAGTCGAGGGTGATGCGACGCACGATGAGGACTCTTTCACTAGAATGGGCAGCTTCGGTTCAGCCCCTGTACCGGTCCAGTTGCAACGAGACTCCATTTCGCTCCATAATGCGGAGCAGCA
>CAYVQF010000097.1:0-11213 GCA_964454015.1 uncultured Myxococcales bacterium
GAAGCGAAAGTGTCCGGTCGTGTGCAATGTAAGATGATTGACAAGCGCACCTACTCCGAGTCTCTTTTCCGCACCCTCAAGTACCGCCCAGAATTCCCCGCAAGGCCGTTCCAGCGCCAGGAAGACGCAACCGCTTGGGTAGCGTGCTTCGTCGAGTGGTACAACCACCGCCACCTACACAGCGGCATTCACTTCGTCACACCCGCAGACCGCCATGCTGGACGCCATTGCGACGTCCTTGCAAGACGACAGCGGGTCTATGAGGAAGCGCGAAGACGTCACCCAGAGCGATGGAGCGGCCAAGCTCGAGACTGGACACCTACCACGGTTGCCTTCCTCAATCCGGACGCCAACACACTTCTGGGGGCTGCTTTGCGTGATGTTGCGTGAGACCAAGAAACCCGACAACTATCTTGACACCCACCGCCAGCGTCCTTCGTGGCCGACCAAGTGTTGGTCGAGCTGCACAATCTCGTGGGTCTCTTGCAAGCGACGCAATGGCTCGTCGTCAAAGGCGTTTTGCGCAGGATCAAAGGCCAAGTTCAAAACATGGAATTCGGACATTTACCGGCTCAGCATCGTGTGGTTTCAACCAAGGAACTCTCATTTCTCAGAAATCTCATAAAAAGCGATCGCTCGCTCCGCTCGCTTGGCTTGGTGCTCGATGGCCTCTCACAAATCCAGCGGCTACGCGCCTGGCCTGGCGGCTGGGCCGGCTGCGCACGGCTCCTCCAGCCGCGCCAGGCGCTCCGCTTCGGCCTGTATCGTCCATCGTGACGCTCCTTCGCTGCATGGGGCCAGGGGACCAGGGGTTCAGCGAGATCAGAGGCTCGACCTGCACAGGCGGAAGCCGAGGTTGTGGTCGCGATAGCCCGGATCGCTCCTGATGCGATGCGCAGCACGCACCCCGGCGGCGTCGCGGACCCAGCCACCGCCACGGGAGACCCGCAACGAGCCACTCGCAGCGCCGGTGGGATCCGTGGTCTTCTTGCTCGGATAGCTGTCATACCTATCCCACACCCACTCCCACACGTTCCCATGCATGTCGTAGAGGCCCCAGGCATTCGCCTTCTTCTGCGCCACCGAATGGGTCTTTGAACCGGAGTTCTCCTTGTACCAAGCCACGGCATCGGGACTCGAAGCGCCATCATGGTAGCGCCCCGTGCTACCAGCACGGGCCGCATACTCCCACTCCGCCTCCGTCGGCAAGCGGTAGCCTTTACAGTCCAAACCCTTAAAAGTCACGTTGCTGCAGCTATAGGCGCTTGAGCAATAATAACCACTGTTCTCGGACGAAGAACAACCACCACCGGATCGGCCACTGCAACCACTCAAGCTGTAACACGCCTCCAAGCCCTCCTGGCGGCTCAAAGCATTCGCGTACTCCAAAGCCTCAAACCAGCTCACCCGCTCCACAGGGCAATCGCTGCCACAGCCCAAAAAATACGACGGGTTGTTGCCCATCAACGCTTGCCACTGTCCTTGCGTCACCTCGGTGGTCTGCATGAAAAAGTCTCGGCTCAACACCACCTCGTATTGACTCTCGTCACTGTCACGACCAGGCTCATTGGCAGGCGAGCCCATGGTGAAACTGCCTTTCTTGATCCGCACGAAGCCTGACGCCGAGGCGCTCTTCACCACCAGCGCCAGCCGATGGTTGCCGTTGTGGGCCACCGCCACAGTCTCCTCGGCCACCCCTTCGGGGCACTCCACCTGGATCACATGACTCAAGGCGGTCAGCTCCAGCTTCAGCGGCGTCTTGCCCTTTTGCTTCTTGCCATTCACCGCAACCACCCCTTCGCAGGGCGTGCCATCTTCCGTCGACGCCAGCACCGAAACCAGCCCCAGGCGAGGCACCAAGGTACTGTTCAACTCCGCACGCTCGCCGCGGCTCACCCGCGCCTTCTCGACTTGCTCACCATGACCCGCCAGGCTCAACTTCACCACATAGGTGCCTGGCTGCAAACGCAGGGTCTGCGGCGTCGTGCCATAGCTCTGCCCGTCGATCTCCACCGCTGCTCCGCTCGGGCTCGACTTCACTTGCAAAGTCCCGATGTTCGAAGTCAGGATAGCGTGCGAAGCGCTGCGCTCGCCCTCCTTGACCTCCACCACGCGCTCATCGTCCAGATACTCTGCCTTGCTCACCCGCACCTGGTAAGCGCCAGCCAAACGCTCGGCGTGCTCGTAAGGCGTCACCCCCACCCGCTCCCCGTTCACGAAGACCTCAGCACCGCTCGGCTCACTGCTCACCACCAGGCGACCAAAACGCGGCTTCAACGCAAAATTCAGCCGCGCACCCTCGGTGGTCAGCTTGATCTCCTGACGACCGGGGTGATAAAGGGTGCCGCCATCCACCACGACCACATAGGAACCGATCATCACCTCGTCTTGCCACGGCGTCTGACCCTTGGCCTGCCCATTGATTTCGACCCGCGCTCGGCTCGGTTCGCTGGTCACGGTCAAAAAGCCTGTGCGGTCCACGATCTCGTTGACGATCTGCTCACCCCGATCCAGCGCGGCGCCAGGGAGAACCACCGCGCCTGAATTCGATCCCACACCGCCTCCACCAGACACCGGGGCCAGGCCCGCCTCGGAGCAAGCTGCAGCGATACGCTCGGCCTCACACAAGTACCGCAGAGCCAATTCCGGGAAATGCGCCCGCGCTGCCGCCGCCAAATCCCGACCACCCGCTTGCACCACATGCTGCGAGCGGCGATTGCCGTTGTCGTCCAGCACGGAAAGGGCAAGCTCCCAATCGCTGCCCAAGCGACGCGCGGAGATCTCGTAGATCACCTCCACCATCACGCTCCGAGCCTCGCGGAGCACACACTCCCGCTCCGCTGAAGCCGAGAGACCGATGCGCTCCCGGCACTCATTCATCATCTGCTTGCGAGAAATGTCCGCGCTAAAAGCGAAAGGCCCATGCCGGGTGATGTGCTGGCTAAAATATAGCTCCTCACCCTCTAGGGCCGCCTGGGTCTTCGCGTCACCGCTGAACATGATGTAGACCAAGGTAGGCGGCTCACTCTGCGCCTGCGCCAAGCCCATACCACCCAGGCCGACCAAGACCACCAGAAACGACAACAGGGAACTGCGCCAAAGACTGTCCATCTCGACCTCATCCACTTAAAGGACACCCACCCACCAACAGCAGGGTAGCATTCACCTAGCATAGCCTGACGACTGCGCCGACGGAAGGACGCGCGCACCCTGCGTCAGCCCCAATCATCCAGGCAGGCGATACGCCCACCACCCACAACCGCAGCATCCCCTTGCGCCACCCACCTCGTCCGTTCATCGCTCCTCACCCCTCGTTCCTCGCCCCATTAAGACACCCGCAGACGGGACCACACGCAGGTCGGCCCCTACTGGTTCCTCGCCCCATAAAGACACCCGCAGAAAGGGCCGACACATAGGTCGGCCCCTACTCGCAAAACGGACCTCCAGTCTCCAGCCTCAAGTCTCAGGTCTAAATGTCGCCCCTCGTTCCTCGCCCCTCAATCCTCGTTCCTCGTTCCCTTCGCCTGGCACCGGGCACCAGGGATGAACACCAGGGTTGTGACACGCTGCCTTCGCTCAGGCCAGCGCAAGGCAAAAGGCAAAGACGGGCAGGCTAGGAAGCCTGCCCCACACTGGGGCTAACCATCCCCGCAGGGCCATCATCTTCAAAATTAAAATCAATCCGTACCGGCCAACCTAGGTGTCGGCCGAGCCAAGCCTAAACACCTCACCCATCCCATTCCTCAAAATCAATCCGTACCGGCCAACCTAGGTGTCGGCCGAGCCAAGCCTAAACACCTCACCCATCCCATTCCTCAAAATCAATCCGTACCGGCCAACCTAGGTGTCGGCCGAGCCAAGCCTAAACACCTCACCCATCCCATTCCTCAAAATCAATCCGTACCGGCCGACCTATGTGTCGGCCGAGCCATGCCAAACCCAAAACACCCATCCCATTCCTCAAAATCAATCCGTACCGGCCGACCTATGTGTCGGCCGATCCAACGCAACACCGCCTCGCCCCTCATTCCTCGCCCCTCGTTCCTCGTTCCTGCTAGGCCGCCGCCCCTCCAGCCTCCAGCCTCAAGGCTCCAGTCTCTCAAGGCCCAGCCTCTCAAGGCTCGACATAGGTCGTCCACAGCGCGTTGGCAAAGGCGCTGCCGTAATGCCCACCGTCGGGGCCGCTCCCGTGTAAGTGTGGAAAGCGACCGATGCCGTCACTGGGGTCCGTGTCCAGGATGCACCCCCCCGCGCCATCCGGCCCATAAGCCACGCCATAGTCGCGCTCCCAGTGCACCGTCAGGTCGCAATGGGCGTCCTCGCCCGTGCAAAGCTCCCCTTGTGACGCGCTGGTGCACGGGCTGCCGGCGTTGTCACCGCCCACACACTCCCCCGTGGCCGGTGCACAGGGATCGGGCTGCGCCCAGGCCCCATGAGACACCCAGCGCTCGACATAGACGAAGAAATCCTCGTGGTTCCATAGGCTGCGCAGCTCAGGCACGAGCAGGCTAGCAATGGCGTTCGCCTTCCACGGCTGGGCCAGGCAGCAGAACTGGTAGCTGCCACCAGGCCGGTGGCCGCCATCAATGGTGCGATAAGGATCGACAAGGGTCCGCGAGCCCGTATCGAAGACCACGTTGCGCCAATAGTTCTCTTCACTCGACGCCATCGGCCCGTAGAGCACCACGCCCGCGGCCTCGGAATGGTAGACCCCGGCGTTCTCCCCAAAGACGCCCGTCGCAGCCTGCGACACGTCAGCTTGCATCTCTGGGTCGTCCAGGATCCAAGCGGCAAAGGCCATGGGCAGCTTGCGCCCCTCGCTGTGGCCACCGTTCGCCGGCCACCGCTGCCCCGCACGCAACATCCCATTCAGATCGATGCCAAACTGCACGTACGCGATGAGCAACGGCATCTTGCTCGCCACGGGATCATCGAGAAAGAGCCGCAACGCGCCCTCGGCGCTGCGAATCGCGATGTCCGATCCGTAATCGGGCAGGTTGTCCTTGGGGTGCAGCGCCCGCCCGGTCCAGTTGGTCTTGTGATCGAGCTGCACCCGCGCGAAGCGCGTCGTCATGAGCTCCAGGGCGGGCGCGTTCGCCGGCGCCGCGAGGGAAGGTAAAGCCTCGAGACGCAGCGCTGTCGTGGTGTATTGCGGCTTGGCCGCGCCAAAGTAGGGCGGCCTGAACACCGTCGCCCCCGCATCGGCAGGAGGCTCGGCGAGCACCGTCAAGACGGCTGCCGTCTGCAGGCAGGGGCGGCAAGCCTCGCCGAGTGGCGCTAAAGAAATGGCCTTGACGATAGACTCACCGGGCTGGGCCACATAGGGCAGCGCCGGCACTTTGTTCGCGTCGAAATCGGCGATCCGCCCGTCAAAGCCCTGTTTGACGATGTCACTGGGGTTGCTCTCCCAGCCGTGGTGCGCGCCGTCGAAGTCTGGGGTCATGGAGACCACCGTGACCGGACCCAGAACCCAGTAGTCGCCGTTGGCAAAGCGCCCATAGACGACAGGTGACGCGAAGGTCCAAGTGATGCCCCACTGCTCCAGCGTCAGCGTGGTCGGCAGGGCGTCGATGGGCGTATCGGTGATCTCCCCATCGGCAAGGGGTTGATCCGAAGCCTGGTCCTCACTCTCGGCGATGTCCTCGGGCGCGACCTCGGCGTGCGGGCCCACAGCCTCGTCGCTACACGCCAGGAGCAGGAAAGTTAGCAATACGGTCAAGGCGAGTGGGCGCATGATGGTCTCCCGGCAGGGGCAAAGGGTGTCAAGGCAGCGCAGCCTGGGCCTGGCCATAGCCATGTGCGCCGCACATCGACCTAGCGACGGCCACCCATGCTAGCACCCTTGGACCAGACGCTCTAGCCTGCCCCTACCGGCCACAGCCTCGACCGCTACGGTTGGCGCAGCCACTCGAAGCGCACGTGCAGGCCACGGCTGATGCCCTCCCCCTCGAAGGCGATCTCCATGGAGAGGGCCTCGATGGCCCGCAGGGCGCGACTCAGCGAAGAGTCGAGCTCGCTCACCTCGGGCAAACGTGGGGTGAGCAAAGACCCGTAGAGTGGGTGGCTGACCAGCCCGTGTTCGTCTAGGGCCAACGCAGCGTCGTGGGCAGCGCTCGGGACCAGGCCGAGATAGGAGAGCGCCAGCTCGCGTTGGGAGCCCGCGTCGAAGCGCCCCGGCAGGCCACGGGCCAGCACCTCGTAGTGGGCCATGGCCTCGTGGTTGGCCCCGAGCACACTCTGCTCCAGCACTCCCAGGGCCACCTCAACCAAGAAGGAGCGCCCCCCCTGGGCCGGCCGCAGGCTCACGCTGGACTGAGTGCCTGGTCGCGCTTCGCTGGCGATCCCCGGGCTCTGCCCCGCTAAGTGAGCATCGATGAGCAGCTCCAAGGTGCGACGGTCGAAGCTCAAAAGGAAGACATCGGGCAGCAGAGCATAACGCAGCGTCAGCCCCTCTGCGCTCACCGCGACGACAGGATGGTCACCATAGGCCTCCTCTTCGCCCCACTGCACCGTCCCCGGAGCCGCCGAGTCGACGAGGGCCTTCAGGGCGCTGAGAGCCCCCACCAGGACCAGGCGCTGCTTGACGTGAATCGCGGCGTAAAGTGGAAAGCGCTGCACCACCGGCAATTGCTCTGGGCTGAAAAATGAAGCGTGGCGGGTCTGCGATTCCGGCACCAGCTCCAGGGCCAACGCCATATCCCACAAGCTGCCGTCGTCAACGACGCCAAACATGGCCCAGTCGCCCAGCCAGTCGAAGTGGAGGTCACGCCGGCGGCTGATCCCTTGAACCAGCCCATTCAGCTCTCGCCGCAACCGCGCGTCCTCCCCAATGGCCAACATCCACTGGGCGGAACCCGCTTGCGTCGGTGGGCTGACGTAACGGCTGCCCACCATCTCGATCAGCTCGTCGTAGTCACTGCCAAAGAGCAGGGGCAGCATCCGGGCGTCGAACTCCAAAGCCCGGCCGTCGTGGGTGCGGCGAACACGGACGGCGATGGGGTCGATCATCTCGCGCCAGTGGCGCTCGTAAGCTCGCCGGAAGTCGGCATAGGCCTCCGCCTCGGCCGCAGACACTTGGTCAATGGCGAGATCGGCCATGGGGGTCAGAGAGGCAGCCCGGCCCCACGCCGACGACGCCCCGCGCCGTGGCTCGAAGGCGATAGGGCTGCCGTCGACATGGCGCAGCTCATCTGCCTCCAAGAGGCCAGAAGCCACCAGCTCCTCCACCCCCTCTGGAACCCGCCCTTCGAGCCAACCAAAAAGTAACGCCGCATGGTTGACCGCCAGAATATCGGCCTTGGCCTGCATCCTCCGGGCTTCGAGAATCCGGGTCGCCGGAGACACGGCGCGGGCGACCAGGGCGTCGCCGATGAATAGGAAGCCGTCCTCTTCGTCGGCGCCGGCTGGGTAGATGGCGCGCATGTAGCGGAAATCGGGCGCATCGCTCAGCGCCCGGTGCCTGCCCTCGGCCACCGCCACGAAGCGCGCAATGCCTCCGAGGCTGTTGGACAGCACCACCACCTCCGGGAGATCGAGACGATAGCGACGGATCTCCCCATCGGGGGTCGAGAAGAGGCTCACCTCGTAGCTGCCCACCTTCAGAACCACCTGGCCAGCGTCTGGCCGGCGCCGCTGGGCGCTGTTTTGATAGCGGCTGAGGGCCGCGTCGAGCACCTCCCTATTGGCCACATGAAAGAGCAGGGAGACGTCACTGCCCTCTCTGATGAAAGGATCACCCAGGACAATGGCCACGTTCTTGGCAGCGAGGTGGCCAAAACGCTCGGCCAAGCCGCTGCGCTCGATGGCGAGCTGCCTTTCGTAGGCTTCGATGAAGTGGGCGTGCCCAGGGCGTTGCTCGATGGCTTGAGAGACCGGCGAGATCCACGCGTCGAGATCGCCAACGAGGTTCACGAAGTCGCGGAGATCGTTGAAATGCATGTAGATGACGTCGTCGGGGACCACCCGCGCCATCGCCTCGACCGAGACCTCAGCCATCGCCGTGCCTCGCTCGGCGAGCATCTGTTCCCAAGGATGTTCACTGAGCTCGGGGCCCGACAGACTCGCGATGGGGACTTCATAGGTCGCTTGGGCACCGACTCTCAAGCCGCGGTCACTCTGCAGCGCCAACTCGATGGAATGCATCCCCGTGTAGAGATCCATCAAGCCTTCGAGGTCCGTGGGCCGGCGCTGCGAAGCACTGAGCCGCCGCTCGGCGTCGAGCCGGGCAGCGGCGAAGACGTGGAAAGGCGTGCGCGCGCTGCTCTTCGCCAGATAGCGGCTAGCGGCCGCACGGAAGCGCTCGGGCAGGCCCGGGTCGTGCGGGGCCCCGGCGAGCCCGCGCACCTCGAGGGAGAGGATGGAGGAGGCGGTCTGCGAACCCGCCTGCTGGTAAATCTGAACTCGAAGCGTCTCGAGGGCTGAGTCAGTGACCAGGCGCACCAGCAGGGTGTCATCGACATGGGTGGCCACGAAACCGTAGACCGGTCCTTCGACGCGGGCGAAGAGGAGGTCTGGGACCCGAATCGGGACCGCAACATAGGTGTGCGCGCCCTCCTGCGCCCGAGCGCTGGCCTCGATGCTTTGCTCGTGCGCCGGCGCCAGTGGAGGAAAGGCGCATTGACGCTCGAGTAAGGGCGCCCTTGCGCCACCCGCGACGCGGGTAGCAGCCGCCGCCTCGGAGTCCTCACCCCAGGACCTCGCCACCGACTCGGAAGCCTCGTGCTCCTGGCGGCTCGATGACGACCCACAGGCTGAGACAAGCAGGAGCAGTCCTACCATCGAGGCCGCCGTGAGGGCCATACGCTTAGCAGCCTGAGTGCGCGTGAAGGCCACTTGACGCAAGAGGTGTTGCGGACCGAGTTGCGGCATGTCTAACTCCTTGGTGGATGCGTCGGACTCTTCGCGGCGCGTGTGAATTGGATTTCGCCATGGATGGGTGCGGCGCGGCCTCTGGCGCGGATCACTTCGCCGCCATGCAGGTGGCCAACGGCGCCAACGCAAGAGCCGTACCGGAAGCGCCCCCCAGACGGGGCGACCCACAGGTCGCCCCTAGGGCAGCAGCCCACCACACTGAAAAGCACCCAGATCAGGCGCACCAGCGCCCCGCGGCTGGCCGAGGAGATCGTCTATCACCTCCGCCAGGGGCGTCCCCGCCGCCACCACCGCCGCGTTGGCGCAATCTGCCAGGCGTAGGTCGCCCGCCGCGGCGTCGACGAACCAATCATGCGCAGCCTCGCTCACATTGGTCGCCTGCTCAGCCGTGGCCCCATCGCGCAGGCGAATCGCCCTGTTGCTCAAGTTGTTCATGACCCGCGCCCCACTGCTGCTGCCAAAACGAAGCTCGATGGCGTTGGCGTACGCCTCGGGGTGGTGGAAATAGAGGGTGTTATTATAAACGGCAACGTCTTGGGCCCCTTCGAGGATGATCCCCACGTCGTGCTCCGGCCCCCCCGGGTGCACCGTCGACAGCGCGTTGTTCATCACCAAGCCGCCCTGCACCCTGAGGGTGTCGCCCATCCCCAAACCGATGCCCCGCGCGCAGTTCACGATGCGGTTGCGCGCGATGAGGTGCGGCGCCTCAGCGCGGCCCGCCCACATGTGGATGGCGTGCTCGGCGAGGCCGCCCGTGTAGGTCGCGAAGGCCACCCCCTCGCGCTTCTTGCCGTGCTCCGGGTGCGGATGGCCATCGCAGTAAATCCCCTCGAAGAGGTTGTCCGTGATGGTCCAACCATCGCTATCGTGGGTGTCGATTCCGCCGGTGTAACAGCGGGTGTAGCCATCGGCCGGGCCATAGCCCCAGACATTGCGCCGCCCTTGCTCGGTCATCAGGAAGTGGGAGCAGGTCACGGCGCCGCCGCTGATCCGCTGACCGCTACCGGGACTGCTCTTCAAGAACTGCTGGCCGCCGTCGACGAGACGCACATTGTGCACCCTGAGATCGTCGCCACCACGCCACACGTGAATCAAATGGAAAATCGAGCGCTGCACCGTGAAGTTCGCCAAGGTCACCCCTGGCGCTGCCACCGTAATCGGCCCAGTCTCGCCCCCGTGATCGGCGTAGTTCGAGTCCAGGATCACCGCCGCCGCGTCACCCGTGGCTGAACGCAAGGTCAACCCAGGCGTCGTGATGTAGAGCCCCGTGTAGCTCCCGCCGCTCGCCTCGGCGAAGGTGTAGGTGCCGTCGAGCAAGAGCAGGGTGCTCCCCGGCTCAGCCGTAGCGACCACTTGGCGCAAGGTCGTCTCGGTGCCATCAACGCTGACCAGGCCATTTTCACCCGGCGCAACCAAGACGACCGGCCCATTCACCGCCACGACCTCCTGGGCGATCTCTGCACAGCGCCCGGGCGCTGCCGTGGCCACCAGGCAACCCGCGACGCGACACTCAGCGGCGGGCTCGCGGTCGGCACAGTCTTCCCGCCCGGCGACCTGCCCATCGACGCAGCGCACATGGACCGATCCCTCGCAGGTCGACTCCGAGCAGGCTTCGCCGCCGTCCAGGTCGCTGTGGTCGGTGTCGATCACGTCGGCGCAGGGCATGACCACGCACACCCCGTCGATGCAGGCGTTGCATGGCGCGCCGCCGCACGCGTCTGCATCGATGCACTCCCAAGGCGCGATGTCATCGAGATCAGACAACTCCGACAGATCAGCGCAGGGCATGGGCACGCAGACGCCGTCCACACACGCGTTACAGGGCGCGCCGCCACATTCGTCGGCGCTGTGGCACCCCTTCTGGGCGACCTCATCCTTACACGCAACCAAGCACACACTGAGGCACAGAGCCCAGACGAGCAGACATCGCTTCATAGTCCCTCCAGCACCACGACAGGCAACCACAACCATCGGACCGGCGCTTCATTAGCTAGTCGAGACCCGCGCCGCTGTCCAGACGCGCGGCGCAAAAGCACCGCCAGCCGCCCGCGCCTGCACCCCACCCTGCACCGGGGCCGATCCACGCGCCCCGCGCACGCCCGGGGGAGGTGGATCCATGAGAAAGAACGCGTCGGGCCACGCCCGCTCTCACTCCGCAGGGGGGAAGTAGCCAAAGACCAGCAGGAGGGCCAAGAGAGCACCCATCGCCCTCCAGGGGCGGCGGCGTAGGTGGGTTCGCGGTGGCTGCAACATCGGGTGACTCCCACAAAGGTGAACGCGGCGCGCGCCATCTAGGAGCGTGTAGCGCATAGTTCCAGAGGATCGACAAGGCGCCGGAATCA
>CAYVQF010000098.1:0-10400 GCA_964454015.1 uncultured Myxococcales bacterium
GTGCTGTCCTCCAGGCTAGAGAGCCGCTTGGGGGCTGTCAAGGGCTGTGGCCATCGCCAAATCGGCCATCGCCGAATCGGCCGGCGCCAAATCGGCCATCCAAAAATCGGCCGCCGCCAAATCGGCCATCGCCGAATCGGCCGGCGCACAGGCCGGCCGGTACCGCTCAATTTTGGTTTTGTGGATGGCGTTTCGGGGGGGGGCTTTCATGGATGGCGGGCCGGGGGGGGATATGGGTTTTGTGGATGGCGGGCCGGGGGGGATGCGGCCCGGGGATTGCCAGCCCCCGTGTGGGGCAGGCTTCCTAGCCGGCCACTGTCAGCCCCCGTGTGGGGCAGGCTTTCTAGCCGGCCACTGTCAGCCCCCGTGTGGGGCAGGCTTCTAGCCGGCCACTGTCAGCCCCCGTGTGGGGCAGGCTTCCTAGCCTGGCACTGCCAGCCCCCGTGTGGGGCAGGCTTCCTAGCCTGGCACTGCCAGCCCCCGTGTGGGGCAGGCTTTCTAGCCTGCCCGTGTCAGGCCCAATTTCTTTGAGCTGCCCCAAAGCTGGCAGATCTGGCCCAGGGCGATTAGAGTGCTTGCATGTAGACCATGGGGTCTGCTGATCGACGTCTGAAGGAGGATGAGGATGCCTGGTGAAGGTGATCAGCGAAACGTGTTGGCAGCGGCGCTCAGTACCCAGCTCTCGGAGGTGCGTCTTTATTGGCGGGACACGGCGCTCTCCTGTCGCTGGCTGGTGCCGGATCAAGAGCACTGCTTGGCGGGCAACCGCCTTCTGGCTTACCTGCGCGATTTTCGCGTCCGCGCCGCCGAGGAAATCACTGACCCCGAGGTGCGCGCCCTGTGGCTGGAGCGGGTGGCCTTGCTCATCGACCCCGGCGAAGACGATGAAGAGCCCGTGAGTCTGCGCACCTTGACCTGGTTGCTCCTGGTGGCGGAGTCGCCGCACCGCGAGGGGACCAGCACCGACGCGTGGAATCTCTACCTGTGGAATCTCCGCCTGGCTGACCTGCCGAACAAGGTCGGCCGGCCCCTCATCCAGCACCTGGGCCTCAAGAGCGTGGACCGCGCCAACGTGGTCGATCTCGACACGGCAGCCACGGTCTTCTACGCGTACCGCCTGCCCCAGCTCCCCGAGCCGAGCGCGCACCCGCCCATCGACGCCAAGCAGGCCCAGCGCTTCAACAATCTGCGCCGCTTCCGCAACCTCTTGCTCTTTGGCACCGAGGGCATCGGCAAATCGACGGTCGCCCGCGACATGGCCAAGCAGTGGTCGACCCTGACGGGGCGCTCCTTGGGCGCCTTTTGGGTCACTGTGCTGCACCCCCACGCCACCTACCAGGCCTTCGTCGAGGGGAGCCGCCAAAGTCAGGGCGCCGGTGCCGTCGGCGCGGGCGGCGCGGCCGCTTCCATGCCACGGGTCGAGGGTGCCCTCTCGGTGCATCAGCCGGCCTTTTTTGCTTGCCACGACCAAGGGGACGTGCGCGATGGCCTCTTCGTTCGGGTGTGCGCCGAGGCGGCGCGTGACCCCAACCGGGACTACCTCCTGGCCATCGAAGGCATCGATAACCTGGACGCAGCGGCGGTCTTCGGCGAGGTCCTCCACGTGCTGGATCCTTCGGCGCGCGTGCCCTGGCGCCGCAGCAGCGAAGACGACGAGGCGTGGCACCTCAACGCCGGGGCGGCCCGCGCCGTTCGCCTCTCCCTCTCGGGGCGCCTCTTCTTCATTCCAGGCAACGTCTACCTCATCGCTACGGCCTCGCGCCCGACTTTCTTCCGCGACTCCAATGAGACTTTGTTGCGGGCCTTCGCCGTGGAGATGCTGACGCCCTTGGAGCCCCTCGAGCTCAAGAAGGCCTTGCTCAACGGGCGCTCCCACGCGGACTACGTGCGACTCGAAGACTACGTCGAGCACTCGGTCAACCTCTTGGCGGCGATCAATGGTCCCCTGAACGAAGTCGGCGGCATCCAAGCCACCTTGGGCTATGGCCCGCTCTTCACCATGGCCGAAGAGATTTTGGTCAGCGCCGATGCGGATCACGCCGCGGAGATCGTCCTGGGGACGTGGCGCCAGCGCTTGGTGCCGCCTTTGCTCGGGCGCCTCCAGACCTTTTTGCGCGCCATCGGCGAGGATGGGAGTCTCTTCGAAGCCATCGAGGAGGTGGTCAACGTCATCAACGGCTCCTGGCTGCGGCTGCGGGTGGTCCTGGAAGGCAGCGCCAGCTTCGCCTCCTTCCGCCTCTACGACACCACGCCTGAGCCGCCGCCAGAGGTCAGCCCTGAGGAGCCCGTCGTCGAGGCGCAACATCCTCAGCCGGCCCCGGCGCGGCCCTCGGTGGTGATGTCAGGGGTGGCCTTCATCAAAGACTGAAGCCGCGCATGTCGAGGTGAGCCGTGGAGAAGCAGTGTCAGTGGGGTAGGGTGCTCCAGATCGCCGTGCTCAGCCACGACGAGCGTCAGGTCTTGGAACGCTTCGAGGTCTCGGGCCGCAGCGCCGAGGTGCCCGTGCCCAAAGTCGGAGACGCCCTGAGCTTGGTCGAGGCCGAAACGCAGCAGGCCCTCAAGGTGGTGCGGGTCACCTTCGTCGGCCACGAGCTCTGTCGTCGCGGAGCGCCGTGGCGGTGGCGCAGCACGTGGGAGGTGAAGGCCCGGCTTTAGAGGACGCCCCGGGCCCGTGGTCTCAATAGACCAACCAGCTCTGGACGGGGTATTGGGCCAAGCGCTGGCGTCCTTGCAGGAAGGCCAGCTCGATGAGAAAGGCGATCTCCACGACCTGGCCGCCAGCCTTCTCTACCAGGGCCGCTGTCGCCGCGGCGGTGCCGCCCGTGGCCAGGAGGTCGTCGACGATGAGGGCGCGTTGGTGCTGGGCGAAGGCGTCTTCGTGGAGCTCCAGGCAGTCCGTGCCGTACTCCAAGGCGTAGCGCTCGCTGATGGTCTGGTAGGGGAGCTTGCCGGGCTTGCGCACCAGGGCCAGGCCCGCGCCGATGGTTTTGGCCAGGGCTGCGGCGAAGACGAAGCCGCGGGCCTCGACGCCGACCACCTGCTCGATGCCGCGGTCGCGGTAGCGCTCGGCGAAGAGGTCGATGACCGCCGCGAAGGCGGCGCCGTCCTGGAGCAAGGGGGTGATGTCTTTGAAGAGGATGCCCGGCTTGGGGAAGTCCGGGACGTCGCGAATCATGGCTTCGAGGGCTTTGAGGTCCATGGTGGCTCCTGGTTCGAGAGGCTAGGCGATGGAGGGCCAAGTGGCGAGCCACTGCGCTGCGTCGCGGCAGCCCCAGTCCAGGCGCAGGGCCGAGACGGAGATTTCGCCGCGGTCGACGATGGCGCAGTCGCTGTGAGGGTTACCGCTGGGGGGGAGGTTGGCGCCGCCGATCCAATAATAATCGGCGCCGCGGGGATCGACGCGCCGCTCCACCACTTTGGGATAGGGGCGCGGCCCGAGGGCGGCGTTGCAGAAGCGCCACGCTGCGGCGAGGGTGCTGGGGATGTTGACGTTGAGGAGGGTGCGCTCTGGCATGGGGTGGTCCAGGGCTTCGGCGACGAGCGGGACGATGGCCGCGGCGCTGACATCCATGTCGGCCTGCCAGCCGGCGCTCAGGGCCATGGCGGAGTAGCCCGCGAGGCAGGCCTCGACGGCGGCGGCCATGGTGCCGGAGTAGAAGATGTCGTCGCCGAGGTTGGGGCCGTGGTTGATGCCGCTGAGCACCAAGGTGGGGGGGCGCGGGAGGAAGTGCCCGAGGGCGCAGTAGATGCAGTCGGCGGGGGTGCCGTCGACCCAAACGCTGCGCTCGGCGAAGTGGGCGGCGCGCACCGGGCGGTGAAGGGAGATGGCGTGGCTCACCCCGCTCATCTGTTGTTGGGGGGCGACGATCCACACCTCGCCCAGCTCGGCGAGGGCTTCGGCCAAGGCGCACAGGCCACGCGCTTGGTAGCCATCGTCGTTGGTGAGCAGGAGGAGAGGCGGCGCGTCAGACATGGGCAGGGCTCCAGGTGGGCAGCGGCGGCGGGAACGCGCTGGCTGCCAAGGCAGAAGGAGCCATTCTTTGCCGAGTTGTAGGGTCAGCGTCAACCCAGCGGGTGGCGTGACCTCACTTGATCTCGATCTGCTTCATGTCCACCATGCCGCCCGCGCCGCGCTGGACGATCACCATGTAGGCGCGTTTGGAGCTCATGTTGAGGGAGAGGGCCGCCACGGGCACGGCGCTGCTGGGGTTGTCCCCGTGGTTGTGGACCTTGACCGTGGGCGACGAGGTGGGGATGGTGGCGAAGTCGGAGACCTGGAGGTAGCCAATGTTTTCGGCAATGAGCGTCGTGCCGACGTAGATGTCGAAGCGGGCGGCCGTGTCGTAGAGGACCACGATCTCGATGGCCGACTGGTCCTTGGAGAGGCTGGGGGGCCAGGCGTCGACTTTGAAAATGTTCAAGTTGGCCAGATTCCCCGTGAAGGCGAAGAGGTAGGCCTGGGGCGCGAAGCTGAAGTACTCCGAGTGCAGTGGGCTCTGGGCGCCTGGGGCCCGGAGGGAGAGGGTGTGGGAGCCCGAGGGGATAGCATGCGCGCCCGTCAACTCGCCTGACTTGAGGGTGGTCAGCACCTTGTCGTTGATCATGATCTCCAGTGAGCCCAGCTCGGGGATACTGTGGATGAAATACAACGAGGCTTTGGCCGGCTCCGTCTCACTTTCGTCACAGGCGAAGGTGAACCAGGGGGTGAGGATGAGGAGCAGGGCGAGGAGCAAGGGACGTTTCATGGGTGCACTCCTGGAGACGGATGAGGTTGGGGCGCGCCGAAGCGCCAGAACGTCGCCGCGCTCAGCAAGATGTATACCGTTTTCTTCGTTTTGTCTTCGCTGTGGTGAGCGGTGTCGGTATGGTCAAGGAGGCGCGCCTGGGTTATAGAGCAAGTCACGCGCCGCCGTGACGACACCCGAGAGGCGGTGCGCTTCTTCCACTCCTCCTATCAAGGTTGCACTATGGGTTATGACTACCTCAGCGGTGGTTGGCATGACATCACCTTCACGGCGCGCCCCGTTGCAGATCGCAGCGCGCGCAACGTGGCCCTGCCCCTGACGGGTGACGTGGCCCTGGACCGGGAGCATTTGCTGCCCGTGCTTGGGGCGACCATGACGGCGACCCTGCTGGAGCTGGTGGCCTCGCAGCAGATCAGCGGCAGCTTCAAAGAGTTCAACCTCTTGCGCGGTGACGCCGCCTCGGGGTGGCAGTGGGTGCTCCTGGTGGGCGTGGGGCGGCCGGCGGCCTGCCGCGAAGCCTATCGCTGGCACGACCGGGTGCGCTCCCTCGGGGCGATGGCGGCGCGCCATTTTCGCCGCAAAAACCTCCTGTCTTTCGCCGTGCCCAGCTTCGCCGCCTTCGGTGTGGAGGCAGAACGCGCCGCCAGCCTCCTGGCCGAGGGCATTCATTTGGGCCTCTACCGCTTCGAGCGTTACAAGTCGCCCCACAACGTCCGCTACGACGAGGCGCACCAGCTCCAAGAAGTGGTGATGTTGGTCGACGCGCCCAGCGCCGAGGTCAGCCGCGGCTTCGCCACGGGCACGATGATGGCCCAGGCGACCTATCTGGCGCGCAACTTGGTCAACACGCCGGCCCAGGACCTGACGCCGAGCGCTTTCGCCGAGGTCGCCGAGGAGATCGCCGCCAAGCTCCCAGGGGTGCACGCCGAATCCCTCGGCCCCGAGGCGCTGCGAGCGGCGCGGATGCCCATGCTGCTAGCCGTGGCGCAGGGCTCGGCCCTGCCGCCGGCGATGTCGGTGTTGACCTACACCCCCAAAGGGGCCGACGCCGGCTATGACTTGTGTGTCCTGGGCAAGGGGATCACCTTCGACACGGGCGGTTACAACCTCAAGCCCGACGCCGCCATCGGGCGGATGTACGGCGACATGGCCGGCGGCGCCGCGGCCCTGGGCGCGATCTGTGCCGTGGCCTCCCTGGGCATTCCCCTCAACATGGCCGTGGTGGTCCCCTTGGCGGAGAACATGGTCAGCGGCAACGCCTTCAGACCCAGTGACATCCTCTACTCCCGCAAAGGACTCAGCGTCGAAGTTGCCAACACCGACGCCGAGGGCCGCCTGGTCCTGGCCGACGCCATCGACTACGCCTGTGAGCGCTTCGCGCCGCGGGTGATGCTCGATATCGCCACGTTGACGGGCTCGATGCGCGTGGCTCTGGGCAACTTCGTCTCGGGCTTCTTCCTCCACAGCGACACCCTCGCCGACGATCGCCCCCTGGAGGACGCCCTCATGGACGCCGGCCGCAACGCCGGCGAGTGGCTGTGGCGTTTTCCTCTGGACGAGGTCTACCAGGTCCAACTCGCCAGTGACGTGGCGGACCTGGAGAGCTGCGAGACCGATCCCATGGCGGGCGCCGGGGCGATCACCGCGGCGATGTTTTTGAAGCAGTTTGTGAAGTTTGACAGCGTAAGCGCATGGATACACATTGATATAGCCGCCACGGCCCTCATGCAGCGCACCCTCATTTACTCTCGCGCGCCTTATCACCCGAAGGAGGGCGGGACGGGCGTCGGCGTGCGGCTGCTCACCCTCTTTGCGTCCCATTTGGCGCAGCACCTGCCGACGTTGCTGGGCGACGCCGCCTCGGAAGGAGGCTGAGATGCCGATCTGGGTGGACGCCGACGCCCTGCCGCGGCCGGCGCGCGAGGTCTTGCTGCGCATCGCCGGGAAGCGCGAGGTGGAGGTGGTCTTCGTGGCCAACCGCTACCAGGGCCCCGAGCCCCTGCGGCGGGTGCGCCACGTCATGGTTGGCGCCGGCGAAGACATGGCGGACCACCTGATCGCCGAGCAATGTGCGGCGGGCGACCTGGTGGTGACCTTCGACATCCCCTTGGCCAGCCGGGTGGTGGAGAAGGGGGCTCAGGCCCTGACGCCCCACGGCCGGGTGCTCGACGCGGGCCACATCGGCGAGGCCTTGAGCCAGCGCAACTTCGCCGACTATTTGCGCACCACCGGTGAGATGGGTGGCGGTCCGCCGCCCTACTCTGCGAATAACAAGAGAGATTTCGCCAATGCCCTGGACCGCTGGCTGGCGCGCCAGCCTGGGGCGTGACTCGCCGGAGCTCTGCGGCTGCCCAGAAGCTCGATGGTGCTCGCGCCTCGAGGGTCGACGCTGGCTTGTGAGAGGCCGTTCTTCCCCGTCCTGCGTTCCAAAGCCGGTTCGCAGTGACTGGAGTCCACCGAGGAGGTCGCGAGATGGCGCTGGGAAAAGGGATGATGGTGTTGGCCCTGGGGGCGGTGCTCTGCGCCCTCGGACCGGGCGCGGCCGAGACCTGTACGACCTTCGCCTTGGAGGACGAGGGCGGCCAGATCTGGGTCGGCAAGAGCTATGACTGGTCGCGCGGTGAGGGGCTGGTGGTGTTCAACCCGCGCGGCCTGCGCAAGCACGCCTTGGTCCTGGCGGCCGACGAGGAGGGGGTGCGCTGGGAGGCGGCCTACGCCAGCTTGACCTTCAACCAGTATGGTTACGCCTTCCCCAACGGCGGGATGAACGAGGCGGGCCTGGTAGTGGAGGTGATGGTCCTCGACGACAGCGTCTACCCGGCGCCGGACGCGCGCCCCTCTCTGAACGAGCTGCAGTGGGTCCAGTGGGCGCTGGACAACCACGCCGATGTGGCTGAACTGGTCGCGGCGGCCCCTGCGGTGCGGGTGGCCAAGGTCTACGCTGGGATTCACTACTTGGCCTGTGATCAGGGGGGTGCTTGTGCCACCTTCGAGTGGATCGACGGCGCGCTGGTGATCCATCACGGGGAGAGCTTGGATGTGCGGGTCTTGACCAATGATCCCTATGCCGAGGCTTGCCGCGCGCGCGCTCCGAGTGGGAACGTCGACCCGCAAGCCGCGCCGCCCCCGGGGACGGGCTCTTTGGCGCGTTTTGCCCGGGCGGCCCATGGCGTGCGGGAGACGGTCAGTGACGGCGGCGTGGCGGCCTTCGCCCTGCTCGACGCGGTGCGCATGCCGGGCTACACCCAATGGCAGATCGTGTATACGCCGGCTTTGGGACGGGTGCAGTGGCAGAGCACGGCCGCCGCCGAGCGCAAGGAGGTGCGCCTGGCGGCCTTCGCGCCCCAGTGTCCGGCGCCGGCCATGGTCCTGGATGTGGATTTCCCTGGTGCGGGCGATGCGGCCGAGCACTTCGAGCCCTTTAGCCACACCGCCAACCGGGCGCTTCTGGGCGCGGTGCTCGGGCCGCTGGCGGCGGAGCTGCCCCTGGGGGCGGTAGAGATCCTGGCAGCCTTCCCCCTGACCTTTGGCTGCGCCAGCGACTAGGGTGGTGGGGGCGGCGCGGTGCGCACGGGGCGGAAACCCTGGTCGAAACCGTGGTTGGCGGCGAGGTCCGAGACCCTGACGCTGTTGCGCGCTGCCCAGGCGAAGTCGTTCCAGGAGCCGCCGCGGACCACGCGGTGGACGCCGCTCTCTGGACCCAGAGGATCGGTGAAGTGCGCCGCATGGGGGTAGGGGGCGTACCAATCCCAGACCCACTCCCACAGGTTGCCGTGCATGTCGTAGAGGCCCCAGGGGTTGGGCTCCTTGGTGGCCACGGGGCGCGGGCGGCCGTAGGCGTTGAAGTAGAACCAGGCCACCCGTCCCAGGTGGCGGTCGGCGTCGCCCGTGACATAGCGGGTGGTGGTGCCGGCGCGAGCGGCGTACTCCCACTCGGCTTCGGTGGGTAAGCGGTAGCCTTCGCAGTGGAGGCCGACGAAATCGGCGTGCTGGCAGGTGTAGTGGCCGTCACCTGGGGTGCCGAGGCAGTTGCCGAGGTGGTAGCAGAGGGGCAGACCTTCGGCCGCGGACAGGGCGTTGCAATAGGCCAGGGCGTCCCACCAGGTGACGTGCTCCACGGGGCAGTTGCGGCCGCAAGCCACGTGGGCCGAGGGGTTGGTTCCCATGAGACGCTGCCACTGATGTTGTGTGACTTCAGTGCTTTGGATGAGGAAATCTCGCGTTATCTCTACGGTGTGGGGTGGGTGCGGGTCGGGGATGTTCTCCTCGGGCACCCGCACGTAGGTGCCAGCAGGGATGCGGACGAAGGTCGGCTCCAAGAGGGCCTCGTCGAGGTCTTGCGGCGCGGCTTCGGCGGCGAATGCCGCGGCTGGAGGCTCAGCCAGGCTGTCTTCGATGCCGTTGCGGGGCTCTGGGCCCTTGGGGTTACAAGCCAGAGACAGCGCAACGAGGCACGAGAGCGCCAGGGCGGCGAAGCGTGGGCCCGACTCAGACATGGCGAAGCACCCTTTTTGTGCCCCTGCGGGCAGAGGACGAGACCCATCCCGGTTGCGGTACAAGCAGCCGAGTGTTGGGGGAGTCTACACAGAAGGGCGCTGCCCGGCCACTGTGTCGATGCTGGCATGCGCGCGCCACGCGCCTGGAAAGCGAGCGACGCTGCTGGCCTTCGTTGGCTGCGGGGTGGTGCCGCGCCGCGTGAGGCACTAGATTGGCGCGGTCCGAATTCGGTAGGGCGCCACTTGGGCGACCTACCGCGACACCCCTGACCCGATGGCTGAGGAGGCCACCATGAAAATCCAGGTGAACACCGACAAGAACATCCAAGGCGATGACGCGCTCATCGCCTCTGCTTCCGAAATCGTCAGCGCGGCGCTGAAGCGCTTCAGCGACCAGATCACCCGCGTCGAGCTGCATCTGAGCGACGAGAACGCCCACAAAGGTGGCCTCGACGACAAGCGCTGCCTCATCGAGGTGCGTCTCAAAGGCCTGCAGCCGGCGACCACCAGCCACCAAGCAGCCACGGTGGAGCAGGCCATCGCCGGCGCCGCCGACAAAATGAAGCGCGCCCTGGAGACCACCTTGGAGAAGCTCAGCCAGCGTTAGGTGCCTGAAGCGCATCGCGCCAGAGGGTCGGCAAGTCGTGGTACGCTTCTTCCACTCGAGGCAGGCCTACCCCCAAGCCATACGCGCCGTGGGCGCCAACGCAGTCTTTTCTGCCCCCGCCGTCTCCTCTGGGCTGACTTCCTGAAGGCCCTCTGGCTTTCTTCAATCTTGCTGTGGTTGGGAAGTAGGGCCTGAAGGCAGTCGCGCAGCGCAGCCAAGACAAGGGTGCGCGGGGCACTCGCCCGTCCACACCGGTGGTGATGCTATCGTTGCTTTGGTACGGCGATGCGTCGGCGTGATTTCGTCGGGGAAGCTGGAACGAACCCTTTATGATGACGTGGCTCATGCCGGTGTAAGCTGGCGCAAAGCATCCTCGCTTCATGGCGATCAACGCGTTCTGCGAGGAAGACCTCGAGGCGCTGTGTTCGCTGTTCCTTCAGATTTTCGAGCACCGATTTTCTTGTTGACCTGTCATGCGCGGCGAGCTAGCTTAAATTATTCGCTGCCAGATGTCTCTAACCACCACCCAAAGGGAGTATTCGTGAGAACCAC
>CAYVQF010000099.1:0-10326 GCA_964454015.1 uncultured Myxococcales bacterium
CGGCAACGGCGCCTTCGAAATCGCCGCCCGTGGCTTCGAACCTTGAGGCCCTAGGTCTGCTCGGCTTCTTTGCACATCAGGTACATACAGCGCAGCGCCTCGGACGACGTGTCCTGATAGAGGTGGAGCGCGCCGCCGTTGCACACGCGGTAGTGTTTGCACGTGCCGCACACCCCCTTGCGGGTCCAGCGCCGATCGCGAAAGACCTGGTAGCGCTGATCCCACACCTCCTTGAGGCGCTCTTGGTGGATGTCCCCTTGGTCGAAACACTCGGGCAGCTCCGGGCAAGCACCGATGCGGCCATTGGCGCGAATGCCGGCGATGGAGACCCCGGCCCGACACTGGCACAAATAGGGCCGCACCACCCCCTCGAAGCGCGCCCCGACGAAGCCATCCTCGCTGAACTCCGGCACGGGGAAGGTCTTGTCGCGCCGACCCGCGCGGACGAACTCCAGAATGGCCCGCACGTCGCGCGCATCGGGTAAGAGGTCCGGGTGTTCCAGCGCCCGCCCCACGGGCATCACCGGCGCCACCCGCCACAGGTTGATGCCCTGCTGGGCGATGAAAGCCCGCATCTCATCCAAGGTCGCTACGGCGGGCTTGGTGATGGTGGAGATGATCTCCAGCTTGCCCCGAAAGGCGGCCGCCCGCAGGTGGCCAATGGCCGTGAGCACCTTGGCCGATGAACCCTCACCGCGCAGCGCGTCGTTGAGCGCTGGCGGCGCGTCCATGCTGAGCGAAATCGAGCCCATGCCGGCCGCTACCAAGCGTCGCGCCGCCTCGGCGTCGAGGAGACTGCCGTTGCTCACCAAGCCGTAGCGAAAACGATGCTGCCGCAGGGTCTGCAAGATCTCGAACAGGCCCTTCTTCATCAGGGGCTCGCCCCCCGTCACGGCCACCATGATCCGCCGCGCGTCGAAGTCTTTCGCCACCTGAGCGATGATCTCACACCACTGCTCGGCGCTGAGCTCAGCGCCCTGCTCCCGCGGCGTGCAGGAAGAACCACAGTACTTGCACGAGAGATTGCAGCGCCGGGTCACCTCCAAAAAGAGGTAGCGCAGCTCGTGGCTGCGCCGCAGCCCCGCCATGCGCAGCCGGTGACGCTCCCACATCACGTAGCGCCGCAGGCGCGTTCGCCATTTCATAGGATACTAACCCGCGTCATCGATGGGGTTGGGCCCGTAATAGACCACCAGATCATCGTTGGGATCCACGTCCACCGTATCGTCCACCACATCCACCGGGTTCGGGCCATAGTAGGCGATGAGATCGTCGTTGGGACCCACGTCCACCGCATCGTCTACCACATCGATGGGGTTCGGACCGTAGTAGGCGATGAGATCGTCGTTGGGGCCCACCTCCACCGCATCGTCTTCGACATCGATGGGGTTCGGACCATAGTAGACCATCAGGTCATCCCCATCGGGCGTCACATCGCCTTCGTCCACCAGATCGATGGGCTGCGGACCGTAGTAGACCTTGCCTTCGTCCTCGTCGTCGTCACAGCCGCTGATGAAGTTCACCAAAATGAGCAGGCCAGAGAGCAGCGCCAGGATGAAGAGCAGCGGAAAATTCTTGATGCCAGAGAGATGTTTCATGGGAGAACTCCACCCAGAGAGATTGCGTCCACGCCCGCGACGAGACCGCTCAAACACGTACACACCGATGATGAGAGCACTTCTGTCCACTCAGATCAAGTTTTTCCTTCGCCTCGTCTGCTGCGGCGCCACAGCAGGCTCACCAAGCCAAGCGCCAAGAACCACGTCAACAGCGCCGGCGGCGCCAGGGGAACCTCGCGCTGCAGCCTGCAACCGCAGGGTGCCGCCTTCTCTGGCAAAGGATCGCCCAGCTCGGCGCCATCCCCACCCACATCATGGGCGTCAGCGGGGCTCACGTCCTCGCTCTCGAGCCCAGGCCCACTCACGTCACTGCCTTCGACGACCTCCACCCCATCCACCACCGGCGGGAGACCATCACAAACACCGTCTTGACAGGGGACGCCCACCAGGCAGCTCGCCCCACAACCGCCGCAGTGCAGGGGATCGCGCGCCAAATCGACGCAATCTTCTCCGCACAGGACCAACCCCTCGGCGCACATAGGCTGGCACTCGCCCTCGGCGCAAACCATACCTGCCGCACAGCGCCGATGGCACGCACCACAATGTTGTTGGCTGTTGTCCAGGTCGACACAGGCTTGACCACAGGCGACGAAACCGGCGTCGCACTGCTCGACACACACCGCACTCTGGCACAGGTGATCCGTTGGACATGGGTTGCTGCAAGCACCACAATGGGCGGCATCAACCTCGATGTCGACACACGCACCAGCGCACGCCACCAGCTCACCCGAGCAGGCACAGATCCCGTCACGGCAGGTGCGATCATCGCCACAGGCCTGATAGCAGCTCCCGCAATGACCATCGTTGCTCTGTAAATCGACACAGCGCTCACCGCACAGGGTCTGGCCAGACAGACAAAGGGGTGTACACTGGCCCGCCGTGCACGCGTGGCCGCTGGGGCACTGCTGGTTGCAAGCGCCGCAGTGCTGCCCGTCAACCTGAAGATCGACACAGAGCGTGCCGCACGCACTCAGGCCCGTGGCACAAGAAGAAGCACAGACGCCCGCCTGACACTGCGACTGGGGCGGGCAGGCGTTGCCACAGGACCCACAATGGTTGGCGTCGTTGGCCACATCCACGCAGACTTCACCGCAGCGCACCGTCCCGCTGGGGCACACGCAGGCACCGGCGCTACACACCAAGCCCGCTGCGCAAGTGCCACAGGAGCCGCCACAGCCGTTGTCGCCGCAGGTCTTGCCGGCGCAGCTCGCCGTGCAACACGCGTTGGCGTGACACACCTGCCCAGCGGCGCAGCAGGCGCTGCCACAGGCCGTATGCGTGCAAGCGCAGGTGCCGCCACTGCACGTCTGGTTGGCACCACAAGTGCCGCAAGAGCCGCCACAGCCGTCATCGCCACAAGCCTTGCCGGCGCAGCTCGGCGTGCAACACGCGTTGGCGCTACACACCTGCCCCGAGGCACAGCAGGCGCTGCCGCAAGTCGTGTGGGTGCAGGCGCAGTTGCCGTTGGTGCAGCTCTGGTTCGCGCCGCAAGTGCCGCAAGAGCCGCCGCAGCCGTCGTCGCCACAGGTCTTGCCGCTACAGCTCGGCGAGCAGGGGCCGCAGCCCGTCCCACTCGGGGGGCGCGTATTGGCCCAGTCGTCGCTGCAGTTGATGCCGAAGGAGCCCGTGCTCGGGTGCTGGAAGACGTTCCCGCCCGTGTCGGTGAAGATGAAGTAGTAGCGCTTGCAAGTGCTGCCCACATTGTGGGTGCGCCTATAGGTCCCGTTGAGGTTCGTGCCGCGATGCAGCGTCAGGGGAAAACACTCGCCGTCGAAGTTGACCATGGCGCTCTGCGGAGCGGCGCTGTGATGCCAGTTGACGATGAAATCGACGCTGGGGCCGTTCTGCGAGTAGTGAGTGCCCCCGGGGATCTTCTGGTCCCGGGTGCCCGACCAGAAGTTCTGCACCGTGAAACCGCTATAAGCCCCGCTCCCCGCAGCGCCACCCACCCCCAACCGCGTGTAGGCGCCGTTCAAAATCGACCAACGATGGCCATTGGCCATGCTCCAGGCGCAGGTCGTGCTGCTGGAGGACTCCCACAACCAAGCACGGAATACGGCCCACGGGTCGCCATACCAGGCGATGTTCTCGGCGCGAGAACCGCCGCTCACCCCAAAGAGCGCAAAACGATCGAAGGTCGGCGTGCCAGCGCCACAGGTAACGCTGCCTTGGCAGGCGCAAGAGGCCGAACCATCGCAGGTGCCGGGATAGAGGCTGCTGATATTCGTCACCAAAGCACAGGGCGAAGTGTGGCTCATGCTGCAGCCCGTGCGGAGCAAGTTCTGGGCGTGAAATCGGGCGGAACGGGCGCAGTTCTCGTTCCACTGCACCGGCAACAGCGGCGTCGTGTGACAGGCTTTCTCGCCACAAACGGTGCAACCAGCCAGCGCCGCCACCGGATCGGCACGCGCTTCATTGGTGAAAACCAAAATCACCCGCTCATACCAACTCGGAAAGCCGTTGATGGGCTCCCCGTAGCCCTCGGCCTGGCGCGGAACGACCACCGCGACCGCGACTTGCAGCAGGCACAACGAGACGACCAGCGTGAAACGGCGACACGATATCATGGCTCCTCCCTATTGACCCGCAACCCAAAGCGGCTGCGCAGCGTCCACATGACCCTGAGCATCACCTCCGGAGCGCCAAAACGCAAGTCCGCAAACGCCGCAAGCCCCACCATCCCGCCACCGAGAAGGCCAAGCCCCTGCTCATCGAGCGCCCAAGGCCACACTCAAGCGTCTCTGAACCACCGCAACAGCTCCCGCGGCGTCGGCGCTTTACCCGTCATCAGCACCCCCACCCGAAAGACCCGCGCACAGAACCAGATCAAGCCAGCCGCACAGGCGAAGCCCCACACCAGCACCACCGCCAACTCCCACGCCGGCACGCTCTGGGCCGAGGTCAGCCGCAGGATCATCACGAAGGGCGTCAGCGGCGGGATGAAAGAACTCACCACCGCCAACGCCCCATGGGGATCATCCCGGATCGGCGACCAGGCGAAAATGGGCAGCATCAACACCAAAGTGACCGGCGCCACCAAGGACTGCGCCTCCCGCAAGTCGCTCACCACGCTGCCAATGGTCGCCATGATCCCAGCGATCATCAGATAGGCCATGAGAAAAAAGACCAACAAGTAAAGGAAGTAAGCTGGCTGAACGAAGCCGGCATAACCCGTCATCCACAGCCCAACCCCACCCGCCACCCCATAGACCAGCAAGATCACCAGCGCCACTAAAGACAAGCCAAGAATCTTGCCCACCATGAGCTGCAACGGGCTGACCGCGCTCAACAACACCTCCATCACCCGGCTCGACTTCTCCTCCACGGTCGACGTCATCAGGTAGTTGCCAACGCTAAAGGTGGTCATCCACAAAAGAAACATGAAGGCAAAGGGCAACAGCAGGGACAACAGGAGCTGATCCTCCTTGTCACTCCCGTCGGCGCCAACGCGGCGACTCTCGCCGCGCGGCGGCGCCAGCAAGGCCATCATCGCCCCGGGCTCAATCCCCCGCGCCAACAAACGCGCCCACAGCACCGCTTGACTCACGCCCTCCTGTAAGGCCCTGAGATGATCCCGTTTGAGCGACGCCTCGACATAGAGCACGTAGGACGGATAGGGCAAAGCGCCCACGAGCCCATCGTCCCCCACCGACGTGGCGCCCGCTTCCAGCACCACCAACGCCAGCAGGTGCGGGTCCTGACCCACCTGCGCCCGCAGCGCCGCCAACCGCTGCCCATCCGTCTCCACCTCGACCTGCACCGACTGCCACGGCGCCGGCCGTACCGCCCCGGTCCTGCCCCCGACCTCGGGACTGCCAAAGACCGCCGCCAACGCCGCCGGCATCTCAGCGCTGGGATCGTACACCACGACCTTGCCCACCATGGGCTCCGGCGGCGTATCCGTGAAGTAGGGCACCAAGACCGCCGCGGCAAACAACACCGAGGGCATGATCACCGCCCCAAAAATGAAGGCCTTGGTCAGCGCCGTGTACTTGAACTCGCGCCAAGCGATCAACAATGACTCATGCATGGCGCAACACCTCCCGGGCGCGGGCGGCCTCTTCGGCACCCTGGTCCGCTAACACCGAAGCCACAAACACATCCTCGAGCGTGGCGCGTCCCAACGCCAAAGACCGCAGCGGCGCCGCCGCCAGCAATGACGCCATCACCTCCTGTGGCGCGACCCCGGGAGCGATGGACAAAGCGTACTGCCCCGCAACCCGACCAGCCTCGACCTTCACCACCTGAGGCAGCGCCGCCCAATCTGGCGTCGCCCCCAACGGCTCCACCTCGATCGTCCGCGGATCGAATCGCTCCCGAATCTCGGCCAGGCTCGCGTCCAAAAGCTTGCAACCACGGTGAATCAACAGAAATCGATCACACAACGACTCTGCCTGGGTCAGCGTGTGGGTCGAAAAGAGGATGGTCGTGCCGCTCTGGTGCAGCTCGCGGATCAGGCCGTTGAGAAGCACCACGTTCAGCGGGTCCAGACCCGAAAACGGCTCATCCAGGATGAGCAGCTCTGGCTCGTGCAACACTGCCGCAATGAACTGGATCTTCTGCTGCATCCCCTTGGACAGGGTGTGGCAAGGACGCTTGACGACCTCAGACAACGCCACCCGCTCCAGCCACATCGGGATGCGCTGGGCCAGCGTCGCCCGAGACAAACCACGCAAACGACCCAGGTACATCAGAAACTCACCCACGGGCATGCGGCGATAGAGACCGCGCTCTTCCGGCAAATAGCCAATGCGATGCCGAACCGCCCGGGCCTGCTGGCCCAAAACCTCGACCGCACCCTCGTCAGGCGCCAGGATCGACATCAGCATCCGGATGGTCGTGCTCTTACCTGCGCCATTGGGTCCCAGAAAGCCACACAACGCCCCCGCGGGCACCTCCCAGTCGAGCCCCTTGACCGCCTCTACGCCCCCAAAAGACTTGGTCGCACCCAGCACCCGCACCGCCGACCTCATCCCACCCCCTTGCTGCTGCGCGCCCTCACTCGTCCGCGCCGACCACGTCCGCCGGCGATCGCAACACCCGATAATAACTGAAGAACACCAAAGCAAACACCGCCGCCACCGACACCAGCATAAAAGCCCAGCCCTCGGCCGTCATCACCGCGCCATCGGCCAAACTCTGAATGCGCAAGGTCGAACCCGCACTCAAGAAGTAGATCACGCCAAAGAGCGTCACCGATGACCCAAGCACGATACTCACCCCTTTCAGGCTGCGGTCGCGCCAAGCTGCGGCCGACCGCGCGCTCGTATTGTACGCCCACAGCGACAACACGAAACCCACAGGCGCCACGAAGAGGCTCGTCACCAAACAGGCCCAGGCCAGCGGCGAAGCCCGACCCGGAAGCGCCTCGCTCACCGTCAGCCCCAGCCGCCGCCAGCGGC
Source organism: uncultured Myxococcales bacterium (assembly GCA_964454015.1). Taxonomy (GTDB): domain Bacteria; phylum Myxococcota_A; class Bradymonadia; order UBA4248; family UBA4248; genus CAYVQF01. Next base: position 7,022 of record CAYVQF010000099.1, read on the forward strand.
GCGACGCCACCCACACCAACACCATCAGCACCAAAGACACCCCGCCAATCAACCCCAAAGCGATCCGAATCGCCCCGACGCCTTCAATGAGCTGGGTCACACGCTCTGGCAGCTCCTTGGTACACCACATCAAGAAAATCACCAACAAATACGTAGGTGAAACAAACTTCAACAGAAAACGAAAGACCCGCGGAATGGTGAGATGGCTGTTCTCGTTCGCAAAATCGATGGCCTCGTCCGCACCCCACACCCACGAAAAAAGAAGAATCTGTAACGTCGCCAAAACAAAGAGCAAAAATGTGCCTATCCAAAAATCGACCGCGTCCAGCGTCATCAGACCTTTGCTGTAGAAGAGCACCACCGCTGAACCCACCAACGCCATGCCACACAAAATCGACGCCGACGCCTTGCGCTTCAGCCCCAGGCCCTCCTCCAAAAAGGCGATCACCGGCTGCAACATCGACAGCGAGCTCGTGATGGCCGCCAAAAAGAGCATCAAAAACCACAGCGCACCAAAGAGGTTCCCACCAGGCATGTGGGCAAAAACCACGGGCAAAGTCACGAAGCCCAAGCCAAAAGTCCCTCCCACGGCACCAGCCGCACCGAGAAAGACGAAAGCCGCTGGAATCGTGATCATCCCCCCCAGACACACCTCGAAAAACTCGTTCGTCGACGCCGCCGTCAGCCCCGACAAGTTCACATCGGCCCGCCGCTTGAGATAACTCGCGTAGTTGATGATCACCCCAAAACCAACGGAGAGACTGAAAAAGATCTGCCCCGTCGCCGCCAACCACACCCCGGGCTCAGCCAACGACGACAGCTAGGTGCTCCCCCCTTCCGCCGGGCGAGGATTCCACATGAAACCCAAACCGTTGACGATGGTCTGCTCCGGCAGCGCCGGATCAGGCGTGCCCAACGTCAACACCCGCACCAAGACGATGAGCGCGCACAAAGACATCGCCGGCAAAGCAAAGCGACAAAAGGCCTCGATACCCTTGGAAATACCAAAGTAAATCAAGCCAAAATTCAGGGAAAACACCACCAACCAAAAAATCAGCGGCTTGCCTGGGCGAAAGGCAGCGCCATCCCTCACGTCCCCCGTCACCCCAGAAAAATGCGCCTCGCTCATGCTGGCATAGGCGCTCGGCTCTTGGCCAAGATCCAAGGCGCCCGTCGCGTAGTCCCACACATAGGACAAACACCACGACTCGATCAGCACGTAGTACATATAAATCGTCAGGGGAATCAGCAGGCCCAGCACCCCCAACCACCGCCAGGCCGGACGGTGACCTGACACGGCGCTGAAAATGCCCGGCGCCGAGTTGAAACCCAGAATCCCCCCCCGCTTGCCCATGGTCCACTCGACCCAACACAGCGGCACGGCGATGATGATCAGGGCGATGAAATAGGGGATCATGAACGCGCCGCCACCGTTCTGCGACACCTGCCCCGGAAAGCGCAAAAAATTGCCCAACCCCACCGCCGAACCGGCCACCGCCAGGATCACCCCCAGGCGCGTCGCCCACTGCTCTTTGCCCTGCAAGCCTGTGCTCATCTCTGCTCCCTTCGTCACGCACCCACCAACGGCTTGGGCCCAAGACAGTGCGCGGGGCTATCTCTTTTGCGGCGCCGACGCTAGCATCCACCTCCTCAGGGGTCAAACCCACGGCGAAGGACCGCACCGCGACCGCGACCTGCCCGCCCGCCCAGCGCCGCGCCATCCCGCCTCAGCAGACGCCCAGGCTCGCACCCACACGCCTGGGAACTTTCTCCTCCCCGCCTTGTCTCTCTTGCGCACCTTCCCACCACCCACGGTACGCCATGCGCTCAACCACCCAGCAAGCTCTCCTCCTCCTCACCTGCATCGTCATGGCCTGCGCCGCGCCCACCAGCACCAGCACTGACCCCCGGACGCCCAGCCACGGGGAGCTCACGCCACTCCCAAAGGCCCCGCTCGCCCTCGCCCCCATCGACCGCAGCCAAGACGCAGACGCCGTCCCCACCACCGACGCCGATCTGGCCCACTTCAACACCCCTGCAGCCGCGGCGCCACCGCTCATCGCGCTCCACGCCTCGCCTGCACCCCTGCCCCAGCCCCCAACCCCGCCCACCATCCTCCCTCTCAGCGATTCACAAAAGGCCGCCCTCGACGCCGGCAGCCCTCCGCCGCGCGCTGCGCCCTCTCCTGACCCGCACCCCGCCACGCCACCTGCCCCACCTCCAACCCAAATCCACGCCACAACACCCACCTGGACCCCCACCTTGGGCCCCCCACCCCTCGCCTACGACGCCGCCACCCCCCTCCGCATCACCCACTTCGCCCCCAGCGGCGAGGTCGACCACGCCACCCGCATCGAAATCTCCTTCTCCCATCCCATGGTGCCCCTCGGCGCGCTTTCCCAGAGTCCACCCCCGCCATGCGCCCTCGCCCCCGCCGTGGCCGGACTTTGGCGCTGGCGCGACCCCTTCACCGCAGAATTTACCGCAGCATCCAAGTTCCCCATGGCCTCGAAGTTCACCGTCACCGTCCCCAAGGCGCTGCGCTCCGACGCAGGCACCCAACTCGAAGCGCCCTTCACCTGGACCTTCGCCACCGCAGCACCTGCCATCGAGCGCGTCACCACCCGCGACGACGCCCAGGCCACCACCACCACCCCGCACTTCGCCCTCTTCTTCAACCAGGACGTCGACGCCGAAGCCATCCTGCCCTTCGTCGAGATGCGGCCCATCGCCCAAGATCTCGACGCCCTCCCCCTCACCCCCACCCGTCTCCCCGTTACGGCTCATGAGCTCCCGCAGGTCCTCGCCCCCCAGGCCGGCGCCCCCCTGCCGCTCATACGCGCCAACATCAGCGACTGGGCCGACCCTCGAGACGACGCCACCCGCCGGGAGAGCGACCTCGCCACCCTCGATCATCCCAACGTCCTCATCGTCACCCCACGCAAGCCCCTGGCGCCAAGCCAAGCCTACACCATCGGCCTGCGCGCCCGAGCGCCAGCACTCGCCGGCCCCAGGCGCGCCACCCCCTCGACCACGGCCTTCTTCACCCGGACCCACGGCCCCCTCGAAATCGAGTCAACCTACTGTTATCCCGCCGTCATCGTTCGCTCCTGCCAAGCGCACCGCGACGCGACCTTCACCGTGGCCTTCTCCACCCCCATCGACTGGCGCACCCTCCAAGTCGGCGACCTGCGCCTCGATCCGCCCCTCCCTGACGCCAACCTCCACGCCTATGAAGGCTGGAACCAAATCCACTTCAGCGCCTCGACCCTGGATCTGACGCACCTCGACCTCCACCTCCCGCC
>CAYVQF010000100.1:0-10316 GCA_964454015.1 uncultured Myxococcales bacterium
CACAATAATTCACAACGAGCAAGCCCCATGCCGGCTTTGGTCGTGGATTGTGGCCCAGACAGGTGGCTTGCCTCCGCCCAAGCGATTGAGCAAGATGCTCTCGGCCAACGCGCGCAGATGCACGCGCTTCCTGGAGTTGCCTGCTTGACACCCTCGCCCCCAAAGCTTGGACAGCCCGTCGATTGCAAAGGCACGGTGCTCCATGTGCGCTACACCAGCCCAGATCAGGATTTCTCCGTCGTCGATTTCCACGCCCCGGGCGAAGGACGCATCACCATCACGGGAAGCCTCTCTTCCCTCCAAGACCACGATGACGTACGCATCATCGGTCGCTGGGTACAGAACCGCTATGGACTCCAGGTGCGCGTCGAGAGGTTCGAACGCATCCTACCGGTCACCAAAGACGGCATCGCCCGCTACATCAGCCGCCAAGTCAAAGGCTTCGGCCCAGCCATCGCCGAGCGCATCGTCAACACCTTTGGCAAAGACACACTGACCGTTCTCGACCGCACCCCCCAACGCCTACTTGCCATCTCGGGTATCGGCAAAGCCAAACTCAAGCAGTTTCGGAGCGAATGGGACAGCAAAGCCTTGCAGCGGCACAACGAAGTCTTTCTCTTTGGCCTCGGGGTCTCATCAACCATGGCCACCCGTATCTCCAAACGCTACGGCGCTGACGCCGTGCGGGTGGTTCAAGAAGAACCCTACCGCCTGGCCCAGGAGGTCGACGGCATCGGCTTTGTTCGCGCCGATGCCATCGCGCGCAGCTTGGGCATTGCCACCGACAGCCCCGAACGCGTCGAGGCCGGTATCCTCCATGTCCTCCTCACCTTAGAGGGAAACGAAGGGCATTGCTTTCTCTATGAGCAGGACCTCAGCGATGCCGCCGTGCGCCTCCTCGAGGTGCCTGAGTCTGCCGTCGCCGATGCCATCGAGCGCTTGGTCCAGGTGGGCAATCTGGTCGGCGAAAGAGCAGAGCACGGGCGCGCTTTGTTTCGCCGCCTCTTGTGGTGGACCGAGAAGTCCATCGCTGAAGAGTTGGCGCGCCTGGAAGCCGCCCACACCGCCCCCCCAAGCCCAAGCAAACTCAAGCAAATTGTCGCCCTGGTGCGCAAGGTCGAGCAGCAGCTTGGCCTCGAGCTTGCTCCCCAACAGCGCGCCGCCGTCGAGGCCGGGCTAACGGGCAAGCTCCTGGTCGTAACGGGCGGCCCAGGGACGGGAAAAACCACCTTGGTCCGTCTTCTGGTCGAGGGCGGCCAAGCCCTCAGCCTCAATCTCTTTTTGGCCGCGCCCACTGGGCGCGCTGCCAAACGCCTCTCAGAAGCAACGGGACACGAGGCCAAAACCCTGCACCGCTTGCTGGAGTTCAGCTTTCAAAACAACGGCTTCCAACGTAACGCCGACAACCCTCTCGAGCCTGGACTCTATGTCGTCGACGAGAGCTCCATGATCGACATCACCCTCATGCGCTCCCTCTTGGCCGCCCTCCCCGATGAAGCGCAGGTCGTCTTCGTGGGAGACGTCGATCAGCTCCCAAGCGTCGGGCCCGGCACGGTCTTGCGCGATCTGATCAACAGCGACGCCATCCCCATCGTCCGCCTCGACGAAGTCTTCCGCCAAGCCTCAGCCAGCCTCATCGTACAGAACGCCCATCGCATCAACCGCGGCGAGTTCCCGATTCTTCCTGAACGCGACGCCGATAAGACGGCAGAGTTCTATCTCATCGAGTGCCGCGATCCCGAGCAGGCCGAGCGACTGATCGAGCAGGTGGTCTGCGAACGCTTACCGGCGCGCTTCGGCATCGATCCCATGCACGAGGTACAGATCCTTGCCCCCATGCGACGCAACGCTGGTGGCGTCGACCGACTCAATCTGGCCTTACAGGCCCGTCTCAACCCGGGCGGAAGTCCCATTGGGCGGCACGAGGGCGCCTTGCGCGTCGGCGATCGGGTCATGCAACTCCGCAACGACTACGACAAAGAAATCTTCAACGGCGACGTCGGCAGAATCGTCGCATGGAATGCCAAAGAGCAGCTCCTGAGCGTCTCCTTCGATGACCGCACCCTGCACTACTCTGCCGACGCCCTCGAAGACCTGACCCTCGCCTACGCCTGCACCGTACACAAAGCACAAGGTTCAGAGTATCGCGCCATCGTCGTCACTCTCCTACCAGGGCATCGCTTCATGCTGCAACGCAATCTTGTCTACACGGCGATCACCCGCGCCAAGCATGTGGCGATCATCGTTGGCGATCGCTACACGCTACAAGCTGCTATCCACAACGATAAGCCAGCTACCCGCAATACGCTGCTCGCCGACCGGGTCCGCTGCACCATTCAAGAGGCGCACCGACGCCATCGCTGAGTGAAGGCCAAGGCTCTGCCGCCTGCTCATGGCGCGAGATAGCGCTCCACCAGCTCAGCCGTGCGCTGCGCGACCGCTGCCTGGTCCAAGCGATAGATGTCGCTGAGAAAGGCCACATGCCCCGTATCGTCGACCCGCGTGTTCTTGTACGCAACCTGGACGGGAACCCGATGGCGCAGCGAATAGGTCTCCTCGATGATGCTGGTATCCGCCAAGACCGCCCGCACCCGCTGCGCGCTCCACTGATTATCCTGCTGCAACAAGAACTCAGCCAGGTCCAGTGGGTTCTCGACCCGCATGCAACCGTGACTGTAGGCGCGCACGGGGTTACGGAAGAGGGCCTTGGCAGGAGTGTCGTGGAGAAAGACATCGTGGGGATTGGGGAAAATGAACTTGACCCGACCAAGGGCGTTCTTGTTGCTTGGCAACTGACGGACATAGTAAAGGCGAGGGTTATCGCGGTTCACCTCTTCATAGCCGTTGTCTTCATACCAGTAGGGATTGTCCACGAGGTTGGGCTCTAGCTCTTCGATGCGGATGCGCTGCGGTACATTCCAGTATGGATTATAGATGACGTCCCGCAGGGTCGCTTCCAGCAACGGTGTGCGATTGGGAAAGACGGGTTCGCCGCTCTCGGGATCGATGACGGGCTTACGCGTCTGGGGGTCTTTGCGCTGATCGTTGTTACCAACCACGATGCGAAAACGCATGTGCCGCACCCCATCACGCCAAACTTCAGCATGGAAATCAGGCAAATTGACGAAAATGAAGTAGCGATAGGCACCGATACGGGACTCGCGATAGCGCTGTAAAGTGACGTCGATCTTAGCCAGGCGGTCTTCGGCGGGAATATTGAAGTTGCGCAGCAAGGCCGTGTCGATGAGGGTCCGCGAGGAGAGTTGATGGGTGTCTTGATAGATGCGAATCGCTTCTGCCAAAGACGCGTCGAGCAGGTCAGTCCCTACCTCCACCGTATAGCCCTCCATCAACAAGCGTTGTCGGATGGCAGGTATCTCGGGGTATCGCCCCCCAACCTTGATCTGCTTGGATACCTTGACCTCGAGCTGGCCCCAGCCACCGCGTTCGAGGACCTCCACATAGCGCGTGCGAGCGGCCATGAGCGCCCGGTACTGTGGGTGGGTCGGCTCCAAGGCACGCATCGCCGCGCTCACCCCAACCCGCGCTTGGTGCCGGAGAAATGTCCTGATGCGGGCGCGCTCTATCGTTCGCGGCGTCGCATAAGGAAGCCAGCGATCCAAATGGGGGGCGTTGTTGGCATAGGACAAACGCATGGCCCGCGCCATCTCGAGGAGATCCGCCATGACGTGAACCTCCGTCTTGACACTGAGGCGACGCAGCTCTCGTTTGATGCCATCGAGACTGACGAGGTGCTCCGCCAAGCGAGGCATGGGATGAGAGGCATCCACCGTCGCCAAACGCAACAGCATGTCATCCAGCGCATCGGGTCTCTCGGCATCAAAGCCTTCGCGGCGCAAGGTGGCGCGCACCTGGCGCCAGTCTTCCTCCACCGGCACAAAAGCGGTCACCTCCGACCTCTTGGCATCGAGCGCCGCCCACGACACGAGCGCCGCACGGTGCGACGCGAGTCGACTCGCATCATGAGGCAACCCATGCGCCTCTTGGCTCGCCAATACGCTCAGGGCCTCCTCGAGAGCACTGATATCACGCCCATGCACCAAAAATGGGCGCATAGCGCGACTCTCATAGAAATCCCAGAGCAAATCACCAGGATGCTCACTCGCAGGCAGCTCCGTGAGCGCAGCCTCTAGGTCCTTCAAACACTCCGTGTCGAGTCCATTGCGAATCGCCTCATAAAACTCAGCAAAACGGGCTTCCAAAAGGTCTACCAAGACGTCGATCGCATCGTAGGTGGTACCAGACTGCTCGCGATGTGTGCCACGGCTAGACGAACACGACAACAACACCACAAGCGGTAGTACGCACGCCAACCGCGCCCAGCGCCCACACCCTCTCCTCTTGCCCAACACCACCCATGCCATCCCCACACCATCCATCATCACTCCTTCCCAGGCCAAGCGCCACATCAAGCACCGCCTCATTCGTTGCCAGCATAATAGCAACGGCATGAGGAGGCGATATTCCACCGTCTTTTTCGCCATCGTGACAATCGGATCATAGCCAGCGCCATCGCGTCTGCTGCCGCCCCGCCCCGGTCGCATTGAACTCACCCCCCGGCCACCACCCACGCGTCGGCCCAAAGCGCCGCGCGCCGACTCACCAAATCCATTGACTGGCTGTGACCTTGGCCGACGGGAGCCAGCCACGCTTGACAAAGGTGGCCCCAGCAGGCTATTGCAACTCACTTCGCGCCGGTGTTGGCGGTACGCCTTTTGCTGTGGGCGCCGGGCCCGGGCATTGCGCCGCTCCAAAGCGATTGAGCGCTGCGCGGGTAGTCCCGGAAATCGGGGGCCGTTTCAATCATGCGCTCGCGTCGTGAGGCAGGGGATCGAAGGTGGAGCAAAAAGAAGTAGCGAACAATGTGATCTCAGGGCTGCGCCAGCGCTTGCGCAGCAAGGATTTCGGACGCTTTGGTAAGTTTGCCATCGTCGGGGGCTCGGGAGTCGTCGTCAACATGGCCGGCCTGTGGCTTGGCAAGAACTTCATCTTCACAGCCATGCCTCTGGCCCAGGCCGTCGCATGGGCTGGCGCCCTGGCCATCGCCGTCTCCATCATCACCAACTTCGCGCTCAATGACCTTTGGACCTGGGGAGACCGGGAAAAACTGGGCTTTTTCCATTTTATCAGGCGCTTCTCCAAATACGTCATGGTGGCATCTTTCTCGGGCATCGTGCAGTGGCTCATCCTCCAGGGCCTGGTACACCTCGGCTTCTACTACCTTCTGGCCAACTTCGTCGGTATCGGGGTCGGAGTCGTCATCAACTATTGCGCCAACAACTGGTGGACCTTTCGCGCCATCAGCCACGAAGAAGACTTCGCGACAACCTCATCCCCCGCCGAAACCGCTCAGGCCGATCGGCTCACCTAGAAGCCAGTGTCGCCACCCCAGCTTAAGGACAGCGCCCCATCAGTGGAGTACGGGCTCAGACAGAGGCTCCACCAACACTTTGCGCAGGGCGATCAAATCGCGCGACGCCTGCCGCACCAACGCATGCACATCCCCCGTGTGCTGCAGCGCCTCGAGGTGCTCGAAATGAAGCAGAGGCAACAGGCGTAGTACGGTCCCGGTGCGGCTGTAGGGGCTCAGCGCCAGAGCATGACGCACGGGATAGCGGGTCAGCCAGCGGCTCTTGGCAATCACGTCGAGAATCTCCATGGTGTTCGGCCGACGCGTGACCATAAAGAGCACATCGTGCTCGACAATCCGGGGATTGCGGCAGAGCCGCTCCACCACGCTGTAATCCGCGTCATAGAGCAGCTTCTCCAAGAAAAGGCGGTTGGCACCCGACGCCAATGCCTTGCGCTCACCGAGCGTGCGATCGCGATCCCAGCGTGGGCCAAAGCGCTCCCAACGCTTGGGCGGGCGCCGATGCGGCGGGGGATCGACCAGCATGTAACGCACACAGCGCATGTGCAGCGCATCGAGAGCGTCATCGCACGTAATCGGTTGCCATGAGGGCACCACCACCTGCTGCGGCGCAACCTCACCCTCACTCTCACCCTCACTAAGGAGCGACTCCGCAAGGGGCTGCGCGGCAAGCTCCGCCGTAACAGCCGCACTGTATACATCACAGAGCTTTTCATAGGCCGCGGGTTCCTGCTGAACCTCCAGAATCGCAGGAATGAAAGCCAACTGTGCGTCCTCGCCAGGCGGAACACCCCCCACGCAGCGGTCAATGAACGTGGCCAATAGGCGTAAAATGGCCTCGGCTGACCACGTCAACAAGGCCTCGCGCACCAAAGCCACGCGCATTTCCAGCCCAAGGATATGCTGCAGCTTCTCCAAAAATGGGTGCGGGTCACGTATCACGCCTGGACCCGAGACCAATTACGGTAAGACCTCGGCATCGACCACTCGCACCTCGAAAAGGAGGTCGTTGCGGACCTCAACCGGAACTGATCGCGTGAAAACCACCGCAATGGGTCTATAGGTCGCCGTTGGCAACTTGACGTGCACCCCTACCCGCATGATGTCATCCAACCAAGATTCCACCTTGGGTAAGCTGCCCTTGGTCGAGAGGGCCAGCGCCAACGCATCGAGCGAATCCAACTGCTCTGCATACTCAGGGTTCAAAAGACTAAAAGGCTTGGTCACCGCCAACTCAACACCGGCAGCCGTTCGCATGACCACTTCCATGCGGATGTCGCCAAAGGCCTGCCCCGTCGCATTCGCGACCTGGCCATAGAGCACCAAGAGCGGCGTCGTGGGATTGACCTCGACGATCAGCGGCTTCGACAGCGCCACGGAAAAGTGTGGCTTGGCCTTGGTGGTGTTGATGGGTTGAAAATTGACATCCGAAGGCCGGCGCTTCTCCGCCGTCGCGATCTCCATGGGCTCCGCTTTGCCCATGGCAATATTGAGCGTCTGGCCCAGTCGCCCAAAGTGGACCAAGCCATCATTGCGAATCGCTATGAACGCCAACGCGATGTAGCCTGCCACCAGTAGCACCAGCAGCACGACCAGAAACAACCGCCCTTGCGCCGGCACTTCGCCCGAAATCTCAGCCTCCACCAACTCTTGCAAGTGCGCCTCCGCCTCCGGGTTGGAAACGGGCTGATAGTGCTCATCCGTCTCGGGCTCGAGCTCGTCTTCGTCGATGGCGACACCCCCCGCATCGATGAGACGCCTTTTCTTGTTCGGTAAACCATCGACAATGATGGAGCTCGCCGCATCGCTCGACGCTGTCGCCGCCAGTTGGGCCATCAAGCCCTTGCCCCCTCCCGCGACACTCGCGCTCTCTGGCGCACCACGGTCCGAGAGGGTCGCCTCACCACTCACGGCCGGCGCTTGAGGTGCGACATCCTTCGCCGCTTTGGGCGGCGTCGTAATGGCGGCGATCTCAGGGGGTGGCACATAGTTCGCCAAGAAACTCGGCGTCTCCCCCCCTCCCAACGCGTCGGCATGCGGGGCTGCGCCGGCATCATTGGCAACCACCTGGGTACAAAAGGGGCACTGCAGTGCAGGGGCAGACAAATGCTCCGGCGGCACCTCAAATGATTGCAAACACTTATCACAGGTCAACGTTTTGGCCATTTACGTCTTTGCTCCAAAAATGCTGGACAACAAAGCCACCCCATTGCCAGGACACATACCTGGGCCAGCCCACAGACTCACCCAGTCATATCAGACGCCCCATATCAACGCAAAAGCCCGCAAGAATCAAGCCCAGGCGGCCCTGTCACCCACCACGCGCGGCCCCCGGTCACGGCACCACTCCCGACATGGCCACACTCACACCCAATGGTAACAAACAAAGAAGCCTGCTAAACTTCTCACGTAGATTTGGGGCACCCCAAAAGCCCACTGCCGCAAGGATTGACGACCATGGGCTTCCCTCTCTCCAGCATTTCGAAAGTAGCATCTTACGGGTGGATCGCCATCGCAGCCTCCACCCTCTTATTCTCCGCTTGCTCGACAAGTGCCAGCCGCACCCCGCCACCGGCCATTCTGACAGTGCAATCCACCCCTGCCTGGCCGCTCGTCTACGTCGACGGCAAAATGACGCCTGCCCACAAAAGCGACACCGAGGGGACGCTCAACGTCCTCTTGCTTCCCGGCCCCCGCCGCCTGGAGCTCCAACATCCAGGCTTCCATCCACACCGCCGCGACCTACACGTCGAAGCCAATAAAGTGTACACATTGCGCGTACAGATGGTGCGGCTCGTTGAATGAGCCCTAAGCGACCATGTTCCCCCAATGGAGACACGCTCCCCCTCCTGAGAACGCAGGTGCTTTCTCGGCATCGAATCACCCAATGAGGCACACCACGCATGGGCTACGGCAACGATACCCTCGACGACTTGAACGCTGCGTTTCTGGATCCTTCTCTGGAAGAGGTTGTCGTCTATCCCTCAGGTGAAGTCTATTTCGGCGCTGAGAGTGGCAGGAGACCCTCGCCCCAACCGCTTGGCACCCACCAAGCGGCGGCCCTGGCAGATTGGCTCAGCGAGGCGGCCGGAGTCGGCGAAGAAGCCGCCTTCGAAATCGCCACGGAACACGCCCAATGGACGGTCATGCGTCCGCCCTTGGCCGCAGATTTCGTCATCATCGGGCGGCGATTGCATCGCCCGCGGCGCCTCCTCAACGAATGGATCGATCTCGGCGTCATCTCGCCTGATGCGGCACAGTGCATCAGCGAAGCCATCCGCCTCGGACGCTCCCTGCTTGTGGCCTCACCCACTCTCAGCCAAGGTCAGATCTTTCTCGAAACCCTCACCTCCCTCGTCAGCCCAGGACACATCGCGCTCTCTATCGGTGATATCCGCCGTCAACACCACGGCCGTGAGCTGACTTTCATCGACCGCATCAGCCTCGACTACCTCTCCGACGTCGCCCGCGCCGCCGTCACCGATGCCTTGCGTAGCGCCCACTGGGTCTTCTCTGAGAGGATCGCTACCCCCATCGACCTCGATTGGTGGTATGGCAGCCAATGCTTCGCCCGCGGACGTATCGGCGTCATCTCGGCCCTCTCTGCCAAACAAGCCCTGGAACGTCTTCAGGATCTGCATCGCCTCTGTTTCGCCTACCAAGGCCCCGTCTCACCCGTGACCGACCTCGTGGTCTTGGTCGAGCACCTCCGTCCCGGTCGCAACCCAGGCGTCACCGTTCACGAAACGAGCACCCTACAGCCAACTCTCGCCGCCGAACACCCCATCCCACGCCAACCTGTCGCGCGCCTGGAGATGCCCCAAAGCGATGTCACACCACCACCGACGAGCTTGATCAGGCAGCATTCTTCCCACTCGGGGCTGCGCGCTGTCCCTGAGCAAGAAACAGCACAACGCGCCGAGTCACATCCTGCGCTCCCGGCGCAAACCACCAACGAAAACCCCGTGCGCCGTCAGCTCCACCCGCGCACGAATGACGCGACGCCTGCACACGCTGAGCCCCAGCGCCGCGTCTCCCAACCCGGCACCCTGCCACCACGGCCAGCATCTTTGACGTCAATGAGCCCCGTCGTGGCCGCCGTCGAACCCGAGCCTGCCCCCGCCGGCCTGCGGCGCAGCCTCACCCCTTCCATCGCGACCCCAAGGACGCCGCCGCCGGCGAGTGATGACATTTTTGCCGAAGTCGAAGCCGACTTCTCCCTCGACGCGTCGCATCCCGCCGAAATCCCACCCGAAGACGACATCTTCGGCGATCTCAACCTCGAACCCGCCGCCTCTGACGACGGCGGCCAGGAGGGGGGGTCAGGCATGTTCTTCTCCCCAGAAGAACTCGACGAGCTCGGAGCCGAGGCCGCCGCCGCAGTCTCCGATGCAGCCCCAGCCCCTGCTCCGACGCATGAACGCAACACGGGCACCGGCGGCGCCAGCCGCTACAGCGCTGATACCGTCCGCCACGACGCCGACTCCATCCGCGCCCAAAGGACCCGAACCACCACAGGCCAGCACAGCGCCCCCACCACCGATCCGGCATCTGGCCGCCCATCGGGGGCACGTTGGCGCCCCGTCGCCGGCAGAGGTGCTGCCACTCCCGCAACGGCCAGGACCAGCGGCGTCTTCAGCCCTCGACCTGAGACCCCCGCCTCGTCACCTGCTCCCAAGTCTGGTTTCATGCAAGAGGGCACCTTGGACGCTGACGCGCCTTTCGCGGACGAACCCACCCGCCGCGCAGAGTGGCCGGACTCCCGCAATGTCCTCAAAGACATCGCCCAGCGTTCGCGAGGCATTCCACCCAAAAAATAGGCGCCTTGCTCAGCAACGCGCCCCCCAAGCCCCCCCCTACCACGAAACACCTAGGAGCGTGTAGATCAATGGACAAGCCCCAGCGTTCAGCAGCGCCAGCATGA
>CAYVQF010000101.1:0-8974 GCA_964454015.1 uncultured Myxococcales bacterium
CCAGAGTCGCTATCGCTCAAACCTCACGAGTCGCGTTTACGCTGGACCAATACACTACAGCGCAACCGACACCTGGCACGAAGGCAAGGTTGTCATCAAGGAGCTCGCTGATGCACGGATCTGTGCGCGCGACGAAAAGAGTCAGAGACTCCGCGCGTTGCCATGGCAAGAGGGGCTTTTTCGGTCTGCGGTAGAGGGTTTCCTCGATGAGGCGGCATTGCTCGCCAGGTGTCACCAGGAGGGCGTTGTACGCTATCATCTCACACTAACCGACTACGGCGGTGCTCAGGTGGTGATGGACCATGTGCCCGGTGTGCCTCTGTTCTCGAGGGGCGACGGCTTTGAAATGGGCCCACGTGGCCGGTACACGACCCTTGTTGACCTCCTACGTACTTTAAATGCGCTCCATTCGTACCACGTACACTCGGCAGTGCTGCCGGCAAACATCATCCTCCGTGAGAGCGATGGCTTCCCTGTGCTCGTCGATTTTGGCGTTGCACGCTTGGCTCACCTACGCCGTCTTTTCAAGATGGGAACTAGGGTTTCGATAAGCAATTGGTCGGCACCGGAGTTGGCATATGGGAAGGTGACTCAGGCAGCGGATATTTATGGCGTGGGCATGGTGGCACTTGCCACGGTGCTTCAGCGCTCGGATCCATGGTGTTGGTTGGACCTTTCCATCCCAGCCTTTGTCTCTGCCAGGCTGCAAGAGAGGGGGGAGTCTAGCCACTTTGCAACGCTGCTCGCAGCATGTGTGCAGACCAACCCAATGGCGCGACCCTCTGTTGCCACGGCGCTTGCCCTGTTAAAGGACGCGTGTGAACGCGAAGCAGTGACCAAGCGCGTTGTAGATGCGCCAACAGCTTGCCTTTCTGCTGGATCGCGTGCGGCAGAGTGCGCATCAGGGGATTTACGCCCGGCTGGGACCAACGATCCGCCAAGCGGAGCGCGGAAGGCAATGGGTGCCTTTGAAATGTACAGGCCTGCTGCGCGAGGCGGGCTTTTCGATTTCCCGTTTACGCCATCTGGCTGTTTTGGCCTCAACGACCGTTTCTACGATTTGCGTTTTCTGTTGGTACAGGTGGCTCATTGGGGCGGTTCGCTTTCTTTGTTTGTCTACAACGGAAGGCCCATTTCCAGGGAAAGAGAAGTCTGCCATTACCCGGGCGACTTCTTTCCCACCGCTACGTTTGCGGTTGCTAGGGGTCGAATTCGAAGCATTGAATGCGTGCATCCATTCTGTGGCGACGGCAGCGAATCTGGCTTCCTGGAGTCTCTTGCTTTCGAAAAGCGACTTTGTCGTGTTCTAGGATGGCGTTTTCGTTCGTATCAGATCACTTTACTCGGCGGTGAGCGAACGCGCGACGGGGAGAGCGATGCCGACGAGGCGGGGTATGCGATCGACGCCTTACTCGAGCGGGATAGTCACATTTGTGCCGCGATGGCGGCTCTTGCGCCGGACCTCGCAGAGTTCAGCACGAATATCAATGCCTCGATGGAAGCTGTTCCCGACATCTGCTCACTCAAGCTGGCCGAGACCGTCCGTCTTGTTCGTCAGTATCAAAACGTCGAGGCCGTTCTCGACCACAGCACGCGCGATGATCTGGATCTCCTGGAGGACATGCTGGTTCTGAGCCGCAACGGCTTCCTACGCGTTGCTCCCACACGCAGGGTGAGAAGGTAGAAGCCCTTCCTGCAGCAGGGTGTGACAGCCATGGTGTTCATTTCTGGTCCGCGTGCCACCTTCAGGTTGCCAGTAGGGGCCGACCTATGTGTCGGCCCTTTCTGCGGGTGTCTTTATGGGGCGAGGGGCCGACCTGGTGAGACCTGAGACTTGAGGCTGGAGACTGGAGCTTCCTTCCTGCGGCAGCTACACCCACAGCCCCACCCGCTCGGGGTAGGCCCCCGGCAGGATGCGGATCAGGCCCTTGTCGGTGACCCGCAGGGTGGGGATCACGGGGAGGGCCATGAAGGAGAGGGTGCTCAGGGCCCGGGTCAGGGGCGTGCCATTGACCTCCTGGCAGAAGCGAAAGAGGGCTTGCTCTTGGGCGACGACGGTCTCGAAAGGTTGGTCGCTCATCAGGCCGGCGATGGGCAGGGGCAGCTCGGCCCAGGCGTCGCCGGCGCAGGCCACTTGGCCGCCACAGAGATCGCGAATGCGTTGGGCGCAACGGAGGATGTCGGCGTCGTCCACGCCGGCGACGACGATGTTGTGGGAGTCATGGGCCACGGAAGAGCCGATGGCGCCGCGGCGGATGCCCAGGCCCTTGATGTAGGCCACGCCGAAGCCACCGGAGTTGCGGTGGCGCTCGAAGACCACGATCTTGGCCACGTCCGCTTCGGGCTGGGCCTGGACCCAGCCGTCACTGACCACTGCCGGGACGTGGAGCTCCTCGGTGATGATCTGGTTGGCCACGGCGCCGATCACCCGCAGGGTGGCGCCTGGGCTGCCCGCCACGCGTAAGGCCTCGACGGCGGGCAGATCGGCGTTCATGGTCGAGCGGAGGAAGCGGTCCACCTTGCGCCCCATGGGCACCTCGGCGCCGTCGCGCCAGACGAAGCGCCCATGGCGCATCACCGAGCGGGGGGTGAAGGTCTCCAGGTCGGGGGCGACCACCAGATCTGCTTTGGCGCCCGGGTAGATGGCGCCGATGTTGTTGAGCCTGAAGGTGTTGGCCACGTTGATGGTGGCCATCTGCAAGGCGCGGATGGGGTGCAGGCCCTCGGCGACGGCGATGCGCAAGATGTGGTCGATGTGGCCGCGCTCGGCCAAGTCGATGGGATCGAGGTCGTCGCTGGCGAAGACCACCCGGGCCGAGTTCAGCCCGGTCACCAAGGGCAACAAGGTGCGCAGGTTGGACTCGGTGCTCCCTTCGCGGATCATGATGGTCATGCCGCGGTCGATCTTCTCCTGCGCCTCGGCGAGTGAGGTGCTCTCGTGATCGCTGCGGATGCCGAGGTAGATGTAAGTGTTGAGTTCGCGCCCTGAGAGCATGGGGGCGTGGCCGTCGATGGGCAGGCCGCGATCGCGGCTATCGGCCAGCTTGGCCAAGACCTTGCGGTCGCCGTAGATGGCTCCGGGCATGTTCATCATCTCGCCCAAGACCACGAACCAGGGGTTGTTGAAGAAGGCCCGCAGCTTGGTGGGCCCCATGTAGGAGGCGAAGGTCTCCAGGTTGGGGTCGGGGATGGCCGGCACGCAGGAGGGTACGGTGAAGAAGACGCTCATGCGCTCGTTGTCCGAGGCGGTGTCGAGCTGAAAGGAGACCCCCTCGATGGAGGCGACGTTGGCGATCTCGTGGGGATCGGTGATCACCGCCGTGGTCCCGTGGCGCACCATGGCGCGGGCGCACTCGGGGATGGTCAACTTGCTCGACTCGAGGTGGATGTGGGCGTCGATGAGGCCTGGGTAGATGTAATCGCCGCCGCAGTCGATGACCTCGCGTCCTTGGTAATGCGGACCGATGCCGACGATCTCCTCACCGGCGATGGCGATGGCGCTCTTCTCTTCGATGCGGCCCGAGAGGACATTGACCAAGCGACAGTTGGTGAGGAGCACGTCGGCTGGCTGCTGCCCGAGGGCCTGCTCGCGGTGGCGGAAGTATGCGTGGGTCATGGATCTGCCTGGGAGGGAGAGTGTGGCGCACCGGCGCGGTGCGCATCCTAAGTATGTGGGCCGACGCCCGTCCTTGGCAACCCACCCTCGTGGTGAAGATGCGCTGCGCCTGGGTGACGGCCAACGTCAGCCGGCGCATCGGTGCATGGTAGGCGCATTGGGTGCTATGCTTGGTCGAACCTGAGAGGGGGGACCGTGACAAAGCGCAGTGACAAGAAGAACCAGGAAGAAGACGTCGCGTTGACCGAAGCCATCCTGAAGAGCCTCGGCTCGGAGGGGCCTCGGGACGAGGGGTCGCCCTCCATGGACCAAGCCCTGGCGGCGCTGGTCGACGAGGAGCTGCCGGCCTTGCCGGAGGATCCCGAGGGGGTGCCTGAGGAGGAGGAGACAGCCGAGGTCTATCGTCGCGAGGCGACGGCCTTGCGCGGCCGCGACCCTGAGCGCGCGGCCCAGATGTTCCTCGAGGCGGCCCTGGCCTGTGAGCGCGACGGGGCGTGCGAGGCGCATTTGCGCCGCGACCTCGAGGATGCCCTGACCTTGCAGCCAGACAATCCGTGGTTGCTGGCGGCGGTGCGCCGCTTGCTCTTGCGCCTCAACGCCTTTGAGGCGGCCCTGGACCTGTGCCTGCGGGAGGTCGAACTCCTCGACGATGCCCACCGTCAGGTCCCGGTCCTGGTGGAGGCGGCGGCCTTGGAGCGGCACGTGCGCGGCGACGAGGCGGCGGCCCTGGCCTTGGTCAAGCGCGCCCTGGCGCTGGAGCCCAACCACGTCGGCGCCCTGATGGCGGCGCTGGCGCTCCAGCTCACCCTCCAATTGCCCGCCGAGGTGGCCGCCACCTGTGACACCCTGGCCACGGCGCTGAGCGCCCCGGTGGAGCGGGCGCTGATCCTCTACCTGGGCGGCACCATGCGCGAGGCGCTTTTGCAGGACTACGACAGCGCCGAGGCTGCTTTCAGCGCCGCCGTCGAGGCCGATCCTGAGCATCTGCCGGCGCTGAGCGCCCTGGTGGAGTTGCAAGAGCGGCGCAGCACCTGGCGACCCCTGGTCATCAACCTGGGCCATCTCATCGATCTCATCCCCGATCATCCGGTCAAGGCGCTGTTGCTGGATCTCACGGCCGCTTTGCACCTGGACCACCGCATCGACGTCGACTTGGCCGCGCGCCTACTCACCCAAGCGGTGCACACCATGCCGCCCACCCCGGCGGTGTTGTGGCGCTTGGTCTTGGCCCACGACGCCCGCCAAGATCACCGGGAGAGCCTCAACGCCCTGCGCCAACTCTACGAGCTGCGCGACGACGCCGAGGGCAAGGCGGAGATCGCCCGGGCCATGGCCTGGCTGGCTCAGGAGCAGCTCGACCGCCCTGAGGTCGCCATCGGCGCCTACCGCAAAGCCCTCGGGCATGTGGCGGGGGACCCGCTGGCCTATGAACGTCTGCGGGTGCTCTTGGATGAAGAGGGGCTGGCGGATGATCTGGTCGATCTCCACCGCCAGAGCATCGCCGTGGCCAAGAAGGTCTTCCCCGCGGCGGTGGCGGTGCGCCAGGTCGAGTTGGCTGAGCTCCTGGACAACCTCGCCCGGCCGCGTGAGGCCATCGACGCCTACCTGCCGGCCCTGGAAGAGGCGGCGCATCACGTGGCCTTCTGGGGCGCTGATCGGCTCTTCGACGTCGAGCAGCGCCACAGTGAGCGGGCCCACCGCCTGGAGAGCTACCTCTCCATCGGCACGGACATCAAGACGGCCAACCACTTGCGCGGTGAGCTGGCGCGGCTCTTGGCCGGGCCGTTGAACCGCCTCAGCGACGCCATCGGCGTCTTGGCCCAGAACCGCAACGGCGACGCCAACCGCACGCTGGCGTTGCAGCACATCGCCTATTTGTTGCGGGCCGAGCGTTTCCAAGAGCTGGTCGATGCGCTCTTGGCCCAAGCCAACGACACCCGAGACGCCGCCGAGGCGCACGCGTGGTTGCGCATGGCCGGCCACCTCTTGGCCGATGAAGTGGATGAGCCAGACGCGGCCATCGCCGTGCTCCAGCGCATCATCGCCGCGGCGCCGGGGCATCCCTATGCCATGGCCTCCCTGGTGCGCATTGCCCACGAACACCGGCGTTGGCCGGCGCTGGTGGCCGTCCTGGAGCACGCCTTGAGCCTCGATCCGAGCGCGGCCGAGGCCAACGTCCTGCACCGGCACATCGCTTGGGCTTGGGAGGCCATGGGCGAGGTATCCAAGGCCATCGAGGCCTACCAGGCCGCCCTGGAGGTGATCCCAGCGGACGCCGCGGCCTTGCGCCCCTTGGATCGTCTGCTGCGCAAAGAGCGCCGCTGGAAGGATCTGGTGGGGGTGCTGGAGCGCTATGCCGAAGCCGAGGGTGCCCAACTCGGCCACGACGCCCTGTGCCATGCGGCGGAGTGCGCCGACCTGGTCATGGGCGATTCGGCGCGGGCCATGCACCTCTATCGCCGCGCCTTGGCGGAGACCCCCGAGTCCAAGCGCGCCCTCTACGGTTTGCTGCGGGTGCGCTTGCGCCAGAAGAAGTGGACTGAGGTGCGTGCGGTCATCGATGGTCTGCTGCTCCTCGATTTGGATGGGGAGGAGCGCAGCCGCCTGCTCTTGGCGCTGGCGCGGGTGCGCGAGTTCTATCTCGGCGAGGCCCCCGACCTGGCGCTCTACACCGAGGCGGCGACGGCGACGCGCTTTGAAGCGACCCTGCGCGGTGAGCTGACGCGGGTGCGCCGCCTGCTGGGCGCGGAGGATCTGCCCGAGTGGCTCGAGACGCTGGGGCACTGCACGGAGGATACCCAAGAGGCGACGGCCCTCTTTCTCGAGAGCGCCCAGCTCCAGGGCCTGCGCGCGCGCTCCCTGGCCGCGGCCTTTGCTCCGGCGGCCGAAGCTTACCAGCGCAGTCCAGACGACCTCAACGTCTTGTGGGCCATGGAGCGCGTCGCCGCCGCAGCCGATGACTGGGGGATCGTGGCTCAGGTGCGTGAGCGTTTCGCCCACCTCGCCGCCAACCCCGCGGCGCGGGTGCAAGCGTTGGCGGGGGCGATCCTGGCCTATGTCGACGCCGGTGAAGACGAGCAGGCGGCGCGGGTGGCCCAGACCTGCCTGAAGTTGGATGCCCACTGTATGCCCGCGCTGCTGGCGTTGGCGCTCATCTACGAGACCAAAGAGAGCTGGCGCGAGCTGGCCACGGTGAGCGATCGGCTGGCCGAGGCGAGCCATCACGACACCAATCGCTACGCCTATTGTCTGTGGGCAGCCGAGCTGTGGACCGAGAAGGTCGGCGACGACACCAGCGCCCTGGCCAGCCTCGGGGTGGCCCTGTCGCATCATCCGGCGCATCCCCAGGCCCTGGCCATGACGGAGCGCCTGCTGGAGAAGCGCGGCGACCATGCCCATCTGGCGCGGGTGCTGGCCCGGGCCGTCAAGGGGACCCAGCGCGACGAGGTCAAGATCGCCCTGCTGCGCAAAGTGGCGGCGCTGCTCAAGGGGCCACTGGAGGACCCGGCGCGGGCCAGCGCCGAGCTCGCCAAGGTGCTGGCCATTGCGCCAGACGATCGCGAAGCCTTGAGCGAGCAAGCCGGGCTCTTGCAAGTGCAGGGGCGATGGTCGGAAGCCATCGGGGTCTTGGAGCGTCTGGCGGCCTGCTGTGGTGATCCTTTGGCGCGGCGGGCGGCGAAGTTACAGCAGGCCCAGATCCTCATCGACAAGGTGCGACAGCCGGGCAAGGCCAAGCGCATCTTGCGCGACCTGCGGGCCGACTTTACCCACGACGTACCGATCTTACGCGAGCTCTTCTCCCTGGCAGACGACGAGAGCGACTGGGATGAAGCCAAATCCCTCCTGGACGAGATCATCGCCCACGGGGAGGAGCAAGACCGGGTGTGGGCGGCGATTCGCTTCGTCGACGTGGCGCGGCGGGCGCTGTGGAGCGACGAGACGCGCAAGCGCTACGAGTCCCAAGCGATCTCTGCGGCCCTGGAAGACCGCGCGGCCCTGAATGAGCTCTTGGAAGACTACCGGCAGCAGCGCGAGATCCCGCGCCTGATCAGCGTGGGCCAGTCGCTGCTCTCAGAGACCGACGACGACCACGCTGACCCCGCCATCAAGGCCACCGTCGCCACCCTGATGGTTGCAGCGGGGCAGCACCGGGAGGCCCTGGCCTTTCTCTCCGAGGTCATCCGCGACGACTTGGACACGGACTGGGCCTTTTTGGCTCGGGCCCAGGCCCTGGAGGGCAACGGCCAGCACGAGGCGGCCGTGGCGGAGTACCGCCGCACCTTGCGGCGCAACCTGCACATCGCCGACGCCTACACCGGATTGATTCGGGCGCTGGATCGCTTGGGGCACCGGGCGGCGGCCGACACGGCGACGCTGGTCTTCGAGCATGTGAGTCACGGCGGCGCCGGGCGAGAGGCTCTGGCTGCGCGGGAGACCGTGCCAGGTCGCGCGCTGGATCTGGCGCATTTCCCTCTGGATCCGCGCTGGGTGGCGGTGGAAGAGATCCTGCTCAGCACGACGCCGCATCTGCGAAGCTGGCACGACGGCTTGCGCATGGGACAGGCGGCGGAAGCTCGGGCGCTGGTCAGCCTGCGTTGCCGTGCCATCGCCGCCGCCTTGGCCCTGCCGCTGGACGAGGTGCGCCTGGTGGAGGACCAGCACCTGCAGGCGCCGTGCGTGGCCCAGGTGGGTCTGCCCCTGTCGCTGGAGATCAGCAAGTCTCTGGCCCAGGCGCCGCACTTGGCCCGCTTCGATTTCTGGGTGACCCACGCCATGTGTCAGGCTGTCTCGGGCGGGGCGCTGTTGGAGCGTCTCCCCAACGATGAGGTGCAGGTGTTCTTCCAAGCCTTGTTGCAGACCAAGCCCCTGGACGAAGAGATCAAGGCGCAGCGCAAACGTCTGTTCAAGGTGTTGCCTCGCGCCGTGCGCAAGCCTTTCAAGAGTGAGCGCGCCGTGGTGCTGCCGGAAATCGACACCTTGCGGGCGGCGCTGCAAGACCGGGCGGCCCAGGCAGCGGCGGTCTTGTGCGGGGTGCCGCCAACGGCCTTGAGTGAGCTGCCGGCCAACACGGCGCTGCTGCATTTCATGTTGTCCGAGGCTTTCCACCGCGGGATGCTCTACTACTGGGGTGATGCCCTGCCGGTACGCTCATGAGAGAGCGCCGAGTCACACGCCGTGCGGTGCTGACCGCGCTGGAGTTGTCTCTGACGCCAGCAGAGGCCAGGGCCCGTCTGGCTGAACACCTGCCCCCGGGGAGCGGTGCGCGTGATCCCGATCTGGCCGAGGCCACCGTGGCTGCCTTGGTACAAGCCCTGACCACCGAGCCCGGCCGCGGGGGGGCCGGGGGCGGCCCCCCCC
>CAYVQF010000102.1:0-8665 GCA_964454015.1 uncultured Myxococcales bacterium
GCCTGAGTGGCACCGGGATGCGAACGACCGTAGGGGGCGACCTACGCGTCGCCCCATCGACGGGCGCCTAAGTGTCACCAGGATGCCAACGAAGGTAGGGGGCGACCTACGCGTCGCCCCGTCGACGGACGCCTGAGTGGCACCGGGATGCCAACGAAGGTAGGGGGCGACCTACGCGTCGCCCCGTCAACGGGCGCCTGAGTGGCACCGGGATGCGAACGACCGTAGGGGGCGACCTACGCGTCGCCCCGTCAACGGGGGCCTAAGTGTCACCAGGATGCGAACGACCGTAGGGGGCGACCTACGCGTCGCCCCGTCAACGGGCGCCAGGCTGTCATTTCCCCCGTGGATACAGGGCTGGGGGGCGAGGTCTCAAACGCCGGCACGTGGCCCCCCAACCCGCGCATTTCACATGTTTTACCTATAAAATCGCAACATTGGCACCCCCTCTCCATGCATGGAGAGGGGGCTGGGGGGTGAGGTCTCAAACGCCAGACTGTCATTTCCCCATGGAGAGGGCACCAGTAGGGGGCGACCTACGCGTCGCCCCGTCGACGGACGCCTACCCGCCGCCCCCGACCGCCCAAGATTGACACCGCTAGGCGCCATCATTAGTCTGCGGCCCGCCGCGCGCGCCCCGGCGTGACGCGCCACAGCGAAGTCAGCCCGACTGAACACTTGGGTGGAAGCAAAAGGCAGCCCCGCGCTGCACCAGCAACAGGTCGACATGAGCCATATTCACATTATCCATGACTTTTATTCGTACCCCGAGCACACCACCCGCACCCTGCGGATCTACACCCCCTCCTGCTACGACTGGGATCTGCAGCGGCACTACCCCGTGCTCTACATGATGGACGGGCAGAACGTCTTCAGTCACCCCGCCTCGGCCCTCTTCCACACCTGGTGCGCCAACACCACCATGGACCGCCTCCTCCACGAAGGCCGCACCCAGCCGTGGATCATCGTCGGCATCGACCACCTCCCCAACCGCTTCGACGAGTACACCCCTTGGCCCTACAGCCGCAAAGGCATCCACGCGCCCAAGGGACACCTCTTCCTGGATTGCGTCGCCAACCACATCAAGCCCTTCATCGATCGCACCTACCGCACCCTGCCCGGCCCCGAACACACCGCCCTCATGGGCGCCTCGCTGGGCGGCTTGATGGCCCTCTACTGCGGCTATGAGCGCCCCGACGTCTTTGGTCGCCTCGGCGCCGTCTCCCCCACCCTGATGTGGTCCGACTACCGCGTCTTCGACCAGTGGGCGGCCAAGCACGACACCTGGTCCCGCATCTACATGGACACCGGCGACAACGAGCGCATCTGGGTCGAGGACATCTACCTCAACTACGCCGACATCACCCAAAAATTCTACGACCACCTGCGCGGTCTCGGCTACGGCCCCCACGAGGCCCTCATCTTCGTCGAGCCCAACGCCAATCACCACGAAATCGACTGGCAACGCCGCTTCCCCACCATGGTGGAATTGCTGCTCAACCCCTGATTTTATTTCGGGGATCCACCCAAGCCCACTTCGCGGGCGCTCGGCCAAACGGTCCGCGCCTCAGTTGGGCGGGATCTCTTGCAGCCACTCGGTGATCTGCGCCATCGTCGTCGACGCCCAGGGCAGCCCAAAGTGGTTCACCCCTTCATCGACCACGGTCTCGCGCACCTGGCTCAGCCCCGTCTGCAGCGTGCAGCTATCCTGCAACACCAAGCCATCGCTTGGGCCCGCCGTCTCGTTGAGCACGTAGGCAATGTCCTGCGCGCCGCCGCACAGCAGGTAGATGGGGAGCTGCGGCGGCGTGTTCTTGGCCTGCATGGCCGCCACCAGCGACCCTTGCGCCATGGCGAAGTCGATCCCCAAGCTCGACGAGACGAAGCCGTTGCCGCCGTGATAGGTGGTATGATAGTCCTGGTTCACTGTCGAGACCGGATAGAGATCGTCCCAACGGGCCAGCATCTGCTTCTGCCCCGGGAAGAAATCGCCTTCCTCCGTCTCGTAGATCGAGAGGTCCTTGCGCGTGTACTGCACGAAGTAACAGGTCATCATCGTATGCGGCGAGGGCGCGTTGGCGATGCCGCCGCACACGGGGTAAATGCCCATGGAGGGCAAGATGCCGTAGCGGAAGGTGTAGTCCAAGCCGCCGTTGGGCGCCCCCAGCAGGATGAGCTTGCCCACCTGGTCGCCGTAGGGGCTCGTCCCTGGGCCCGGCGGCACGATACCCGCCGCGTACAGCCGCGCGGCGAAACCGCCCTTGCTCCAGGCCACCACGTCGACCGCTGGCGCGCCCGTGCGGTGGCGGATGATGTCCAGGGCGTCCCCGATCTGCTGCGCCCAGTAGCGGTTGTCCCCGTGCATGTGGGGGAAGGTGATGGCGAAGACCCGGAAGCCCTCAGCGTGCAGATGCTGGAGCAAGCCCGTGCTCGGACAGAAGAGGGGAGAACCGCAGTAGTTGATGAGATCGGGCGCCGCCCACGCTTGGTTGGCGTTGGTGTTGGCGCCTGTGATCAGCAGCACCGGCGGGTAGGGCGAGGGCTGGTCCCAATCCGGGCCATAGTGCAAGAGAAAATCGCCGGCCGGCGGGCGGGCGCTGCCGAAGTGCGCCTCCGTCTCCGAGTCGTGATCGTTGCGGCCGCTCTCCAGATAGTCTTCCTCCTTGAAGAAGTCGCGACTGTCGCCCCAGGTCTCGACCGAGTCCCAGCCGTGGCGCGCCTCGTCGTCCGTACCCTTTAGCGTCAGGTAGGTCGGCAGCGGCCACGGCTCGACCACGTCGGGCGGCAGGTCCGTCACCACATCGCTGAGCTCCGCCGGCGGTACGTCGGCGACGTCCACGACATCGGGGCTCACCTCGACGGGGACATCCACCCCATCGCTGCTGTCGGGCAGCGCATCAGGCGCGACATCCTGCGGCGGTACTTCCTGGATGTCCGTCACTTCGGGCCCCACCTCGCCGCCGAGGTCATTGACGTCTTGATAGGGCGCGTCGGCCTGGTGGGGCGTCGCATCGGCGCAGGACCACAGAAGCAACGGACCGATGAGCAGCGCAACGGCGACGGAATAACGCATCTTGTCTCCTGCATGGGGGGGCGTCGAGGCCAAGGCGCGGGCGCGCCACATCGCGGCTCTATTGATAGCCGAAAGGGGCCCCTCGTGGCAAATGAATCCCCATACTAGGCGTGGCATCCCGGCCACCACGGCGGCCCACGGCCTCCCTCATGCGGCGCCCGCTCCGACTCGCCTTCCCTTGATCTTTGCCCGCCACAGCGGCACCCTGAGTACTTGTCGTCTCCTGTGAGGTCACCGCGACCGGAGGTCAGCCCATGCCGCGCCAGATCCTGTTTCTTTTCGCCTTTCTCCTCGGCTGCTCATGGCTCTGCGTCGCCTGCGGCGACGACGACCCGAGCCACCAAGACCCCTGCCCGCCCGGTGCCACCAGCGAGGTGTGCCAGGTCTTCTTCCTGGTCAACGAGGCCCGCGTCGACAACGGCCTCGAACCCTACGTCTACGACCGCCACCTGGCGCGCGCCGCCCAAGAACACGCCAGGGACATGGTCGACAACAACTACTTCAGCCACACCTCCCTCGACGGCCGCTCCTTCGTCGATCGCATCAACGCCACGGCCTACGCCGGCTCGCCCCGCGGCGAGAACATCGCCAAGGGGCAGCGCACCCCCGAGCAGGTCATGAGCAGTTGGATGGGCTCTTCGGGACACCGCGCCAACATCCTCTCGGCCGGCAGCAATGAGATCGGCGTCGGCTTCTACCAAAACACCTGGGTCCAGGTCTTTGGCTTCCGCCGCCCTGTCACCCCCTGATCGCCCCCGTCAGCGCCACAAAGCCTTCACTCGCCGGTGAAGTGCAGCGCCCGCCCATCGGGGCAGGACAACACGAGCTGCCCCGCCTCCACCTTGGCGCTGCGCACCTCGCGCAACACCCCCACGACGTCGACGCCGTAACGACCCGGCTCAGCGAGCGGCTCGCAGGCCATCTTCGTCGTGCCGCAGCCGCTGATGTGGAGCTCCCCGTCTTTCATCGCCACATCGCAGTAGAGCTGGTTGCAATCCAAGGTGCCCCCACAATTTTCGGCCCCGCAGAGCAAGGTCATGGGCATGGTTTGCTGGACCGCACTCCCCTCACTGAAGTGGGACAGCGTCCAGGTCTTCCCCAGCCAGGCCGCCGCCACCTCGCCCTCCGCCGTGGCCTCGGCCGCGTTGGCCACCAGGCCAGCCGCCTCGGGCTCCGCTGGCGCCGCTGGCAGCTCCGGAGTCGGGACCTGCGGACCACAGCCGAAGAACGCTACCCCCAAGACCACCATCAGGCACCACACTTTGCTCATCCCTTTCGTCGCCTCCCGGAGAAAAAAACAACCGACCGCCCGTGCCCCGAGCGCGCCCAAGCCCCCGTAGCCGAAGCCTGCGGCGCACCTCGCGCCACGCTCGCACCAGCATAGGTCAACGCCCAATCGTCAACAACCGCCGCACGATCTGCCAACCGGCGGCGACCCAGACGCCCTCCCCGACGCGGCGCCAGCCTCACCCCATTCAGGGCTGCTCCGGGTGCATGGGGCCATTGCCCCCAAAGGCGGCCCTATCTTCCGCCGAGACCCCGCGCCGCTGGGCGATGGCGCCCAGCACCTCGGCGCCCAAGGTCGGCTGGCGATCATAGCTCCCGCTCACCCCATCCGTATCGACCCGGTAGAGGCCAAAGCGCGGGTGAAAGCCTTCGGCCCACTCGAAGTTGTCCAGCAGGGACCAGTGGTAATAACCGCGCACGTCCACCCCCTCCTGGATCACCTGGTGCAGCGCTTCCAAGACCCGCACCACCGCTTCAGCGCGCCGCTCGCCGACCTCCGTCGCGATGCCCGACTCGGTGATCACCAGGGGCAGCTCGGGATAGCGGACGGCATAGTCGCGCAAGACGTCGATCAGGCCGGGCACCCAGAACTCATAGGCCATGGATGGCACGTAGTGGCTCGGATCGGCCGGTGGGATGCACGCACCGAAGTCGAAATCGCCAAAGCACAGGGTGCCCTTGATCGGCGGAATCAACGGGAGCTGACCACTGACCCCGGCGCGAAAATAGTACTGCAAACCCAGCCAATCCAACTTGCCGCGCCACTCGGGCCAAGCCTCGGCCGCGCTGCCGTCCAGGTCGGGGTCGAAGGTCCCGTCCAACAAGGACTGGACGATCAAATCGTGGTAGATGTAGCGCACCGCCTCGGCGGCGGCCACGTCATCGGGGTGATCGCTGCGGCGGTTGCCCCGCGCCGGCACCCAATCGGCAATGGAGAGTGAGAGCCCGACATCGGCGGCCCTGCCATCGCCCGTGGCGTCCACCCCATCATGCGCCTTGATGGCGTCGTACGCCGCGACGTAAGCCCGCAGGTAGTTGCGATAGACCGCCACCAAATCGGGCGTGGCAAACAACAGGTTCTCGCCGGGGGGAAAGTAACCTACGCCGTAGGCGGCCATGAGGTAGTTCACGGGCTCGTTCAAGACACACCACTCGTCGACCCGGTCCCCATAGCGTTCAGCCACCAGAGCCGCGAAGTCACCGAAGGAGCGCACGATCTCATCGGCGCCCTGAGGGTGGCCCCAACCGCAGAGGTTCGTGTCGTCCGGGAGCGCATCGGCCGCACAGGGCGGCTGGCGAAAGTCGTGCACCCAGATCGGGCTGGAGAAGTGATGCAGGGTCACCATGGGGCGCACCCCGGCGGCGACCAAGGCGTCGATGAGGGCGTCGTAGTGGGCCAAGCCCTCCTCGGAAATCACCCCGCGCTCGGGCTCGATGCGCGACCAATCGATGCTGAAACGATAGGCGTCCAGGTGCATCGCCGTGATGAGGCCGACATCGGCCAAGGCCCGGGTCGCTCCCTGCACGGCCTCGCCAACGGGGGTCCCCTGCCCCATGCCCCCCTGCGCCTCGGGCAAAGTCCAGAAATGCCAATCGCTGTGCGCCAGTCCGTCCTCGATCTGGGCCGCCGCCGTCGCCGCGCCAAAGCGAAAGCCACCGCGCCCGGCCGGCTGGGTCAATGACGCCATGGCGCCAACATGCAGGGGGTCCGGCAGGGGTAGCGCTCCCTCATCCAGGTCGTCAGCGTCGCCACTGTCTTCTGGATCCACCTCCTCTGGGCGTGCGTCTGGGGCCAGATCCACCCCGTCAGGGTCGAGATCGGCCATGACATCCTCCGTCTCCGCGGCGTCGTCAGGCAGGTCGGGCTCATTGGCAGGCGACGGCGTACAGCTCAACAGCCACGCCAGCGACAAAAACAACACGAACGCGGTCGTCCACAGGCGCATGACACCTCCACAGGGCGACCCCGCGCGCGGGGTCACGCTTGGTTTATGGCGCGTGTCATAGCGTCTTTTCGGCCCCCGGCGCAAGGGGGGCGAGAGGGCTGCCCCAGGGGGGGACTTTGGGCGGCGTCGGGCTCGGGGCTCTGAGACTGGCGCCCCGAGGCCGGCAACCTTGTGGGCTATAACTCCAGCCAGCAGGCCACAGGCAGACCGCCTGGCGCGTCGCCCGCCGATAGCAAGACCGTCGATCCCGTGGGCGCCGTCGAGATACGCCCGTGGGAAGC
Source organism: uncultured Myxococcales bacterium (assembly GCA_964454015.1). Taxonomy (GTDB): domain Bacteria; phylum Myxococcota_A; class Bradymonadia; order UBA4248; family UBA4248; genus CAYVQF01. The sequence goes on from CAYVQF010000102.1 coordinate 6,588, forward strand.
AAAACTCCCCGAGAAAGAGGGCAGCGCCATGTTGGTCACCATGGGGTGGCCCACGGCGACCACGTAGTTGAAGTCGTCAAATTCAGCAACGCTGCGGGTGCCAAAAGGACCGGCCACGGCGCCAGACCACCGGAAGGTGTCGTTCGTGCCGATCATGTCGAGCAAGACGCCGCCGTCCTGGACGTAGGCCTCCAGGGCCGGCACCAGCGTCCCCATGTTCGCCATGGAGGCGTCGTTCATGTACTCGGCGATGATGACCATCCGGTAGGCCGCCGGGTTGAGGTCGGCCGCGGTCAAGGTGCTGCCGGTGCGCTCCGTCCAAGTCAGCCCGCGCTGGGTCATCTCGCCGCGCCAGGCGTCGCTCCAGGCGGAGTTGTCGATGACGAGGAGGATGGGACCACTCGCCGCGCGTGTGGGCCACAACCAGTCGAAGGTGTTCTCGATGAAATGGCGCGAGTCTTGATTGTTTCCCCAGCCGAAGTCGGCGATGGTCGTGGTGACGAAGTAGACCCCGCTCAGCCACTGGGCGTAGAGCGTGTGGTCCGCAGGGATACTCACCACCGTGGTCGCTTCGATGGCCGCACCCGTGCCGTCGGGCGCCGTGTTCCAACCGCCGAAGGTATAACCGGCGCGGCTCACCACCGGCAGCCCGCCGTAGGCCGCATCAAAGGTCGCCGGCTGCGTCGCCGGCGCGGGGCCGCCGCCTTGGGCGTCGAAGGACACATCGTAGGTGTTCACGGTCCACTGGGCGTAGAGCGTGTGGTCCGCAGGGATACTCACCACCGTCGTCGCCACGATGGTGCTGCCCGTGCCGTCCGCCGCCGTGTTCCAACCGGCGAAGCTGTAACCCGTCCGCGTCACTACGGGCAGCGCGCCGTAGGCGCTGCCAAAGGTCACTGTTATCGGTGACGGCAGCGAGCTCGCCCCCTGGCCGTTGAAAGAGACCTGGTAAGTGTTCGCCGTCCACTGGGCGTACAGCGTATGGTCCGCGCCGATATTGACGATGCTCGTCGCCTCGATGGTCGCGCCCGTGCCGTCGGCCGCCGTGTTCCATTCTGCAAAGGTATAACCAGAACGGGTCACATCGGGCAGCGGGCCATAGCCCGCGTCATAAGTCGCCGGCTGCGCCATCGGCGCAGGGCCCCCACCCTGGGCGTCAAAGGACACGGTGTAAGTGTTCACGGTCCACTGGGCGTACAGCGTGTGGGCCGCGGCGATGCTGACGACGGTGGCTGCCGTGATGGTAGCGCCGCTGCCATTGGCCGCCGTGTTCCAACCGGCGAAGGTGTAGCCCGTCCGCGTCACCACAGGCAGCGCGCCGTAGGCGCTGCCAAAAGTCACCGTTACCGGTGACGGCAGCGAGCTCGCCCCCTGGCCGTTGAAAGAGACCTCGTAAGTGTTCGCCGTCCACTGCGCGTACAGCGTGTGGGCCGCGGCGATATTGACGATGCTCATCGCCTCGATGGTCGCACCCGTGCCGTCGGCCGCCGTGTTCCACTCGGCGAAGGTGTAGCCCGTCCGCGTCACCACGGGCAGCGCGCCGTAGGCGCTGCCGAAAGTCACCGTCATCGGTGACGGGAGCGAGCTCGCCCCCTGGCCGTTGAAAGAGACCTCGTAAGTGTTCGCCGTCCACTGCGCGTACAGCGTGTGGGCCGCGGCGATATTGACGATGCTCATCGCCTCGATGGTCGCACCCGTGCCGTCGGCCGCCGTGTTCCACTCGGCGAAGGTGTAGCCCGTCCGCGTCACCACGGGCAGCGCGCCGTAGGCGCTGCCGAAAGTCACCGTCATCGGTGACGGGAGCGAGCTCGCCCCCTGGCCGTTGAAAGAGACCTCGTAAGTGTTCGCCGTCCACTGCGCGTACAGCGTGTGGGCCGCGGCGATATTGACGATGCTCATCGCCTCGATGGTCGCACCCGTGCCGTCGGCCGCCGTGTTCCAACCGGCGAAGGTGTAGCCCGTCCGCGTCACTTCCGGCAGCGCGCCGTAGGCCGCGTTAAAGACCGCCGGCTGCGTCCCGGGCGGCACCCCACCGTCTTGCCTGTCGAAGGACACCGTATAGGTGTTCGCCGTCCACT
>CAYVQF010000103.1:0-7707 GCA_964454015.1 uncultured Myxococcales bacterium
CGGTGTTGCGCTGGATCGGCCGACACATAGGTCGGCCGGTACGGATTGATTTTGATTTTGAAGATGATGGCCCGGCGGGGATTGTTAGCCCCAGTGTGGGGCAGGCTTCCTAGCCTGCCCGTCTTTGCCTCTTGCCTTGCGCTGGCCTGAGCGAAGGCCGCGTGTCTACGTGCGCTCTGGGAGTGCCGCCGCCGATGGTGTATACTGGGTCCGCGCAGTGCCAGTGGCTGCCGCGGCGTTGCGGCGGAGTAGACGAGCGAGGTGGAGAGCGCGATGAACGGACGAGGTGGGTGGCGCAAGGGGATGCTGCTGTTGTGGGTGGTGGCTTTCGTGTGGTGTGCGGGTGCGAGCCCCGCCTGGTCCCAGCCCAAGCTGAGTCGGGAGGAGGTGCAGAAGCTCTACGTGGACTACCTCGAAGGCGAGGGCTACCGCGCGACCATCGACAGCGATGGCGACGTGACCTTCAAAGTCGAAGGGCGTTACTATTTCATCCACGTTTTGCCCGAGGACCCGGCCTATTTTCGCCTGGTCATGCCCAACATTTGGGAAATCGAAGACGACCTGGAGCGGGCGCGCGCCATCTTTGCGGTGAACTACACCAACTTGACCACCAAGGTCGCCAAGTCCTACCTCACGACCAACAACGTCTGGATCTCCGTGGAGATTTTTGTTGGCGCGCCTGGGGACTTCAAGAAGATCTTCGCCCGCTCCCTGTCGGCCATCGACTTTGCGGCGTCGACCTTCGTCGAGCGTATGCGCCAAAATTGAGGCGGCCGTGCTCAGCGGTGCTCTGCAGGTTGGCTCAAGGCCCGATCGAGCCGGGGAGCGATGACCTCATAGGCGGCGGCGTTCGTGGTGGCGTCGATGATGATGACGTTGGTGGTGTGGCTGAGCTGGTGGAGGGCCACGCCATCCAAGAGGTTCTGAAAGTCGAAGGCGAGGCTGATCTTCGACGTCGTGGTGGCGATGGAGGGGGCGGCGGCGCTGAGCAGATGTTGGCCGCGGTGTTTGATGACGAAGCCCTTGTCCACGAGGTTCTTGGCGACGATGCGTCCACGGATGATCATCATGTTCTGAGCCAGCTCCGGGACTTGCTCTTGGCCGCTGACGTCTCCCATGAAAGGAGCGGCGTTGGTGATGATGCCGTAGAGAGGCCCGAGGCTGAGGTGATCGACCGTGGGCACGACGTAGTCGATGCTGTGGCCTTGGATGAGCTCGGCCACCCGGTAACCGGGCTGGCTGAAAGCGCTGAGGGAGAGAGGATCTTCTTGGGTCGCCTCAGGCCTCCATGACGGGACCGGCTCTCCTGGGGTCAGGAGGGAGAAGTTTCCCAGGACGATGAAGATGGCGTCGATGCTAATGTCGAAGTCGATGCCGCCGCTCTGGTAGGTGCGCTTGCCCTGTTCTTCGACGGTGGCGCGCAAGTCGAAGCTGAGCTGGGACTCGAGGGGTGGGGGATCGGCGGAGAGCAGTGATGGCAGCAAGAATGCGGCGCAACAGGCAATGACGGCGAGGCGGGTGGGGTGCGATGTGGGCATGATCAACCTCAGCGGCGTCGCGGGCGGGACCGCCATGGTCCCGGCGGCGACGAGGGTCATCATTGTCAAGGACCGGCCTTTTGGCAAGGGAGCTTGTAGGCTCTAGGCGACTCTCACGGGAGGGGGAGGATGCTCTGGAGATAGGCGGGCTCATCGGCGCAGAAGCGGGTCGGGGCGAAGCCTGGCTCACCGGCGCGCTCGCCCAGGGGCCTGAAGCCGCCAGCGTCCATGATACAGCCTTCGTCGGGGACGGCGCTGTGGTACTGGTTGGCAGGTCCATAGGGTTGCGCCAGGCCGAGGCTGTGACCCAGCTCGTGGGCGGCGGTCTCGCCGACGATATAGGCCAAGGCGCGGATGGCGCGCCGCACGGCCTCGAGGCGCGTCGAGACCTCGAGGCTGTTGACCTCTTCCAGGCTGACGGGTTGGGCGCGGACGGGATCGAAAATGTCGTCGAAGAGCGGCTCAGGCTCCTGGCCGCCGACCCCGGGCGCGATGGGGTGGGCCGACCAGTGCATGAGGGAATCGATGAAGACGCCGCCGAAGCCGGGGTAGCCGTCGGCCTGGGTGGTGGCATTGGCGCCGCCGATGTGATCGTGGAGGCGCAGGTTGCCGACGTCTTTGCCCGGCGTGTTGTCGTAGCCAAAGAGGCCGAGGCCGTTGGGATCGGGACCGCCGATCTCCACGACGGCCACGGCCGAGGGGAGGAAATCGTCGGGCGGCGCGATGGTGAAGGCCACGTTGTAATCGAGGTAGATCTCCTGCATGCGCTCGATGGTCTTGGCGGTGAGGGCGTCGGCGGCGGCGCTGAGGCCGAAGTGGCGCAGGGAGTCGAAGTAGCCCGGGAGGAAGCGCACCAAGACCACCTGTTGCACCCCGCGGAGGTGGCTCTCCATGGGGATGGCTTCGCCGAAGTCGTCTTCGTGCCCTTTGATGACGATGGGGGTGACCGTGCCGCGGAAGCGTCCATTGCGGACCCCGAAGAAAGAGGAGATGAGCTCGCCGTCCTGGACCTCGACCTCCAGGCCCAGTTGCACCTCTTGGCCCGAATGCACCTGGACCACGGCTTCTTTGGGCCCAAAAGGCAAGCGCTCGCCCGTGGGGATCTCGATCTCCCCATGGAAACGCAGCATGGTCGCCTCGCTGTCATCGGTCGCGTCAGGGTCCCCGAGGAAGCCGTTGCCGCGAATAGTGATGATCTGCCCGAGGTAGGGCTGCTCGGGCGTGGCGTCGTAGATGGTGGGGCCGAGGAAGTTGAGGGTCACAGGGAGCGTGTTGGAGCGCAGGGTGGTGCCGGCGCGCAAGGTCGCGTCCAAGCGCAAGGTGCCCTCGAAGGTGCCTGGGCGAAAGCCACCGAGGGCGGTGGTGAGGACTAGAGTGCCGCGATCGCGTTGGTTGCGTTCGGCCTGGCGTATGGGCAGGCGGGCGTTGACCACCCGGCTGCTCTCGCCGCTGGCGGGGGTGAAGGTGCCGACGAAGTCGGCGAGGAGCGCGCCTTCTTGGGCCGAGATGAACCCGGCGCCGCTGAGGAGGGTGCTCTCGTTGCGGTGGTAAATGCCGCTGATGGAGGTGTCGAGGCGCAGGGTGATTTCGTTGGCGATGCTGAGCACGGTGGCGAAGTCGGGGGAGACCTGATGGTCTTGGATGAGGGCCACGTCGACGGGATGGGTGCCGATGCCGAGGCGGTACTGGGAGTCACCGTCGAGGGTGAAGGCCAAGATGGCACCTTGGCGGAGGGCGAGGTTTTCGCTGAGGGTGGCCCGGGCGCCAGTGGCGGTGGTGATGCGGAGCAAGCGACCGCCGCTGCCAGTGAGGAGGCCGCGTAGGGTGACGTAGAGGGTGCTGCCCTCGATGAGCGGATCGGGGGCGTTGACGGCCAGGATGACCAGATCTGGGTCGACGGGCTCCCGGGGGTCGTCGGGATCGGTACAGGCGCCGGCGCCGAGGGTGAGGCACAGGGTGAGGGCGCCCAGCGCCAGTGGATCCAAGAAGGCGCGTGGCAGGGCCATCATGGCTGGATGCAGGCCTCCAAGAGAGGGCCGGCGAGGGAGGCTATGGCTGTGCATTGGTAACCTTCGGCGATGCGACAGGGGGCTTCGGTGCCGCCGCAGCGGCGGACGCAGAGTGGGGTGCCGGCGATGGAAGCGCAGAAGGTGTTGGCTTCGCAGTCGGCGTTGGAGAGGCAGCCCTGACGGGCGCAGTAGCCGCCCTGCCAGCCGTAGCAGGCGCGTTGGCCTCCGCAGTCGCTGTGGACACCACAGGGGTCACCGTTCTGGCCGGTGCCGGTGGTGCCACAGCCGCGGCCGTTGGCGAACCACTTGCAGGCCTCGCCCTGGCGGCATTCGCTGTTGATGGCGCAAGTCGCGGCGCAGAAAGAGGTGGTGACGGCTGGGCCGCTGGGCGTGCAGGCGTGGCCCGTGGGGCAAGGGGCCGTCGTGGAGCAGAGGCTGCTGCGGCAGGCGTCGCCGTGACAGACGTTGCCCAGGGGGCACTCCTGGGTCGTGGTACAGGGGGCGATGGGGCTGAGCTCGATGTTGCCTACGTAAGTGGTCCAGCCGCTGCCATAGGGGAAGACGCGCAGGTAATAGGTGCCGCTCTGCCAGAGGGGGACCTCCAATTCCTCGCTGATGCCGTCGTTCCAGGAGCCGGCGACGAGGTTGAAGTCGGGGCCGTAGAGCTCGAGGTCGAGGTCGGTCTCGGCGTTGTTGAAGACCAAGACGGCCGAGAGGTGGGCGGCGGCGCTGAGGTTGAAGCGGAGGAGGTCTTGATCGCCTGGGCAGATGGTGCCTTCGAAGTCGCCGTCGGGCGCGATGAGGCGGGCAAGTTCGAAGGTGTCGTCTGGCTCGAAGGCGTCGTTGATGCAGCAGGCTTCGGTCTGGCGTTGTTGGGTGAGGGTGTAAGCGCCGGTGGCCTCGGGATCGTAGGCGTAGACCACGGGGTAGACCACGGCGTTGGCGGCGAGGCAGATGAGGAGCTCTTCGCGATCATTTTCGCTGCTGCTGATGCCGATCATGGTGCCGTCGCCGGTGTAGAGGGCGAGGTCGAGGTCGACGCGCTGGTGATCGAAGTCGCTGAGGCTGAGGTGGATGAGGGTGTCCACTGTGGTGCTGAGCTCGAAGATGTCGAAGTCGTCTTGGCAGATGACGGCGGTGAGGCTGTCCTGGGTGAAGGGGGTGGCGTCGCCGAGGGTGTCGTTGGGTTCGTAGGCATCGTTCTGACACTGGACGGTGACCGTCCCGTCGCAGACCAAGCTGGCGTCGCCGCAGGCCTCGGTGGCGGTGCCGTTGATGGTGGCGACGGACTGGCAGGTGCCGACGCTGCAGCCGCTGGCGCAGGCGGGCAGACAGCGCCCGCCGTGGTCGGCGGCACAGATCCCCGAGGCGCACTGGGCAGAGGCGGTGCAAGGGTCGCAGTTTGCCGCCTTGAGGTCAGGGCTGAGCCCGAGGGCAAAGAAGGTGTGGAGGTCCGAGAGGGTGGTGTGGTCGCAGGCGGTGCCCGTGAGATCGTCGTTGTCCGTGGCAGAGACGACGAAGAAGACTTTTTGGCTTTTGCCCTCGGGCAGATCGAGGGGGGGGATGATGGCGCGCCACTGGTTGCTTCCTTGTCCTTTTTGGAAGAGGCGCTGGCCGGGGAAGCTCTCTGGCGGGTCGTCGGGGTCGGGTGGGTCGAGGGTGTAATAGAGGATGGGTGGGTCGCGGACGCCGAGGTCGTCTGTGACCAGGACCTCGACGGGATAGCCTCCGGGGAGGGCGACGGTGGCATCGGCGGCGGGTGAGGTGATGGTCACCTGCGGCGGTTCACCGGGGCAATTGCCCTTGGGCTGGCTGCGCAGGACGATGAGGTAATCGTGGGGCGTGGGGGGGACGTGGTCGCCATCGTCGGCCTCGAGGGCGATGGGCCAGCGCAGGGAGCGCTGGACTTGTTCCTCCGTGGGGCACCAGGAGAACTTGGCGCGTTTGAGGGAGCCGTCGACGCCGCTGAGCTCGGCGCCGGCGGGCAGGGGTTTGCGCGGCCGGATTTCGACGGCTTCAGAGTCATCGTCTTGGATCTCAATGGCGAAATCGACGCAGGGGTTGCGCGCCAGATCGAAGGTCCCGCCATAGCCGGGGCGGAGAAAGACCGGGGCAGCGCTCTGGGCGGGTATCACCTCGATGATGCAGGAGGTGCTGTGGGAGCCTGCGGCGGAGTGCACCGAGAAGACGAGCTCGTGTTTGCCGACCTGGGAGGCCAGGGGGGTCCAGCGGAACTCAGCGCCTGCGGGGGAGGCGGAGATGCGCGTGACCTCGGCGAAGCCCGGCAGGGGCGGTGCCTGGACTTTGAAGTCGAGGGCCAAGCCATCGGGGTTCTTGACGGCGAGGCTGAGGACCAGGCTCTCATTGACGGCGACTTGCTGATCCGAGAGGGGCAAGAGCTGCGGCGGCGTGTCGTCGTCGCAAGCCGTGAGGGCGCCGATGGCACCCAGCACCAACAAGATTTTGAAGAGTGAAGAGCAGAGACGCGGCATGAGGCACCTCACGGTATGGGTGCAGGGTTCAGCGAAGGCGACGCCACCTGCGTGCGCAGGTTCGACAATGGCAAGGGGCAACCTTGGCGTCAAGGCCGATGTAGGTTCTAGGCGCAGAAGGCTTCAGCGGCGGTGGTTGGCAGGGATGAAGATGCCGCTGTGGCTCGGGGCCACGATCTTGTCTTCCCACAGGATGAAGTCGCCGCGGCGCATGACGGCGGTGATGCGCCCCTCGCCGCGGTGGCCATCAAAGGGGCTGTAGCCGGCCTGCCCATGGAGGCTCTCGTCGCGGATGGTGGTGGCCCCGGCCTCGACGAGGATGAGATCGGCGTCGGCGCCGGGGCGGAGGTTACCCTTGCGCGGCCAGAGGCCGTAAATTTTGGCTGGGTTGGCGGCGAGGCAGCGGACGAGGTCGCTCCAAGTGAAAGTCGGGAGGTGCGCCATGAGGGCGGCGCTCATGGGGAAGAGGGTTTCGAGGCCCGGGAGCCCGCCTGGGGTTCTGCTGAAGTCGGCATGCGCCCGCTTTTGCTCCCGGCTGTAGCCGCAGTGATCCGTGCTGATCATGTCGATATGGCCCTCCTCCAGGAGGCGGCGCAGGCCTTGGACCTCTTCTACAGCGCGCAGCGGTGGCTGGAGTATGTAGCGCCACGGGGCGTCGCCAGCGTAGAGGCTGGCGTCGAGGTGGAGGTATTGCGGGGTGGACTCGCAGTAGGCGGTCTGCCCGGCGGCGCGGGCGGCGGCGACGAGGCGCACCGTCTGGGCGCAGGAGTTGTGGGCGATGACCACCGGGGCTTGGGCGCAGTCGGCGAGGGTGAGGACGCGATGGGCGGCCTCGATTTCGGCGGCGGCCGGCCGGGCCTGTGGGTGAAAGGCCCAGTGGCGCTGATTCTGGGCCAGCAGGGCCTCGGTGGCGGCGCTGACCAGGGCGTCGTTCTCGCAATGGACCAGGGTGGGCAGGCCCAGCGCGGCGGCAGCGCCCATCAGGGCCAGGATGGCGTGATCGTCCAAGAAATAATTGGGGCGATAGGTGGTGTAGAGCTTGATGCTGGTGATCCCCCCGGCGGCGGCGGCGGCGATTTCCGTGAGGCGCGGCTGCCAAGGCGGGGGAATCATCATGTGGAAGGCGTAGTCGACCAGAGAGGGAGCCGCCTGGGCGATGCGCTCGGCGAGGGCATGGTGGAGGCTGTGGGCTGGGTCGGGGGTGGCGAAGTCGATGACCGTGGTGACGCCGCCATAGGCGGCGCAGGTGCTGCCGCTGTGCCAGTCTTCTGGGCTCTGGTAGATGCCCGTGTCGAGGGCGATGTGGGTGTGGGCGTCGATGAGGCCGGGCAGGATGAGCAAGCCCGTGGCGTCGACTTCTTCGGCCTGAGGATGTTGGAGGTCGAGGCCGACGGCGCTCACGCGGCCGTCTTCGACGAGGAGGTCCGCTTGGAGGAGGCCCTGGGGGTCGACGAGGGTGCCCCCGCGGAAAAGGGTCGATGCGCTGCTCACTGTTTGACCTCCGTCGGGAGTGGTCGCACCCAGGGAATCTGGGCGCCAGGGGCGAATCTAGTGGGGCGCGCGTCGCGTGCCAAGGGGCGCGCCGCCAGCGCTGCCCGTCATCTGAGGTGAATAGGCTAGGAGCGTGTAGCGCATAGTTCCAGAGGATCGACAAGGCGCCGGAATCAT
>CAYVQF010000104.1:0-5968 GCA_964454015.1 uncultured Myxococcales bacterium
AACCTGTCTACCTCGTGCAGAAGAGGCGACAACTATCCTGACACCGGGGGCTGGCTGTGGGCCATGCTATGTCGGTGCCGCGCACGCCCTGCGGGCCAAGCTTTGGCATCGACTGTGCGCAAGGCCGGTGCGGATCGGGTCGAAGCGCAAGTCGGTGCGCTCACGCCAGAGGAGCGTCAACGTTACGAACACTTGCGAAAGTGGCGCAATGGGCGAGCGACCAAGGATGGGCGACCGCCCTACCTGCTGCTGACCAACCAACAGGTGCTAGAGGTCGCACGTCGTGATCCCAGTAACGCTGCAGAGCTCGCCCAGATTGAGGGCATTGGCCACGCGCGCCTCGACACCTGGGGTGACGACATTCTGGCGACCTTGGCCAGCCTGCGTGTGAGTCAAGGCGATCCAGCCCGTTCAACCCCTGAGGCATCGTGAGTGACAGTGATCTCGTGCTCTATGTGTACTGGGAAAAGACTTTGCTCGACCTCCTCGAGCGGACGGAGAAGTTTCCCAAGAGCGTCCGGCATACGCTCAGCGTTCGCATCGAGAACCTGGCCCTCGACATTGCCGAGCTGGTGGTTAGAGCGCGTTGGTCCAAGGGGCAAGCACGCAGCGAACGCCTCCATGAGGCAGACGAGCGTCTTACCCGCCTGCGTTTGCTATTGCGCATCGCACATGCCCGCCGACTCCTCTCTCCATCGGCCTATGCGTTTGTTTCAGAACGCATCGACGAAGCCGGTCGCATGCTTGGTGCCTGGAAGCAACACACGCTAGGCCGCTCATGAGTCGCCCACCCGCATTGCATTTCGAGTCGATGACGTCCTTTCTTTCGCTGCGTTCTGCTGCCCTGCGGGCCGCTCGCGGCCACCGCCGGTCGTCGAACGTTTCGAGATTTCTGTTCAACCTCGAGCCCGAGATTTTCAGGCTGCAGCGTGAACTGCGCAGCGGTCAATACCGCCCTGGCACCTACGTGGTATTTTCCGTCAGCGATCCAAAACATCGTCTGATCTGTGCGGCTCCCTTTCGGGATCGCGTGGTGCATCACAGTCTTTGTCTTCAACTCGAGCCACATTTCGAGGCGTTGGCGCTGCCGCACAGCTACGCTTGCCGCCATGGTAAGGGCTCTCACGCAGCAGTTGCCCATGCTTGGCAAGCGAGCAAAGCCCACCCTTTCTTTCTCAAGCTCGACATCCGCAAGTACTTCGAGTCCCTACCCCATGCGCGACTGCTCCGCTTACTGAACCGGATTCCCCAGGACGATCACTCGCGAGATCTCATCGCCATGCTCGTTCGCCACGGTGCACCAGGAAGTGAGCCTGGCCGGGGCTTGCCCATCGGCGCCCTAAGCAGCCAGCACTTCGCCAACTTCTATTTGCTGCCCCTAGATCGCCATGTCGTGCGCAAGCTGCGGCCGGGAGCCTATTTCCGCTACATGGATGATCTTCTTCTCTTTGATCATTCGATGGAAGGTCTTCGCGAAGCCGCCGCGGAGATCGATTGCTTCGTCACCCACCGCTTGGATTTGCAACTCAAAGAAGAAGCAACGTTGCTGGCTGGGGTCGCAGAAGGTGTGCCTTTTCTGGGTTTTCGCTTTTGGCCAGGGTTGATCCGCATGGCGCCATCGCGTCTTCGTCGCTTTCGAAGGGCTTTTCGACGCTTGCATCGAACCCTTGACGCTGGGCTTTGCGACGAGCAGGCTGTGGCTCGCTCGGCTGCTAGCCTCATTGGCTGGAGCGAGCATGCCCATAGCTTGCGGCTTCGCCGTTCGTTTTTTGGGCGCTTGGGCGAGTGGAAGTAGATGGCTCGAAGCGGGTCAACCGTGGCGGTAGCTGGAACAACGACGCCGCCAGGGTGCGTGCTGCGAATCGCAACAGGAACGATCCGGGCAATCGCAACAACAACCTCGGCTTCCGCCTGTGCAGCTCACGGTGCCGCCTGATGTCGGAGATCTAGGGATTGCCGGCCTGTGCCCACCCTGACCATATCCACGAGCCCGCTCGTCTTGGCGAGCAAAGAGCCAAGAGCACCGCCGCCTTGCAGCACGGACTTCGTGGGTGCCGCGGCGGCGCTCAGGGCCTGGACGCTGTTGGGGCCACTGCCGTAGCGTTTTTCGATGCCGTGAAGCTGACCGAGCATGGCTTGCATCCAGTAGAGATGGGTGGCCTCAGAAGGAGAGGCGCGACCAGACGTGGATCGAGGCGTTGGGGACGAGGCCAGAGAGGTCGATGGCCTGATCGCCCAGCGCCTGGGGCAGATAAAGGGTGAGCGCCTCTTTGCCTGGCTTCAACTCGCCGTGGTCGCCCCAGAGGCGCAGCGGGAGCTGCGCAGCGGCGGCGATCTCCAACCAGCCGTTGGGGAAGAGGTAGGTCAAAGTGGGGACGGCGAGGGCGCTGCCGTCGTTGAAGTTCTGCAGCCAGGTGGCAGAGACAATCAGGTCGTAGTCGATGTGCAGGGTGGTGGTGAGGAGGCCGTAGTCGCGGCCGCGCAAGACCGGGGCGAAGGGATCGGGGCGGGGGCCGAAAAGTGGGCTGAGCACCTCATGACACAAGAACGATGCCGATCCTGTTGGATGGCGGCCTCGACGGTGCTCTCGAGGAGCAGGCGATCCCCCAAGAGGGAGCGAGAAATCCGGGCGGAGACGCTGGGAGAAGGCCAACGGGCGAGCAGCGACGCCGTGGAGGTAGTCCAGACGGGCTTCGATGAAGCCGCGCGCCTCTTGGGCGTGGATCAGAGAATGGCAAAGCAAAACGATAGCCATGCAGGTGGCGATGGCCTGGGGGGCCGGCCCGGTAGGGTGGCGCTGTGATCGCCGCGGTGAGGCGCGCTGGGGCGTGGTCTCTGCTTTGGCATGGGCGATGTCATTGGCAAGGAAGGCCTCGCTCCTGCTACCATTCCGCTGGGGGAGAGAGACGCACCTGCGATGGGCACCGCAGCGCCGAGGAAGGGTCATGATGAGAAGAAGCGCGCTATTTGTTTTGTTGGCGTTGGTCGTGAGCTGTGGCTCTGATCCGTCGCCCAAGGATGACGTGGACACGAGCGACATGCCTTTGCCCGATACGGAGGAGATCGACATGGTCGAGGACGTGGCGGAGGTCGAGGTTGGGCAACCGGAAGTCGACGTGGCGGATGAAGAGGTCGAGGAGATCGACGTGGCGCCGCCGCTTTGCCCTGCGCCACCGACGGTGGTGGAGGCCAACGGCTATCGCAGCACCTTGAGTGTTTCGGGCGCGGGCAAGGCGCGCAGCTTCACCCTCATGAGCACCCAGCCCTTGCGGGAGAATGAGCCTGCCAACCCTCGCTCCTTGGCTTTTGCGAGCGATGGACCGTGGACCGAGACGGGGAGCGACTTCTTCGATGCCCTCTATGCGCTGGCTTTGGAGGAGGTGCGGGAGTGTTCGGTCGCGGCGATTCAGGATGGTGCCTTCAACGGCGGTCAGCCCTGGCAGTGTCCTGCCGGCGGATGCTTCGAGACGGGGCGCAAGTGGAAGTACGTGTGGACGCGGGACACGGCTTACGCGGTGGATCTGGGGTTGGCCCTCATCGATCCGACGCGTTCGCGCAACTCTTTGGAGTTCAAGCTCTCGACGCGGCACGACGGGACGGACTTGCAGGTGGTGCAGGACACGGGTTCGGGGGGGAGTTACCCCATCTCGACGGATCGGGTGGTGTGGGCCTTTGGCGCGCAGCGGCTGCTGCATTTCCTCGACGGGGAGGAGCGGGCGAGCTTTGCGGCGTTGGCCTTCGAGGCGATGCGCAATACGGCGGAGCACGATCGGGTCGTGGCCTACGACCCGGTGGACGGACTTTACCGGGGTGAGCAGAGTTTCTTGGATTGGCGTGAGCAGAGTTATCCGCAGTACACTCGGAACGACACGGTGCATCTGGGGATGTCGAAGGCCTTGTCGACCAACGCGGGGCACCACGCCCTGTTGCGGACGACGGCGGCGTTGGCGCAGGCGGCGGGCGATACGGCCGGGGCAGAGAAGTACAGTGGCTGGGCCGACGATCTGGCGCAAGCCATGCGCACCCGGTTCTGGCTGAGCGAGGTGGGGCTCTTTTCGACCTATTTCAGCACCTTCTTCGATGACGCGCCGTCGCTGCGCTACGACCTCTTGGGGACGGCGCTGACCATCGTGGGTGGTGTGGCCGACGCGGAACAGACGCGCACGGCCGTGACGTCCTATCCGGTGTTGCCCAGCGGTCCGCCGGTGTTTTGGCCGCAGCAGCAGGAGGCGCCGATCTATCACAACCGGGGGATTTGGCCTTTCGTCACGGCTTATTGGCTGCGGGCGGGCCGGCAGGCCGAGAACGCTGAGGCCGTGGTGAACGCCGCGAGGTCCCTGTGGCAGGGGGCGGCGATGAACCTCTCGAACATGGAGAACTTCGAGATGGTGTCCCTACTGCCGTGGGTGGTGGACGGTGACAACTCCGGTCCGGTGATCAACTCGCAGCGGCAGTTGTGGTCGGTGGCGGGCTATTTGACCTTGGTGCATGACATCGTCTTTGGCTTGGAGAGCTCCGACGCGGGTATTCGCTTCCGGCCCTTTTTGCCGGTCGCGCTGCGTGAGCAGTGGTTCTGCGGGAGCACGGAGCTGGTGCTCTACGACTTGCCTTACAAGGGCAAAAAGATCGCCGTACGGATCACGTTGCCCGAGTGGCGCGCAGGCCAACAGGGCGTCTACGCGATTCAATCGGTGCGTTTGAACGGTGCGGTCATCGACGGGCAGCGCTTCGTGTCGGCGGCTGAGCTGGGTTCCGAGCCGGTGTTCGAGATCATTCTCGAGGAAGGGGCTGGCTCGGCACAGGATATTCACTTGATCGATGGCTTCCTTGCTGGCTCGGCGCTGTTTGGTCCGCGGGCGCCGCGCATCGTTGGGGTCGAAGAGAACAGCGGTAAGCTGCGGGTGAGCTGGCAAGTGGAGGGGGTTGATCTTGCGCCGGTGACTTTTGCGATCTACCGCGATGGTCAGCGAGTGGCCGAGGGTATTTCGGGTCAGGTGCGAGAGTGGCGCGATGAGGACACGAGTGGCACGGCGAGTCCGAGTTACTGCTACAGCGTCGAGGCGGTCTTCGCGGCGCCGGCAGGCGCGCCGGCGAATGTCTCCCAGCGGGCCCTTCCCTTCTGTTATTGGGGCCCGAACTACGAGCGGGTGCTGAAGGTTCCGGCGCGGGATTTCCAACACGTCGGCGGCGAGTTGGTGACCAATCACGGTCGCGAGCATATTCAAACTTGGGGTGATCCGGGGCACTCGATCACCGTCCCGAGCATCGTCGCCTTGTCGACAGGGACCCACATGGTGCAGGTGGAGGCGGGCAATGGCGCCGGCCCGATCAACACGGGCATCACTTGCAGCGTGAAGCGGGTCGATGTTTACGACGTCGCGACGGACGCGTGGGTGGGCGGTGGCTACCTGATGATGCCCCATTTGGGGACGTGGTCCGAGTGGCGCAACTCGAACCTGGTGCCGGTAGAGCTGGAGGCCAACCGGAGCTATCGCATCGTGCTGCACAACGACGAGCATTCGGTGAACATGTCTAGCTTCAAGCACTTCGAGACCTACTCCGGCGAGACGGGGGGGAGCATTCCCTTCAACCGGGTGAACATCAGCGAGCTGAAGCTGTTGTCGATGCAGGCCTTCGAGTGAGGAACGAGGGGCGACATTTAGGCCTGAGGCCTGAGGCTGGAGGGGCGGCGGCCTAGCAGGAACGAGGGGCGAGGGGCGACATTTAGACTTGAGGCCTGAGGCTGGAGGCTGGAGGGGCGGCGGCCTAGCAGGAACGAGGAACGAGGGGCGAGGAATGAGGGGCGAGGCGGTGTTGCGTTGGATCGGCCGACACATAGGTCGGCCGGTACGGATTGATTTTGAGGAATGGGATGGGTGTTTTGTTTATGCATGGGCTCGTACGGCACTATGTTACGGATTGATTTTGAGGAATGGGATGGGTGTTTTGTTTATGCATGGGCTCGTAC
>CAYVQF010000105.1:0-5091 GCA_964454015.1 uncultured Myxococcales bacterium
ACAATAATTCACAACGAGCAAGCCCCATGCCGGCTTTGGTCGTGGATTGTGGTACCTAGCGCCATCTTGACGCCGCCGCCGCCGGCCGCAAAAGATGCCTCAGCCTGGGCACCGGCCTAGGTCGGCGGCAGGTACCCCGTCTCCCCTCAGCCCAAGGCCAGCTCCCCCATGAACCCACTCCACGCCGCCCTCCAACGCCACGCCACGGCCCTCCTCGGCCGCTGGTTGCGCCGCGCCTCCAGAGAGGGGTGGCTGCGCTTCGACAACCAAGACGGGACCCGCATCTGGCCCGACGAGGTCCAGCGCCTCTTCTCCCAACGCAACCTGGCCATGCTCGGCTCGGATCTGCCCGACGTGCAAGCGACCCCCGACGACGCCTTCGCCGCCGCCGACTGGCAGACCCTCTGCGCCGCCATCGACGCCGCGATCCAACAGGGAGACGCCGGTGCCGAGCGCTGGCGCGATCTGCTCGAGCGCCTCGCCCCGAGCCCAGCCGAAGCCCAGCTCTTGGCGCTGCTCTGCGCCCTCCACTTTGACCAGGCCCTGCTCCGGGCCTACCGCTTCGCCTGGGCCGACTTCATGGCCGAGTCCATGCGCTGGGGCTTCGCCGTCAAGCTCCTGAGCCCCCAACGCGACTTGGCGGCGCGCCTCCATGAGCTCGACCCGGCCACAGCCCCCCTCTTCCGGCACGGCCTCATCACCCTGCACGCCCCGCGCCCCGAGACCCCCCTGGCCGAGCGCCACCTCGGCGTCGCCGATGACGTCGCCGCCTTTCTCATCGGCCTCCCTGTCACCTGCCCCGAGCACCACCCACATGAGGCGTGCGGCGAGCCGCCGCCGCGCCTGCGCACGGCCCTGCGGCCGCGCCTGCGCCGCTGCCTCCAGGCGCCGGCGCCCCTGCGGGTCGCCATCCAGGGCCCCCGCGGCAGCGGCCGCACCGCCCTGGCCAGCCAGCTCGCCGAAGGCGCCCGCTGCCGCGGGGGCCTGTGGCGCGTGGATCTCGGCCACGCCGTGGCCCACGGCGAGGCCCTGGACAACTTGCGGCGCGCCAAACGCATGGCAGCCCTCCTCGACACGGCCATCGTCATCCACGGGCTGCAGCGCCTCGGCGACGACGCTGCTGTGTGGATCGAGCGCGCCACCCAAGTCCTGGCTCCCTTCGGCAACCCCGTCATCTGGCTCTGCGAAGCCGACGTGCCCGCCGCCCTCACCCTGGCGCCAGAGGCCATCCTGGCCCTCCCCTATCCCTCGCGCGGCCAACGGGAGGAGGTGTGGCGCGCCGCCTTGACACCCCACCTCGACGATGCCGCCGCGGCGACCCAGCTCGCCGGGGCCTTCCTCTTGGCCGAGGGGCAGATCCTCCGCGTGGTGCAGCGGGCCACTGCCACGCCCCCCCCCAACCCAGCGGCCCTCATGGACGCCCTCAGCGCCGAGGCCCGCAGCGCCGCCGAGCTCGGCCTGGGGCGCCTGGCCACGCCCGAGCACGGCCGCGTCGCCATGGACCAGCTCGTGGTCTCCGACGAGACCGCCCTGGCCCTGGAGGAGCTCATCGTCTACGCGGGCCACCGCCAACAACTGGCCGATGAGTGGGGTTTTGGCGCCGCCATGCCCTACGGCCTCGGCCTCACGGCCCTCTTCGCCGGCCCCCCAGGCACGGGCAAGACCTTCGCTGCCCAGGCCCTGGCCACCGCCCTGTGCCTGGAGCTCTACCGGGTCGACCTCTCTCAGCTCGTCTCCAAGTACATCGGCGAGACGGAGAAACACCTGGCCGAACTCTTCAGCGCCGCCGAACAGGGCGAGGTCTTGCTCCTCTTCGACGAAGCAGACTCCCTCTTCGGCAAGCGCACCGAGGTCAAGACCAGCGTCGACCGCTACGCCAACCTCGAGGTCAACTACCTGCTGCAGCGCATCGAGCGCTTCTCTGGGGTGACCATCCTGACCACCAACTTCGAGGCCGGCATCGACGACGCCTTCGCCCGCCGCATCCGCTTCCGAGTCGCCTTCGACGCCCCGGACGAAGCGGCCCGCGCCCTCCTCTGGCGCAAGCTCTTGCCCGCAGCCGTTCCCCTGGACGACGACGTCGACTTCGACGTTCTGGCGGAGCACTTCGAGCTCAGCGGTGGCCACATCAAAGAGATCTTGTTGCGAGCCGCCTCCCTGGCCCTGGTCAGCCCCCAGCGCCGCCTGACCCAGAACCTCCTCATCCGCTCGTGCAAAGTGGAGTACAAGAAGCTCGGCAAACTCCCGCTCCAGATCTTCGATGATGAGGAAGGGGACAGCACGCCGCCGCCTTGACCCCCCTCAGACCCTCAAGTACCTTGCCTGCGGGCGCAGCAAGCCGCGTTTTGGCAGCTTCTGCATAGGTTTTTGGCCAACCCTCACGCAGCCCTGCGCTGGTAAGCTGGCGCCGCATCCAGGGCGCCCCTCCTCCCAAGGTAGTGCAGCCCCATGATGAGCTCCATCCGGCGCTATTTCGCCGCGGCACCCCACATCGCCCGCCTCCCCGACGATGAAGTCCGCCGCCTCTACCCGAGCTTCCGCCGGCGCATCCTCGAGGCCACCTTCTTCGGCTACGCCATCTTCTATGTCGTGCGCAACAACCTCTCGGTGGTCGCCAAGGACATGGAAGGCGCCCTCCACTACGACAAATCCGACGTCGGCTCCATCCTCGCCATCACGGCCATCACCTACGGCCTGGGCAAGTTCGTCATGGGCGCCGTCTCCGACCGCAGCGACCCGCGCAAACTCATGGCCTTTGGCCTCCTCCTCACGGCGCTGTGCAACTTCGCCTTCGGCGCCGTGTCCTCCTTCCCAGTCCACCTCACCCTGTGGGCCCTCAACGGCTTCGTCCAGGGCATGGGCTGGCCCCCCTGCGGCCGCCTCATGGGCCACTGGTACTCCGAACGCGAGCGCGGCCTGACCTTCAGCATCTGGAACACCTCCCACAACCTGGGCGGCGGCCTCGCCGGCATCCTCGCCGCCTTCGCGGCGCAGCACTTCGGCGGCTGGCAGGCCGCCTTCTGGTTCCCCGGCATCATCGCCACCCTCGGCTCGGTCTACCTCTTCTGGCGCCTGCGCGACACCCCTCAGTCCGTCGGCCTCCCGGCCATCGAAGAGTACAACGACGACTGGCCCGTCGGCGCCGACAAAAGCGCCGACCACGAGCGCGAGCTCACCACCAAAGAGCTCCTCTTCAAGTACGTCCTCAACAACAAGTGGGTGTGGCTCCTGGCCTTCGCCAATTTCTTCGCCTACATCGCCCGCTACGCCATGCTCGACTGGGGCCCCACCTACCTACGCGAGATGAAAAACGCCACGGGCATCGGCGGCGGCTGGGCCATCCTCGCCATCGAGTTCGGCGGCATCCCCTCCACCATCCTCCTCGGCTGGCTCTCGGATCGCCTCGGCGGCCGCCGCGGCATGGTCGCCGTGCTGTGCATGGTCCCCATCTTCGTCGCCTACCTCATCATGTCCTACACACCCGCTGGCTTCCTCTGGCTCGACATGACCATGCTGGTCCTCATCGGCTTCTTCATCTACCCCGTCATCAACTTCATCGTCATCATGGCCCTCGACCTCACCTCCAAGAAAGCCATCGGCACCGCCGCCGGCTTCATCGGCCTCTTCGGCTACATCGGCCGCACGGTCCAAGCCAAAGGCATCGGCTCCCTCCAGGTCTACCTCGACAGCCACTACGGCGCCGAGGTCGCCTGGAACGGCGTCATCTACGCCGTCCTCGTCTGCACCCTGGCCACCATCGTCCTGCTGGCCTTCACCTGGAAGATGCGGCCCCAAGCCTGAGCCGGCCTCACTCCCCGTCGCCGACGCAGATCACCGGCGGCGCCGCCTTGCGCGTGCACTCCGGCACGCTCGCCCCTTGGAAGGAGAAAGCCACGCACATCCCCTCCACACACTGCGGCTGGTCCAACGGGATGCCGTCACAGCCCTCGGGACAAATCCCGTCGACCTCCGCGGCCCAGGCCCGGTTCACCGCACCGTAGCGACAGGTGTTGATACAATCCCCATCGACCTTGCAGGCAAAGCGGTCCTCCGTCGCATAAACCAAACTCCCCTCGCAGGTCCCTCCAGAGACGGCCGCGCCAGCTTCTGGGCCACCCTCGGCAGGGCGCACGCTAGCCTGGTCAGACCCTGCGCTCGCGTTCTCATTTTTGTTGCATCCACACACGGCGAGCACCGCCAGCAGGAGGAAGAGGTAGAAGACAGCGCCAGAACCCACACGCATAACCATCCCACGCTTAAGGGGACGTGCACCTTTGCCCGCCACCGCCCACGCACCATAAAAAGAGTGACCTCGACCCGTCAACCAAAGAGGGGTAAATAGCAGCGCGCAGCGTCCTAGACCGTCACCCCCTGAGAGGCACCGCACCGTGGGCAAAGCCATTGAAATCATCAACGCTCGGGCCAACAACCTCAAGGGCTTCGACCTAGACATCCCCCGTGACCGCCTGGTCGTCTTCACCGGGGTCTCCGGCTCGGGCAAATCCTCCCTCGTCTTTGACACGTTGCACACCGAAGCCCAACGGCAGCTCATCGAGACCTTCAGCACCTTCGCCCGGCGGCGCCTGCCCAAGCTCACTCGCCCCCCAGTCGATGCCATCCACAACCTGGCCACATCGATCCTCATCGACCAACGGCGCCTGGGCCGCAATCTGCGATCCACCGTCGGCACGGTCACGGAGATCTACACCTATCTGCGCCTGCTCTTCTCTCGCTGCAGCCACCCCCCCGGCCTGGCCTCATTCCACTTCTCCTTCAACCACCCCGCGGGCATGTGCCCAGCCTGTCGGGGCCTTGGGCAACGCCTCACCTTCGACACCAGCGCCCTCCTGGATCGGGAGAAGTCCCTGCGCCAAGGCGCCATCCTCCACCCAGACTTCAAGCTCAATGGCTGGAAGTGGCGAGAGCTCATCGGGGCAGAGATCTTCGCAAACGACACCCCCTTGGCCGCTTGGACGCCTGGAGAGATCGAGCGACTCCTCCACAGCGAGGCCGTCCCCATCGAGAAGAAGCACGGCGCTGTATTGGTCCAGCGTAAACGCGACTCGTGAGGTTTGAGCGATAGCGACTCTG
>CAYVQF010000106.1:0-4055 GCA_964454015.1 uncultured Myxococcales bacterium
CACCACTAGGGCCGCGCCGACCAACGCTCTCTCTTCCTATACAGCTTTCAAAGAAGCGACAGAGTTGCCCCCTGCCGCGTTGCCATCGCTTGCGCTCGCAATGACCGGCAACGGCGGCGGAGTATATCCGGCAGCGAAAGGATGTCAACATGCTTTTCGCTACCAACCCACCTTTTTTTTCCAAAACCCAGGCCCGCCGCCCTGCGCCCCCTCCAATACTCACCGCACGGCCTTGATCAAGACGTCCCGATGCGCCACCCGCACCGTCAGCACCCCGCCCTTCTCCTCGATGAGCCGAACCCCGTTGAGATCCGCAGCCCGCAGCCGGACCCCTTCTGCGCTTCGGAAAATCAGCAAAATGTGATCTTCCACTTCAGCATCTATGCGCAACTCCGCCAAAAACGGGTGCAGGTTACCGTCTAGCCGATGCAGCAACCCATCGGGATCTCTCGGGCCCTGCTCTTGAGCCCCTCCCCCTGCAAGCGGCACCGCGACAATGCTCCTCTTCGGGTCCTCCGCCCATCCCTGAACAGCATGCTGCGCATGATCCCTGTCCTTCTCCAGGCTCTTCCCACACGCCCCAACCAGCAGACCAACGCCCAGAACCGTCAGCAACAATCCAATCAACCACCAACGCCGCGCTTGCTCCATGACACACCTCGATGCTTGCTAAACCAACCGGGCGCTTCGTGGCGCCCCTTTTCAACTAGCACTATTTCCACCGCTCCCGCCACTTCTTCATCGGCGATGCAGCAGCGCCCCCTTGGACCAGGATCGGCCGCCAATTATTCTTCCCCAGCACACCAGGCCGCGATCTGCTCTCATTCCGAAGGTACCTCTACCTGAGGCAGCGCTTCGTCCGGAATCTCCTCCCACTCGCCGCCTACACTGCCACTGGCGCCCCCCTCAACCCCGCCAGCCTCACCATCCTCACCCGCGACCTCCCCCACCGGCGCAAGAGCTTCGCTCGGCGCTGGCGTCAATGCCGCGGCACCTTCTCCTGCCTCCGTCAGCCCCCAACCCATGTAAGGCTCCTGCGACCAAGCCACACCGTAATCTGCTCCCGCCAAACCCAGCGTGCGCGACGGACTGACATCCATCTCTCGCGCCTCCCCAGTCAACACCAAAGACCCAATCCATTTGTCCAGCTCCCCAACCAGTGAAGGAAAATCACTGCGCCGTGCCGTCATCGCAACACACAACAACACCGGCTTGCCCGCAGCCATCTGCCGCCACAACAACAGCCGCGTTTGCTGCATGGCGCGCGTCGTCGGATGGACCCGCACCAGATCCAACTGCAGACCACCACCTTCCTCTGCCGGAGCCAGGGTCATCGCCAAACCAAGCAGGTTCCCTTGCATGGCCTCGGGGGGCACCACCGGAGGTGGCGCTGCGTCACGCAACGACGCCACCGTTGTCAACACCCCCATCCATTGATCCGCCACCAAATCGATATAACGCTCTGCCACGGAGAGCTCCTCCACCATCGCCCACACCGCCAACTCTGCATCGAGCCGGCGATGCTTGAGAACCAGCAGATAAGCTTCATCGAAACCCTCCACATTGACGATGTCCTGGTGCGCATAGGACAAAGTCTCTACCACCCAATCCCCTGCCACCATCGGTACCCGACCGCGCCCCAGCCCCGAAAGAGGTGCCACCTGCATGCTGATCTCCACCCCCCGCTCACCGAGCCCCAGGCGCAGCGTCTCTTCTCCCCCCGCCGCCGCCACCGCTTCATTCTCCACTGGAGGCTGCTGTGAGGCCGGCGGGACCACCTGATTGCCAGCACAGGCGAGATGAAAGAGCCCCCAGGCGATGACCATCACGGCACCACACCAGCTCAACCCTTCGACCGACAACGCAGCTACCTCACTCTGTTTTCTTCTCACCGCAACCTCCCCAACGCGTTTGCGTGAATATGGCCGCCGACCACCCTAGCAAAATGCAATCCAAGCACCGACACCCAGCCATCTCTCCTCAGACCCACTTGAACTTGCACCTGACGCGAGCGACGTGCTAGCTTTTCCAAGTCGCTTCTGCTGGGAGTCATCATGGTCTTCAAGTGCCGCCCCTTGCCCCCCTTTCTGCTCTGCCTGGCCTTGCTCGCTGCCTGCAGCGGACACTCACCACAGCGCACCCTGACGACATACGCCATGGCCCTGGAGCGCAACGACGCGCAGGCCGCCTACGACGCCCTCGACCCAGACTTCCGCGAACGCGTCACCTTTGCAAGCTTCCAAGAACGCTTCGACAAACAACGCACCCTCCGCCGCCAAATCGAGCCGGCCATCCGCAAAGCCGCACGCGACGCCGCCTACATCGACGCCTCCTTGACCTATTCCGACTTCGACACCCTCCAAATGGCACTCACCCCCGAGGGCTGGCTCATCACCGACGGCCTCTTCAACTTCTACGGCCAACGCTCACCTCGTGAAGCCCTCCTGTCCTTCATCAAGGCCATGGAAAATCGCAACTACGAAGCCCTCCTCAACCTCGCACCCGCGGAGTACGCCCGACGCATGGACGCCAGTAGCATCGCGGAACACCTGGACGCGGCGCCACAGCGCATCGCCGAAATGCTCGAGCTTCTCCGCCAAAACCGCGACAACCTCATCAAGAGTCAAGGCAACCGCGCCTGGATGGCCTACGGTCCCTACCGCATGGATTTCGTGCGAGAAGACGGCCTCTGGAAAATCGAAGACCCTGACTGACGCCAAGTCCACGCGCTCCCGCTGGCATGACGACTTACACCCCCGTTGCCCAACTTGGGGATCCACACCCACCAGGCGTGCGACAACCCGCCGCAACGCTACCCCGCGCCAAGCCCTGCGCCAGTGCCACCGCGAGCCAAACACTCATCGCTTCTTCAGGCTGACCTCACCATTCATCGCCATCTCGAGCCGCCACTTCCCGCTGCACTCCCCAACCACATCGAAGTCGAAGGACCAGGTGCGTGTCTCCAGCGCCAAAGTCGCCGCATAAGCGCTCGGCGGATCGCAGGTCTTGCCATCCACCATGTTGAGCTGCACCATCTTGAAGGCCGACACCTGCGCAGCTCGGATCTCGACCTCCCACGGCACCACGAACTGTGTCACCTCCTCGCCACTCCAGCTCACCTGAACCCCGCGCCCCCAGGAAGCGACCTCGTAGGTGATGCGACCATCCACCTCTACCACCGCTTCAGCAACGGCCTCTTCAGGCACACTACCGAGGATGCTCTTCACCAAGCCATCTCGCTCTGCGCTCCGCATCGACTTCTCGATCTCGCTGCGCCGCTTGGTCAACACCGGCGTCGGCGCAATCGCACGCCCTTTGACAGGATCAAAGGACAAAGCCAAGCGATGCGTGTACTGCACCCCCAGCCCACTGCTGCGTTCACTTGACCCAAAAACAAGGCTCAAAGCGATGAGACCATCCGGCTGGAGACACGCCGCGTCGATGCTCACCAAGGACCAGGGACGCATGCCTCTCACCTGAGCGTCTTTATCCAGCATTTCCAGCAACGTAGCCGAGTCGATGCCTGGGTCCAGGCATTCCGCGCCCTGCGCCTCATTGTTGCCTACATGCAAGGCCAGAAACGCCACCAACACGCTGCTCATCCATTTCACTTGCCACATCGCCCATCTCCTTTTTCAGTGGTGTCCCCCTACTCTAACCCGGTGCCAACAAATTGAAAGGGGCCCAAGGCAGATTGCGCGCCACCGTGTACAAGATGACGATGACGAAAACACCCCAATGCCAGAATGCCGTCGCCTTGCGCGGCCTTGGCGCTAGGAACCTCTGGGGAAACCATAGGTAGAGGCTGTAGCGCAGCCCCCAACCCACCAACCACGCCAGAAACACCATGAGGAGCGGGTTATGACCCACTGCCACGCCAATATCGCCATGGACGAGGGCGTACAATGCGCGCCCGCTCCCACAACCCGGACAATAAACTCCGCTCGCCACCCAGACGATACACCGAGGAAAGTAAGGGCTGTCAACGGGCGAAAAGCGCCACTGTACCGGTCCAGTTGCAACGAGACTCCATTTCGCTCCATAATGCGGAGCAG
>CAYVQF010000107.1:0-3566 GCA_964454015.1 uncultured Myxococcales bacterium
TGCTCTTGTCGCACAACTGACCATCCGTGAGGGGGCCGAAAGACCGGACACTTTCGTCCGGGTCATGCCGCCCTCGCAGAGGAGGTTTTCATGGCGACACGAGCGACACGACGCTACACGGCGCAGGATAAGCGCGACGCAATCCACTTGGCCAAGGAAATCGGCCCTGCGGCTGCGGCCTGCCGACTGAACATGCCCATTGGCACGCTCACTTGCTGGGCCCACAAGGACCGCGTGGCCCGCCAACAGGGTGGGGAGTGGCCGCCAATGCTGGCGCCGGTGGATGACGTGGATGAGCTGGAGCCAAGTCCCGCCGCCGCCCTTGCAGTAGAGACCAAGCCCCGCTTGCGCAGAACGGCCAAGAGCTATTCACCCTCCCAGCGCGCCGTGGCGCTGGACTTGGTCGCTCGAGTTGGCGTCAGCGTGGCAAGCAAGAAGCTCTGCATCTCTCGCCATTCCCTTTACGAATGGCAGAGAAAGGTTCGCATGGCAGCTCAGGGTACGGGTGAATCTCCCACCAGCGGCCCTGACCCCAAGGACATCGAGACGCAGCGCGACGCAGAGATCCTGGCCGAATGGCATGCGCATCCCGGCCTTGGGCCTTCGCAGGTACGCAACCAGATGCGGCGCAAGGGCATCAAGGTTTCGGTCCATAGCGTGCGTCACGTGATGGAGGACGCGGGCTATCGTCCCCCAAAAGTCCGCCGCAGCGCACACCCGGGCCGTTTCGAGGCGGTTCGCCCCAACCATATGTGGCACGTCGATTTCCTCCAAAGATGGATCGGCCGCGCCTCGACCTTCACCCTGCTCTTCATCGATGACCATTCGCGCTTCATCGTTGGCCATGGCGTCGATGACGCCGAGCGCTCAGACTTTGTCATCGACACATTCGAGCAGGCGGTCGCACGCTATGGTCGGCCTGAGATGCTGATGCACGACAAGGGCTCGGCCTTCTGGACTTGGAAGGGGATAAGCCGCTTTACGCGCCTGCTCGAAGAGATGGGCATCGAGCAGATTGTGGCCAAGGTCAAGGAGTGGAACGGGAAGATCGAGGTCTTCAACGGCAACATCCAGAAGGAGCTCTTCGACAAACACCGTTTCTACGATGTGGCTGAGATGAAGAGACGCCTATCGTCACATATCCATTGGTATAATCATCGACGCACGCACCACGCCTTGGGCGGGCTGCTGGTTCCAGCAGATCGCTTCTACGGGCGAGTCGATGAAGTCATGGCGCGCATCGAGGCTGGCGTTGCGGCCGACGCCAACGACGCCCTCGACCTGCGCGAGCGCGTCCTCGACCTCTTCAAGGTCGTGAGCACAAACGGCAAGGCCGAGGTCTGGCTGATGGGGCAACGCCTCTTCTAAGTGACATAAGTGCAAAAAAAGGTGACGGCTTGTGATTTTGCGAGCATTGGGAATGTGCGAAACCCGCCAACGCTCGAACCAACAAGCCGTCCATGTCAGCCATACCCCATTCCGCACGAATTGTCGTCCCTTCACCTGCGCGTGGTGCACTTCTGCTCGGGGCGATCGCCGAGATGAAGCGTCTTGGTCTCCCACACCCCAGCGCCAGCGAGGCGCTCACTGCGCTCGGTGTGGGGCGCTCCCAGGCTTATGCGCTCATGCCGCGGCTTGAAGAGCGTCTTGGGGACTTGGTCGCTTCCCCGGTCCGAGCGCCAGAGCCACCGCCCAGGCCCATCACGCAGGAGATCGCCACGCAGGTTCTCAACTACGTCTACGAGCACGCAGGAGCCGTATCGGGTTCTGGGCGCAGGCGCAGCTACAGCCAAGGCTTTCGCCTCTTTGTCATCGAAGTCGCAGCAGCCCACCCACTGCTCAGGCGTGAGGAGCTTGCGCGCGCCATAGCCCTGCCGCTGCCGACCTTGAACGACTGGCTCAGAGGCGGCCTACGCGAGCTGAAGCCAGAGCAAGGCGAGGACGACGCGCCTTTGACCGCGGCGCAGGGACAGATCGCGACGGTCATCGATGCGTGGAAGCGCTGGGAGGGTGGCTTTGTTCCCTTCTGCGACCACGTCGCGGCGGACCTCCATCTCCCCTTTCGGCGCACCGCCATCGCCACCATTCTGCGCCGCTATGGGCTTCGTGCGCCGGGCCAACGCCCCGGCCGCGACCCTGCAGAGAGCGCTCTGCGTGCTGCCTTCGCGACCTTCTTCCCCAACGCCCAGTGGGTGGGGGATGGCACGGCGTTGAGCATCACCATCAACCGCACCTGCTACACGCGCAATCTCGAGATGATGGTTGACCCCTACTCCGGCGCCTTCATCGGGGCCAATATCCGGCCCACAGAGGATGCCGCTGCTGTCGTGGCGGCCTTTGATGACGCCCGCGCCACCACCGGCGTTGCCCCTCTTGCGGTGCTCCTCGACAACAAGCCAAGCAACCACACCCCGGAGGTGGTGGCTGCCGTCGCTCCCGCCACGCTCATGGCCGCCACGCCCTACCGGCCCGAAAACAAGGGCCACATCGAGGGAGGATTTGGCCTGCTCAAGTCAACCATCGGCAAGCTCAACATCAATGCCGCGACGCCTCAAGAACTCGTCGATGCCATCCTCACCCTCGTGTTGACCGTCTGGGCACGCACCATCAACCACCGGCCACGACGCGCTCGCGCCGGGTTCTCAAGAGCTGAGCTTCTCCAGGACTTGCCCAATGAAAGGGATATAGAGTGCGCTTCCAAGCACTTCTCCGAGCTCCATAGACAGCAGAAGCAAGCCCGCAAGACGCGCGCCGCGCGTCAGGACCCTGTGGTACGAGACCTCATCAAGCACGCCATCGAGCGCTTCGACCTCAGCGACCCCACGGGGACATTCCTCACCGCCATCGCCGGCTTTCCCCTCGACGCCGTGGTCGAGGCAGGTGCGATCTTCCAAGCCAAGAAGAAATGCGGCAGCCTGCCTGAGACCGCAGACGTCCGCTATCTCCTGGGCATCACTAAAAACGTCGCCCAAGACCGCGAGGCCTGGGCCATCATGGAGGCGCTCTGGGAAGCGCGTGGACGCGCCAAGGATCTCGTGGTGCAGCGCCTCGAGGTTCAGCGGGAGAGCATCGCCTCGCGTCACACACGACCCGAGAACGCCATCGCCGACTATGTCGACGAGGCCGTCGCCTCACCATGGCTCATGGAACGCTTCCACTGGCTCAATGCGGTGGCCAAGGCGATCCAGGAGACACCACCGAGCGACCACCAGCGCCAATACCTGCGCGCCGCGCGGCGAATCCAGGCGTCTTACCAGCTCCCCAATCGAGAACGACAGGTCGCCATTCGCACCCTTGCGGCCAAAGTCAGGCCCCTGCGCTGACGCGTCACCCCACCGCGGCGTCGAAGCCCGACGACCAAGGCACTCACCGCCTACGGAGCCTCAGTGCACCTTGCTTTGGCCTGCTGAGCACACCGCGAAGTCCATCGAAGGCGCCAAGCGAGAGGTAACGCGTTGAACAGGGCTGGAAGGCGGCCGACAAGGACTGGTGGTCAGACACCAAACACGCCCTCATCGAAGCGAAAGTGTCCGGTCGTGTGCAATGTAAGATGATTGACAAGCGCA
>CAYVQF010000108.1:0-2244 GCA_964454015.1 uncultured Myxococcales bacterium
AGCCTGTGTCGCCGACAACTGCTGCGCCGAGGTCAAGGCGGCCTTCCAGCCCTAGCACCTCGGTCAGCCCCGGCGCTGGGCTCAGCCTCTCTCGGCGACGACCATCACCCAGCACCGCTC
Organism: uncultured Myxococcales bacterium; assembly: GCA_964454015.1. Taxonomy (GTDB): domain Bacteria; phylum Myxococcota_A; class Bradymonadia; order UBA4248; family UBA4248; genus CAYVQF01. The sequence goes on from CAYVQF010000108.1 coordinate 121, forward strand.
CATGAGCGCCTGTGGATCGATTTTTTGGAACCACAGGCCCAAGGCGTGCGCGCGCGTCTTGGCGCTCACCTTGGGTAGATAAGACGCCAGGATGGCTGGGATCTGGCAGTGGGCCAGGTACTCGCCGGCGGAGATGGGGTAGGGCCAGCGGCTGCAGCGAACCCGCGCGAAGCCCCCGGCCTGCAACAGATCGCCCCAGGCGGAGAGGTCGCGGCAGGGGGGCTCCGCGGTGGGGGCGCTGGCCTGCGGCAGCGGCAGCCCCAGCTCCTCGCGCACCGCCTGCAGCCCTTGCCAGAAGGCCAGCCCGGCCGGGCTCATCAGGTGCGCCACCTCGCCGATGAGCTCGGCCGGGAGGTTGAAGGCCAAGCGCCCGCCCGGTACCAGCGCCTGCGCCAGGGCGGCAAAGGTCTCGGGTCGCAGGGGAAAGAGCCACATGGCAGAGTTGCACAGGATCAGGTCCACTGTCGCCGGAGCGATCTGGGCGTCCGCCGGCGTGCTGCCCTGGCAAAAGGTCACCGTGGTTGACCAGGTCTTGGCGCGGGCCACCTCGAGCATGGCTGGCGCGGCGTCGATGCCCCAGAGCTGGGCCTGGGGGAGGGCCGCCTGGATGACCTCGGTGGAGATCCCCGTGCCGCAGGCCAAGTCGATGATGCGCTCTGCGCCACTGGGGGCGGACGCCTGAAGCAGCGCCCGTGCAGCCGCCGAATAATAGGCATAGGCACGGCCAAAGGCGTCGTAAGCACGGGCGTTGTCCAGGTCTTCCCACATCGCTGCGCCTGCTGCGCGGGCGCCCCCAGGCCGGCCAGGGAGGCGCAGGTACAAGGCCGAGCCGAGCTTCGCGTCCGTGGCGGACGCGCGTTCGCTCCCGCAGAGATGTGGCAGATTTTCGGCCCCAGGTCGATGCCGTCGCCCAGCACGTCGCGACCTCGCCGGGCCCGACCGACCCGCTCACGGCGCCGCCGCGCTTGACCCAGCCCGCCGGGCCCGCCATGCTTCAAGCTGTGACCGCAATCATCTGGAGGAAGCCATGGCGTCATCGACCCCCGTTCTCGTCCTCAGCGTGCTGGTGTTGCTCCTGGTAGCTTGCGATGACGCCAAGTCGCCCAGCCACCCCGATGCCGACCCCGATTTTGGCCACGACGCGCCCCTGCCGCCCATCCCCGATGACCTCCCCTGTCCCGAGGCCCTCGCCCCCGTGTCCCATCAGGCACCGATCCACACCGTGGGCGACGGCTCCCCCGCGTCGTGTACCGAGGCAGCCTTGCGCACGGCGCTCTCTGCCCTCACCCTCGCCGGTTCCGGGACGCTGACTTTTGCTTGTGGTTTGGATCCACACACGATTGTTTTGACGGAGGCGCTCCAAGTGCGCTCGTCCAAGACCGATCCCGTCATCGTCGATGGCGAGGAGCGCATCACCTTGAGCGGTCAGGGGCAGACGCGCATCTTCGATCTGGACAACCACACCCGCTTCGTGGTCCAGCGCTTGACCTTGCGCGATGGTTACGTTGCCGCGGGTGAAGCCGCCGTCACCAACCGCCCCTCGGACTCTGGCGCTGCCATCCGGCACCCCTGGTTTGGCACCCTGCACGCCATCGACGTGCACTTCATCAACAACCACTGCGCCAGCCGCGCCGGCGAGATCGGCGGCGGCGCGATCTATGCCGGCGGCTTGAGCGAGGCGGTGATCTCGGGCTGCACCTTCGTCGAGAACAGCGCTTCGAACGGCGGCGCTATCCTCAACCGCGGCACCAACCTCACGGTCATTCGCACGGTCTTCGCCGGCAACGGCGCCCTGAGCACCGGCTCCGGCCAGTATGGCAATGGCGGGGGCCTCTACATCGACGGCATGAACTACGATGAGCCGGGCAACTTCTACATGTGCGGCACGGCCTTCATCGGCAACACCGCCATGACCCATGGGGCTGGGCTCTTCTCGTATTACTACCCGGGATCGGCGGCGACCATCGACACCTGCCTCTTCGATGGCAACCGCTTTGGCAACCCCGATGACGGTTCGGGGGCGCTCTATCATCAGGCGGCGCCCTTGCTCTTGAAGAACACGGCCCTCATCAACCACCACACGGGCAAGCACGCCGGCGGTCTGTTCTTGGGATCGGGCTCTAG
>CAYVQF010000109.1:0-1834 GCA_964454015.1 uncultured Myxococcales bacterium
GGCCCCCACCGTAGCCTACAATGGCCGCGGTGTCAAGTGTGTGCCCGTGCCAGCCCGGTGGGAGAGGTGGACGGCGCCGACCTCGTCGCTATTCCGGCACCGCCGCCAGCGCTTCGCGCAGGGCCTCTGCCTGTTCGGGCGCCACGCCGTGGATGAAGCTGATTTGGCCCTCGAGGTGGCGGCGGAAGTCCCGGTGGCCCTGGTGGTTCTGGGCCTGCAGGCCGGTGGTCTTGGCATTGTGGATGATGGCGCGCAGGCGGCGGCGCAGCTCGCGTGGGGTGCTGACCTGGTCGTTGACCACCAGGCCCGTGACGCGCTGGGCCGTGGACCGCCCGTAAAGGTGGGTCTTGTCGCGGTTCACGGTGAAGCCTTCATCGGTGATGATGTACCCGGCGGCGGTCATGATGCGCAGGGCCGTCTCAGGATCATCGCCGGAGAAGGTGAGATCATCGGCGTAGCGGGTGTAGGCGAAACCGTGAGAGGCGGCGAGGCCCTGCAGGCGTCTGTCCAATCTGAAGGCGACCATGTTGGCGAGAGCCGGGCTTGTCGGGGCGCCCTGGATCAGGCAGCGCGGGCCGACGCTAACATACACGCGCTCTTGGCGCTTGTCGAAGGGCTCGCGCTCGCATTCGGTGCAGAGCAGCGCCAGCGTCGAGGCCACGGCGAATGGATAGCCCAGGGCCATGTACATGCCCCGCACCCGAGCGTACGTCACGGTGGGGAAGAAGTCCTTCAGGTCGAGGTTGAGCACGACCTGCTTGCCCACGTGTGGGGCGGCGTTGGTGGCGATGGACCTTTGCTGCGCAAAGCCGTGGCAGCAGTCGCAGTTGGGGATCCTGGAGAGAAGGTCGCGGAGGACCTTGCGCTGCAGGCGCTTGAGGTCGCGCTTGGGGGCGAGGATGACGCGACGTCCGCCGGAGCGTTTGGGAATGGTGTAGCGCACGTAGTGGCTGGTGCCATCGACGGGTCTGTGGAAGGTGAACCAGCGCAATCGGGGCAGGGAGACCCCCAGCCAATCGGCGACTTCGCGCTCGGTGCGCAGGACCGGCAGGCCGAGGCGGGTCAGCTTGTCCTCGTCGATGGGGGTCTGCCTGCGGTCGGTGTCGGCGCCGGGCAGCTCCCGGCAGTGGAACCGGCGGTCGCCGAGCCGGCGCGCCTCGCGGCGGCGCTCCTTCTCGATCCGGCGCTCCTCGCGCTCGCGCTCCCAGTTCTCCTGCCACTGTCGCATGGCGTCCTGGGTGATTGGCATGCCGGCCCGCGCCAGCACGGCGTCGATGCCGCCACGGCGACGGGCGCGGAGGAAGATGATGGCCAGGATCACGACCGTGAGCCCCAGCGCGATCAGCGCCTTCGTCCAGCCGCCTGCCTCGCCCCTGATGGCGGGGAGGAACATGCGGATCAGGACGATGGTCGCTACCAGCAGGACAGCGCAGTTGGAGCAGGACCTCGGCATGCCGGGTTTCTCCGGTAGCGCGGGGAGGGATGGAGCCGATCGGGTGAAGAAGAGGGCCGGGGCAGTCAGCTACTTCCACGCTGTGGAGGCGGATCCCACTTGTTCGAAAGGTGGGATCCGACGAAGTAGTGATGACCTCAGCGGTCCACCGCGGCGTAACGCCGCAGCATGGTGGCTAACTGAGACTGCCCCGGCCTGATGTTGGCGATGGTCGGTGTCAAGCGCCGAGTCGGGTGCCAAAGCCGGACCCCGTCGAGCGGGACCTGGCCCGAACGGCCGAGTCGGGCTGGAAACTCAGATCATGCAGGTTACTGACAGGCGCCGATTCACGTCGCCTCACCCCCCCAGCCCCCCTCTCGGCGTCTCTTCGAGCCGCTTGTA